>JAGXFH010000054.1 GCA_024637315.1 Brevirhabdus sp.
CGCCTCCTTTGTAACAAGTTTTGTAACACAAGAATGGAAATACGCCATTATAGTCAAGGAGATACATAAAAATAAGGGATATTGATGGTGCTGTGAGAGAGGATTGAACTCTCGACCTCACCCTTACCAAGGGTGTGCTCTACCACTGAGCTACCACAGCGCCGGTTCGTGGGCGGCTGATTAGACGCTATCGCCAAAGGGTGCAAGCGCAATCTGGACGCTTATTGCCGCGTGGGATAGAGAGTGGCTCATGGAGAAAAAAACCGGCAAGTCCGATCCTTCGAAGGCAGGCGACGGCCGTGAAGACAGGCTGAAAGCGGCGCTGAAGGCCAACCTTCAACGCCGCAAGGCGCAGACGAAGGCTCGGAAACGCGCGGACAACAAAAAAGGCTGAGGCGGGCATGGATTCGATACGCGTGAAGGGGAATGGCACCCTCAAGGGTGAAATACCGATCGCAGGCGCAAAGAACGCCTGCCTGACACTAATGCCAGCTACACTTCTGAGCGAAGAGCCACTGACGCTGACCAACGCGCCGCGACTGTCGGATATCGCCACGATGACCCAGTTGCTGCAATCGCTGGGGGCAGAAGTGTCCGGCCTGCAGGATGGGCAGGTGATTGCGATGTCCAGTCACGGTCCGATCAACGCCGTCGCCGATTATGACATAGTGCGCAAGATGCGGGCCTCGAACCTGGTGCTGGGGCCGCTTCTGGCGCGCGAAGGTCATGCGGTCGTATCGCTGCCCGGCGGCTGTGCGATTGGCGCGCGCCCGATGGATTTACATATACACGGGTTGGAGGCGCTGGGAGCAAAGATCGACCTCAGGGACGGATACCTGCATGCCAATGCCGGAAAGGGGCTGAAGGGAGCCGGGATCGAGTTGCGGATGGCATCGGTCGGGGCCACCGAGAACATCGTCATGGCGGCAACGCTGGCGAAAGGCACGACTGTCTTGAAAAATGCCGCGCGAGAGCCGGAGATCGTTGATCTCGTCCGCTGCCTGCGGGCGATGGGCGCAGAGATAGAGGGCGAAGGCACCGAGACCATTACCATTCAGGGTGTGGACCGCTTGCATGGGGCCACACACCGCGTCGTGGCTGATCGGATCGAGTTGGGCACCTACATGCTGGCCCCCGCAATTGCGGGCGGCGAGGTCGAACTGATTGGCGGCCGCCGCGATCTGGTCGGCAGTTTCAGCGACAAACTGGAAGAGGCCGGAATCGAGGTTGCCGAAACCGAGCGCGGCCTCAGGGTCGCCCGGATGAACGGCCAGGTGAGGTCGGTGAATGTCAAGACCGCGGTCTATCCGGGCTTTCCAACCGACCTTCAGGCGCAGATGATGGCGCTGATGTGCACCGCTGATGGAGTGGCGGAACTTGAGGAGACGATTTTCGAGAACCGTTTCATGCATGCCCCGGAACTGATGCGCATGGGTGCGGATATCGAGGTTCACGGCGGAATGGCGCGGGTCAGAGGCGTCAAGAAACTGAAGGGCGCGCCGGTGATGGCGACCGATCTGCGGGCCAGCGTATCGCTGATCCTTGCGGGGTTGGCGGCAGAAGGAGAAACCGTGGTCAGCCGCGTCTATCATCTTGATCGCGGATATGAGCATGTTGTCGCGAAGCTGCGCGGAGTCGGCGCACAGATCGAACGGATCAAGAGCTGATGGTTGAAGATGCGAAATTCGAAGACGCCCGCGCCGCGGCGCTGCATCTGAAGGCACTGGATGACGACGACCTGCAGGTGATTTCCACACTGGCGCAAGATGCAGTCTTTCCGGCGACGGAAATGCGTTGGGACAGGGCGCATCGCCGCTTCGTGCTGCTGATCAACCGTTTCCGCTGGGAAGACGTCAGCGAAACGCGGCAGCGCCAGCGTGCTTATGAGCGTGTGCAGGCTCTGCTGGTTGTGGATGAAGTCATGAAGGTGTCGAGCCAGGGCATCGACAGGGCCGACAAGGACCTGGTCCTGTCGCTGCTCGCGA
Source organism: Brevirhabdus sp. (assembly GCA_024637315.1). Lineage (GTDB taxonomy): Bacteria > Pseudomonadota > Alphaproteobacteria > Rhodobacterales > Rhodobacteraceae > JAHEAO01. The sequence goes on from JAGXFH010000054.1 coordinate 1,986, forward strand.
TCACTTTCCATGCCGGCGAGGATGGCGCCGGGCGAGTCGAATTGATCCTTGCCGGCGATGGAGCGATCGCGCTGAATGTCGAAGCAATTGACGTCACGCTGAAAGATGTGACCCGGCCCTATGTCGCACCGTCACGCAAAGCCCCTGGCCACGCCGATTGATCCAATTGCTGAAGCGGCGCGATGCGGTTGTCTTCCGGCAGATCGGTCGCACCCGGGCGGAGTTCCTGCACGATGGGCGCGAGACGAACGAGTTGTGCATGCGACTGTGCCTCGGCGCTTGAGGCTGCAGGCCCGCACCGCTATGTCGGGGCCACAGGAGTATTAGCGATGCCGCAGTTTCTCTCGACCGCCGACCAGGACTTCGAATTCCGCTTTGCAGCGCTTCTCGACACCAAGCGCGAGGACGCGCCGGATGTTGACGCGGCGGTGGCGGAGATCATTGCGGATGTGCGAAGCCGCGGCAACGAGGCTGTGATCGCGCTGACAGCACGGCATGACAAGCTGGATCTGACGCCCGAAACGCTTGCCTTCAGCGCCGAAGAGATAGAGGCCGAGTGCAAGCGCGTTCCGCAAGCCGAACGCGAGGCGTTGGTGCTGGCGGCCGAACGGATCCGGGCCTATCACCAACGCCAAATGCCGCAGGACGAAAGCTGGACTGACGAAGCCGGCGTTAAGCTTGGGTGGCGTTGGACACCGGTTGCCTCTGCCGGGCTCTACGTGCCGGGCGGACTGGCCTCGTACCCGTCTTCGGTTCTGATGAATGCGATCCCGGCCCAGGTGGCAGGTGTAGAGCGGCTGGTCATGACCGCGCCGACGCCGGGAGGCAAGGCCAATCCGCTGGTCCTGCTGGCGGCGCAAATTTCCGGGATCAAGACCGTCTACCGGATCGGCGGCGCGCAGGCGATTGCGGCGCTGGCTTATGGTACGCAGACGATATCGCCCGTCGACAAGATCACCGGCCCCGGCAATGCCTATGTCGCGGCCGCAAAGCGACGAGTTTTCGGTCGTGTCGGGATCGACATGATCGCGGGGCCGTCCGAAATTCTGGTGATCGCAGACCGCCATAATGACCCCGACTGGATTGCGCTCGACCTGTTGTCTCAGGCCGAGCATGACGAAAGCGCGCAAGCCATCCTGATCACCAATGACGGCGCGTTCGGACAGGTGGTGGCAGAGGCTGTCCGCAGCCGCCTTGATACGCTGGAGCGGCGCGCCATCGCAGGCGCAAGCTGGCGCGATTTCGGCGCCATTGTCACCGTTCGGGATCTGGGCGAAGCCGCCGCGCTGGCTGACCGTATCGCACCGGAGCACCTGGAACTTTGCGTCGAGAACCCTGATGCGCTGGCGGCCAACATCCGCCATGCAGGCGCCATTTTCCTTGGCAACTGGACTCCGGAAGCGATAGGCGACTATGTCGGCGGCCCGAACCATGTCCTGCCCACGGCACGGTCGGCGCGGTTTTCGTCCGGCCTGTCGGTCATCGACTTTCTCAAGCGCACGACGCTGACACAGATGACGCCGGACGCATTACGGCGGATCGGAGAGGTGGCGGAAACACTGGCAATATCCGAGGGGCTCGAGGCGCACGGTCTGTCGGTTCGCGCCCGGCTGAACCGCCTCAACACGGGCAAGCCCTGATGGCGCAGCTGATCGAGATCCAGATCGACGACAGCGGTTTGCCGCCGCCGACGCCCGAGATCGAGCAGGAACGCCGGGTCGCAATCTTCGATCTGCTGGAAGACAACACGTTCGCGCTGCCAGAGCGCGACGGCAAGGCGCTGCCCACCGGGCCATACAAACTGAACCTGGCGATCCGCGAGCGCCGTCTGGTCTTCGACCTTCTCACGCCGAAAGACGCGAAGGCCGCGGAGTTCCATCTGTCGCTGGGGCCGTTCCGGCAGGTCGTGAAGGACTACTTCCAGATTTGCGAGAGCTATTTCGACGCGGTCAAGAAACTGCCTCCAAGTCAGATCGAGGCCATCGACATGGCCCGCCGCGGCATTCACAACGAAGGCGCCCGAGTGCTTCAGGAACGGCTGGAAGGCAAGGCCGAGATCGACCTGGATACCGCGCGCCGGCTGTTCACCCTGATCTGCGTCCTGCACTGGGGGGGCTGACGGCTTGGGCCAGGCGCTGCCGCATTCGGTTCTGTTCTGCTGCGATCACAACGCGGTCCGCTCTCCCATGGCCGAGGGCCTGATGAAGAAATTCTACGGGCAGGACGTGTATGTCCAATCCGCCGGCGTTCACAACGATCTAGAAGTCGACGGTTTCGCGGTCGCGGTCTGCGACGAGATGGATGTCGAACTGTCACGGCACCGCTCGCGGTCTTTCGAAGAGATGCAACAATGGGGCGACGATCTGTCCGCGTTCGATCTGGTCGTCGCGCTGTCGCCGGCCTCGCAGCGCCTGGCGCTCGACATGACCCGGATCTATCATCTGGAGGTCGAATATTGGCCGATCATGGATCCGACCGGGATCGGCGACAAACGTGACGCCAAGCTGGCGGCCTATCGGCAGACGCGCGATCAGATCGTGCAGCGCATGCAAGATCGGTTTGGCGAACCGACCGTTGAGGCAACAGCATGAGGCCGCTACGGTGGCGCAGCGCAGGCATAGGATAAAGCAAGAATGAAAATCGCAACTTCCGCCTATCCGATCGACTGGCTCGACAGTTGGCAGGCCTATGCAGACAAGATCACGTCCTGGGTCAATACGGCAGCCGAACAGGGCGCCGATCTGCTGGTCTTTCCCGAATATGGCGCGATGGAGCTTGCGTCGCTTGGCGGCAAGGAAGTGGCCGCCGATCTGGAAGGCGGGCTGCGCGCAGTGGCCGACCGCATCCCGGCCGTCGACGAATTGCATGAGGAACTGTCGCAGCGTCATCGCATTCACATCCTGGCCGCAAGCGCGCCGGTTTGGGATGGCGGCCTGCGACCGGTGAACCGGGCCAGATTCTTTGGCCCCAACGGAAAGCTGGGCCACCAGGACAAGCAGATCATGACCCGGTTCGAACGCGATCCCTGGAACGTCGTGTCGGGTGGACCTCTGGTGCTGTTCGACACCGCTCTGGGCAAGATCGGCATTCTGATCTGTTACGACTGCGAATTTCCGCTGCTGGCACGGGCCCTGGTCGATGCAGGGGCCGAGATCTTGCTGGCCCCATCCTGCACCGAAGCCATGACCGGCTATTCCCGCGTCCGTATCGGGGCGATGGCGCGGGCACTGGAAAACCAGTGCGTTACCGTCCACTCGCCCACTGTCGGCGACGCGCCCTGGTGCCCGCCGGTCGATACGAACACCGGCGCCGCCGCCATCTACGGCCCGCCCGATACCGGATTTCCCGCGACAGGTGTGATTGCGCAAGGAGAGTTCAACAAGCCTGGCTGGACTTATGCGGCGATCGATCTCGACACGATCCGTGAGGTTCGCGCCGATGGCGGTGTGCTGAATCACGCGCACTGGGTCGAGCAATTGCCGCGCGTCAAAACCGTTACAAGGGCGTGAATACCGCATTCAGCCCTTGAAAACCATTGAGGATGGGCGCATTTAGCAGTCGCCCGCATCGTGGCGGGCATCGCAAAGACGGAGTACACATGGCCAAGGAAGAAATGCTCGAATTCCCCGGCGTCGTGAAGGAACTCCTGCCGAACGCGACATTTCGGGTCGAGCTTGAAAACGGCCATGAGATCATCGCGCATACGGCGGGCAAGATGCGCAAGAACCGCATCCGGGTTCTGGCAGGCGACAAGGTGCAGGTCGAGATGACCCCCTATGATCTGACCAAGGGTCGGATCAACTACCGCTTCAAGTAAGGCGCGTCTTGCGCCTTATTCTTGGATCAGGCAGCCCGCGGCGGCGCGAACTTCTGGCGCAGTTGGGCGTGGTGCCGGACGAGGTGCGCGCACCAGATATTGACGAAGATCCCTTGAAGCACGAGTTACCCCGCGCCTACTGCATTCGGATCGCGCACGCAAAGGTGCGCGCAATCGATGCGGCCGCGGACGAAGTCGTGCTATGCGCTGACACCACCGTTGCGCTTGGCCGGCGCATCCTCGGCAAACCCGCGGATGCAGGACAGGCCGCCGAATTTCTGCTCAATCTCTCCGGCCGCCGCCACAGCGTGATCACCGCTATCGCGGTCAAGGCCGCCGGTCGGATCTGGCAGCGGGATGTGACCACGGCGGTAAAGATGAAGCGCCTTTCGGACGCCGAGTTGAACGCCTACCTGGACAGTGACGACTGGCGGGGCAAGGCGGGTGGGTACGCAATTCAGGGGCCTGCCGGCGCCTTTATTCCTTGGATACAGGGGTCGTTCTCGGCGGTCATGGGCCTGCCCGTTGCTGAAACGGCCACTTTGTTGCAGGCGGCAGGATATCCTTTGTATGGTGACTGGTCATGAAGGGCAGTATCGTGGTTCTGGGCGAGTTGTCGGGCCGCAAGCTTGCAGCCCGAATTGTCGATGGCCGACTTGACGATCTTCTGGTCGATACGCCCGAAAATGGCCCCCCTCCCCCCGGTACGATCTTTCGCGGCATCTGCGACCGCCCCGTGAAAGCGCAGGGCGGCATGTTCCTGCGCCTGCCCAACGGATCGGCCTTCTTGCGCGGCGCAGCAGGATTGCGGCCAGGCCAGCCGCTGCTGGTGCAGGTCACCGGCTTCGCCGAGCCGGGCAAGGCGGTTTCGGTAACCACCCGCCTTCTGTTCAAAAGCAGGTATGCGATTGCCACGCCTGACGCGCCCGGGATCAACGTCTCTCGTAGCATCCGCGACGAGGAGATGCGGGTGCGCCTGCTCGACATTGCCACGGAGGCTGTTGCAGGCGTGCAGGAACCGGGGCTGATCCTGCGCTCTGCCGCGGCCGGGGCTTCGGATGACGACCTGGCCGACGACATTCGGGCGGTACACGATCTGGCCATGGCGGTTCTGGCGGATGCGACCGGCACCGAACCCGAACTGCTGGTCGACGGACCCGATGCCCAGAGCCTCGCTTGGCGAGAGTGGGGCAACCCCGATGTTCTGGCGGATGCGCCGACCGCAATCGATGCCTATGACCTGCCCGAGATGATAACCGCCATCACCGCCCCCCGGATCGTCCTGTCCGGTGGCGGTCATGCGTGGATCGAGCCGACCCATGCCCTTGTCTCGGTTGATGTGAATACCGGAACCGATACGTCACCGGCTGCCAGCCTGAAGGCCAATCTTGCGTTGGCCAGAGATCTGCCGCGCCAATTGCGTTGTCGCGGCCTCGGCGGGCAGATCGTCGTGGATTTCGCGCCGCTGCCAAAGAAGGACCGCCGCCAGTTGGAGACAGTGCTGCGCGCCGCCTTCAAGTCTGATCCGGTCGAGACCGCGCTTGTCGGCTGGACCCAGATGGGTAATTTCGAACTGCAACGAAAACGCGAACGTCTGCCCCTTGACCTGAAGTTGACATGACCTGCCCGATCTGCGCCAGGAAAACCGACCCGAAATACCGCCCGTTCTGTTCGAGACGCTGTGCCGATGTCGACCTGGGCAAGTGGCTGACCGGGTCTTATGCGATCCCATCCGACGACCCCGGCGACATCGAGGATCTCTTGGAAGAGTTGGAGGAAAAGGCCCGAAAACCGCACTGAGTTTCTGCCATTTGCCTCTGGACACGCCCCGGACCCGCGTCTAGAAGATCGCAGCCCGAACGGCCCCGCCGTTCACCCGTGCCCGGGTAGCTCAGGGGTAGAGCAGTGGATTGAAAATCCTCGTGTCGGTGGTTCGATTCCGCCCCCGGGCACCACTTCAAGTTCCAGCACCGTCCAGTTACGTCCAAGTCATTGTAATGGCTGTATTTCGAGTCCAGGTGAGTCCAATAACAACCGATGGCAGCCCACGAAAACTGGGGTAGGATAAGGGGTACAAAAAAGTTGATCCCGATTCGCCAATGACCCTTACAGATACCGCAATCCGAAACCTACAACCGCGCACAAAACCCTTTAAAGTCAGTGACTCGCAGGGGCTCTACCTCCTCGTGAACCCCGGCGGGTCCCGGCTCTGGCGGTTTAAGTATCGCTACAATAGCCGAGAGAAGCTTTTGTCCCTCGGAAACTATCCCCTTGTGGGCTTGAAACACGCCCGCGAGAAACGCGACGAAGCACGACTTCTCCTCGTCGATGGATACGACCCATCGGCCGAACGACAGAAGCGGCGGCGACAAGAGTTTTTGAAGCAAGGCATCTCCTTCGCGGACATTGCGCAGGAATATGTCGAGAAGCTTCGGCGGGAGGGTCGCGCGGCCCAAACGCTTAGGAAGCTTGGGTGGCTTGTCACTTTGGCGAAACCGAAGCTGGGACCGCTCGACGTCAAAGATATCGAAGCCCAAGACGTGCTTGCTGCTCTGCGTATTGTCGAGGGTGAGGGCAAGTTCGAAACAGCCACGCGTCTCAGGTCCACGATCGGGGCGATCATTAGATACGCCATCGCGACGGGTCCCCGTTGTGCGAGCATCTTCCCAAGCTTAGCGAGTGAGTCTCACTCGCTTTGTCAGGTCCGCTCCATCCAAAATACCTCGAGATCGCCATCGTCATTCTGAGCTATCGTCGGCAACGTCCAGCAGGGGGAGTGCGATAGCGTCCTCGCGGCACAGCAGAAATTTTTCACTCAATCACGACTGCCGTCCCTGAGCCTGCCACCATGACCATGCTCCAACCACTGTAGCCGATCTGACTGTGTTGCCAGTCTACAGAAATCACTGGATTGGCACCCAGCGCATGAGTCTTGTTCTTTAGTTCATACAGCACGGCCGCTCTCGCATCGCGAATGGTTTTCTCAACCTCTTCAGGCCTACCACTCATGATGTTTCGAACCGAAGAAGTGGTATCGTTGATGACGGTCAACCCATAGGCAACCTCAGTGGTCACACTGCTGATACGCTTCTGGATGTTTATGTTTGGCTGCATCGCCGTGGTGACTAAAACGGCTTCGATTGTCTTTTCCGGTGCCTTTTCCCCTCAACGGCAATGGCACGTATCAGTCCACGCCTCATGTGGCGAAAACGAATAATGGAAGCCCCGGATGATACCAAGACCTCGTCGGGCCCGATGCGCGCATGGCGTAATACCTGGTCGGCGGCGATCCCGGGAGATGGAGGGTGTCAAAGGGCTCTACCGTCAAGTGGGATATACCTATCGATCCGCGTCGGTGCCAAACCTGACCCGAAGCAACGTTCTTCGACAATAACCTCGGACCAGCCTCCGAGCACTCGATAGCCCCAGTCGCCCAGTTCAATTTCAGACCGCGGCGGCATTCACGATTTAAACCGCGTGCGGGAGCACGCCCAAAGCCAGCCCACGCGAGGCTCAGGTTTCCAATCGATTGAAACGCCCATGATGGGTGTGGAAGTTTCAGACGTAGTGTAGCGGGCGAAATCTCAAATCAATCAGATGTTCGCTGCAGGTGAGCGCTTTGCCATACTTGCTCCCGCCCCGAACGTCATCTCCCCGCCTTTCGTGCTGGTGGCGCAAGGTGAGGGTGCCCGGCATGGCCAATCTAACTGGAAGACTCGTCTTCCGGTCGCCCCTCAGACCCGTATCACCTTCAGCTTCGTCTTCAGATCGGTCTTGCAAAAGGCATGCAGAAAGCAGGTCTTCTCGCTGATATCGAGCATCTCCTGCGCCATCTCGTCGGGCTCCGTGGTTTCCAGATATACATGGGTCTCGATCGGGTCTGCGGATCCTGATTCACCCGTCCCTCCCGACGCGCCGCCGAGGCTGAAATGGGTATCCTGCACGACCCGGTAATCCGGCAGGTTCAGGTTCAGCATCGACACGAAGCGCCCGAATTGCGTCATGAAGCAAAAGCCGATGCCCGCCGAGATAAGCGTGTTGGCGTCGGGCGCGCGCCCGTCTTCGGAACTGAGAAAGCGGAAACTGGTGCCGTGGGGGGAGTAGAGCATCTGCTGGATGTCCTTGATCCCATCGTCGCGCATCACCGCGATGGCGCCCACGTTCAGGCGGCGGTTCTGTTCGTCCGTCAGGCTGGATCCGCCGGCATTTGTCCCAAGGTCGACCTCCTTCTTCGGGGTCAGGCCAACGGGCGCCACCAGCGTCAGGTCCGAGGGCGAGGGTCGCACCTTGGCGAAGTGGTCCCCGGGATCGGGGAGCAGCGCACCGGAGAGTTCGTTGGCATCGGCCGTCGGCAATTCGCGACCGTTCTTGCCCAGCTTAAACAGGCTCTCGATCCGCTCCCGCATCAACCCGTTGATCGGCGAGGCATAGGTCGCGCTCACCAGAAACTCCATCAGCGCGGCATCGTCCAGATCGCAGTCGATCTCTACCTTCAGGTCGATATTCTCGGCCCCGCCCACCATTGTGCGCCGCTGCATGGAGCCTTTCATGGTGTAGAAGTTGTCCTGTGTCAGCTTCAACTTGCGGATCGCCACGCCCTGGATCTTTGCCAGCGCAAAGATCTCGTTCATGAAGCTGGCGACCATTCCGGTCGACAAGAAAGCCAAGGGGCACGGCGCCGCGTCATGGCCGTTCAGATACGGCCCCTCGTCCGAGACCAACCGCCACGTGTCACCGGTTCGGGCCGAGCGCACGAGCGCCTCCTTCTGGAAGCCCGACAACGCCCGCACCCAACTGCGAAGCGCGTCGCCCTTGCGGTTTTCGGGGGTGTCGATGGTGACGTCGCTTGCATTGGCGACCTTGAAGAACGGCGCAAGATCACTGTGTCCGATAATATCCTCGCCATGTCTTGCCATGTTTTTCTCCTCCATGTTCCCCGTCCGAGATCGAACGATACCCACGCCGCGTCGAATCTGATCAGACTGACCCGTCGATGACAATAAACCCTGTCGCCTCGACGCGCGAGCGGCTCGGCAGTTCTCAGTCCACGTTGGACGCGTCCTTGTACATGACCCGGTGACGACGGGTCTTGATCCAGTCATCCAAATCGGCATCTGACATGAAATGTTCGCTGTTGTATGTGTCCCAATGCCGGATCTCCTCCAGCGGACGCCGCCAGCGCTTGTAGGGGGCGGCGGCGGGCGGGTCGAACAGGATGATGTCGAGGACGGAGATTTCCTCGGGGATACCCAGCAGCGGGCGCATGGCCTCCTGCGCATCTTTCTGGCCGATGGCCGTCACCCACCAGACGGCATAGCCAAGTGCAGCGGCGGCAAGGTTCGCAGACATGGTTGCGGCGGCGACGGATTGCAGCAGGATGCGTTCCGCGTTTTCCTTGTAGGCCTTGTCCTTCTCGGAGCCATCGTTAAACACTGGGAAGGCATTGACCCAGCGCATGTCCGAGCAGACGACAACGAAGCCGGGCGCGGTAGAAAGACCGCGATAGTCCGGCGTCGGGAACTTCATCTTGGCCTTGGCGCGGAAGCGCTGCTCGGCCACGAAATACTCGGCCATCCGGGCTTTCTTCTCCGCGTCGCGCACGACGATGAATTGCCACGGTTGCGCATTGGCACCCGACGGGCCGTGGCGCGCTGCCTCCAGGATCAGGTCGAAGTGCTCATCCGGAACGACATGATCGGAATCGAATTTCCGCACGGTCACGCGATTGCGGATCACTTCCATCAGGGCATCATACCGGGTGCGGTCGCCGAGCGCGGGCAGATCGACTTCGGCCTGGGCGGCGGCAATGTCTACGGCGGGTGTGGTCTCGTCCATGTCTCTCTCCTCCTCTGGTTCGCCCTGGATCAGAACGCGTCGATCAGCAGGCGGACTGCGATGACGGCCAGCATTATCAAGATGAGGTTGTTGAATACCTGCGCGGACCAGCGTCGCGCTAGGGCCGATCCGACGGGCATCGTGACCATCAGCAGAACCAGGGCACCCATGCCGAAGACGATCCGTTGCGGCGTCAAGAGGCCAAGGCCAGCCATCATGGGCAGTTGCACCAGCGACATCGCCAGGAAGACGACCGAGATCGTGGCGATGAAAACCGGCCGCTCCAACTTCATCGCACTCAGAAAGGTGACGGATATCGGGGCCGACACGCCGATCGCGCCCTGCAGTACGCCCGACGCCGTACCGACGGGCCAGATGATCCGTTGAGCAGTGAGCAGTGGCAGGATCCAACCGGGCCGCACCAACCGGAATGCGATAAAGGCGAAACACACGCAGGCCACGCCGACCATCAAGACCTCGGGTGGCAGGGAGACGAGCATTACGGTGCCGACGGCCGTACCGATGATGGCAGCCAGAACGAACGTTGCCGTGAACGAGCGCGGCAGATGGTGCTCGCGGTAGGCCCATGCTTGCCACAGGTTCGAGAAGAGGTTGGGAATGGCGAAGATCGTGACCGCTGTCGGCACATCGAAGGCCAATGCCAGCATCGGCACAGCCACCACTGGCGCACCGGCACCGATGGCTCCCTTCACGATGCCGCCGATGATGATCCCGAGGATGGCGAGCGCGATGGCCGTCGGATCAATGGGCATCGGAGACCGCCACCCGCACATCGAGCAGTGCCTGTCGCCGGTCGTTGCGGATTGTTGCAAGCGCCCGGTCAAGCGCGGCGAGCAAATCCTCTGCATGGTCCACCTTCTCTGCAAAGGCCCGGCTTGCGGCGGCGATCAGGGTGAAATCGGGCAGCGGCATGAGGGACGTCAGCGGCATCTCGTTTGCGCGAGCCGCGACCCCGTCGGGGTAGGACGCAAGAACCGAGCGGCGCACGGCGTTCCACGAGGCGTTGTTCTTGACGATTGTCAGAATCGGCAGGCCTTGCGCCTCGGCGATCTGGTGTGCTGCGACGGGGTTGGCGAACATGTAGGACCCGTCGCCGACGCAGGCGATCACCAGCCTGTCGCGATCGGCCAGTTGCGCGCCGAGGGCCGCGTTCATTGCCCAGCCGAGGCCACCGGAATGGGGGCTGACGAACAGACGGTTGGGTCCGGCGATGTCCATGAAACCCGGCAGGATGCCCAGGTCCGAGAACACCACCGCGCGCTCGTCCATGGCGCGGCTGACACACCGGCTCAGCCATTCCGCTCCCATCGGGTCGGTCGCTTTCTGCCCGGCGATATCGGTCAATCGCGCGCGGCGCGCGGCGGAGGTCTTGGCCAGATCAGCATTGCGGGACCCGGTCTCGGGCGCGGGTTGGCCCAGAGCCACATCCAGCGCCGCGAGGGCCAGAACCGGGTCCGATTGCACCGCCAGATCGGTCTGATAGCCGCGCATGGGCATGCGCGCGAAATGCGGATCGGGACCGATATGGGCCACGCGCGTCTCCTGCCCCGGCGCGGCCGAGGCGGCGATCCAAGGCACCGCGCTGTCGAGGACGATCAGCAGATCGGCTCCGTGCAACTCGGCATCGGGCGCGTAGCCTGCAAAATTCGGATGGTCGGAGGCCATCACATTGCGTGTCATGAACGGGCTGACGACCGCCACGCCATGGCGCAGGGCAAACGCGCCGAGTGCGGTGCCCAACAGCCCGGCCGGGTCGCCGCGCTGGCACAGGATCACCGGGCGGCGGGCGCTGCGCATCCAGTCTGCCAGCCGGGCAATGGCATCGGGTGCAGGGGCTGCGGGGGTTGCCGCCGGTCGCGCCGTCGACGCGGTTGGTGTCCAGTCCGGGCACTCCTCTGCCAGCGGTTCGCGTGGCAGGCTGAGATAGACCGGGCCTTTGGGGGCGGACGTCGCCAAAGCCATCGCGCGGCCAACGACCTCGCCCGCCTGTTCGGGGTAGCGCAATTCGTAGCTGTACTTGACCACATCGCGCAGCAGGGAAGTCTGGTCGAACACCTCCTGCCCATAGTGGATCGGCGTGATGCGATGGCCGGGCCTGCCGACCTCGGTGATCGGGGTGCGCCCGGACACCACCAGCACGGGGATGTCATCGCTGGCGGCATTGATGACGCCCATCACAGCATTGGCGAGGCCCACATTCACATGCACCATCACCGCCTGCGCCCGCCCCGTGACGAGGTAGTGGCCATGGGCCATGGCGACGCCCGCCGTTTCATGGGGAATCGTGATAGGCACCGGGACAGCGTCCTTCGGCAGCGTCGCCATCGCCTCGATGATCGGCGGGAAATCCGTGCCTGCATTGGCGAAGATATAATCGATGCCACTTGCCTTGAGGCCGAGCAACAAGGCCTCCGCCCCGGTCTTCGGCGTGACCGATGTGGCCTGCGGATCGCTGGTGTCCATAATTCCTCCCTCGTCGAACCGCACCCGCCCGCGCCGTCCGATGTATCATAATTTGTCTTGCCGTGCCGGCCCATGCAAGCAATATTCGTACAGAATCTCATTGAGTGAGATTTTGGGCCACCTGGGAGGGCGGCCTCGACTTAGTAAGGGAGGATCAGATCCATGAATACCGTACTTGCAGGCGCAACGATCGCCGCAGCCTTGGGACTTGCCGGCGCGGCCCATGCCCAAGCCGTGGGCATCGCCACGTCGAACCCCGGGTCGCTGTTTCACAATATCGGCACCGCCGTGGCCAACGCCGCCAATGCCGGCGGCCTGAACACGACGATCCAGCCCGCAACCAGCCCCAACCAGTTCATCCCCTTCGTCAACGATGGCGGGATCGAGTTCGGCGTCGCCAACCTGCAGGAGGTCGAATACGCGGTCACCGGAGCAGAGTGGTGGAACGGCTCCGAATATCCCAACCTGCGGATCGTGGGGCACCTTCAACCGCTCGTCGAGGCAATCTTCGTGCGCGCCGACAGCGATATCATGTCGGTCGCGGATCTTGCCGGGCAGCCGATGACCGATGGCTACACCGCGCAGAACACCATCCTGCCCCAGCTATCGGCGTTTTATGCCACGGCAGGCATGACCCGCGATGACGTCACGCAGGTCAACGTGGCGTCTGTCGTCGCGGGCGCGGATGCCTTCATCGCGGGCGACACGGTGGGCTTCATCTTCGCCCATGGCGCGGGCAAGGTGCGCGAAGCGGACGCGGCCGTGGGCGGATTGCGCGCGCTGGGCGTCGGCGATGACAGCGACGCGTCGCTGGCCGCCGCCCGCGCCCATTGGCCGACGGCGTTCTTCACTGTCCTGCCCGAAGGCGCGATGCCCGGGGTGCTGGAAGCGACGACCTATATCGCGTTCCCGCAGGTCGTCTTCACCCATGCCGATGTCCCGGATGACGTGGTCTATGCGATGGCACAGGCAATGTACGAGAACGCCGACATCATGGGAGAATCCTTCCCACCGATGCGCGCCTTCCGCCCCGAGGACATGCGCGGAGAGGAAGGTGTCACGGCCTATCACCCCGGCGCGCTTCGCTTCTTCGAGGAAACCGGGCTGGAATAAGGCCATCCGCTAGGGAACATCCATGTCTGACGATCAGACAGGAGGGGCCGGGTCCGGCCTCTCCCCCCTCATCTGGCGCCCTGTTGCCGACGTGTTGGCGGCCGTGGTCACGCTGATTGCGATCGGCTGGGCGGTTTCGTTCCAGCGCGTCCTGGAGCTGAACCTCTACCCGCAACAGCTGTTCGCGGCGATCCTCGGGCTGACGCTGGTAGTGTCCTACCTGATGCTTCCGGCTGTCAGGGGAGCCGCGCGGGTGCGCGTTCCGTGGTATGACTTGGCGCTGGCGCTGATCGCCTTCGGCGCGGTGGGATATGTCGCCGTCGATTACCCGCGCCTTGTGCTGCTGATCTTCTCGCGCCCCATCGACATCTGGCTTCCGGGGTTGGTGATCGTGCTTCTGACGCTGGAGGCGCTTCGTCGCGCGACCGGGTGGGCACTGGTCATTATCATCGCGGTCTTCATCCTCTACGCGCTGTTCGGCGACGCGCTGCCCGGCCGCCTGCAAGGCCGGGCGCAGGACTGGCAGCTGCTGGCAGGCTATATGGCACTGGACAGCAACGGCATGCTGGGGCTGCCGATCTCCGTGGCAGCCACAATTGTCGTGGCCTTCATCCTGTTTGGCACTCTTCTGGGCATTACCGGCGGCTCGCAGTTCTTCACCGATGCCGCGATGATCGCGATGGGTCGGTTCCGCGGCGGGTCGATGAAGATCGCCGTAGTGGCCTCGGGCCTCTTCGGCTCCATCTCGGGCTCGGCCGTGGCCAATGTCGTCGGCACGGGCGTGGTCACGATCCCGATGATCAAACGCGATGGCTACCCGGCCCACAAGGCCGGCGCGATCGAGGCCGTCGCCTCCACCGGTGGACAGTTGATGCCACCCGTCATGGGGGCCGCGGCGTTCCTCATGGCCGAATTCCTTGCCGTGCCCTATTCGGACATCGTGCTGGCAGCGCTGGTGCCCGCGATTCTCTACTACGTGGCCCTGTTCATTCAGGCAGATCTGGAGGCCGCGAAACTGGGCATCCGCGCTGTTCCGAAGTCCGATATCCCGGACGGCCGGATGGTCGCCCGTGGCGTGCATTTCATCGCGTCCTTCGTGGCGCTGATCTACCTGCTGTTCTGGGCCGGCTACCAGCCCGAGAGGGCCGCCACCTGGGCCTGTCTGGTCCTGATCGCCACGTCTCTTATCGTCGGTTACGCAGGCCGCCGCCCGTCCCTGCGCGCCATCGCCGGCAGCCTCGCCAAATGCGGCCATGGCGTGACCGAGATCATTTTGATCTCCGCCGCATCGGGCATCGTGATCGGGGTTCTGAACGTGACCGGCCTGTCGTTCAACCTGACCTATCTGCTGGTGCAGATCGGCGGCGGTTCGGCGGGATTGCTGCTGTTCCTGTCGGCCCTTGTCTGCATCATCCTCGGCATGGGCCTGCCGACGCTCGGCGTCTATGTCCTGCTGGCGGCCCTCGTGGCCCCTGCCCTCGTGCAGGTGGGCATCGAGCCGATCGGCGCCCATCTCTATGTCCTTTACTTCGGCATGATGTCGATGATCACGCCGCCCATTGCCCTGGCCGCCTTCGCCGCCGCCTCCATCGCCAGGGCGAATTCCATGGCGACGGGATGGGCGGCGATGCAGTTCGGCTGGTCGGCCTATGTGATCCCGGTCCTGTTCGTGTTGTCGCCGACGCTGCTGCTGATCGGCGAGACACCGGACATCATCCTGGCGGTCGTCACGGCGGTCATCGGAGTTTGGTTGGTGTCCAGCGCCCTGGCAGGCTATTTCTCGGGCCGATTGACGGTGCCGATGCGCCTGGGCTTTGGCATTTCGGGTCTGGTTTCCCTGATCCCGGCGGGCGCGTTCACCGGAGCCTACCTGACCGACATCGTCGGTGTCTGCGGCGGCATCGCCCTGATGGCGATCGACATCGCGCGAAATCGTGCCCAGCGGCGGGAGGCCCGGCCATGACGCGCGCGAGCAGCGAACGGGTGCTGGCGATCCTCGACCTCTTCTCGGAGGACCGTCTCGAATGGTCCTCGCAAGACATGATGGACGTCCTCGGCTATGCGCGCCCGACCCTCTATCGCTACCTGAAGGTCCTCAAGGATACAGGCTTCATCGCCCCCATGCAGGGCGGCGGCTTCGGACTTGGCCCCCGCTTCGTCGAGATGGACTTTCTGGCGCGGAAATCCGATCCGCTGGTGGCCCACGGTCAGCCGCATCTGGAGGCGCTGGCAGGCCAGTTCCCGGGCACCGCGTTTCTGGCGCGGTGGTATGGGGAACGGATCCTGTGTGTCGCGTCCGTCAGCCGGGATGCACGCGCGCGGACGTCCTACCCACGGGGCCGCCCGATGCCGCTGCTGAACGGCGCCGCCGCCAAGGCGATCCTCGCCTACCTTCCACGCCGACGCCAACGGCAACTCGCCGAGCAGGCCGGTGACCAGTCCGGGACCGATCTGCTGGACGCGTTCCGCACCATCCGCCGGGACGGGCTGGCTACCGCCCATGGCGAGGTGACAACCGGGATCGTCGGCACGGCCGCGCCGATCTTCGATTCCAGCGCCAATCCCATCGCTTCGCTGTGTGTCAGCATGGAGGAGGCCGCCTATCAAGCGACCGACAGCACTCTGCTGGCCGATGCCATTCGAACCGCCACTCGCGTCCTGAGCATGGATCTGGCCGGACCCGACCCACGAAAAACCTACCTGATTTCCGCCGGAGGAGCCCCATGAAAAAGATCGACGTCTTCAACCACATCTGGCCCAAGCCCTTCCACGATGCATTGATCGACCATCTGGGGACCACGACCGACATCACGCGGCGGTCGGAGGCGGTGCCGATGATGACAAATCTCGACCGCCGGTTCGAGGTGATGGACATGTTCGGTCCGGATTATTGCCAGATCCTCTCCATCGCGTCCCCGCCCTACGAGAAATACGCCGATCCCGCCAAATCGCTGGAACTTGCCACCATCGCTTCCGACAGCATGGCGGAGTTGTGCCGGAAATATCCCGACCGTTTCCCCGGCTTCATCGGCACCGCCGTGATGTCCAACCCCGATGCCATGGTCGAGGATGCGCAACGCAACATCGAAGACCTCGGCGCCTGCGGCATGCAGATATTCACCAACGTGTCCGGCAAGCCCCTGGACCGGCCCGAGTTCGAAGATTTCTTCGCCTACATGCACTCCACGGGAAAAGCGATCTGGATGCACCCGGCGCGGGGCGCGAATTTCACCGATTACCTGGACGAGGAGCAGTCGGAATACGAGATCTGGTGGACCCTGGGCTGGCCCTACGAGACCTCCGCCGCCATGGCGCGGCTGGTGTTCTCGGGCCATTTCGACCGCTATCCCGGCCTCAAGGTCATCACGCATCATGCGGGCGGGATGATCCCCTATTTCGAGGGCCGCGTCGGTCCCGGCTGGGATCAGATGGGGGCCCGCACGACCGACCGGGATCTGGGTGCGGTGCTGCGTGCCCTGAAGCGCCCGCATCTGGAGTATTTCAAGGAATTCTGCGCGGATACGGCCACGTTTGGCTCCTCTAAGGCCATCGAACACGCGATGGATTTCTTCTCCGAAGACCGCATCCTCTTTGCCTCGGACGCGCCTTTCGATCCGGAGAAAGGTCCCATGTACATCCGCGAAACCATCCGCATCATCGAGGAGCTGGAGATCACCGACGCCCAGCGACAGAAGATCTTCCAGGACAACGCGGTGAAGTTGCTGGGGCTCTCGCTCTGACATGACTCATCTTGCAAGACACTACATCGCAGGCCAATGGCGCAACGATGGCGGGGCGCAGGCGACCAGCGTGAACCCGGCCGATGGCACCATCGTCGGCCACTACGTCCGGGGCTCCACCGATCTGGTTATCGAAGCCGCCGCCGCCGCCCGCACGGCCTTCTTCGCAAGCCCATGGGCCGCCTCCCCCCGATTGCGTGCGCAGGCCATGTTCGAGATCGCCGACCGGCTGGAGGCCGCCAAAGACGAGATCGCGGCGCTGATCGTGGCCGAAAACGGGAAGCTGCGCGCCGAAGCCATGGGCGAGACAATGGCTGGCGTGTCCGAGATGCGCTATTATGCCGGCCTTGCTCGGTCCGTACGCGGGACGATGCAGGAAATCGCACCCGGCGCGCTCTCGCTCTTCGCGCGCGAAGCGGCCGGCGTGGCGGGCATCATCGTGCCGTGGAACGCGCCGGTAACCCTCTTGGTCCGCTCGCTGGCCCCGGCACTTGCCGCCGGCTGCACGACCGTCATCAAGCCCGCAGCGCAGACACCGCTGGTCCATGCGCGGATCATGCAATGCATTGCCGACGCCCCGTCGCTGCCCCCGGGCGTCATCAACTCGGTCAACGAGAACGGCATCGAGGTCGGACAGGCCATGGTCGCCTCCCCCGATATCGACGTGATCTCCTTCACCGGATCGAGTGCCACGGGACGCAAGATCATGGAGGGTGCCTCTAAGACGCTGAAACGCGTCGGGTTGGAGTTGGGCGGGAAGGCCCCGGCGGTGATCTTCGCCGATGCCGATCTGGACAAGGCCACGAAGGAGTTGACCCACGGATCGCTGAACATGGCGGGCCAGATCTGCGTCGCCGCCGCCCGTTTTCTTGTACATGAAAGCGTGGCGCAGGCCTTTGAGGAGAAGATCACCGCCGCCTACCGCGCCGTGCGCGTCGGGCCAGGCGCCGATCCGGCCAGCCAGATGGGATCGCTCATCGACATGCCCAATCAGGCGCGCCTGCTGCGGATCATCGAACAGGCCGGCGACGAAGGGCAGATGGTGCTGAAGGGAGGACCGCTGGGCGGTCCATTGAACAGCGGCGCATTCCTGACGCCCACTCTTTTCCGCATCGAAAACCTGCAATCCAGCCTGGTCCAAGACGAACTCTTCGGCCCGATCGTCTCCATCGAGACCTTTGCGGATGAGGCCGAGGCCGTCGCAAAGGCCAACGCCACCGTCTTCGGCCTTGCCGCCTCGGTCTTCACCGCCGATGTGGCCCGCGCGATGCGCGTCAGCCGCGCGATCCGGGCCGGAACCGTCTGGATCAACAGCCATCTGCGCCTGTTCGCAGAGGCAGAAACCGGCGGCTTCGGGCAATCGGGCATGGGTCGGCTGCACGGGGTCGAGGGCTTGGCCGATTTTCTTGAGACCAAGCACGTCTATTTCGAATCCGGCACCATCGGTTAGGAGTTCCCAATGTCCTTCACCCACGACGTCATCATCGTCGGCGGCGGACCGGTCGGCATGGGTCTCGCCATCGACCTCGGCCAGCGCGGCCATTCCGTCGCGGTGATCGAACGCCATGCGCAGCCGCAGCTTGTGCCAAAGGGTCAGAACATGACCCAACGCACGGTCGAGCATTTCGATGCGTGGGGCTGCGAGCCGGCCCTGCGAGAGGCGCGCCTACAATCGCGCGATGTCGCGAATGGCGGGCGCATGACATATCGCACACTGCTGAGCGATTATGCCTATGACTGGCTGCCGCGCGAGAACGTGCAACCTTACTATGGGCAACGGGTAGAGCGGATGCCGCAATACCGGACAGAGGCGGTGCTGCGCGCGCGCGCGGCGAAGGTCACCGCCATCGACATCCATTACGGACTGTCCTTCGACAGCCTCCATCAGGACGCGGAGGGGGTGACTGTCGCCGCCTCGGGCGACGGCGGAACACGGCAGTTTCGCGCCCGGTTCGCCGTGGGCTGTGACGGGAGCCGATCCGGCACGCGGACGGCCGCAGGGATCACCCAGTCGGTCGATGAACACGATCAGAAGATGGTTCTGTTGGTGTTCCGCTCATCCGAACTGAACGACCTGCTTGCGCAGCACCACCCCGCCAGGTCGTTCTACAACGCGCTCACCCCCGAGTTGAAGGGCTATTGGCGCTTTCTCGGTCGCGTCGATGCCGAGACGGAATGGTTCCACCATTCCCCCGTTCCGACGGACACCACGAAAGACAACTTCGATTTCAAGGCGCTGCTATACGAAACCGTGGGCAAGCCCTTCGATCTGGAACTGGGTTTTGTCGGGTTCTGGGACCTTCGCTTTTCAATGGCGGATCACTACCGCGCCGGACGCGTGATGATCGCGGGCGATGCCTGCCACAGCCATCCGCCCTATGGGGGTTACGGGATCAATACCGGCTTCGAGGATGCGCGAAATCTGGGCTGGAAGCTGGGCGCAGCACTCGATGGCTGGGGCGGGCCGGCATTGCTGGACAGCTACGATGCCGAGCGGCGGCCTGTCTTCGCCTCGCTTTCGCGCGATTTCATCGGGAATTTCATCGAGGAAGATCGAAAATTTCTCGCGACCTACCGCCCGGAAAAGGACGAGAAGGAATTCTCTGCCAAGTGGAATGCCCGCAATGAGGGTGACAACGAGGTTCTTGCCTACGAGCCGAATTACGAAGGCTCACCGGTCGTGGATGGCCCCGGCACCCCCAGTGCAAGGGGCGATCACAGGTTCGAGGCGCGCGCAGGACACCACCTTGCGCCGCGTGGGCTGTCTGACGGACGCACCACCTATCAGGCTTTGGGCACCGGTTTCACGCTGTTCGATTTCACGCAGGAGGACGCAGGCGCGGGCTTTGCTGACGCGGCCCAAGTCGCGGGTATCCCCCTGACAATCGTGACCGACGACCTAGCCGATGAGCGGCGAGACTATGGCACACCGCTGATCCTCGTGCGCCCGGATGGATATGTCGCCTGGGTCGGCCGCGATGGCGACGCGACCCGGATCCTCGCCTCCGCCACGGGTCGCGCGGCGTGACCGGCAGGCTTGATGGCAAGGTCTGCATCGTCACTGGCGGTGCCGTCAGTCTCGGGCTCGACTTCAGCCTCGCCCTTCTGGCCGAGGGCGCGCAGGTGCTGGCCGTCGACATCGCGGACGGGGCGCAGATATCCGCTGCCGGGGCTGAATTCGTGCAGGAGGACATCACTGCCGATGGCGCCGCGACACGCATCGCCAGGCACTGCATCGCGCGCTTCGGGCGGATCGATGCGATCGTAAACAATGCCGCTGTCTTCTCGACCCTCCCGGTCGCCCGATATGACGAGATCTCCGACGACCTCTGGGACCGTGTCCTTCAGGTGAACATCACCGGCACCTATCGGATGATCCGCGCGGTCGCCCCCCACATGGAAGCGCAACGCAGCGGCAAGATCGTCAACATCACGTCCGGCACCGTCTACAAGGGCATGCCGGGAATGCTGCATTACATCACCTCCAAGGGCGCGGTGCAGGCAATGACCCGCGCCCTGTCCCGTGAACTGGGGGCCGCCAACGTCTGCGTGAACAACCTCGCTCCAGGGCTGACCCTCAGCGAGAGCATTCTGGGCAATGAAGCGCATGTCAGCGCCACGCGCGACCGGGTGATCGCCTCGCGGGCGATCCAACGTGATGGCCATCCCAGGGACCTGTTGGGCGCGCTGGTGTTCCTGTGCTCTGACGAAAGTGATTTCGTAACCGGTCAGACAATCGCCGTGGATGGAGGCTCCATCAACACCTGAGGAATGCTCGGTGAAAACCCTTGATCTGTATACAGTTTATCCGTTATCTTCGCGATTATTCCTTCCCGGGCGCAATATTTGGGAGATTCGCGCTTAGATTGTATACAATTCGGGAGGTCGGGAGGAGACGGCCACCATGGCCAGGGAAGGCAACAGTCAGGCTGACCGCGCACTTGGCGCGCTGAGGACGTTGATCCTGAGCGGTGCGTTCGAGCGCGGCGAAAAGCTTTCGGAGATCGCCTTGTCGGATCGCCTCGGCATTTCCCGCACCCCCCTGCGCGAAGCGATGATGCACCTGCATCAGGAAGGCTTGCTGAGCCGCGAAGACAGCGGGTCCGCCCGCGTTTCCAGCTATACGATGCGCGACATCAGCGATGCGATCGAAGTGCGCGGCACCCTTGAAGGACTGGCCGCGCGCCTGGCTGCCGAACGCGGCGTGGCCGCCGAGGATCACGCGGTGGCCCTTGGCATTCTGGACGCCCTCGATCTGGCGATGGACGCGGCCTCCGGAGTCGATTTCCGCGCCTATGTTAAAAACAACACGTCGTTTCACGACTGGATCGCCCAGGCTGCAGGCTCGCCCATCGTGACCCGCGAGATTGCGCGCGCAAATCGCCTGCCTCTTGCAGGTCCGAGCGCCTTCCTGACCGGACAGGAGGGACAGAGCCCCTTCCTGCGGTCGCTCATCATCGCGCAGGACCAGCATCGCACCATCCTAGACGCCATCATGACCGGTGAAGGCGGCCGCGCCGAGGCGCTCGCCCGCGAACACGCCCGCCTTGCGCGACGCAACCTGCAACAGGTGATCGACCGAAAGAACACGGATATCAGCGCAATCCCGGGATTGTCGCTCATATCCCCCAATTGATCCAAGAGAAGAAGGAGAATGCCAAGATGCAAAACCTCACAACAGTCATGAAGGACCACAAGAACCCGGTGGAGATGCTGCGCAATTCGCAGATCGGCATGTATGTCTATCCGGTCGTGACGCCCGAATTCTCCAACTGGCGGGTCGAGCAGGAAGCCTGGCGCCATAGCGCGGTGCTGTTCGATCAGTCGCACCACATGGACGAGCTGATCGTCGAAGGCCCGCAGGCCGAAGCGTTCCTGAGCCATTATGGCATCAACAATTTCGCCAATTTCGACCTCAACCGGGCCAAGCACTTTGTCCCGGTGACACCTGCGGGCCATGTGATCGGCGACCACATCATCTTCCGCGAGCGCGACGACAAGTTCATCCTCGTCGGTCGCGCGCCGGTGTCGAACTGGATGCAATTCTGCGCCGCGACCGGCAACTGGAACGTGCGCCTCAAGCACGATCCGCGCTCGACCTCGCGCCCGGAGGGTGAGCGCGTGTTGCGCACCCATTACCGCTACCAGATCCAGGGTCCCGATGCGCCGAAGATCTTCGAGAAGATGAATGGCGGCCCGGTGCCGGACATCAAGTTCTTCCATGTCGACTGGGTCAATGTCGGCTCCAAGCGCGTGCGGGCCTTGCGCCACGGCATGTCCGGCGCGCCAGGGCTGGAGATCTGGGGCCCCTACGAGGACAAGGCCTATGTCCTGTCGACGATTCTTCAGGCGGCCAAGGATGCGGGCGTAGAGCTGACCCGCTGTGGCAGCCGCGCGTATTCTACCAACACGCTCGAGTCGGGGTGGATCCCCTCGCCGCTGCCCGGCATCTACACCGGTGACGGCATGATGGCCGACTATCGCGACTGGCTTTCATCCGAAAGCTACGAGGCGGCGGGCGCGATTGGCGGCAGCTACGTCTCGGACAATATCGAGGATTACTACGTCAACCCGTTCGAGCTGGGGTACGGCTTCTATATTGGCTGGAAGAAGGACGATTTCATCGGCAAGGACGCGCTCGCCAAGCTCAAGGACGCGCCCACCAACCGCAAGAAGGTCACCTTCGAATGGAACCGCGAGGATGTGCTGAAGGTCATCGCCTCGGCCTTCGAGGAAGGCTTGCCCTACAAGTGGATCGACTTCCCGCAGCCCAATTATGCCTCGTCCTCCGCCGACATGATCATGTCCGGCGACAAGATGGTGGGCATGTCCATGTTCAACGGCTACAGCTATAACGAACGCTCGGTTCTGTCGCTTGGCGTGGTGGAGCAATCGGTAAACGAGGGAGACATCCTGACCCTGCGATGGGGCGAGTCCGACGAGACCGCCAAGACGTCCGCCGAAAAGCATCGCCAGGCCGAAATCCGTGTGCGCGTGGCGGCAACGCCTTACGCAAAGGAGGCGCGCGAAAACTACGCCGACAGCTGGCGCTCGAAGTCAGCGGTCTGATACCAACGAGACCGATCCGAAACAGGATAGGCACACAACCTGGCCGAGGCGTCTGACATCAGCACGCCTCGGACAACCGGCACCGGGGCCGCCATCCCGGCAATGTTTCTAAGGGAGGAAACCCATGTACTTCAAACCAGTTCTCGCCGGGCTTGCCCTGGCGTTGTCCACCACCGCCGTTCACGCGCTGGAATTGAAATTCGCGAATTTCACCCCGCCGTTCCACACCATCAACGCCTCGGTGATCGAGCGTCTGGGTGCCGAATTGTCTGCCGCCACCGATGGCGACCTGACCGTGCGCGGCTACCATGGTGGCGAGCTTGGCGCCGGCCCGGCAGAGCAATATGTGCGCGCACTGCAGAACGTGGCCGAAATCAGCTGGGGTCTGCCCGGCTATACCTCGTCGCAGTTCGAGCAGACGATGATTGCGGAACTTCCCGGCGTCTTTCCCGTCGATCAGCCCGGATATGAAGGGCTTTGGGCTGCCTATGACGAGCACCTCGCGCAGGAGTTTCCCGGAACGGTCCCGCTGGCGCTCTGGACGTCCGAGCCGAACATCCTGATTATGCGCGACGTGGAAGTTCGCAGCCCCGCCGATCTGGTCGGCCTCGACATTCGCGTAGCCGGCGCAACCGCGGCCGACGTTGCCTCGGCGCTCGGCGCGACACCGCAGCAGATGCCGATCAGCCAGGTCTACCAGGCGCTGGATACCGGGCAGATCGACGGTGTGATCACCGGCGCGTCGACGCTGACGGACTTCCGTCTCGATGAGGTGGCGGACTCGTTCTCCCTCGGCGCTCCCCTAGGCCGGAACACCTTCTTCGTCGTGATGAACCAAGAGGTCTATGACGGCCTCTCGGACGAACAGCGCGCGGCGATGGACGCCTCCATCGGTATCCCGCTGTCGCAATCTGCCGAGGAGGCGTGGATCGCCGCCGGGGAAGCCGCTATCGAAATCGCGCGCGCAGATGCGTCCAACGTCGTCATCGACCTGAACGAAGAGGAAATAGCCGCCTTTGCGGAGGCGGTGGCCGGAGTGACGCAAGCCTATGTCGACAATGTCGGCGGATCCGAGACCCTTGCGGCGATGAGCGGCGACTGATCCGCCGATGGATCTTCTGCGCCAAATCGCGGACAGGCTGATCGGCCTGTCCGCAGCCATAGGCTCACTGGCGTTGCTGGTTCTGGTTGTTGTCATTCTCGTGAACGTGATCGGCAGCCAGTTCGGACGCCCCTTATACGGCGCGCTCGACGTCACCATCATGTCCATGGTCATCGTCGTCTTCGGTGGCATGGCGCTGTGTGACCGGCGCGGCGGTCATATCTCGGTAGACCTGCTGGAGCGCCGTTTTTCACCTGCTCTCAACCGCGCCATAGATGCGGGCTCTGCCGCGCTCGGCGCTGTCATCTTCCTCTCCCTTGCCTGGGCCGTCTACGAGAGTGCCCAGATCTCCGAGATGCTGAACCTCTCCACAAACCTGCTGCGCCTGCCGAAGGCATGGTTCCAATACGCGCTCTGCGGCCTCGCCATCTTGACCGCCCTCGGCATGAGCTTGCGCGCGGTGGAGATCGCCGTGACCGGCCGCGATGTCCGCCAACAGGAAACGCCCGAGCAATGACCGACACCGCCACCGGGCTTCTCGGCATCGCCGCGCTGCTGATCCTCCTGATGCTGCGCATTCCCGTGGCCTTAGCCATGTTCCTCGTGGGCTTCATCGGCATTTCGGCGCTCAACGGCATGTCGTCCGCCTTCAACCTGATGGCGTCCGAAAGCTTCACGCTCGCCTCCTCACCGGAATTGGTGGTGATCCCGCTCTTCATCCTGATGGGTAATGTCACAGCCGCCACGGGGATGAGCCGCCAGCTCTACGACGCGGCCTATGCGATGATCGGCTCCATAAAGGGCGGGTTGGCGTCCGCAACCATCATCGGCTGCGGCGGGTTCGCGGCCCTGTCCGGCTCCTCCGTCGCGTCGGCGCTGACCATGGGTCAGGTGGCGCTCGACCAGATGGACCGCTTCAAATATAGCCAGCGCCTGTCCACCGGGGCGGTCGCGGCTGGCGGCACGCTCGGCATCCTGATCCCGCCCTCCACCGGCTTCGTGATCTACGCTATCCTCACCGAACAATCCATCGGGCGCCTGTTTCTGGCGGGCATCCTTCCCGGCATCCTTCTGCTGACCCTCTTTGTTCTGGCCATCACGCTGATCTGTGTGATCCGGCCCGAATTCGGCCCGCCCGGCCCCCGCACGTCACTGCCGGAAAAGACCCGCGCCTTCCTGAACGCCACCCCGATCCTTGGCGTCATCGCCCTGACCATCGGCGGGATCTACGGGGGGTACTTTTCTCCCGTGGAAGCCTCTGCCGTGGGCGCGGGCGCGGTGACCCTCATCTCCCTGATCCGCCGAACCCTGACCCTTAAGATCTTCATCGAGGCGTTGCGCGGAAGCGTCGTGACAACGGCCACCGTCATGCTGATCTTGATCGCGGCGCATATTATAAACCCGTTCCTCGCGCTCAGTCACATTCCCACGGCGGTAGGGGAATTCATCGGCGGTCTGGGCCTTGGACCGATCGCCGTCCTGTCGGTGATCTTGCTGATCTACCTGATCCTCGGCACCTTCCTCGAAGGCTTCGCCATGCTGGTGCTGACGCTGCCGATCTTCTTTCCGATCGTCACGGATATGGGCATCGATCCAATCTGGTTCGGGGTTCTGGTCGTGCTGTCGCTCGAGATGGGACTGATATCGCCGCCCGTGGGCTTGAACGTCTTCATCGTGAAGTCAGTGGCCCCCAAGGTGCCGCTGAGCGAAATCTTCCTCGGCGTGATCCCTTTCTGGATCATGATGCTGGTCACGATCGTCATTCTGATCATCTTCCCGCAGATCGCGCTGATGCTGCCGAACGCGATGATCAACTAGCACCGCCCTCCCCCCGGGATCAGGTGCCGAGGTCAGGCAAACACCACGCCGTCCATCAACTTGCGCGCCGTGCGCAGGATCGCCGCCGAGGTAACCGTGCCCTCAGTGTTCAGCCGCGCGATGATGGTGATCTCG
This sequence comes from Brevirhabdus sp., assembly GCA_024637315.1. GTDB lineage: Bacteria > Pseudomonadota > Alphaproteobacteria > Rhodobacterales > Rhodobacteraceae > JAHEAO01. The sequence continues at coordinate 28,099 of JAGXFH010000054.1, forward strand.
CCGACCGGATGCTCGATGGGCATGGTCTTTTCGGCACCATCAGGCACCACCGCCAACCCGGCGGCAGTCGAGCCCGGCAAGAGGCAGGCCGTGGCAACACTCACCGCGCCTAGAACTCCAATACTGGCATGGCAGCGGTGCGGGATGAACGTGCGCGTCTCGATCACACCACCCGCGCGCGGAGGGCTGACCATGGTCATCTTGGGCACCATCTTTTCGGACACATCGCCCAGGTTCATCAGCGGGCCACAGATCAGACGGATCGCTTCCAGCCGCGATTTCAAGGCATCGTCGGCATCGAGGGCCTCGCGGGTTTCGGTGCCGCTTATTCCCACGTCCATGGCGCGCAGCACGACGACCGGCATCCCGTTGTCGATCATCGTGACCTCGACCCCCTCGATCACGTCGACGGCGTTGCCTGTCGGCAGGAGAGCGCCACAGGTGGAGCCTTCGGTATCGGCGAATTCCAGCGGGATGGGGGCGGCGGTGCCGGGCACACCATCGATCTGGGCATCCCCTGCGTAAACCGGCTTCCCACCGGGCGTCTCCACCGCCGCAATCGCCGTCTGTCCGGTATTCTCCATATGGATCACCACACGCGTCTGGCCGTCCTGCGCGGCAACGAGCCCGCGTTCAACGGCAAACGGCCCGACACCGGCAAGGATGTTGCCGCAATTCTGCATGTCCGAGACTTGGCTCTGGTCAACGGCCACCTGCAAGAACAGGTAGTCCACATCCACGCCCTCGCGGGCCGACCTGGCCACGACGGCAACCTTGGAGGTCAACGGGTCCGCGCCCCCCATCCCGTCAATCTGGCGCGGATCCGGACTGCCCATCACGCGCAGCAGGAACGCGTCCCGGTCGTCCGGCAGATCGCTTTCGAGGAAATACCCCCCCTTCGACGTGCCGCCCCGCATCCACATGCAGCGGACGCCATCAGACATTCGTGTCGCCCGACGCGGCTCCGGATGCCCCGGCCCCCCTGCCCCCGCGTATGTACAGGGTGTGTACAGATGTTGTACGGGCTGTGCGGCCGGTTTCACTCATAGCGCAGCCCCTTCGCCGCCAACCGCTCGCGCATCCTGTACATGTCGAGGCCAAGCTCCCCCGACGCCAGCCGGGCGCGCTTATCTTCCTCGTTGGCAAGCCGCTTTTCAGCCTCTGCCAGAACCTTTTCCGCATCGGCGCGCCGCACCACGACGACCCCATCATCATCCGCGACGATGACGTCGCCCGCATCCACCGCCTGTCCACCGCAGACCACCGGCACGTTGACCGAGCCGAGCGTTTCCTTGACCGTGCCCTGCGCGGAAATTGCCTTGGACCAAACCGGAAACCCCATATTCGTCAGGTCCTTGACGTCACGTACGCCCGCGTCAATGACAAGCCCGCGACATCCCCGTGCGATGGCGGACGTCGCCAGCAGATCGCCGAAGTAGCCGTCCGTGCAAGGGGATGTCGGGGCCAACACCAGAATGTCGCCCGCCTGCAACTTCTCTATCGCCACGTGCAGCATCCAGTTGTCACCCGGCGGCGCGCTGATCGTCACCGCCGATCCCGCGATCTGCGCTCCGCCGTAGATCGGACGCATGTCGGACCTGAAGCATCCGGTGCGCCCCTGCGCCTCGTGCACCGTGGCGACCCCCGCTTGGCCCAAAGCGTCAATGATTGCTGTGGATACGCGGTCGATATTCCGTCTGACAATGCCCATGCCCTATTCCCTCGTCTTGATCGGCGGCGTCCCGTGGGTGTGGAAGGTGTCGATGGTCTTGAGGCCCCAGGCCTGCCCCTTCTTGCGCTCGGACTCGACCCACCGCACCGGCTCCCAATCGGGGGCAAGGATCAGGCGCGCGCCCGCATTGGCCAATTCCACCCGGTTGCCCGCAGGCTCCCACACATACAGGAAGAATGTGCCCTGAATTGCATGTTTGTGCGGCCCAGTCTCGATATGGACACCGTTCTGCAGGAAGATGTCGGCGGCCCGCAGGATGTCCTCCCGCTGGTCTGTGGCGTAGGTGACATGGTGAAGACGGCCCATCGCGCCCCCATGCTCTTCGGTGCAGGCAAGATCGTAAGTCTTGTTGTTGATCGTGAACCATGCACCACCGATGCGGCCATTATCGAGCTGGATGTATTCGCTTACTCGGCTGCCCAGACAGGTCTCCATGAAGGCCCGGAACTCTGTGACATCCGCAGCCAAGAGGTTCACATGGTCGAGCCGCCGAGGCGCCGCGCCAGTAAAGGCGGACGCCGTGTTCTTCAACGCCGCGCGATCGGCCGGGTCAGGTTCGTAGCGAAAGGTGTCATAGTAGACCTCGAACACATGACCGAACGGATCTTCGAACCGGAAGGCGCGCCCGTGGCTGAGGTCGCCGTCGGTCCAACCGTGGACCTTGTAGCCGCTGGCCTCTATCGCCGCGACACGCCGTTCAAGCGCGGCTTGGGACGTGGTGCGATAGCCGATATGCGCCACGCCGGTGACGTCGGATGCGGACAGCTTCAGCGTGCAGAGCTCATAATCGTCCCATGCCCGCAGATACGCGCTGTCGGCGTCGCGCGCCGAGAGTTTCAGGCCATATACCCGCGTGAAGAAGTCGAGGCTCTCCTCGAAGCGGTCCGTCAACATCTCGATATGGCCGAGATGGGCGATGTCGAAGCAGGGATCGGTCATAGTTCATCCACCGTTCGCGGAAAGATCGACTGGAAGCCTTCCGCGTATTTGCAATCGCGCCCGCCAGACTGGCCCCCGGAATTGCGCTTGAAGTGGTTGGCACGCTGCTGCGCCACACGGGTGTAATAGTCCCACAGATGAACCTGTCCGTTCATCTGCTCCATCGCGGCGCGCTTCTTGTCCCAGACAGGCGTGATGTCGAGGAAGGTGTCCGGCTTCCATCCCATCTGCTCAGTCTGGTGCGGCTCGAACAGGTAGAGTTGCGGCGCGCCAAGGACCTTTTCACCCGGATTGTGACCCCAGGCTTGTGAGATCATCCGGCATTCCAGCGTCACCTGCGTCATATACATGTGGTCGGTATTGTAGGGATCGTATTGCGAATGGCTCATCATGAAGGAGGGCTGCACCTTGCGGATCAGATCAACCAGCTTGTCCTTGTCGGCTCTCTCCAGGTGCAAAGGATAATCGCCCAGGTCGAAGCATTCGAGGTGACGCGCGCCAAGAACTTCTGCTGCCGCCTCCGCCTCGGCGCGGCGGATATCCTTGACCTCTTGCAGCGACTTGCCCATTTTCCACAACCGCGCGCTTTCGCCCCGTTCGCCAAAGGACAGGCAGGCGACGGTGACGTCATAGCCCATCTCGGCATGCAGCGCGATCGCACCGCCGCATCGCCAAACGAAGTCTGCGGCATGGGCAGAGATGATAAGGGCGGTCTTGAGGGTGGACATCGGCTATGGCTCCGGCTGATCGAGAGTGGCGTGATAGTGAGCACTATAGCCGTCCCCCGCAATTGTGAAGCGCGTGCCTGCCGATAAGTTTCAGCTATAGCGGATAGGCTTGCATGCGAGTCTGTGCCAAGATCAGGATCAGATCAGCGAAGATCAAAGGATGTCGAAGGCCATGGCTCAGTTCCATCGGACAACCCCACAAACAGTTGCCTTCGTCGGTTTTGGCGAAGCCGCAACCGCCTTCCTGACGGGCTGGGGGACGGATCGCCCCCGAAACGTGACGGCTTACGATATCAAGACTGAACAGCCGAGGCTCAGAACCCAGATGACGGACAAGTACCGTGAGCACAATGTCACGGGTTGCGACATGGCGAAAGACGCCCTTGGATCGGCGGAAATCGTGTTCAGCGTCGTCACGGCAGATCAGGCCTTCGAAGCGGCTGCATCCGCATCAGATAACTTGGCACATGGGGTGCTTTGGTTCGACTGCAATTCCTGCGCGCCAGACACGAAACGGCGGGCGGCAGGCGTGATAGATCGGGCGGGAGGCCGCTATGTGGACGTTGCAGTGATGGCACCGGTTTATCCGAAGCTTCACAAGGCTCCACTCCTGATTTCAGGGCCGCATGTCGCGGACGCGATGGAAACGCTTTCCTCGCTCCAGATGTGCCCAACGAAAGCGGGCGATCTTGTCGGTCACGCATCGGCGATCAAGATGCTCCGCTCCGTGATGATAAAGGGACTTGAAGCGCTGATGGCGGAATGCTTCCTGTCCGCCCGAAAGGCGGGCGTTGAGACGGAGGTGATCGCCTCACTGGAAGCGTCCGATCCCGACATCGACTGGCGCGTTCGCGGCGGCTACAATCTGGAACGGATGATGGCCCATGGCGCGCGCCGCGCTGCCGAAATGCGCGAAGCGGCGCAAACGGTTGCTGATCTGGGTTTGCCCAACGCCATGAGCGCCGCGACGGCAATCTGGCAAGACGAGATCGCCGGGAAAGGCATCGCGCCCGGGAAATACGACCTCGTTGCAAGGCTGGATGCACTCCTCGCAGCCCGATGATATCGCGCAACCTCAGGCACTTCCGGGTTTTTCTTGCCGTTGCGCAATTGCAGTCGCCGACCCTGGCATCCGCGCGGTGCCGCGTGTCGCAACCCGCGGTGACGCAATGCCTTGGCAAGCTTGAAGGCGAAGTCGGACATCCGCTGTTTCACCGCAGCCGTCAGGGCTTTTTCCTGACGGAGCGCGGCAGGGTATTCGAGATGCGCCTGCGGCGCGCGATGGATCGGCTGGATGCGACCCTTGCGACCGTGGCGCCACGATTGAGTGTCACTGTGACGACAGCGCAGCTCAAAGCATTGATCGCGATGGTCGAGACCCAGAATTTCACTCTCGCCGCCCGCAGCCTCGGCCATGCACAACCCACCGTCCATCGCGCCATCAGGCAGATCGAGCAGGAAGCAGTTCGTCCCCTGTTCGAGCCGACAACGTTCGGAATGGTGGCAACGCGCGTTTGTCAGGACATGGCGCAGGCCGGGCGGCTGGCGTTCTCGGAGTTCGATCAGGCGGAGGCAGACCTTGCAGATTTTGATGGCCGCGAAGCCGGGCGCATCGTCGTGGGTTCCCTGCCCCTGTCGCGATCCGTTGTGCTTCCGGATGCTCTGGCCCAGTTCCGCGCCACCCGGCCCAAACACCTCGTATCCGTGGTCGATGGCACCTATGACGATTTGCTGGGTGGAGTCCGTTGTGGCGATATCGATTTCATGATCGGTGCCTTGCGCGACCCGCTGCCAATCAAGGACGTCGATCAGGAGGCCTTGTTCGAGGATTCCCTGTCGGTTCTGGCTCGCCCGGGTCACGCCTTGACGTCGGAGCGGAACATACCACTGGCGACACTGGTAAATTTTCTGTGGGCTGTCCCGCGATCCGGGGCACCGGCAAGGGCGCAATTCGACCGAGCCTTTGAAAGCCGAGGATTGCCGGTTCCCGTGAGCGTTCTCGAATGTGGATCGATCCTTCTCATGCGGGAACTGCTGTCTCGCACCGACATGCTTGGGTGCATCTCCTGGCAGCAGGCCGAGGCAGAGGTCGCTAACAGCCTTCTGGTTCGCCTCGACGTAGACGTTGCATGGACCGGGCGGCCGATCGGGCTGACCTATCGCCACGGTTGGGTGCCGACAAAAGCCCAGACTCTGATGCTGGATCTTGTACGAGATACAGCGCGCCGTGTTGCAGCGGTGTAGCTGATGCCTTGGCCGAAGAGCAGCCGCCAGCACATGCAAGACCAGTTGGGACCGGCACGATGTGAACGCCTCCCCCGGATCGTGAAATGAATAACAAGCGCCAGAATGCGATTCCCGTCCCGCGGTGGTGTCTGCTTCTACGGCAGTGCCGAGGCGGGCGCATCTTCCAGCGAACGGCCGCTTCCCGTCCAAAAGGCTGAAAGTGTTAGGTATTTTAGATCAGTAGTCTTGCTTTGCCGGGGTGACCCCACGAACGCCTCCTCTTGCATGTCCCACGTCACCCATCTTCCTTGGCATCAGGTGAACTTGGCAATGAAACACTGTTTGTCCTGTAGCCGAACCTGAGTTCACGCCCATATTGAGCCCATCTATACTCGGGTCCTCTTTGAGCAGATTTGATCGTGTCTGCTGCATGAGCAACTGGATCGCGTTGTGCTCCGGCTGGAACAGCTCGAAATAATCCGCCACGTGACGCTTCGGGATGATCAACGAATGGCCCTCGGTCACTGGGAATCCATCCCGGATCACCAGCGCCTGCTCGTTCTTTGCCACGATCCTATCGGCCGGAAGCTCGCAGAAAATACAGCCTTTTTCTCGTCGCTCATAGAGCTTGCTCATCCCACGAAAGTCGGTGTCATCGCGATCGCGCTTCATCACATTGGTTAGCAGTCCGGTGTCCCATGCAACGATATTAGTTATGAAGGGATTATCTTGTGTCCGAGACGTGACAATTCCCCTCGTGTCTGACGTCAGCACCTGTGGGACAGATTTGAGGATTTGAACACCGGAGAGGTTCTGGTTCATCGTAGCTTTTAAGGAGCGAAGATGAACAAGAAGCCCGGAACATCGAAGGACGCGGCTGACAAGCTGGTCAAGACCATCCGCCGCAAGACCCGCCAGACGTATTCGGCGGAAGAGAAGATCCGCATTGTCTTGGCCGGTTTGCGTGGCAAGGGGGGCAAGGACCGGGACGTGATGCTGTCACCATCTCTGTTGGAGTTGCTGCGGGCCTATTGGCGTGAAGCACGTCCGCAAGGTTGGTTATTCCCGGGTCAAAGCCGGGTTGAGCCGATGTCGCCCCGTTCGTTGAACAGGGCGTTCAACTCTGCCAAAGGCATGGTGGGGATCAAAAAGCCCGCAACGCTGCATTCGCTCCGGCACAGCTTTGCCACGCACCTTCTGGAGGCCGATACGGATGTCCGCGTGATCCAGGTTTTACTCGGCCACGCCAAGCTGACCACGACGGCGCGATACACCCATGTTGCCACCAAGACGCTGCGCAACGTCGCCAGCCCATTCGAGCATATCCGGGATGTGACCTGACGGATCGGTCGGCGTGCCGCGGCACGCGCTGGAAGTTGCAGATATCTTTCGTGCGCAAGGTCCAGCCTACCGGCGGGCCAATGCAGGGCATCTGAGCCTCTCGCAGCTCAAGGTGATGTCCGCCGTCGAAGCCTGTCGGACCGACGCGCTCGGCGGGCATGTGGCGGCTTGCACCAAGTGCAACCATCAGCACGTCGCCTACAACAGCTGCAAGAACCGGCACTGCCCGAAGTGCCAAGGCCCGGCAGCAAGGGATTGGATGGCGGCGCGGGCCGAGGACCTGTTGCCCGTGGAGTATTTCCATCTGGTCTTCACGCTGCCAACTGAGATCGCCCACATCGCCTATTGGAACAAGCGAGCGGTCTACGGGCTGCTGTTCAAAGCATCAGCCGAGACGGTGACGACCATCGCCGCCGATCCCAAGCGCATGGGTGCTCGTGTCGGTATAACCAGCGTGTTGCACACCTGGGGATCAGCGATGACGCATCATCCGCACATTCACATGATCGTGCCTGGCGGCGGGCTTTCACCTGACGGCAGCCGATGGGTCGCCTGCAAACCGGGCTTCTTCCTTCATGTGCGGGTGATGTCGCGTCTGTTCCGTCGGCTGTTCATCGAAGAGTTGATCGCACTGCACCGGGCGGGGGACCTCGCCTTATTCGGCAATCTGACAGGGTTGGACGACGTCAGCGCCTTCGCCGCCTGGCTTGCGCCGTTCCGCCAATCCGAATGGGTGGTGTACGCCAAACCGCCCTTCGGCGGGCCTGAAGCCGTGCTGGCATATCTAAGCCGCTATACACATCGAATCGCGATTTCAAACAGCCGCCTTATCAGCGCTGATGTCCAAACCGTGGCGTTTCGATGGAAAGACTACAGGGTCAAGTCCGGGGATCGTATGAAGATCATGCGGCTGAACACGGGCGAGTTCATCCGCCGGTTCCTGATCCATGTCCTGCCCGACGGCTTTCACCGCATCCGCCATTACGGCCTGTTGGCCAGCGCCACCCGTAAATCCAACATTGCGAAGATCCGTACTCTGCTTGGCGCGGAACCAGCAGCGCGGGAAGACGCATCCACCACCGATGTCATCCCGCTTACCCTGCGCGAACCTTGCCCCGACTGCGGCAGTGCGATGCGCATCATCGAGACATTCCGGCGTGGCGAGGTTCCACGATCTCGCGCCCCACCAAGGAACCAGGCTGCATGACAGAGAGCCTGTTCATCCTATCCACCCCAGACCGGTTGCTTCAACAACACCAGCCAAGCCGCCTTGTCCGCAGTGCCCCGATACGCCGCACGAATGGCACAAAAGGCCATCTATCCGGACTAAATCTAGGTCAAATCCTCTGGCGAAACTTGGAGACGGCTGACTCAAACCGACGAACTGGCGTATCCGTGACGGTCAACGACAAAGCCAGCCGCGCTCTTTCCCCATAGACGGCACCCAGACCCCGCGGCTTCCTCCCTGAGAGGTTTGTCAACACGGGCCACAGTCAGCCCAAGCCCAAAACGCGAGCAATGGCCCGCGTCGAAAAACCTTCGTCGGAGCGGTCATGCGGTCGCGCAGCATCAGCAGCGTGATCGCCGTGTATTCAACGTCGGTCACGGCCCAAAGCCGACGCTGCCGCCGTCACCCAGCGCTGCAGCGCAGCTTTCGCATTGCTGCTATTCGAGCGCCGTGCAGCATTTCCTTGGGTTCAATGACGGCAGCGGGACAAAATGAGCTTTCGCTGCGGCTGCGCGAATGACTGCTTCGGGGAGTGGGTCAAAAACGGTCGATTTTGTCCGTGACAAAAACGGATGAGTTTTGGCCGATTGGCATCTTGTTGCAATTTCCGATCCGAGTACGAATTGCAGCAATGAGAACTATTCAGACGAAGCCTTAGGAAAAACGCCGGGAGCCTCGAACACCGCTTCGCCGTCAACCAAAGTCAACAGGCTGACTGTGCCGGGCAGCGCCTGCGGCGGCACGGTCAGTACGTTCTGCGAAAGGATCGCAAGGTCGGCAGCAAGACCCGGCGCGACACGGCCCCTGACCTCCTCCTGCCGATCAGCGTATGCACCCCCGGCAGTGTAGGCGGCTAGAGCCTGGTTCGGGTCCAACGCCTCCCCCGGAAGCGCCGTGTAAGTGACGGCGAGCATCATGTTCGGGAATGGGTTCTGCAAATCCGGCGGGCCATCCGATCCGAGCGCCAGCGGCAGACCGCCGGATACCAGGCTGCCCAGCAGAGATGGCCGATCAAAGAGCGAAGGCGGAGCACCCGGAGCAGCTGGGGGCGGCAGGTGTGTCGGGTTCTGAGTTACCACAACGCCTAGCCTCACTGCCCAAGCCAGAGTGTCCTCGCGGATGCCGTCGCCATGTTCGATACGCACGCGCTTCTTCTGCCACGTCTCGGGCGGTGCGAGCGCCTCCATTGCCGCAAAAAGGCGGTCGTCTCGGCATCGCCGACTACATGCCGGGCGAGCTGTGTGGGGCTGTTCAGGGCCGTCTGGAGCACTTCCTGGAGTTGGGAGTCGGTGAGGTTGGAGCGCCCACGCCAATCGGGACGGCTGAGGTAGGCCTCGCGCTGCAGGGCGTTCTGCTCGACGCCGGTGCCATCCAGCAGCCATTTTGGGCCCTCGACGCGCACATGCTCTGGCGCGACGCCCTCCTGCATCTCAGCCCAAGCGTCACTAGTCTGCGAAACTGGTCCGGCCCAAGAGTAGACTGTCCATTTGAGCCCTGCATTCGCCTGCGCCAGAGCGTCCAGTGTAACGTCAAGCGGAATGCCACTGTTCATCAGATTGACGCTGGTCACGCCCCATTAGGCATCGCGCGCCGCAATATCACGGATCTCGCCGGACAGCATTGCAGGATCAATTGTCAGTATCTGGTCCCAGCCGATCTCTTCGGCGGATTCGTAGGCGCGTCCATCAAGCCGTCCATCGTCGTCGCGCCCCCACCAGCCGCCGACGGGGTCGGGCACGCCCTCGGTGATTCCAAGTCGCTCGAGCGCTGCACTGTTGAGGATCGTTGTATGACCCCAGAAGCCGAGCAGAACAACGGGCCGGGCCGAGGAGACGGCGTCGAGTGCGTCTCGCCAGTTGCGACGGTCTCTCGCCACCAGCGGCCCAATGAACGCGGTGATCCAGTCGCCCTGCATCGCTGCTTTCTGTGCGACTGCTGAAAGCGCCTGGTCGCCTGTCGGCCCCCGGAAAGGGCATTCCCGGCATGGGCAAAGGCGCGGAAGGCAGGTTACGGGAGAGGTGGACGTGCCCCTGGTGAGTTCACATTTGCTTTCGCAGCCAAGCGGTCGTCCAGATAAGCTGTGCCTCCGAACTCACATAGGCGCAGCTGTCGGGCACTTCCGCAGCTCAGTGCTGGCGTGTCAGGAGGAAGCTATCTATGTACCGGCCATGTCGCAGATATAGGGGCCATGCATGAGTACCAATTCGGGTCGTGAGACGGGGCGCGACACCCTCCTGACTCACGGCGTCCTCAGTGAACATCCCGAGGACCTGTTGCATGGGACTGGGTGGCACGCTTTGCGGGCAGTGCTGCGCGAAGCGACATTGAGGCTCTGGAGCGACGACGCATTTGGCCTCGCCGGGAATGTGGCGTTTCGCACATTGTTGGCGATCTTCCCTTTTCTGATCTTTACGAGTTCGCTGACCGCTTTTATCGGCGATCGATCCATGGCCGACGACCTCATCACGTTTCTGATCGCGATCTTCCCTCCGGCACTGGTCGAGCCGATCGTTTCGGAGGTGAAACATGTCATGACCGTACAACGCGGTGGGGTACTCAGCATCGGCATTCTGCTGACGATCTGGTTCGCCGTTGGAGGCGTGGATGGCGTTCGTGTCGGGCTCAACCGGGCCTACGGAATCCGCGAGACCCGCTCCACGATCATGCTCTACCTGCTGCAAACCGCCATGGTCATCCTTGCCGGCATGGTTCTTGCCCTGATCGGCTACTTGCTGGTCCTGGCGCCGCGGGCGGGCTCATGGTTGCACACGCGCATTCCGGAATTCGACCCGGCGTCTGTTACGGTCGGACTGATCCGGTACCCGACTGTGGCCGTCATCCTCGCCGCAGCGCTGTTCGCGGCTCATGTGTTTCTCCCGGCCCGACGCACACGGTTTCCGGGTATCTGGCCGGGCGTGATCTTCACCGTGGCCGCGTGGATAGTTCTCGCGGCGACCTTCTCGTTCTACTTGCGAAACTTCGGGAATTACGCAAGCTACTACGCCGGCCTAGCCGGCATCATAGCAGCCATCTACTTCATGTATCTCGCAGCTTTGGTCCTGATCTTAGGGGGCGAACTGAATCGGGCGATCAAAATTCGTCACCTCGCACGCGCTCTGAGCGAAGCAGACAGACGGAAAACCCGACCCCCTTTGTGAGTAGCCTTGTGCCGCTCGATGACGTGTTACGTTTCGTGGCTTCTGATCAATCTGGTCGTGGGTGATTGGGATGCAGATGAAGACCCCTCGGGGGCACTGCCTGTTTTCTTCGTCTCAAAGCCCCGCTTCAAGTTGTTGGTAAGCGGCGGAAATCAGGTTCGACTGTGACTCTGGCGGCAGAGGTGCGATTGACGCGCGGACGCTGCACGCCACCCGGCCGTTTGCTTATTGCGCCGGGGTGGATGCCTCGGATGGCAGCTCGAGTGGCGCGGGGTCAATCGCGCGCCCGCTCAGGAAGTTGCCGAATGTGGCGAGAGCGGGCACGTGATCGCAGATCACCTTTATCAGTGCCAGGATCGGCACCGCCATCAGCGCCCCCGGAATGCCCCAAAGCCAGGTCCAGAAGATCACCGTCAAAAACACCGCGACCGCATTCAACTGCAACCTTGCGCCCAGCAGCATCGGCGTGAGGAACTGTCCCTCGAGGGCGCTGAGTAACTGATAAGCGATGGGCGCCAGCATGGCATAGTAAAAGCTGTCGAAATGAACGATTGCA
>JAGXFH010000055.1 GCA_024637315.1 Brevirhabdus sp.
CCGGGCGACAACCTGAAGTTCAACGTCGAGTTGATCGCCCCGATCGCGATGGAAGAGAAGCTGCGCTTCGCCATCCGCGAAGGCGGCCGCACCGTCGGCGCAGGTGTCGTCTCCAAGATCATCGAGTAAACGAAAGACCAGGTTCGACGTGGGGCGGGGATTACCCCCGCTCCACCTCTCAATCTAAAGCCGCGAAAGGCAAGACACATGGCCGCTCAAAGCCAAAACATACGCATCAGGCTAAAAGCCTTCGATTACCGCGTGCTGGATGCCAGCACCGCGGAAATCGTCTCGACGGCGAAGCGCACCGGTGCCACGGTGCGCGGTCCGATCCCGCTGCCCAACAAGATCGAGAAGTTCACGGTTCTCCGTGGCCCGCATATCGACAAGAAGTCCCGCGACCAGTTTGAGATCCGGACGCACAAGCGTCTTCTCGACATCGTCGACCCCACACCGCAGACCGTGGACGCGCTGATGAAGCTCGACCTCGCTGCCGGTGTGGATGTCGAGATCAAGATTTAAGGAGGGCACCCGAACATGTTGCGCTCTGGTGTAATCGCAAAGAAGGTGGGCATGACCCGCCTATTCATGGAAGACGGCAAGCAGATACCTGTGACCGTACTTCAGCTCGATGGCCTGCAGGTTGTCGCCACCCGTACTGCTGAGAAAGACGGATATTCCGCCGTTCAGCTGGGTGCCGGCTCTGCCAAGGCAAAGCGGGTATCACAAGCAATGCGCGGCCATTTCGCGGCCGCCAAGGTGGAACCGAAGCGGAAGATCGCCGAGTTCCGGGTTGATCCGGAAAACATGATTGCCATAGGCGAAGAACTGACCGCAGACCACTATTTCGCGGGCCAGTATGTTGACGTCTCTGGCACCTCGATCGGTAAGGGGTTCGCCGGTGCCATGAAGCGGCACAATTTCGGCGGACTGCGCGCCTCGCACGGCGTGTCGGTGTCGCACCGTTCGCACGGCTCGACCGGTCAGTGCCAGGATCCGGGCAAGGTGTTCAAGGGCAAGAAGATGGCCGGTCATATGGGTTCGGCTCGTGTCACGACGCAGAACCTGCAGGTCGTCCGTACCGACAGTGACCGTGGACTGATCATGGTCAAAGGCGCGGTTCCGGGCTCGAAAGGTGGCTGGGTGACGGTCAAGGATGCGGTGAAGAAGCCGACTCCTGAGAACGTTATGCTGCCCGCCGGTCTGAAGTCGTTGGCCGAAGAAGCCAAGCGTTTGGCAGAAGAAGCCGCCGCAGCCGCGGCGGAAGAAGCCGCCGCCGCAGAAGCCGCAGCCGCAGAGGCCGCCCTGGCAGCCGAAGCCGCATCGCTTGAAGCCTCCGAGGCCGACGAAGCGACCGGCACCGGCGACGATACCGCCAAGCCGGAAGGAGACGAGAAAAATGAAGGCTGATGTCATCAAGCTCGACGCCAAGAAGGCCGGCGACATTGACCTGCCGGATGAGATTTTTGGCCTGGAGCCGCGCGCAGACATCCTGCATCGCGTGGTCCGCTGGCAGCGTGCCCGCGCGCAAGCCGGCACTCACAGCGCCAAGACCCGGACCGAGGTCAGCTATTCGACCAAGAAGATCTATCGCCAGAAGGGGACCGGTGGCGCACGCCACGGATCCCGCAAGGCACCGATCTTCCGGCACGGTGGCGGCTACAAGGTTCCGACCCCGCGCAGCCATGCGCATGATCTGACCAAGAAGTTCCGCAAGCTTGGCCTCAAGCACGCACTCTCTTCGAAGGCGGCGACCGGCAACCTTATCATCCTCGACTCGATCGATATGAAGGATGCGAAGACCGGCGCGTTGGCCAAGGCCGTCAAGAACCTCGGCTGGAAGCGCGTGCTGATCATCGACGGGGCAGAGGTGAACCAGAATTTCGCCCGCGCTGCCGCCAACATCCAAGGCTTGGACATCCTGCCGACTATGGGTGCCAACGTCTATGATATCCTCAAGCGTGACACTCTGGTGATCACCAAGGCGGGGATCGAAGCACTGGAGGCTCGACTGAAATGAGCGCGAAGCCAGAACATTACGACGTGATCCGCAAGCCGATCATCACCGAAAAGGCGACCATGACCTCCGAGGCAAACGGCGTTGTCTTCGAAGTGGCAATCGACGCCAACAAGCCGCAGATCAAGGAGGCCGTCGAAAGCCTGTTTGGTGTCAAGGTCAAGGCCGTGAACACGTCGATCACCAAGGGCAAGACCAAGCGATTCCGTGGCAAGCCGGGCGTCCGCAAGGACGTCAAGAAAGCCTATGTGACGCTGGAAGAAGGCAATACTATCGACGTCTCCACGGGCCTCTGATAGAACCCGCCGAATCTTCGGCCCCCAGGCGGGGGCCGACACGTTTTAAACCGGATCTAGCGATCCAATACTGAAACTGGACCTTTGGTCCAAGGCTAACGGAAGACAGGAAGCATGGCACTCAAGTCGTACAAACCGACGACGCCAGGCCAGCGAGGGCTGGTGCTGATCGACCGTTCGGAGCTTTGGAAAGGCCGCCCGGTCAAAGCCCTCACCGAGGGATTGACCAAGAATGGCGGACGGAACAACACCGGACGGATCACGATGCGTCGCCGTGGTGGGGGCGCCAAGCGTCTTTACCGCGTTGTCGATTTCAAGCGGAACAAATTCGATGTTTCCGCCACCGTGGAACGGATCGAGTATGATCCGAACCGGACCGCCTTCATCGCGCTTGTCAAATATGACGATGGCGAGCAGGCCTACATTCTGGCGCCGCAGCGCCTGGCCGTCGGCGACAAGATCATCGCCGGTGTCAAGGTGGACGTGAAGCCGGGCAACGCGATGCCGTTCTCGGGCATGCCGATCGGTACGATCGTTCACAATATCGAACTGAAGCAAGGCAAGGGCGGCCAGATCGCCCGTGCTGCCGGGACTTATGCCCAGTTCGTCGGTCGCGACGGTGGTTACGCGCAGATCCGCCTCTCATCAGGTGAACTTCGCATGGTTCGTCAAGAGTGCATGGCCACCATCGGTGCCGTGTCGAACCCCGACAATTCGAACCAGAACCTCGGCAAAGCTGGCCGCAATCGCCACTACGGCCATCGCCCGGCCGTCCGCGGTGTCGCGATGAACCCGATCGACCACCCGCATGGTGGTGGTGAAGGTCGCACGTCGGGTGGCCGTCATCCGGTGACCCCGTGGGGTAAGCCCACCAAGGGTGCGAAGACCCGGAACAGGAACAAGGCGTCGTCAAAGCTTATCATCCGCTCACGTCACGCCAAGAAGAAGGGCCGGTAAACATGTCGCGTTCTGTATGGAAAGGCCCTTTCGTAGACTCGTACGTGCTGAAAAAAGCCGAGAAGTCCAAGGAATCGGGCCGCAATGAAGTCATCAAGATCTGGTCGCGCCGTTCGACGATCCTACCGCAGTTTGTCGGTCTGACGTTTGGCGTCTACAACGGCCACAAGCATATCCCAGTCAACGTCAGCGAAGACATGATCGGTCAGAAGTTCGGAGAATATTCTCCGACCCGAACCTACACCGGTCATGCCGCCGACAAAAAAGCGAAGCGGAAGTAAGTCATGGGCAAGGAAAAGAACCCCCGCCGCGTGGCCGACAATGAAGCAATGGCAAAGTCCAAGATGCTTCGCACCAGCCCGCAGAAACTGAACCTCGTCGCACAGATGATCCGCGGCAAGAAGGTGGACAAGGCCCTGACGGACCTGACCTTCTCGAAAAAGCGGATCGCCGAGGACGTGAAGAAATGCCTGCAATCCGCGATCGCGAATGCAGAGAATAACCACAACCTGGACGTTGATGAACTGGTGGTCGCAGAGGCCTATGTCGGTAAGAATCTGGTCATGAAACGCGGTCGCCCGCGCGCCCGTGGCCGGTTCGGCAAAATCATGAAGCCGTTCTCGGAACTCACCATTCTGGTGCGCGAAGTCCGCGTTGAGGAGCAAGCATAATGGGACATAAAGTCAATCCGATCGGCATGCGCCTGCAAGTCAACCGTACCTGGGACAGCCGCTGGTATGCTGACACCAAGGATTACGGCACGCTGCTTCTTGAAGACCTCAAGATGCGCGATTTCATCAAGGAAGAATGCAAGCAGGCCGGCGTTTCCAAGGTCATCATCGAGCGTCCGCACAAGAAATGCCGCGTGACGGTCCATACCGCGCGCCCGGGCGTGATCATCGGCAAGAAAGGCGCGGATATCGAAACCCTGCGCAAGAAGCTGGCGAACATGACTGACAGCGAACTGCACCTCAACATTGTCGAGGTTCGCAAGCCGGAGCTTGACGCGCAACTCGTTGCCGAAAGCATCACCCAGCAGTTGGAACGCCGGATTTCCTTCCGCCGGGCCATGAAGCGGGCGGTACAGAATGCGATGCGGATGGGTGCCCTGGGCATCCGGGTGAACGTGTCGGGCCGTCTTGGCGGTGCCGAGATCGCGCGCACCGAGTGGTATCGCGAAGGCCGCGTGCCGCTGCACACCCTGCGCGCCGATATCGACTATGCGCTGGCCGAGGCACAGACGGCATATGGCATCATCGGCGTCAAAGTCTGGATTTTCAAAGGCGAGATCATGGAGCACGACCCTGCTGCCCGTGACCGTCGCCAGCAGGAACTCCAGGATGGTCCCGCACCGCGAGGCTCGCAGCCGCGCGGCCCCGGCGGTCGCCGGTAAGGAGAGAAAAAGATGCTGCAACCAAAGCGCACCAAATTCCGCAAACAGCACAAGGGCCGGATTCACGGCGAGGCCAAGGGCGGATATGAAATCGCCTTCGGCACCTACGGGCTGAAAGCGGCCGAGCCGGAGCGGATCACCGCCCGGCAGATCGAAGCCGCCCGCCGGGCGCTGACCCGCCACATGAAGCGGCAGGGGTCGGTCTGGATCCGGATCTTCCCGGACACGCCGGTCACCTCGAAGCCCACCGAGGTCCGGATGGGCAAGGGTAAGGGTTCGGTCGATTTCTGGGCCGCGAAAGTGAAGCCGGGCCGGATCATGTTCGAGATCGACGGGGTTTCTGAAACCGTCGCCCGCGAGGCGCTGCGACTGGCGGCGATGAAGCTGCCGATCAAGACCCGCACGATCGTCCGCGAGGACTGGTAAGAGGCGGCCTGTTGTTGATAATTTCTGAAAGGGCGGGGTTTTCCCCGCCCTTTTCGTTTTCCGGGGCGTCCACATGTGGACGCGGAGGGAGATCGTTTCAAATCAACGGGTTGGAAAATTCCGTTCGGGATTTGTTAACGGTTGTGATGTGGCGCGCGGTGGGGATTGACACAAGGGTTGGAGAGGAGTGTGGTCCGGGCACCGTCGCAAAGATGGTGGGTTGGAAACCCACCCTACGCTTGCTCAAAGCGCAACGCGCGAGTTGTTGGAGGCTCATTTGATGAAACCGATTTACACATTTGCCTTTGCTGCAATGATCATGCTGCCCGACATGGCACAATCCGATGGTAGCAGCCTAGATCTGTCATCACGGATGTCGCCTCATGAGTTTAGAGATTGGTCAAACAGCCTATCCAACCAAGATGCTCTGGTAGACCTTACTGAGCATCTGGAGCAGATGTCGGATTTCGAAGCTGTGGTGAATTGGCTAGAGAGTTCAGGTTTCCGAATAGACAAGACCACTCCAAGAAAACTATCCGAGCTTTCTGTCAAACAGTTTGGATATCCTGAAGGCGAGTATTATTCACTTGTTTTTTTGTGGAAACATCTTGAAGACGGCGCAATATTCTCGCCGACTATAATGTCGAAAATTAGAGCTTGGTTGTTTGTGAGTGGATTCGGAATCAGTTTTCACTACACGGAAGTGGGTGAAAACAATTCGATTGAAATCGAGGCAATGAGAATATCTCGGACCGTCAATTAGTGGGAGCGATCTATGGCTGAAATTCGCCTGGCGGCCGGATCTTGAATTCGGCCATCGTACTTCTAGAATAGCGGCCATTCGGACGGGCGCAGCGAAAGGTAACTTTCACCGGCACGCGCCCCGAGATTTATCCGCAAAGGGGTTGCCATGCCCGCAACTCCCCTGTATTGGGCAGCCTTCATCACTGACCTCCACCGGAATCAGGGTGACCCTTCGGGGGCCTTCCGGTGATGTTGAAAGGACGTTTGAGCCATGAACGCTCAGGAACTCAAGGACAAGACGCCCGACCAGCTGCGCGATCAGCTTGTCGCGCTGAAGAAGGAAGCCTTCAACCTGCGCTTCCAGCAGGCCACCGGCCAGCTCGAGAACACCGCCCGCATGCGCGTCGTCCGTCGCGACGTCGCCCGCGTGAACACGGTGCTGAACCAGAAAGCCGCTGAAGCGGCCGCAGTCAAGGGAGCCTGACGATATGCCCAAACGCATCCTGCAAGGCACCGTGACCTCGAACGCCAACGAACAGACCGTCACCGTGTCGGTCGAGCGTCGCTTCAAGCACCCGCTGCTGCACAAGACCGTCCGCAAGTCCAAGAAGTACCGGGCCCACGACGAGACCAACGCTTTCAACGTCGGTGACTCGGTCCGCATCCAGGAATGCGCGCCGAAATCGAAAACCAAACGCTGGGAGGTTATTGCCAACTAGGCAGTATCCTTCCGGTTTGATCGAAACCCTGGGGTCGTTACCCCAAAGGTCGGGAGAAACCAAATGATCCAGATGCAGACCAATCTGGATGTTGCTGACAACTCCGGCGCTCGCCGAGTTCAGTGCATCAAGGTTCTGGGTGGTTCCCATCGCCGCTACGCCAGTGTTGGCGACATCATCGTGGTGTCGGTGAAGGAAGCCATTCCGCGCGGTCGCGTGAAGAAGGGCGACGTGCGCAAGGCCGTCGTCGTGCGCACCGCCAAGGAAGTCCGCCGCGAGGACGGCACCACGATCCGGTTCGACCGGAACGCCGCCGTCATCCTCAACAACGCCAACGAGCCGATCGGCACCCGGATCTTCGGGCCGGTGGTGCGCGAGCTTCGGGCGAAGAACTTCATGAAAATCATCTCGCTTGCTCCGGAGGTGCTGTAATGGCCGCCAAGCTTCGCAAGGGTGACAAGGTCGTCGTGCTGTCCGGCAAGGACAAGGGTACCACCGGTGAGATCACCTCGGTGATGCCGTCCAAGGGCAAGGCCGTCGTCGAGGGCGTCAACATCGCCATCCGTCACACCAAACAGACCCAATCGAGCCAGGGCGGCCGGGTGCCGACCGCCGTGCCCGTGGACCTGTCGAACCTCGCCATCGTTGACAGCAAGGGCAAACCGACCCGCGTCGGCTTTCGCATGGACGGCGACAAGAAGGTTCGTTTCGCAAAGACAACCGGGGAGGCCATCTGATGCTGGACCAAGCCACCTACACACCGCGTCTGAGAACGCATTTCCGCGATGTCGCGCGGCCGGCCCTGAAAGAAGAGTTCGGCTACAAGAACGACATGCAGATCCCGCGTCTGGACAAGATCGTCCTGAACATCGGCTGCGGCGCCGAGGCCGTGCGCGACACCAAGAAGGCGAAATCGGCGCAGGCCGACCTGTCGACCATTGCCGGTCAGCAGGCCGTCGTCACGATCGCCAAGAAATCCATCGCGGGTTTCCGGGTGCGTGAGGAAATGCCGCTTGGCGCCAAGGTCACGCTGCGCGGCGACCGGATGTACGAATTCCTCGACCGCCTGATCACCGTGGCGATGCCCCGCATCCGCGACTTTCGCGGCGTTTCGGGCAAGTCGTTCGACGGCCGGGGCAACTACGCCCTGGGCCTGAAAGAGCACATCGTGTTCCCCGAGATCAACTTCGACAAGGTCGACGAGGTCTGGGGAATGGACATCATCATCTGCACCACCGCGAAGACCGACGCGGAAGCGAAGGCGCTGTTGAAGCAATTCAACATGCCTTTCAACAGCTGATCGCGGAAGGAAGTAAGAGATATGGCTAAGACATCCATGATCGAACGCGAAAAGAAGCGCCAGAAGCTGGTCGAGCAATATGCCGGCAAGCGGGCCGCGCTGAAAGCGATCGTCAACGACCAATCCAAGCCGATGGAAGAGCGGTTCCGCGCTTCGCTGAAGCTTGCCAAGCTGCCGCGCAACTCGTCGGCGGTCCGGCTGCACAACCGCTGCAAGCTGACCGGTCGTCCGCATGCCTACTACCGCAAGCTGGGCGTGTCGCGGATCGCGCTGAGGGATCTCGGCTCTGCCGGTCAGATCCCCGGCCTCGTGAAATCCAGCTGGTAAGGAGGGCATTGATATGAACGATCCTATCGCCGACATGCTCACCCGGATCCGCAACGCGCAGATGCGCGGCAAGTCCACCACCTCGACGCCGGCCTCGAAGCTGCGCGCCTGGGTGCTGGATGTGCTGGCCGACGAGGGCTACATCCGCGGCTACGAGAAGACGACCGGGGCCGATGGCCATCCGGCGTTCGAGATCAGCCTGAAATACTATGAAGGCACCCCTGTCATTCGCGAGCTGAAGCGGGTCTCGAAGCCCGGTCGCCGCGTCTACATGGGCGTCAAGGACATCCCCTCGGTCCGTCAGGGCCTGGGTGTGTCGATCGTCTCGACGCCGAAGGGCGTCATGTCGGATGCAAATGCACGCGCAGCCAATGTCGGCGGCGAAGTGCTTTGCACGATCTTCTAGGGAGTTGGGTCATGTCTCGCATTGGTAAGAAACCGGTCGAGCTGCCGTCGGGGGTTTCGGCCACCGTCTCTGGCCAGACCGTCGAAGTGAAGGGGCCGAAAGGCACCCGCAGCTTCACCGCAACCGACGATGTCACGATCAGGCACGAAGACAACGTCCTCACCGTCACGCCGCGCGGCAAGTCCAAGCGCGCGCTGCAGCAGTGGGGCATGTCCCGCTCGATGGTCGAGAACATCGTCACCGGGGTTCACGCGGGCTTCAAGAAAGAGCTTGAGATCTCGGGCGTCGGCTACCGCGCGGCGATGCAGGGCACGACCCTGAAGCTGTCGCTGGGCTACAGCCACGAAGTGAATTTCGAAGTGCCCGAGGGGGTCACCGTGACCGCCCCGAAGCAGACCGAGGTTGTCGTGGAAGGTATCGACCAGCAGCTTGTGGGCCAGGTCGCGGCGAATATCCGCGAATGGCGCAAGCCCGAGCCCTACAAGGGCAAGGGCATCAAGTACAAGGACGAATACATCTTCCGCAAGGAAGGCAAGAAGAAGTAAGGACGCATATCATGGCAAACAGCAAACGAGACCTGTTCTTGAAGCGCCGCCTGCGCGTCCGGAACAAATTGCGGAAAATGGCCAACGGGCGCGCGCGCCTGTCGGTCCACCGCTCGAACAAGAACATCAGCGTCCAGCTGATCGACGATGTGAACGGCGTCACGCTGGCCTCCGCTTCCACGCTGGAAAAGGATCTGGGCCTGATCGGCAAGAACAACGTCGAGGCCGCCGCCAAGATCGGCGCGGCGATCGCGGAACGTGCAAAAAAGGCCAAGGTGACGGAATGCTATTTCGATCGCGGCGGCTTCCTCTTTCACGGCAGCGTCAAGGCTTTGGCCGACGCCGCGCGTGAAGGCGGCCTGAAGTTCTAAGGAGACGATAATGGCAAGAGAACCACATCAAAGGGGCGGCCGTCGCGATCGCGACGAGACCCCGGAATTCGCCGATCGTCTGGTAGCGATCAACCGGGTCAGCAAGACCGTCAAGGGCGGCAAGCGCTTTGGCTTCGCAGCCCTCGTCGTCGTCGGCGACCAGAAAGGCCGCGTCGGCTTTGGCAAGGGCAAGGCCAAGGAAGTGCCCGAGGCGATCCGCAAGGCCACCGAACAGGCAAAACGCCAGATGATCCGCGTACAGCTGCGCGAAGGCCGGACGCTGCACCACGACATCGACGGCCGCCACGGCGCCGGTCGCGTCGTGATGCGCCAGGCCCCCGCCGGGACCGGGATCATCGCCGGTGGCCCGATGCGCGCGATCTTCGAGATGCTCGGCGTGCAGGACGTTGTCGCCAAGTCGCTGGGCAGCCAGAACCCCTACAACATGATCCGCGCCACGATGGACGGGTTGCAGAAGGAATCGAGCCCCCGCCCGGTCGCGCAGCGCCGCGGCAAGAAGGTGGCCGACATCCTGCGCAAGGACGATGCAGAGCCGGCGCACAACATCAACGAAGCCGAAGCTACGGTTGAAGCGTAAGGAAACGGGAACATGGCCAAGAAAACCATCGTCGTGAAGCAGATCGGCTCGCCGATCCGCCGCCCCGCCGTCCAGCGCGCCACGCTGAAGGGCCTGGGGCTGAACAAGATGCACCGCACCCGCGAACTGGAGGACACCCCTTCGGTGCGCGGCATGGTCAACGCGATCCCGCATCTGGTCGAGATCATCGAAGAGCGCGGCTAGGCGCTTTTCACCAAGGACACGTCCGGAACGCCTCGGGAAACCGGGGCGTTTTCGTTTGGGCGGCACCTGACCTGACTTACCTGAACGCCAGCCCGCGTCGCGCCAGACCCGCCCGCCTGGGACCGGCGCCGCGCTTGACGGTTGTAGGCCAGGAGACTGGTGTCGACATGTCCGGTTTGCGGGATGTTAGCGGCCCTTGGGCACACCAACTGGGTGACCGGCCTGCGAACGCCTCGACGAAATTAATGCCTGGACCTTTCTGGCCCACTGCTGGACCACATCATTCATCGGACTCTCGACCTTTCTGTGGATGAAGACAGACAAGACGAGCGCGCAGGCCAGTATCAGTATTCTGATCGATTCCATGACCAACGGGCTAGCCTCGAGATCAAAGGCGAGATAACGCGCCGTTCGAAATATCAGCCAGTGGCAGAGGTAGATTGAGTAAGTCGCATCCCCGATCATAATGATCCATGAGCCCCAGGAAATCCGCGCAAGTCTGGACTCAAGTTCTAGAAACAGGATGAGCAGTGATGAGAACGAGACCGTAGACGCAATTGTGAAGCCGCTGCCCCCGATATTCAGAGAGCCATAGAGGTGCGCTATCCAAACTACCGTTGTCGGAAGAAATGCCATGCAGGCAAACCAAATTGTGGGTCGTCGGAATGTACGAAAGGCGTCGCTGCAAAAACACCCAGCGAAGAAATAGAGCATAAATGGGTGGGCGAAGTGGCTGGCGGGAAAAATGTTGACAAGTCCTGCAACAGCTATCGCAAGGATTATCAGCCGCGCGGCCATGGCACTAATGGTGAAGTATGCGAAGCCGAAGATCGCGTAGAACACGATTTCGAATTCGAGGCTCCAACCCACTGCGAACAATGGCCACTCGTCTTGCGGAACAATGAAGACGCTCTTGAGGAAGTATTCCAGCCCATTCGGCTCAAATGGCATTCCACTGTCGGTCTTGGCAAGAACGAATGGAAACTCGTTTGCGGATAAGGCCACGAACGCAGTGAAAATGCTAACGACGAAATAGAGTGGGAACACCCGTAGAAATCGACGAATCAAATAGTCGCCAAGACTGGCACATCTGCAAATCCGGTCGGCTACGATGAAGCCACTGATGATGAAGAAGAGCCGGACACCCACCCAACCGAAGTCAGAAAACAACGGGACTTTCATTAGAGGAGCGTCGAACAAGTCGTGACTGTGAAGGACCAAAACGCTCATCACAGCCGCCGCCCTCAGATACTGAATGGAAAGATACCTCAATCCGTTCTCGCCTTCCAATTGCTCGCCGTTGGCCGCTTGGGCGCTGGGGTTTTGCTTACCAGTAAGCTTGGTGCAGAACTTGGGCGTGATTATGGTCATTTGATTGGCACGGTCGAATGGAGGATTCTTCTTGGTCCACTACCAACTGAGCCCCGGGGCCTCGCCCGCCCGCTTCGGGCGCTTCGGACCCATCCACGGGCCGGGCGGTGCGCCTGGTGGAATGACCGATGGCAGGCATCGCGGCGCTCTTGGTTTTTCGCCAGCTGTGCTACACTGGGTCTGGCTTTGGCGACGCTTTCAGGAGTCCTGACGGAAACTCCGGCGCGCCGGGGCGATCACAAGGGGGGTTACATGTCTGATAAACTCGAGGGCGGCTGCGCCCATATCCATACCAGGACCGAACATGCGCCGATCGACAATCACACCTGCCATTGCTCGGTCTGCAAATCGGTGACCGGGCAGCCGACGACGCATGTCGCGTTCTACAACTACAAGGACGTGGCCGTCGACAACGAGGACGGGCTGAAGCGCCAGCCGTTCAACGCGAAGAATCCGGACGGCCCGCTGGAGTTGTGCACCTGCGCCGAATGCGGCCAGCCGATCATGCTCGATGACAAGCAGCGCCGGATCCGGGTGATCGTGCCGAACCTGATGGGCTACGACACCGGCGCGTTCCCGGCCGCGACCTATCACGCCTTCTACGACCCGGCGACCGGCGTGCCCAAGCCGAATGACGGCCGCCCGGTCGAGGCTGCCCTGCGCCCGGAATTCGCCTGGCCGGAACCGGCCTGACGGGGCGGGCGCGGCCCGGCGGCTTGCGAAACGCTTCACCGCCCCCTTGATCCCGCTCCTGCCTTCCCCTATACGCCCCCGGTGGTCCTCTTGGGCCTCGGAATCAAACAAGAAACGCCGTGGTTGGCCGCTCCCGTCGCTGGGGGTCATATCCGGCAAAGGAGAAGCGACATGAAACTGCATGAATTAGCCGATAACGAAGGCGCGACCAAGAAGCGGATGCGCGTCGGACGTGGCGCGGGCTCTGGCAAGGGCAAGACCGCCGGGCGCGGCATCAAGGGTCAGAAATCCCGTTCCGGCGTGGCGATCAAGGCCTATGAGGGCGGCCAGATGCCGCTGTACCAGCGTCTGCCCAAGCGCGGCTTCAACAAGCCGAACCGCAAGGAATTCGCCGTGGTCAACCTGGGCCTGCTGCAAAAGTTCATCGACGCCAAGAAGCTGGATGCCAAGGCCGACATCACCGAGGATGTGCTGGTCGAAACCGGCATCGTGCGGCGCAAGCTGGACGGTGTCCGGGTGCTGGCCAAGGGCGCGTTTTCCGCCAAGGTCACGCTGGCGGTCACCGGTGCCTCGAAATCCGCCATCGAAGCGGTCGAGAAGGCGGGCGGCTCGTTGACGGTCACGACTGCGTCGGCGGCTGAATAAAGGGTTGTGGGCGGCCCGCTGGCTGCTTACATCATCCGTTAAGTTTTCATGGCGCCGCCGACCGGGAAACGGTCTGGCGGCGTTATTGCAATAGAGAGAACCCCGCATGGCATCCGCTGCAGAACAAATGGCCGCAAACATGAGCTGGGGGGCGTTCGGCAAGGCGAAGGAACTGCGCCAGCGCATTCTCTTCACGCTGGGCCTTCTGATCGTCTACCGGCTTGGCACCTACATCCCGGTTCCGGGCATCGACGGTCTGGCGCTGCGGCAGTTCATGGATCAGGCCACGACCGGCATCGGCGGCATGCTGGACATGTTCACCGGCGGCGCGATTTCCCGGATGGGGATCTTTGCGCTGGGGATCATGCCGTATATCTCGGCCTCGATCATCATCCAGCTGATGACGGCGATGGTGCCGGCACTGGAGCAGTTGAAGAAAGAGGGCGAGCAGGGGCGCAAGAAGATCAACCAGTACACCCGCTACGGCACGGTGTTCCTGGCGACGTTCCAGTCCTACGCGCTGGCCGCCAGCCTCGAGGCCGGCGATCTGGCCACCGATCCGGGCTGGTTCTTCCGCATTTCCTGCATGATCACGCTGGTCGGCGGCACGATGTTCCTGATGTGGCTGGGTGAGCAGATCACCCAGCGCGGCATCGGCAACGGCATCTCTCTGATCATCTTCGTCGGCATCATCGCCGAGGTTCCGGCCGCGCTGGCGCAGTTCTTCGCCTCTGGCCGGTCGGGCGCGATCAGCCCGGCGGTGATCATCGGGGTGATCGTGATGATCGTCGCCGTGATCGCCTTCGTGGTGTTCATGGAGCGCGCGCTGCGCAAGATCCACATCCAGTATCCGCGCCGCCAGGTCGGGATGAAGGTCTATGACGGCGGGTCCAGCCACCTGCCGGTCAAGGTCAACCCGGCGGGCGTGATTCCGGCGATCTTCGCCTCGTCGCTGCTGCTGCTGCCGACGACGCTGGCCACGTTCTCGGGGCAGCAGACCGGCCCGGTGATGTCGACGATCCTTGCCTATTTCGGCCCCGGCCAGCCGCTTTACCTGTTGTTCTTCGCCGGGATGATCATCTTCTTCACGTTCTTCTACACCTTCAACGTATCGTTCAAGACCGATGACGTGGCGGACAACCTGAAGAACCAGAACGGCTTCGTGCCAGGCATCCGCCCCGGCAAGAAGACCGAGGAATACCTGGATTACGTCGTCACCCGGCTGCTGGTGCTTGGCTCGAGTTACTTGGCGGCAGTTTGTCTTCTTCCGGAGATCTTGCGTTCGCAGCTTGCGATCCCGTTCTATTTTGGCGGCACTTCGGTGCTGATCGTCGTTTCCGTGACCATGGACACGATCCAACAGGTGCAATCGCACCTTCTGGCGCATCAGTACGAGGGCCTGATCGAACGTTCGCAACTGCGCGGCAAGAAGCGCGGCAAGAAAGGGACATCCAGACGATGAACATCATCCTGATCGGACCGCCGGGGGCCGGGAAGGGTACGCAGGCGCGTATTCTTGCCTTCACCCGCAACATGATCCAGCTTTCGACCGGTGACATGCTGCGCGACGCACGCCAGTCGGGCACCGAAATGGGCAACAAGGTCGCCGCCGTGATGGATGCGGGCGAGCTAGTGACCGACGAGATAGTGATCGGCCTGATCGAGGAGAAGCTGCAGGGCGACAATGCCGGCGGCTTCATCTTCGACGGCTTCCCCCGCACGCTGGCGCAGGCCGATGCCCTGGGCGAGTTGCTGAACAAGACCGGCCACACGCTGGATGCCGTGGTCGAGATGCGCGTCGACGACGAGGCGCTGGTCGCGCGGATCACCGCGCGGTCCACCTGCGGCGACTGCGGCGAAGTCTACAATGACCAGACCAAGCCGATCCCCGAGGACGGCAAATGCGCCAAATGCGGCGGCACCGAGTTCAAGCGCCGCGCCGACGACAACGAGGAAAGCCTGCGTACAAGGCTGATGGAATATTACAAGAAGACCTCGCCGCTGATCGGCTATTACCATGCCAAGGGCGACTTGCGCCCGGTCGACGGGCTGGGCGAGATCGACGAGGTCGCGGTGCGGATCGCGAAGGTTCTGGATTGAACGCAGGATGACGGCAAACCGCTTCGGGATTCACCCCGCGTTCGGGTAGAAAGCGAAGCCGGAGCGTGTTTGCGACGTCATGTGGCGTCAACGGGGCCGGCCCCCTTGACCCTAACCCGATTACCCCGTATGGCACCGCATCCCTAAAGGGAATCGGCATGTCTTCGGGGTCGCACCCTATTCATGCCAGACTGAATTCAGCGTAGCCCGCAGGTGAGAATCCCCGCGGGTTTCCGTTGTGAAAAAAGGTTCCGGAACTACGGAACCGCAACGAAAAGGAAAAGACACCGTGGCACGTATTGCCGGCGTGAACATCCCGACTGCAAAGCGGGTTCCCATCGCCCTCACCTATATCACCGGAATTGGCCCCTCGATCGCCAAGACGATCTGCGACGCTGTCGGCATCGACCAAAGCCGCCGGGTCAACGAGCTTTCGGATTCCGAAGTTCTGGCGATCCGCGAGCATATCGACGCCAACGTCACCGTCGAAGGTGACCTGCGCCGTGAAACGCAAATGAACATCAAGCGTCTGATGGACCTTGGCTGCTACCGTGGCCTGCGTCATCGCCGCAACCTGCCGGTGCGCGGTCAGCGGACCCACACCAACGCTCGCACCCGCAAAGGCCCCGCAAAGGCCATTGCCGGCAAGAAGAAATAAGGGGGCGCAGAGATGGCACGCGAAAAGACCCGCACCAAGCGCAAGGAACGCAAGAACATCGCCGCCGGCGTTGCACATGTGAATTCCTCGTTCAACAACACCAAGATCCTGATTTCGGACGTGCAGGGCAATGCGATTGCCTGGTCCTCGGCCGGTACGATGGGCTTCAAGGGCAGCCGGAAATCGACGCCCTACGCCGCCCAGATGGCCGCAGAGGATGTCGCCAAGAAGGCCCAGGAGCATGGCGTCAAGACCCTTGAGGTCGAAGTTCAGGGCCCCGGTTCGGGCCGTGAAAGCGCGCTGCGCGCCTTGGCTGCTGTCGGGCTCAACATCACCTCGATCCGTGATGTGACGCCGATGGCCCATAACGGCTGCCGCCCGCCGAAGCGCCGCCGCGTCTGACGAAACTACCTGCTCGGGCCCGCGACCTGTCGCGGCCCGATGCTGTCATTTTGAACCCTCGGGTGTTCCCCCGCTTACGGACATGGGCCTGGGAACTTGAATTGAGGAGACACGCATGATCCATAAGAACTGGGCTGAGCTGATCAAACCGCAGCAGCTGGACGTCAAGCCGGGCAATGACCCGAAGCGTCAGGCGACGCTGATCGCCGAACCGCTGGAGCGTGGCTTTGGCCTGACGCTGGGCAACGCGCTGCGCCGCATCCTGATGTCGTCGCTGCAGGGCGCCGCCATCACCAGCGTGCAGATCGACAACGTGCTGCACGAGTTTTCATCCATTGCCGGTGTGCGCGAAGACGTCACCGACATCGTGCTGAACCTCAAGGGCGTGGCGATCCGGATGGAAGTCGAAGGCCCGAAGCGGCTGAACATCTCGGCCAAGGGTCCGGCCGTGGTCACCGCCGGCGACATCTCGGAAAGTGCGGGCATCGAGATCCTGAACAAGGATCACGTGATCTGCCACCTCGACGAGGGTGCCGATCTGTACATGGAACTGACGGTCAATACCGGCAAGGGCTATGTCGCGGCCGACAAGAACCGCCCCGAGGATGCGCCCATCGGCCTGATGCCGATCGACGCGATCTATTCGCCGGTCCTCAAGGTCAGCTACGATGTGCAGCCGACCCGCGAAGGCCAGGTTCTGGATTACGACAAGCTGACGCTGAAACTGGAAACCGACGGCTCGATCACGCCGGACGATGCGGTGGCCTATGCCGCGCGGATCCTGCAGGACCAGCTGTCGATCTTCGTGAACTTCGACGAGCCGGAATCGGCCCGCGCGGACAGCGACGAGGATGGTCTGGAATTCAACCCGCTGCTGCTGAAGAAGGTCGACGAGCTGGAGCTGTCGGTGCGGTCTGCGAACTGTCTGAAGAACGACAACATCGTCTATATCGGCGATCTCATTCAGAAGACCGAGGCCGAGATGCTGCGCACCCCGAACTTCGGCCGCAAGTCGCTGAACGAGATCAAGGAAGTGCTGTCCGGAATGGGCCTGCACCTTGGCATGGATGTCGAGGAATGGCCGCCGGAGAACATCGAGGATCTGGCCAAGAAGTTCGAGGACCAGTTCTAGGAACAACCGGCCTGTCGCCGGCCTGCCCCAACGCGGGCAGGCCGGTGGTCGGCTACCGGTGAGATCATTCCGGTTTCACCACGGGCAATCCCGCCCCAAGGATAGCAGGCTGCACGCAACAGTCTGCCGGACAAAGCATAAAGCTGAAGGAGAAACAAAATGCGTCACAGTGGTGGATACCGCAAGCTGAACCGGACCCACGAACACCGCAAGGCGCTGTTCGCGAACATGGCCGGATCGCTGATTGAACATGAACAGATCAAGACCACGCTGCCGAAGGCGAAAGAGCTGCGGCGAATCGTCGAAAAGCTGGTCACGCTTGGCAAGCGCGGCGATCTGCACGCCCGCCGCCAGGCCGGATCGCAACTGAAGCAGGACGCCTATGTGGCGAAACTGTTCGAGGTTCTGGGTCCGCGCTACAAGGACCGGCAGGGCGGCTATGTCCGCGTGCTGAAGGCCGGGTTCCGCTATGGTGACATGGCGCCGATGGCGATCATCGAATTCGTCGACCGCGACATGGACGCCAAGGGCGCCGGCGACCGCGCCCGCGTCATGGCCGAGGATGCGACCGCCGAAGACTGATCCCGGCGACGCCGAATCAGCCCCGAATCAATCCCGTCGCGGCCCCTGGCTGCGGCGGGTTTTTCGTCTCAGAGCAGTTCAATGCGCCTTGCCGGGTTTCAATCGGTTCTTGAATGCGGCAGAGGCCGAAAGCGTCTCTTCGAGATCGTCGATCTGGGTGCGGGACAGGTTCGACATGCCGAAAAAGTCCACAAAATCAGCGCGCAGATGCTCGGGCAGCGACAGCAGCTTGGCCAGCAGATCCTTGTCATTCAACTTCATCGCGATACCCCGGCGTCATTTTGACATGTTCACAATTTAAGGTTGACCTATCAATCAGCAAGCTGTCTAAAAAGATATGTCCAGACGTCCAGAAATAGGTCTTCTCTTCAAGCAGCTCGGCGGAAGTTCGCCGGCGGGCTTTTCTGCTGGCCTTCATATCAGGTTCGCAGCCCCGCTGATGGCAGTGAACACTTATGATCCGAAATGGTCCGAGCACTACACGGTCAACGCCTACGGTTTGCGCGACCCGATGATCTCTTGGGGATTGAGTTGCGAGGGGACCACCAGGTGGAGCGAGATCGAGCTTCCCGATCCTTTCGACATTTGGGGGCAGGCGGCCGATCACGGCCTGGTCTACGGCGCTGCATTCGCATGCGGTCCGATCCAATCAAGAACCATTGTCGGAATAGCGCGCGCTGACCGCGAGTTCCTCGACATGGAGATTGAAAAGGTTTTCGGCCTGATTCTTGCATTGCATGAGATCTCGGAACCACCGACCGAGTTGACTCTCGCCCAGGTTCAGGCCCTCCGGTGCATCGCGGACGGGGACCGTCACGCAGCCGCTGCCGCCAAGCTGGGCATATCCGAAAGTGCTTTCAAGGCGCGTCTGATCTCGGCGCGCACACGGCTTATGGCGCGCACGACATCCGAGGCGATTCAACGTGCCAAGGAGTATCGGCTGCTCTGACGGTTTGCTATTCCGCGATGTGTTGAAACGTCAATCCATCGGAGGCAACCATGCAAACCACCACTCTTTCTTTCGACAACATGCACAATCACGGCGCTCTGTTCACCAACATGCTGCGCGCCCGGCATGAGACCTTCATCCAGAAGGCCAACTGGGACCTGCCGCAAGTCGACGGCATGGAATACGACCAGTACGACACGCCGGCCAGCCGCTGGATCGCGGTGCACGAATTCGGCGAAGTGCTGGCGGGCGTCCGCCTGACCCCGACCACGGCGCGGTGCGGCATCTACACCTACATGATTCGCGACGCGCAGCGCGGCCTGCTGGACACGATCCCGACCGATCTTCTGTACGGCGAGGCCCCCGTTGCCAGCCATATCTGGGAGTCGTCGCGGATCTTCGTTTCGCACAAGGTGCCGGCGAAACTGCGGATGCGGGTGCAGATGAACCTGATCAACGAGATGACGATCTCGGCCCGCGAACTGGGCGCGTCCACCGTTCTGGGTCTTATCCCCGAGAATGGACCGCGCTGGGGCCGCCGGGTGGGTCTGGATATCGACGTTGTCGGGCCGGTGCTGAACATCGAGGGGGACACCAGCCGGTGCATCCAGATCAATCTTCAGTCCAAGTTGCATTGATGTGGTGTTCCAGAAGGCCGGGGCGCCCGGCCCCGGCCCCAGAACGCCCTTTTCTCGGCCTGCGCCCATCACTACGATCAGCGCATGGCCGACCTTTTTTCCGATCCGCACCCCAAGGATGCCAAAGCCGCGCCGCGACCGCTGGCCGACAGGCTGCGGCCGAGGACCCTGGCCGAAGTCATCGGTCAGGACCAGCTGCTGGGTCCGGATGCGCCGCTCGGGGCCATGCTGGCCTCTGGCAGCTTGTCATCCCTGATCCTGTGGGGGCCGCCCGGTGTCGGCAAGACCACCATCGCCCGGCTTCTGGCAGCCGAGACTGATCTGCATTTCATCCAGGTCAGCGCCATTTTCACCGGCGTTCCCGATCTCAAGAAAGTCTTCGAATCCGCCCGGCTGCGGCGTCAGAACGGCAAGGGAACCTTGCTGTTCGTCGATGAGATCCACCGGTTCAACAAGGCCCAGCAGGACGGATTCCTGCCGCATATGGAGGATGGCACGATCCTGCTGGTCGGCGCCACCACCGAGAATCCAAGCTTCGAGCTGAACGCGGCGTTGTTGTCGCGGGCGCAAGTGCTGGTGCTCAAGCGTCTCGATCTGGCCGATCTGGAATTGCTGGCGCAGCGTGCGGAACGCGAGCTGGGCAAGCCGCTGCCGCTGACCGGCGCGGCCCGTGAGGCGCTGCTGGAGATGGCCGATGGCGATGGCCGCGCGGTGTTGAACCTGATCGAGCAGGTGGCGGCCTGGGCCACGGACAAGGTGCTGGACACCGATGCGCTGACCGTCCGGCTGATGCGGCGCGCGACGAAGTACGACAAATCAGGCGACGAGCATTACAACCTGATCTCGGCCTTGCACAAATCGGTGCGCGGGTCGGACCCGGACGCGGCGCTGTACTGGCTGGCGCGGATGCTGGCGGGGGGCGAGGACCCGCGGTTCCTGGCCCGGCGGATCACCCGCATGGCGGTCGAGGATATCGGCCTGGCCGATCCGCAGGCGCAGACCATCTGCCTGCATGCCTGGGAGACCTATGAACGGCTGGGATCGCCCGAGGGCGAGCTGGCGCTGGCGCAGGCGGTCACCTACCTGGCGCTGGCGCCGAAATCGAATGCCGGGTACGCGGCGTTCAAGGCCGCCGTCGCCGCCGCCCGGCAGACCGGGTCGGAGCCGCCGCCGAAACATATCCTGAACGCCCCGACAAGGCTGATGAAAGAGCAGGGCTACGGCAAGGGCTATGCCTATGATCACGATGCCGATGACGGCTTTTCCGGGCAGAACTACTTTCCCGACGGGATGAAACGGGGGGTCTATTATCAGCCGGTCGAGCGCGGCTATGAGCGCGAGCTGAAAAAGCGGCTGGATTACTTCGTGAACCTGCGCGCAAAGCGCCACGACGGTTGACTTTCAGCGCGCCGCGGGAAATGGAAAGCGCCATGGTCACAACTCTCATACAGGTCGCGCTGGGGGGCGCCATCGGCGCCAGTGCCCGGTATCTGACCGGCGTCGCCGCGATGCGGCTGATCGGGCCGGGGTTCCCGTGGGCGACGCTGGCGGTGAATATCCTGGGATCGTTCCTGATCGGCGTACTGGTCGTCGTGCTGGCGCATAAGGGGGACAACCGTCTGGCGCCGTTCCTGATGGTCGGCCTGCTGGGCGGGTTCACCACCTTCTCGGCGTTTTCGCTGGATGCGCTGGTGCTGTTCGAGCGCGGCCAGATCTGGCTGGCCGCGGTTTACGTGCTGGGCTCGGTCATTCTGTCGCTGGCGGCGATCATGGCCGGGCTGGCGTTGACGCGGGGGGTCCTGGCATGAGCCGGGTGCAGACGGTGACGATCGGCGCCGACGAGGCGGATCAGCGGCTGGATCGCTGGTTCCGCCGCCACTTTCCGCATGTCAGCCAGGGCCTGATCGAGAAGCTGTGCCGCAAGGGCGAGATCCGGGTGGATGGCGGCCGGGTCAAGGGCGCGACGCGGGTCGTGCCGGGCCAGGAGGTGCGGATCCCGCCGCTGCCCGACCAGGCGGATGACAGTCCGCGCGCGGCGCCGAAGATCTCGGAGGCGGATGCGCAGATGATCCGCGAGGCGGTGCTTTACCGCGACGATCATCTGATCGTCCTGAACAAGCCCGCCGGCCTGCCCAGCCAGGGCGGCAGCGGCCAGACACGGCATGTCGACGGGCTGGCCGAGGCCCTGTGCTTCGGCTATCCGGAAAAGCCGCGTCTGGTTCACCGGCTGGACAAGGACACCTCTGGCGTGCTGCTGATGGCGCGGACCAACCGGATGGCCAGCGCGCTGTCGGCGGCGTTCCGGCACCGGGCGACGCGCAAGATCTACTGGGCGATCGTCGCCGGGGTGCCGCATCCTAAGATGGGGACGATCAAGTTCGGGCTGGTCAAGGCTGCGGGCCGGGGCGCCATGGGCGAGGGCGAGAAGATGCTCTGCATTCATCCCGACGAGGTCGACCGGACGCCGGGCGCCAAGCGCGCGACGACCGATTACGCGGTACTCAGCCCGCTGGCCAGCCGCGCGGCGTGGGTGGCGCTGGTTCCGGTGACCGGCAGAACCCATCAGCTGCGCGCCCATATGGCCGAGATCGGGCATCCGATCATCGGCGACGGCAAGTATGGCGGATCGGGGCAGGAGAACCTTGGCGATGGCTGGGGCGCGCAACTGGGCGGAGAGATCAGCCGCAAGCTGCATCTGCACGCGCGGTACCTGCGCATCGAGCATCCCGAAACACGGGCGATCATGACCTTCACCGCGCCGCTGCCGCCGCACATGCAGCGCAGCTGGGAGAGTTTTGGCTGGCATCCGGGGGATGTGCCGCTTGATCCGTTCGAGGACCTGGAATGACCGGCTGGACGGCCAAGCGGTTCTGGACCGAGGCGACGGTCGAGCCGGAGGCGGACGGGTTCGTCGTCCGGCTGGACGGCCGCGACATCCGGACGCCGGGCAAGGCGCCGCTGGTCATGCCGACGCGGGCGCTTGCCGAGGCGGTCTGCGCGGAATGGGCGGCGCAGGGCGAGAAGATCGACCCCGGCAGCATGCCGATCACCCGGACCGTGAACTCGGCCATCGACAAGGTAGCGCCGCAGCGCAGGGCGGTGGTCGGCCTGATCGCGGATTACGGCGACGCGGACCTGCTGTGCTATCGCGCGACATCGCCGGCGGAACTGGTGCGACGTCAGTCGCAGGCGTGGGATCCGCTGCTGGATTGGGCGGCCGAGGCGCTTGGCGCCCGGCTGTGCCCGCGTCCCGGCGTCATGCACGAACCGCAAGACCCGGCCGCGCTGCGCCTGCTGACAGAGCATGTCGATGGTCTTTCGGACATCGAGCTGGCCGCGTTTCATGACCTCGTCAGCCTCTCGGGATCGCTGATCATCGGCTTTGCCGTCTCCCGCGGCGCCGGGAACGATGACGACCTGTGGATAACGTCGAGAGTCGATGAGAGCTGGCAGGAACAGCAATGGGGAGAGGACGAAGACGCATCCGCCCTTGCCAGACAAAAACGATCAGCTTTCCTGACGGCGGCCGAAATCTATCGAATGGCAAAAAAATAGTGTTTCTGCGCAATGCTTTGCACGCTTGACGTGTTCGCGGCCTTACGCCGGATAAACCTTAACTTTCCACCACCCCACCCTTGACGTGAAGCAGTGAATCCGACCACACTTGAACCGCTGAGGGGAAAATACCACTCACACGATCGCCCCCGGTCCGCAGGGACCGGAAGAACCGCCCTGTTTGGGTGGCAACTCAGGAAGAGGTAAACATGAAAAGAACAATTTTTGTCGGCGCACTGACCGTTGCCGGTCTGGCCGCCGGCGTCGCATCGGCTGCGACGCTTGATGATGTAAAGGCCCGTGGCACGCTGAACTGCGGTGTCGCGACCGGTGTGCCCGGCTTCGCCGCGCCCGACGCGAATGGCGAGTGGCAGGGCTTTGACGTGGCCGTATGCCGCGCCGTCGCGGCCGCCGTCCTTGGCGATCCAAGCGCCGTCTCTTTCACCCCGACGACCGGCCAGACACGCTTTACCGCGCTCGCCTCGGGCGAGGTCGACATGCTGGCGCGGAACACCACCTGGACCTTCTCGCGCGACACCGACCTCAAGTTCGATTTCGTCGGCGTCAACTACTATGACGGTCAGGGCTTCATGATCCCGAAGGCGCTGGGCGTATCTTCGGCCAAGGAACTGGACGGGGCCACCGTCTGCATCCAGACCGGCACGACGACCGAGCTGAACCTGGCGGACTACTTCCGCATCAACAACCTCAGCTACGAGCCGGTGCCGGTGGAAACCAACGCCGAAGCGCAGCAGCAGTACCTTGCCGGCGCTTGCGACGTCTATACCACCGATGCCTCGGGTCTGGCCGCGACGCGCGCGACCTTCGAAACCCCCGCCGACCACATCCTGCTGCCCGAGATCATCTCGAAAGAGCCGCTGGGCCCGCTGGTCCGCCACGGCGACAACGAGTGGGGCGACATCGTGATGTGGACGCTGAACGCGCTGGTCGCCGCCGAAGAACTTGGCGTGACCTCGGCCAATGTCGGCGAACTGTCGGCCACCCCGACCAGCAACCCCGAAATCAACCGGCTTCTGGGAACCGAAGGCGAGCTGGGTGGGATGATCGGCCTGTCGAACGACTGGGCGAAGAACGCGATCATGGCCAACGGCAACTATGGCGAGATCTTCGAGAAGAACATCGGAGAGAACACGCCGATCGGGCTGACCCGCGGTCTCAATGCGCAGTGGACCAATGGCGGTCTGCTGTATTCGCCGCCGTTCCGGTAGGCCAGAAACTTGCGAAGGGCGCGGCAAACACCGCGCCCTTCGTGCATCAATAACAACAAGAAACGACTTGCCAAGCGGCCCGTCAGAGGCTGCGGCGAACCATAAACTTCAGGGAGCATGGGAGCGTCATTCATGACGACACTGACCGATCCTTCAAAGGAATCGTTTCGGCTCAGCCAGCTAGTCTATGATACCCGGTATCGCTCGATTACCATTCAGGTCGTCGCGCTGATCGGATTCATGGCGATCTTCGCATGGTTGATTTCAAACACGGTTGCCAACCTTCAGGCGCTCGGCAAGGATTTCAACTTCGGGTTCCTGACGGTGCGCGCCGGCTACGACATCAATCAGTCGCTGATCGAGTACAGTTCGAATTCGACGCATCTTCGGGCGGCCATTGTCGGCCTTCTGAATACGCTTCTGGTGGCCGTCCTGGGCTGCATTCTGGCGACTATCGTGGGTGTTATCGCCGGTGTCCTGCGGCTGTCGAAGAACTGGCTGACGGCCCGGCTGATGGGTTTCTACGTCGAAAGCTTCCGGAACATTCCGGTTCTGTTGTGGATCATCGCCTTCTTCGCGGTGCTGACCGAGGCAACCCCCGCGCCGAACGCCTTTCGCGGCGACGATTCGGCGGCGTCGATGTGGTTGAATGAAACGATCGCGGTCACCAACCGCGGAACCTATGTTCCGATGCCGGTCTGGCATGACGGGTCGGTGGCGGTGGTGCTGGTCTTTCTGGCGTCTCTCGTCGGCATCTGGGCGTTTGGCCGCTATTCGAAGAAGCGGCAGGAGGCGACCGGGGAGATCCTGCCGAATGGCTGGATCAAGCTGGGGATTTTCGTCCTGCCGACGCTGGCCGCCTACTTTCTGATGGGCCGGCCGGTCGGACTGGATTATCCGTCATTGCAGGGCTTCAACTTTCAGGGCGGACTGCATCTGCGCAATTCGCTGATCGCGCTGTGGCTGGCATTGTCGTTCTATACCGGCGCGTTCATCGCCGAAAACGTGCGGGCCGGCATTCTTGCGGTGTCGCACGGGCAGACCGAGGCGGCGTACGCCCTGGGTATCCGCCCAAGCCGGACCATGCGCCTGGTAATCCTGCCGCAGGCCCTGCGGGTGATCATTCCGCCGCTGATCTCGCAATATCTGAACCTGACGAAGAACTCTTCGCTGGCGATTGCCGTGGGCTACATGGACCTGCGGTCCACGCTGGGCGGCATCACGCTGAACCAGACGGGGCGAGAGCTGGAATGCATGATGCTGATGATGCTGATCTATCTGATCGTCTCGTTGCTGATTTCCTCGGCGATGAATGTCTACAACAAGACCGTCAAGCTGAAGGAGCGGTGATATGAGCGATCTTCATGCCCAGACCGTTGCCTATGTGCGCGACACCATGCTGCCCGAGGCCGAGCCGCCGCTTACCGAACGCGGCGCGATCAAATGGCTGCGCGAGAACCTGCTCTCGGGATGGGTGAACGCCATCCTCACCGTGGTCTCGCTTTACCTGATCTACTGGGTTCTGGCGCATATCGGGCCGTGGTTCGTGAACTCGATCTGGGTGGCGGATTCGCTGGATGAATGCCGGCAGATCCGCGATGCGGTGAACAACGGAGAGCCAAGCGCCTGTTTCGCGGTCATCACCGAGCGGTGGCAGCAGCTGCTTTACGGGTTTTACCCGTCGCATCTTTACTGGCGCCCCAATCTGGCTTTCGTTCTGCTGTTCGTCGCTCTGGCGCCGATCCTGTTCGACAATCTGCCGCGCAAACTGATGTGGTTCTCTCTGCTTTACCCGTTCATCGCCTTCTGGCTGGTCTGGGGCGGGTCGATCTGGATGCCGGTGTCGGTTCTGGCGGGCCTGATGATCGCCATTGCCGCCTTCGGCATCATGGCGCGGTTCAGCAGCCTGATCGGGGTCATTGCGGCATTCGCGGCACCGGTGATCTGGTGGCTGTTTCTTGCGGCACCGGTTGCGGATGCGGTCCATTCGCTGATTCCGATCGGCATCGAGACGGCCAATTCGAAGCAGATCGGCGGGTTCATGATTTCGGTCATCATCGGCCTTGCCGGCATCGTTCTGTCGCTGCCGATCGGCGTCGTGCTGGCGCTGGGCCGGCAATCCGACCTGTTCATCGTCAAGACGATCTGCATCGGGTTCATCGAGTTCATTCGCGGTGTGCCGCTGATCACGCTTCTGTTCACCGCCTCGCTGCTGCTGAACTACTTCCTGCCGCCGGGCACGAATTTCGACATCGTGCTGCGGGTGATCATCATGGTGACGCTGTTCGCCTCGGCCTACATGGCCGAGACGATCCGTGGCGGGCTGGCCGCACTGCCGAAGGGCCAGTACGAGGCGGCGGATTCGCTGGGGCTGGATTACTGGAAGGCGCAGCGGCTGATCATCATGCCGCAGGCTCTGAAGATCTCCATCCCCGGTATCGTCAACACCTTCATCGGCCTGTTCAAGGACACCACGCTGGTGATCTTCATCGGCATCTTCGACATGCTTGGTCTGACCAACTCGATCCGCGCATCGACCGACTGGAACGGCGTCTACTGGGAGCTGTTCATCTTCGTGGCGCTGGTCTTCTGGATCTGCTGTTTCTCGATGTCCCAGTATTCGCAATGGCTGGAGCGCAAGCTGCAGACCGAGCACCGTTAAGGTAAGGAGACTGAACCATGTCTGAACTTGCAACCGACCGTCCGATCGACCGCAGCCAGATGAAGGTGTCGGATGAGGTGGCCATCCAGATCGAGAGCATGAACAAGTGGTTCGGCA
This sequence comes from Brevirhabdus sp., assembly GCA_024637315.1. GTDB lineage: Bacteria > Pseudomonadota > Alphaproteobacteria > Rhodobacterales > Rhodobacteraceae > JAHEAO01. The sequence continues at coordinate 27,037 of JAGXFH010000055.1, forward strand.
CCTTCCATGTGCTGCGCGACATCAATCTGACGGTGTACCAGGGTGAACGGATCGTGGTCTGCGGCCCGTCGGGGTCGGGGAAATCGACGCTGATCCGCTGCATCAACGCGCTGGAGGAGCACCAGTCGGGACGCATAGAGGTGGACGGGACGGTGCTGTCCTCGGACCTCAAGAACATCGACAAGATCCGGTCCGAGGTGGGGATGTGCTTTCAGCACTTCAACCTGTTCCCCCATCTGACGATTCTGGAAAACTGCACGCTGGCGCCGATCTGGGTCCGCAAGGTTCCCAAGAAGGAAGCCGAGGCGACGGCGATGGAGTATCTGGCCAAGGTGAAGATCCCGGAACAGGCCGGCAAGTATCCCGGCCAGTTGTCGGGCGGTCAGCAGCAACGCGTGGCGATCGCCCGGTCGCTGTGCATGAAGCCGCGGATCATGCTGTTTGACGAACCGACCTCGGCGCTTGATCCGGAGATGATCAAGGAAGTTCTGGATACGATGATCCAACTGGCCGAAGAGGGCATGACGATGATCTGCGTGACCCACGAGATGGGCTTTGCCCGTCAGGTCGCGAACCGGGTGATCTTCATGGATCAGGGACAGATCGTCGAACAGAACGAGCCGGAAGAGTTCTTCCTGCACCCCAAATCGGACCGCACCAAGCTGTTCCTCAGCCAGATCCTGGGGCATTGACCGATGGCTTCGCCGCAAGGCGAAGCCTTGCAGGACACCACGGCGGGGGTCAGGTTTCGGTGCGCGGCAGGGTGAAATCCAGCACGTCACCGTCGCCCCAGGCCAACTGGTCCCAGCCATCGAGCGCGAACTTGTAGACCGTCGTCGCGCCGGTCGGATACTGCGCGAAACGCGGATGATGCGGCGGATTGGCCGCAAACGCCGAGGCGGCCAGCGAAATGCCCGGATTGTGGCCGATCAGCAGCACGGACTTTGCGGTTTCGACGGCTTTCAGCGCGTTCAGCATCACATCGGGCGATGCCAGATAGAGCGACCGGTCAAACTGGATGGGCACGGAATTCGGCAGGGCGGTCGCCATGATCTCCCAGGTTTCGGTGGTCCGGGCGGCGGTCGAGCAAAGGACGAGGTCGGGCAGGTAGCCGTGTTGCGCCAGCCATTCGCCGATATCCTTCGCCGCCAGACGGCCGCGCTTGTTCAGCGGCCGGTCATGATCCTCGGCCGTCGGATCGTCCCAGCTGGATTTTGCGTGGCGCGTCAGGATCAGGCGGTGGGTCATTTGTGAAAGGCTTTCATGTGAAACGCCGATTGCTCGGCAAGGCGACCATGGGCGGCAGAGACCGGGCAGGCGCGGCGAACGGCGCAACCTGTTGTCATGCAGTCCTTCCCCGGTTCCGTGTCCAGATAAGCATGGCAGCTTGCAAGATCATAGCCCGTTTCGGTCAGGGCGGCGACCGGGCAGGCGGATCGGCAAGGCTGCCCGGCGCAGCTGTCGCAGGGTCGTTGCGGTGCGGGCGGAAGCGCGATCCGGCGGGGCAGCGCGAGCGCGCCGCGATACGAGATGAAGAGCCCGGCGCGATCATGCACCAGCAGCCCGACAGGCGAGGTCCAGGCCCGGCCGCTGCGCAGCGCCCAGCTGATGAAGGGCTGATAGGGCGGGCCACCGAACGGGAAGAGCGCCTGTGCATCGAACTGCCGCGCCAGTGCCGACATGACCCGGTCCGACCAGCGATCCATGGGATCGGGGCGCTGATCGAGGAACTCTGGCTGGCGGCTGACATGCGGCCAGAAGCCCGGTTCTTGCGGGCCGAACAGCAGCAGCGTCCGGGTGCCCACAGGTGCGCTGTCCCGGCTGGTCGGATGGAATCCGCCGAACACCGCAAGGTGGTGCGGCGCCGCGCCGGCCTCGATCCGGGCGAGCAGGCCGCTCATGTCCGGTGGGGTTTGACGCGCGGTTCCGTCGAGCGAATGATCGAGCCCGCGCCATGTTCGGTGAACAGTTCCAGAAGCGTCGCATTGGGCAGCCGTCCATCCAGGATGACGACCGCCCGGACACCGTCCTCGATGGCTTTGAGAGCGGTTTCGGTCTTGGGGATCATGCCGCCTGCGATGATGCCGCGCTCGGTCAGGTCGCGGACCTCTGCGGGGGTCAGCTGGGTAACCACCTCGCCGGTTTCGTCCTTGACGCCCGCGACATCGGTCAGCAGCAGCAGCCGGTCGGCTTTCAGCGCCCCGGCGATCGCGCCGGCCACCGTGTCGCCGTTGACGTTGAAGGTCTCATTGGGGTTCATGCCGGTGGCCACCGGCGCCACGACGGGAATGATACCCGCGTTGAACAGGTCGCGAAGGACCTGGACATTCAACTCGACCGGCTTGCCGACGAATCCAAGCTCGGGGTCGTCGGCGACACAGGCGATCATGTCGTCATCCTTGCCGGACAGGCCGACGGCCCGCCCGCCTTCGTCCATGATCGCCTGCACGATCCGCTTGTTGACGAGGCCGGTCAGGACCATTTCGACGACTTCGACCGTTGCCTTGTCGGTCACCCGTTTGCCGCGGACGAATGTTGACTGGATCCCCAGCCGGTCGAGCAGATCATTGATCATCGGCCCGCCGCCGTGGACCACAACGGGGTTGACGCCGACCTGCCGCATCAGAACGATGTCTCGGGCAAACTCGGCCATGGCCCGTTCATCGCCCATCGCATTGCCGCCGAACTTGACGACGACGATGGCACCGCTGTAGCGCTGCAGGTAGGGCAGCGCTTCGGACAAGGTGCGCGCCGTGGCAATCCAGTCTCTGTTCATCGTGTCCTGTTTCTTCATTTCGGGAATCCTTGGAACACAGGTCAGTAAGGCGCAACTTGGGCTGTGCCGCAAGTCATTGCCGGCTTAAGCGCTTCGGGAAAAGACTGAAACGGAACTGCGCTGCCTCTCGCTGCGCTCGAACGCGAATTCCGATGCTTTCTGTCTCAAGCGTGTCCCGAAACGCTGTAGTCGAGGCGGGCGATCACCGCGCGGAGGGTCTCGATGCCGACGCCCTTTTCCGACGAGGTCAGCAGCAGTTCGGGAAACGCGGCCGGATGTCTGGACAGGGCCGCGCGGACCTGTGCCAGAATCTTGTCGAGATCGGCGGCCTTGACCTTGTCGACCTTCGTCAGGACGGCCTGGAAGGTCACCGCCGACTGGTCGAGCAGGGTCAGGATGTCCTCGTCCACCGACTTGACGCCGTGCCGCGCGTCGATCAGCACGAAAGCCCGGCGCAGGGTCTGGCGGCCCGAGAGGTAGGCCTTGAGCAGGCGTTGCCATTTCTCGACGACCTTCACCGGGGCATTGGCAAATCCGTAGCCGGGAAGATCGACGAGGTAGGTCTGGTCGCCGCAGGTGAAGAAGTTGATCTCTTGCGTCCGGCCCGGCGTGTTCGAGGCGCGCGCCAGTCCCTTGCGGCCGGTCAGCGCGTTGATCAGGCTGGACTTGCCGACATTCGAGCGGCCGGCAAAGCAGATCTCGAGCCGGTCGGCGGGGGGCAGGCCGTCCATCGCGACGACGCCTTTGACGAATTCGGTTTCGCCCGCGAACAGGATGCGGCCCCGCTCTGCCTCTTCGGGGGTGACGTCGGCGATGGGGAAGGGCAGCGTCATTGCAGCCGCTCGATGCGGTCGCCAAGGCCGACCGCCCCAGAGCCGGTGACCACAGCGTAGACGCCGAAATCGGTGTGGCCCCACCCTGCCTGCAAGGCGTTCAGCGTGTCCGCGTCGCGTTTTCCGGTGCCGGGGTTGGCGGCTGTCGCCAGGCATCGGCCGATGCGTTCACGCACCTCGATCTCGACGGTTCCGATCCGCAGGCGCTTTCCGATCCAGTCGAACTCTTCCCACGGGGCCAGCCCGTCGAGCAGGAAATTGCCGCGCCAGCGCAGCGGCGACAGGTCCTGGCCCAGACGCAGCCCCACGGCACGGTGAGAGGCCAGGTTGATCAGGCTGATCGAGGGGAAATCGGTGTCGGTCATGCCGCGGTCCGGGACCCGGATGATGGCGGCGGACGCGGCCCGGTCGGCCGGCATGATCGGGCCGACCCAGTCCAGAAACCGGTCTTGCTCGGTGGCGGGGTCGAAGTGCAGATCGGGCAGGTCGGGATGGCTGAGCGCGAGGGTCTCGTCGGCCTCGTCCAGCACCGCTTGGATCGCCTGCAACGACGGCGCCTTGGCACCGCGCGAGAAGTTGGCGCAGGGCGCCCATGCGGTTCCGTCGGCCTTCGACCTCTCGTGGCGGACCGCCCAGGCGCGGTCCCACGGCATCGTGCGCCCTTCCGTCAGGGAGACCCGCTGCAACGCCTCGCGACCGTGCGACTTGATCGGGTGCCGCCAGATCTGGGCGACCGTGCCGGTCATTTCTCGGCCGAGCCTTTGCGTTTGAAGGTCGAGATGATGTTGCCGAAGACGTCCGGCTTGTGGCCGTGGCTGCGCATGATCACGTATTGCTGGATGAAGGTTATGGTGTTGTTGGCGATCCAGTAGAGCACCAGGCCCGAGGCAAAGCTGCCCAGCATGAACATGAACACCCAGGGCATCCAGGCGAAGATCATCGCCTGTGTCGCATCGGTCGGGGCCGGGTTCAGTTTCTGCTGCATCCACATCGAGATGCCCAGCAGGATCGGCAGCACGCCAAGCGACAGAATGAAGAACAGCGATCCCTGATCCGGCGTCGCCCATGGCAGCAATCCGAACAGGTTCAGGATCGAGGACGGATCGGGCGCCGACAGGTCGCGGATCCAACCGAGCCACGGCGCATGCCGCAGTTCGATCGTGACGAAGATCACCTTGTAGAGCGAGAAGAAGATCGGGATCTGCAGCAGGATCGGCAGGCAGCCCGAGGCCGGGTTGACCTTGTTCTTCTTGTAGAGCTCCATCATCCCTTGCTGCATCTTCTGCCGGTCGTCGCCGGCCCGTTCCTTGAGCGCCTCCATCTCGGGCTGCAATTCCTTCATCCGCGCCATCGAGACATAGGATTTGTAGGCGAGCGGGAACACCATCGCCTTGATGATCAGCGTCAGCACGATGATCGACCAGCCCATATTGCCGATGACGCTGTTCAGCCAGTGCAGCACCGCGAAGATCGGCTTGGTCAGGAAGAAGAACCAGCCCCAGTCGATCGCGTCGATGAAGTTGTAGATGCCGGCCTCGTTCTGATAGGAGCGGATCGTTGCCCATTCCTTGGCGCCGGCGAAAAACCGGGTGGTGAAGCTGGCCAACTGGCCGGGCGCGACATCGACAGCCGGCAGCCGTGCCTCGGTGGTGTAGGTGTCGCGCGACTGGTCGTATTTCAGCACCGAGGTGAACGGCTGGCTCTGATCCGGAATGAGCGTGGTCATCCAGTAATGGTCGGTGAAGCCGATCCAGCCATTCGATTCGACCTCGACCACCTCGGCATTCGCGCCCCAGCGAGGATCGGTTCCAAGGCCGCGCAAGTCCTTGTAGTCCTGCTCTTTCAGCTCTTTTCCGGATTGCCGGATCGGACCTTCGTGAATGATGAAGAACTTCTTGAGGTCGTCCGGTTCGCCGTGGCGGCGGATCTGGCTGTAGGCGGCCAGACGTGTCGTGTCGCCCGAGGCGTTCTCGACAGATTGCGTGACGCTGAACATGAAGTCGTCATCGACTTCGATCTTGCTGCGAAAGGTCTGGCCGTTGTCATTGGTCCAGACCAGCGTCACCGGCTTGCCGACAGTCAGGGTGTCGCCGCTTTCCAGCTGCCAGAGAGTATCGGCGCCGGGGACGTCCTCGAACCCCAGATCGCCGCCCGGCGCCCAGGCGAAAAGCGCGTAATAGGCCTGAGGCTGGCCAACCGGGGTCAGCAGGGTGACGTTCGGACTGCCCGCCGCGAGCGTGTCGCGGTAATCCTTGAGCGCCAGCGCGTCGATGCGGCCGCCTTGCAGGGAAATGCTGCCCGACAGGCGCGGCGTGTCGATGGCGATGCGCGGCGTCTCGGCGGCCGTGGCCTCTGGCGCGGGGGTGGCGGCGGGGCCGTCGGGCACCACGGCGGTGACACCCGGAACCGGGGAGGCCTCGGTGGTGACCGTCGCGTTCGGATCGGTCACCGGCTCTTCCGGCGGAAACAGCACGAACCAGACCAGAATCACCAGGAAACTAAGTGCCGTGGCAAGGATTAGGTTCTTGTTCTGATCGTCCATTCGGGCCCACCGCCTGACTATTCCGGGTCTGGGCAGGTTCAACAGGCCACGGGCCGAAAGGTCAAGCGGTTTTAGGCCTTGCCGCCTGCGGCGCGGGGCTGAATTCAGCCGGCCTCGCGGCCGACGCGCGGCGTCTCGACATGCTTGCTTCGATACCTGGCGATCCAGCCCGTCGTGTCGGTCAGCGGCATTGGCCGGGCAATGCTGAAGCCCTGCACATGGCCGCAGCCCAACTGCGCGAGCATCGCGTGTTCGCCGACGGTTTCGACGCCTTCGGCCACGGTGCCCAGCCCCAGCCGCTCGGCCATCGTCAGCACCGCCGCGACCATGTTCTGCTGGTCGCGGTCGCGATCCAGCCGGGCCACGAAAGAGGCGTCGATCTTGATCCGCTTGACGGCGAAGCGCCGGATACTGGCGATCGAGGCATGGCCGGTGCCGAAGTCGTCCAGGTCGATGTTGCACCCCAACTGGGACAGGGCGCGGATGTTGCGGGTGATCACGTCGTCCTGCGAGTCGGCGATCACGTCTTCGAGGATCTCGATGCACAGCCGGTCGGGCGCCAGTTCGAATCTGTCCAGTTCCCAGCGGATCTTGTCGCAAAGTGCCGGATTGCGCAGTTCGTGGGACGACAGATTGACCGAAACCGACGGGATATTGTGGCCGACGCGGTCCCAGTCACGCAGGGCGGTCAGCGACTGATACAGCATCACTTCGGACAACCGCTCCATCAGGCCGAGCGTTTCCAGCGAGGGCAGGAAGTCGGCCGGCGCGATCAGGCCGCGTTCGGGATGCTCCCAGCGCGCCAGCGCCTCGAAACCGGTGATCGCCCCGGTATCGGTCGAGATCTGTGGCTGAAACCAGGCGGTGATCTGGCCGTCTTCCAGCGCCTTGGCGACGTCCTTGGCCAGTTCCTCTCGGATCGCGGCGCGGCGCTTGATTTCCGCCGTGAAGGCCCTGATCGATCCCGGCCCGTTGACCACAGCGGCGTTCAGCGCGGCCTCGGCGCAGCCCAGCACGCCTTCGCCGGTCTTGGTCGGGCTGCGCGCAAGAGTGCAAAAGCCGACCGACGCGGTGACATAGACCCGCGTCGCATCAATCGAGTAGGGATCGGCAATGGCGGCCTGCAACCGGGCGCAAAGCTGGATCAGCATTTCAAGATCAACGCGCCTGACCGGCCTCAGGGCGATGCCGAACGCGGCCGGCCCAAGCCGCACCACCGTGTCACCGTCGCGCAGGGCGGTTTTCAGCCGTTCGCCGGTCTGTTTCAGGATCGCGTCGCTGGCGCGGCTGCCGAATTGCCGTTCGATGTGGCGGAAATCGTCCAGTCTGACGGCAATCGCCGCCGCGGTTTTACCGCTGGACGGTTCCGATTGCAGGGCGGCGTCAAGCTGCTTGACCGCCGCCTTGCGCAGCTTCAGCCCGGTGATGCCGTCATAGTCGTCGGGCCACGAGGTTCCGGCACCAGAGAACAGCCCGGCAATCGCGAACAGCGCGGGCAGCAGCAGCGGCATGTAAAGCAGCAGGCCTTCACCGCCGTACCAGTAGCCGCCCAGCATCAGCGCCGGCACGAATGCCAGCACATGCGGCCCCAGCAGCACCGACCGCAACGCATTCCGAAACCGGCCGAAGACTGTTCCTGCCCCTGACGACATGTGCACTCACCCCTGATTGCAGTGGGCAGAGGATCTGCCCGGATCGAGGGTCAGGCTAACGGCTTGACTGTCGCCCGCGGGTTAACCGAGGTCAGGAAGTTGCGGCGCATTTTCATCAAATGCGTCCGTATTGCGGGTCAGCCCGGCAAAGTCGAACAGCTTGGGGTCCAGCAGATGCGATGGCCGGGCATTCATCAGCGCACGGAACATCACCTGCCGCCGGCCGGGGCTGTTTCTTTCCCAGCCATCGAGGATCTCTTTGACCTGCTGGCGTTGCAGGCCGTCCTGCGAGCCGCAGAGATCGCAGGGAATGATCGGATAGTCGAGGGCGCGGGCGAACCGCTCGCAATCCTCTTCGGCGACATGGGCCAGCGGGCGGTAGACGAACAGGTCGCCCTCTTCGTTGACCAGCTTCGGCGGCATCGTCGCCAGCCGTCCGCCGTGAAACAGGTTCATCAGGAAGGTTTCCAGGATATCATCGCGATGATGGCCCAGCACGACCGCCGAACAGCCCTCTTCGCGGGCGATACGGTAGAGGTTGCCGCGCCGCAGCCGAGAACAGAGCGCGCAATAGGTGCGCCCCGCCGGCACCTTGTCGACGACGATGGAATAGGTGTCCTGATACTCGATCCGGTGCGCCACGCCCATGCGGTCCAGAAAGTCCGGCAGAACCGTCGCGGGAAAGCCCGGCTGTCCCTGATCGAGGTTGCAGGCCAAGAGGTCGACCGGCAGCATGCCGCGCCATTTCAGCTCGTGCAGAACGGCCAGCAGGGTGTAGCTGTCCTTGCCGCCCGACAGGCAGACAAGCCAGCGCGCGTCGCGCTCGATCATGCCGTACTGTTCGATCGCCTCGCGGGTATTGCGGACGATCCGCTTGCGCAGCTTCTTGAACTCGGTGGTCGAGGGCGCGCCGTGGAACAGCGGATGGATATCGTCAAGATCATCGAGCATGGATGCGGTATGCCAAACCGTTCACGCCAAGCAAAGCAGATTCATCCGAAGCCGCTTGCCGCGCGTATCCACCTCAAACAGGAGGATTGCCCGTGCGATGGATATTTGTTCTGGCTGCCACGGCTTTATTGGCAGCCTGCAGCGGCAAACCCGCGGCCGATGATGATCTTCTGAGCGATCGAAAGCTCGATCTTGAGGAGTTCTTCGATGGAGATCTGGTGGCCCATGGCCAGTTTCAGGATATTTTCGGCACGGTGCGTCGCCGGTTCGAGGTCAAGATCCAGGGCGACTGGGATGGCGATCGGATACGGCTGGTCGAGGATTTTCTCTACGAGGACGGCACGACCGAGCGACGCATCTGGACCCTGGTGAAGTCAGGCGAAGACAGCTGGACGGGAACCGCGCCGGGCGTCATCGGCACGGCGACAGGGGTCGAACGCGGTGACACGTTCAACTGGCGCTACACCATCGATCTGCCGGTGCCGAATGGCGAACTGAGGGTTACGTTCGACGATTGGATGTGGCTGACATCCGACGACCGGCTGTTGAATCGAGCCTATATGAAACGCTTCGGCGTCGATATCGGCGAGGTGATCATTTCGTTCGAAAAGCTGCGCTAGTCGGGCACATTGTCCACGCCGGACCCGCCCCAGGGATGGCACCGGGCGATCCGGCGGGCGGCGAGCCAGCCGCCCCTGAGCCCGCCATGCTTTTCCAGGGCCTCGAGCGCGTAGGCCGAGCAGGTGGGCTGGTAGCGGCAGCCATGTCCGACCCAGGGCGAGAACAGCAGCCGGTAGCCGCGAACCGGCAGGGAGAGGATATGGGCGAGGGGCGTCATTATCGGGTCTGATGTATGCGCGACAGGGCGTTTCGCAAGTCGTCCTGCATCGCCCCGAAATCGCGGCTGGCGGTCACCTCGGACCGCCCGATCAGCACGTAGTCCCAGCCGGGCCGTCCCGCCAACGGCAGGACCAGCCGCGCGATTTCACGCAACCGCCGTTTGGCCCGGTTGCGCGTCACCGCGTTGCCGACCTTCTTCGAGCAGGTGATGCCGAGGCGGAACGCGCCGCTTTCTTCGTTTTCATCCTTGCCGCGCTCGCGCCCCTGCAGGACAAAGCCCGGCATCGCGTGGCGGCGTGCTCTGGCCGCCGCAAGAAAGTCGGCGCGCTTTCGCATGGTCTGCGGACAAACGAAAACCGCCGGGGGCTGGTCTGCAGCCTTGGCGATGTCGCCTGCTACAGGTGCCTCCGGCGGTGTCATGTCGGGTGCCTTTCGGCAGGGCGCTTACGCGCTGAGCGACTTCCGGCCCTTCGCGCGACGCGCGTTCAGGATCCTGCGGCCGGCCTTTGTCGCCATGCGCGCACGAAAGCCGTGACGGTGCTTGCGCACCAGGTTGCTCGGTTGAAAAGTGCGCTTCATCGCGTCATCTCCGTCTGATGCAGCCCAAACCCAGGACAGGATTCGAAGGCCGTGAATGTTCGAAGCCCGTCCTTTAGGGGGTCGCCCGGACGATGTCAATTCGCATCTGGCCGGTTTTCTGCAACAATGGCGACGGAAACCGCGCGGGAATGTTACATTTTCCGGTGCGGGTCCCTGTTCAGGCTGACCCAACTGCTCACCCGATATCAACGCGCCGTGATCGGACTGTCGGCGGTGGCCCGAAACACGCATGCTGGCTTGAACGCAAGCAAGAGGTGCCGCAGGTGGCAGAGATTCGACAGACGGCATCGGGCGGCAGGTGGCGGCGATTGCCGCTGGTTGCGATCCTCGTCGTGGCGCTGATCGGCGCTGTCACCTTGCGCGACTACCTGTCGTTCGAGACCCTGCGCGACAACCGCGAGGCGCTGATCGGGTTCCGTGATGCGAATTACCTGATGACCGTGCTTGGCTTCATGGCCGTCTACATCGTCATTGTCGCCTTCTCGCTGCCCGGCGCGACCATCGCCACGCTGACCGGCGGGTTCCTGTTCGCCACCTTCCCCGGCGCGCTGTTCAATATCGTCGCCGCCACGATCGGAGCGACGCTGATCTTCCTGGCCGCCAAACGGGGTCTGGGCGAGCGTCTGGCCGCGCGAATGGAGGCGTCCGACGGGGCGGTGAAGCGGCTGAAGGACGGGATCGACGAAAATCAGTGGTCGGTCCTGTTCCTGATGCGGCTGGTGCCGGCAGTGCCGTTCTTCGTGGCCAACCTGATCCCGGCGCTGGTCGGCGTGCCATTGTCGCGCTTCGTGATCACTACCTTCCTTGGCATCATACCGGGGGGCGTTGTCTATACCTCTGTCGGCGCGGGCCTTGGCGAGGTTTTCGAGCGCGGCGAAACCCCCGATCTCGGCGTCATATTCGAGCCGCATATCCTGCTGCCGATCCTCGGCCTGTGCGCCCTTGCCGCGCTGCCGATCCTGCTGAAGCTGTTGCGCAAAAGGGAAATCTGAACAATGCAAAGGATCAAGACCGATATCTGCGTCATCGGCGCCGGATCGGGCGGGCTTTCGGTTGCCGCGGGCGCGGTGCAGATGGGCGCGTCGGTGGTGCTGCTGGAGCGGCACAAGATGGGCGGCGACTGCCTGAACTATGGCTGCATCCCGTCAAAGGCGCTGATCGCGGCGGCGAAACAGGCGCATCTGATGCGGACCGGCGCTGAGTTCGGGGTGACGCCGGTCACCCCCGAGATCAGCTATGCCGCCGCCAAGGATCATGTGCACAGGGTCATCGAAACGATTGCCCCGGTCGACAGCCAGGAACGGTTCGAGGGCCTTGGCGTGACGGTGATCCGTGACCATGGCCGTTTCATCTCGGAAACCGAATTGCAGGCCGGCGACACCGTCATCGCAGCGCGCCGTTTCGTGATCGCGACCGGCTCGTCGCCTTTGGTGCCGCCGATCCCGGGCCTCGACACCGTGCCCTACGAGACCAACGAGACGCTCTTTGACCTGCGCGACCTGCCGAAGCATCTGCTGATCATCGGCGGCGGTCCGATCGGAATGGAGATGGCGCAGGCGCATGTCCGGCTGGGATCGAAGGTGACGGTGATCGAGGGCCTGAAGGCGATGGGCAAGGACGACCCCGAGCTTGCGGCGATCGTGCTGGACCGGCTGCGCGGGGAAGGCATCGAGATCGCGGAGGACGCGATGGCCGCCGAAATCCGCGGCACGGCCGGGGCGATCGAGGTCGAGGCCAAGGATGGCCGCGTCTTCAGGGGAACCCATCTGCTGATCGCCGTCGGGCGCAAGACGAATATCGACGATCTGGGGCTGGACAAGGCCGGTGTCGAGCATGACCGGTCGGTCAGGGTCGGCACCGACATGCGCACCAGCAACCGCCGCATCTATGCCATTGGCGATGTCGCGGGCGGTTTGCAGTTCACCCATGTCGCGGGCTACCACGCCGGCGTCATCATCCGCTCGATGCTGTTCGGGCTGCCCGCCAGGGCGCGGACCGACCACATTCCCTGGGCAACCTATACCGACCCCGAACTGGCGCAGGTCGGGCTGACCGAGGCCGAGGCCCGCGAAAAACATGGCGACAAGCTGGAGGTCGTGCGCTTCCCCTATGCCGAGAACGACCGCGCCATCGCCACGCGCAAAACGACCGGCCTGATCAAGGTGATGGTGGTCAAGGGTCGCCCGGTGGGGGCCTGCATCGTTGGCGCCGAGGCAGGCGAGCTGATCGGTATCTGGGCGCTGGTGATCGCCAACAAGCTGAAGATGTCGGCGGTCGCCAACATGGTCGCGCCCTATCCCACATTGGGAGAGATCAACAAACGTGCGGCGGGGGCCTATTTCTCGCCGCGTCTCTTTGATAGTTCTATTGTCAAATGGGTTGTCGGGTTCGTGCAAAAAGCGTTGCCCTGACCCGCGCAGAAGGTTGGAGATGTTCTTGAATTCGCTTTCCGGCCGTTTCCTGGTCCTGACGATCGTGTTCGTCATGCTGGCCGAAGTTCTTATCTTCGTCCCGTCCGTGGCCCGGTTCCGCGAAGACTATCTGCTGCTGCGGCTGGAACGCGCCCAGATCGCGTCGCTTGCGCTGCTGGCCAATGACATGATCGACGCGGATCTGGAAAAGGAACTGCTGAAAACCGCCGGTGTCTACAACGTCGTGCTGCGCCGCGACGAGATGCGGCAGCTTGTACTGTCCTCGCCGATCCCGACGCCGATCGCCGACACCTTCGACCTGCGCGATCCCGGTCCGCTGGATCTGATCCGCGACGCGCTGGAGTGCCTGGTCGAACCCGAGAACCGGGTGATCCGGGTGATCGGCAATCCGGTGCAGAGCGCCGGTTTGCTGATCGAGGTCACGATGGACAGCGGGCCCCTGCGCACGGCGATGATCGAATACGGATTTCGGGTGCTGGCGCTGTCGGCGGTGATCTCGGTCGTCACCGCCTTCCTGCTGTTCCTTGCGGTCCGCCGGTTCCTGGTCAAGCCGATCAAGGGGGTCGTCGGGGCGATGATCTCTTACGCCGAGGCCCCCGAGGATGCGCGCCGGATCATCGTGCCGAGTGCCGGCGTGACCGAACTGCGCGAGGCCGAAAACGCCCTGCGCTCGATGCAGACCCAGCTGACCGGGTCGTTGCGGCAGAAAGAGCGTCTGGCCCAGCTTGGCGAGGCCGTCGCCAAGGTCAGCCACGACCTGCGCAACATTCTGACAACCGCGCAGCTTTTCACCGACCGGATGGAACACAGCGTCGACCCGAAGGTGAAGCGCGTGGTGCCCAAGCTGATCAACTCGATCTCGCGCGCGGTGAACCTGTGCGAATCCACGCTGGCCTTCGGCAAGGCAGAAGAGCCGCCGCCGGCGCTGACCCGCGTACCGATCGCCAAGCTGGTGATCGACGTGATCGAGAGCGAGCGCCTGGCGGCGGGCGACTACGATGTCAGCTATGCCGAGGATGTCCCGGCGGGTCTGGTGATCCGCGCCGATTCCGAGCAGATCCACCGGGTGCTGTCCAACCTCGTGCGCAATGCGCGCCAGGCGATCGTCAATACCGGGAAACCGGGTGAAATCGCGATCCGGGCGGCAGAGACCGAAACCGAGTGGCAGATCACCGTCACCGATACCGGGCCCGGCCTTCCCGGCAAGGCGAAGGAGCATCTGTTCCAGCCGTTCCAGGGGGGCGTCAGCAAGGGCGGCCATGGTCTTGGCCTGGCGATCGCGGCGGAACTGGTACGCGGCCACGGCGGTCGGCTGGACCTGCTGCGCACCGGTCCCGACGGCACGGAATTCGCCATCCACCTTCCCAAGGCGATCGCCGTTCTGGACGAAGCCGCCGAGTAAATCGCCCCTTGCAATGCCGGTGCGCTGCGTTTATCTCCCGCCTGTCCGCGCGCTGGTAGCTCAGTTGGATAGAGTACTTGACTACGAATCAAGGGGTCGGGGGTTCGAATCCTCCCCAGCGCGCCATTTTCAAACGCCTAATAATTGATTTAAAATGATGAGGCGATATTGCCCCAGAAGAGTTTTTTGGCTTCGGCTGTCCGCGCCTTGCCCTCAGCGGGCCTTGGCCCGGTGCTTGGCCCGCCGTGAAACTTGCAGCGCCGTTTGCCGGGTTCCGAAAACAGGCGCCATGGATGACCCTTTCGCGCCTTGAGCGCAGGTATGCAAAAGCTCTGGCAGCTGTGAATTGGACAGCCAGCGACATGGGCATGCTTTTGGGGAATGCAGCCCGGAATGGCCTCGCTTCTTCGCCTGTTGGGGCTCCGCAAAAGACATGCGGACAAGCGCGCGTTCGCCTCGCCATCCCGCCTCCAATCGGCGAGCAGGGACAAACCACTTGATCACAGGGAGGATTTGAGGGATGACCGCACGGCAAGGCACCCCGCCAAGGATATGTCAACTTTTGCTGAAATTGAACCGAGCGCCCCTTATGACCATGCAGGATCTTGATGTCTTTCTCCGTGAAGACCGCAACTATGTTCAGGGAACGCAGATCATTTCGAGGATAGCCGACCTTCTGGACGGCGATGACTGGGCGTTGCGACAGGCAGAATTCCGGCGGCTTTCGACAGGCCTTCTGAAGGTCGCTGAAGTCGACGGGCCGCAATCTGATGATGCAATCGGCAGCGTCCAGTTTGTTCGATCAACGACGGGGGAGGCAAGGACCTTAGCCGTTCTCGAGCGTCAGGAGGCCGCCCCGCGGATGCAAGACGGGATGGAGATATCTGTCGAAAGATCTGGCAAGCCTGCAGGGTCTGCGGAAACCGATGAAGCAGTCTGGACATACAGCAATGTTTGCGGATTTGAGGACGTGCTGAACGCCATCGTTCAGGCCATAAAGGCTGAACACAAACTCCTTTGGCCGGGCGCTTCGGATATCTGGCTGACGGGCTTGCGGAACCTGGGGCTACCCGTCAAGGCCCATTGCGGCAGTCTGGGTTCAATCAGTCTTGTCTTGTGGAGAAAGCTGCAGGGAAGCTCCAACATCCAAACATTCTGGCAGGTCAGGCTTCCCGAAAGCGATCTTGCCGGAATGGTAAGTTTCGCATACCGGGATTGAGATAGAAGTCATGCCCATTGACGCAGTTGCATACGCAGTCCCGTCCATACGCCACACCGCCGCTGATCTTGCCGCACTGACCGGCGCAGACGAGGCGTTCATCAGGGACAAGATCGGCCTGTCCACCCGATATGTCCTCGGCGAAGGCGAAACGGGGGTGTCGCTGTCGGCACGTGCCTGCCGCTCGCTGTTCAAACAGGTGCCCGATCTTGCAGACAACGTCGATCTGCTGGTTGTGGTTACCCAGACCCCGGACCGCAGAATTCCCCAAAACTCGGCCGTACTGGGTGCGGAACTGGGACTGCCGGGTTCCGTGGCGAGCTTTGATATTTCGCTTGGTTGCTCCGGCTATGTGTACGCCTTGAAAATCGCGGAAGGGTTCCTGATGGCCACGGGCCGCACCAACGCGATCATCGTGACATGCGACCCCTATTCAAGGATCATCGAGCCGTCCGACAAGGATACGAACTGCATTTTCGGGGACGCTGCCGCGGCAACTGCATTCAGGGTTGGAGAAGGCCGAGGCCGGATCATTGCAACTGATTTCGGCACCAAGGGCGAGGACGGCGATGCCATTCAGGTGCCTGCGGGCGGGGCCGCGCGACCGCTGGTCGGCATTGGGGCTGCCAATCCGCTTGAAATCGATGTGGAGGCGCATCGCCTGCATATGCAAGGCCGTGCGGTCTTCAATTTTGTCAATTCCGTCGTGCCCGAAGGCATCACCAGATGCCTTGCGACCGCCGATATCGAGCTTGACCGGATCGACCTTTTTGCGTTGCACCAAGGCTCGCGCTACATGTTGCTGGCGATGGCGCGCCGACTGGGCATTCCGGAGAAAAAGCTTTTGATCAATATTGACCGGTTTGGTAACACGGTTTCATCCAGCATCCCGATGTTGCTGAGCGATGCCGACAGTGACGGCTTGCTTGACGGAAAACTCGTGATGATCTCGGGGTTCGGTGTCGGCCTGTCATGGGGTACTGCAATCCTTCAGTTCTAGGAAATCAAGGAGAATTCTTGTGACACGCGAAGAGGCATACGATGCCGTCATCAGGGCTGTGGAAGCCACCAAGCCTGGAGTTTCCTCAAAGGTCAAAGAGACGACGGATCTGATCGAGGATGGCATACTGGATTCGCTGGATTCCATGAACCTGCTGTTCGAGTTGGAAACCCAACGTGGCGCCAAGCTTGTTGCCATTGACGAAACCTTCTCTGATTTCCGCGTCAGGCGTCTGGTAGACATACTCGTCGATGCATGAGGCGGTCTGGCGCAGACTGGTTGCGCTTGTCATCGTCTTTGTTGGAGTATTGCTGATCTGGACGGCTGACCGAGACGTTGTCCGGTTCGCGAGCGTGGGAAATGCGCATGTTTGCGCGGTGCGGCAACTGCTCGATTTGCCAGCCGAGTTGGATGCTGTCTTTCTGGGCAGTTCGCGGGTAAGGCGCGGTATTTCCACGACATCGTACAGTGACCTCATGGGCGTCGATGAAGACGGGGTTTTCAATCTTGGACGCCCTGGGCGTGAGATCCTGCGCAGTGAGTCGATAATTTCCTATCTGATCGAATCCGGCAGACGACCAGATGTCGTTGTCATGGAGGCAGACATAGACCGTATCCAGTTGGGCGGCGATGACCGGCAATTCTGGTCCAGCAGGCAAGCCGGGTTTCTGACTTTCGGTGAAATTGTTTCTGCGTCCTTGGCCGGCAACAGGGACAGGGGGTGGCAACGGGTCGTTCAGGGCATGCATAATAAAATGACCCAGACATTGCTGCGCCATCTTTCGGGGATCACGTTCGAGGTTGTCAGGTCGGATGCAGGAAAGCCGCAGAATGTCTGCTGGAACGAGGGTTTCGACAAGAAGACCAAAGGAAAGCTCAAGAAGCAGGCGAAGCAGCGCGAGAAGGTCAACGAGCTTTATGAAGACATCGAAACCAGCTTTGATGACCGGTTCAACAACGAGCCATCCGAACTGCGTGATTTCGAGATCGCAGCGATTGAGCGGATCCGGCAGCGCTTGAAGGCTGTCGGCAGTCATCTGGTCGTTGTCCGCCAGCAGGGCTATCTTGAGCCGCCCCTTTCAGCTGACGTGGTGAAAAAGGTCCAAGCCCAGATTCCCGAATTTGCTGTCCCGGACGAAAGCCTCCGCCGTAAGATCTCGGACCAGTATATGGACAAGAGTCATCTTGATCCCGAAGGGCGCGCCACCTATACGACTTGGCTGACCAGCGTCATTTCCAGCAAACGATCATCCCAATGATCTTCGGCTTTGAACTTACGCTTTTTCTGTATGTCATGCTCGCGGCGCTGTTCCGGTTGCTTTGGGGGTTTTCACAGCCGATCGCGCTGATCACGCTTGCGGTTTGCAACTCAGTTCTGTTGGGATTGGCCAATTCGCTGCTGCTGTTGTTCGTGAGCGTGCAAATCGGATTCGTGCTTGGCCTTTATTTTATCGGAGTGCGGTTTCCCTCGGTTGCAAAGCACATCTCGTGGCTGGCTTTTCTGGGCCTTATACCGTTCAACCTTCAATTGTGGTTTGGCGATGCCATTGCATCTTCCGGCCTGCTTGTCCCGCTGCAGGGCGGTCCCGATCCCCTGATTGTATGGACAGCGGGAACCCTGTTCGTGGTTATAAAATCCTTCGTTGCACTGCGCGAGGCGATACTGGCCAAGGGCTTCCGTTTTTTGCCGACTTTGGCCGGCTTGACCTTTGTACCGTCCTTTCCTGCAGGTCCGATCTTTGGCAGCAAGCCGTTCCTGCCGACGGCCATCCCGGACAAGCTCGACATCAGAGAGATTGCCGTTTCAGTGATGAAGCTCGGTTGGGGTGCTGCGGCCCTCTATGTGATCGCGCCGGCCTTGCGGGATGTTGCGGTCCAGACGCCTGAGGCGGGCTGGGGAACCGTTGCGGACATCTATCTGATGTTTGGCGCACTGTTCTTCGATTTTTCCGGATACACGCTGATCGCCATATCGGTGGCTGCGTTCTTTGGCGTGACTTTGCCCGAAAACTTCAACCGGCCCTATCTTGCCACGTCCATTCGTGAATTCTGGCAGCGTTGGCACATGTCGATCAGCGCCTTCGTTGGCACCTATCTGTTCAAGCCATTCGTCCGTGAAACCGGATTGCCGCGAACCGGGATTTTTCTGGCATTCGTGGCGGTGGGGCTGTGGCACGAATTCACCTTGACCTACCTTCTATGGGGGATTGGTCATGGCGCTGCGCTGAGCCTTGCCATGAAGCCGCCGAAAGCTTGGCGCCAGGCGATGTCCAAATTGCCGCCGTGGCTTCAAAAGCTTATCGGATGGGCGCTTACCATGACCTGGGTTGCGCTGCTCTCTTATATCGCAAATGGCCTGTTCTGGAGCTTGACATGATCAGAAAACTTGCAGCGAAGATCCCGGCATTGGCGCGTTCATGGTGGGTGATTGGCCTTATCGGGTGGATCATCATCTACATGAACTATCCCATCGACTCGGTTTTGCCGCTTTATGCGGAGTAATGCCCGGCGCGATAGACAGCGGCCTCTGTCGAATCTCGTCAGGAACAATTCCGGAGCGTCGGGACGCCTTGCGCCAAACAGCCCAACGCCGCCGTTGTGCCGCTGCAATCCGCAACCGCCCCCCCCTCGATGCCCCACCGCCAGCACCATGCATCCGGCAGACGGCCCAGCCGCGAACCGCTGGGGATTTGCATCGGTGACCAGAGCGCTTGGACCGTGCCGTGCATTTGGGGGCGCCGTGCGCCATTTGCATGGGGTCGACGTCAGTTTTTACGCCATGCCCACCCCC
>JAGXFH010000056.1 GCA_024637315.1 Brevirhabdus sp.
GGCTGGTGGTCTTGTCAGACCGTGAAAAGACAGGCTTCGACCAATGCGGCGACCATTTCGACGTGGCCACCGGCGTCGACGCACACCCAATCCACGGGCATTTTCTCGCGCTCGAGTTGGGCGCGCAACACGTCGACATCCGCGTCAGAAGCGTCGCCGGAACGGGTGTCGACGCGACGCGTAAGCGTGGCAGGATCGGCGCTCAGCCAGATGCCGTCGAAGGGAACCTCCATTCGATCGGCGAGCGAGCGAAAGGCCGCTCGCTGGAATTCAGAGAGAAAGGTGGCGTCAACGATTACGCTATGCCGCGACCGCAGTACTTGCTCGGCCCGGTTCACCAACCGGGCGTATACGTCCCGTGTCGCTTCGGGCCGATAGGCTTCGTCAGGCAATCGTTCGAACGGGTCCACGCCGAACAGCCGCTTGCGTTGGAGATCGCTGCGCAGGTGGACGGCTCCGGGAGCCCGGCCCAGGCCTGGTGCAATACGTGTCGCGATTGTCGTCTTGCCCGTGCCGGAGACACCGCCAATTGCCACAATCCGGGGCGGCAATGGCGAGAGATAGTCGATTGCCTGGTTGAGATAGTTCCGAGCGTCGCTGGCGATCTCTTCCGATGCGGTACCCGACGCGGTCTGCACCGCTACCATCGAGCGGATCGCGGCCCGAATGCTCAGGAATAGTGGCAAGGCGGCAAGCCCGGCGAAGTCTTCGGTTTCCCAGAGGTATCTGTTCAGAACCACATTCGCCTGGTCGGTCAAGCCGCGGTGCAACAGGTCCATGACCAGAAAAGCCAAGTCGTAGAAGACGTCGCAAGTTCCAAGCCTTTCGTCGAATTCAAGCGCATCGAACGGAACCGTTTCACCTTCGATAATGACCAGGTTCTTGAGATGCAGATCGCCGTGGCACCGCCGGACGTGCCCCGCTTTCGCACGTCGCGAAAGCATTGGAGCGACGTTGGTGAATACCTGTTCGGTTCGTTCGAAGAATTCCGCGAGCCGATCTTGGCCGAGCGACGCTTTCATACCGGAAAAGGCATCGCGCAATTCTTCTGTGATCTCGCCGATCAGGACTGCCCCGTCGATTTCGCGTCGCTCGGCTGCCGCATGGTACTCGGCGGCGGCGGCACCGAGTTTCTCGGCGATCTTGGTCGTCAGATTCCCGGCATCGGCAATACAGGTCAGTTCTGCCTTATGCGGAAACCGATGCATCCGAAGCGCGTACTCAACCGGTTCGCCCTTGCCGTCCAGCGCAAGTTGGTCTGAGGCTTCACGGGTAATCGCCACGACGCGGTCATAGATCATCGGTGCCGCGGGCGCGTTCAGGGCGAGTTCACGCTCGATGACTTCGCGGCGCTTCTCGAGTGTGGTGAAGTCGAGGTAGTTGTATTTGACCGCCCGCTTGATCTTGAAGGCAAGATCTCGCGTGAGGAACACATGGGCAGAATGCGTCGTGATCAGCTCAATATCCGCATCGCACCCGTGCGTTGCCGGATCGCTCAAAAAGGTCACAACTTCAGTTTGATCGGTCAGATCAAGTTCCTCCCACGCCGCGGTTTGGTGCTTGCCTGCCGTGTCAGGTGCAGGACTACCCTGAGCGAATTCGTCCAACCCTGTCCAGAGAGCTGGTCACTTCGGGGGCGCAAGCAGTCGAATGGGCGACACTCATTTGGCCAAGTTGCTGCTCAGCGCATCAAGGTCCGCTCTGACGGGCCGCGCCGCGGCGTCGCGATCCGTAGCGAAGGTCTGTTCAGGGCCGATTGTGTTGAAAAACTCCAAAGTGCGAAGCCCTTGTTTTTCTAGCGAAATCGCGTGACTTGCGAAAGACAGACTGGAATGTGGCTCGGAGGTGATGAAGTCGCTCAGCCGCGCCAAAGGCCGGACTTGGCCGACCCCCTCGCCAAAGCCAGCTACTCGGCCTTTGTAGAGAAAAATCTCTCGATTTTCCCCGAAACCGGAGTTTTTCAACACAATCGGCCGTCAGCGATTATTGCGCAATCTTTGATCGCACACCACCAGTTCGACCTTGCTTTCCAGTTTAATCATCTCGTCAATGCGCAGCAGATGTCTTGGTAGCGGTGCCGGGATGGCCCTGAGGGGCTTAGATGTCGATGTCGCCGTGACCAATGGGTGAGCCTCTCCCTGTGCCTTAATGGCAGGGAAAGATTATTAGGCGGACAGGCAATGACATGTCTCCGGTTTAAAAAGGTTTCCCGATATTGGATGCGAACTAAAGATCCAGGAGTGAAAAAAATGAACAGAAAGGTAGCAAAAATGGTATCCGTAAAATTCTGTTCCAAAAAAATCTATATTTTACAATAATCTCAGAGAGAATTTTGGTGGAGCCAAGGGGGGTCGAACCCCTGACCTCTTGCATGCCATGCAAGCGCTCTCCCAACTGAGCTATGGCCCCATTCGATGCGGGCGGCGCTGCCGCCCGCCCGCGCTTAGCTAGCGAAATGAGTGCGGCAGTTCAAGCCAAAATCGTAGCGCCGTCAGTCGTCGTCGTCGCTTGCGACATCGGCGATATCATCCAAGGAAACATCGTCGTCCTCGTCATCCTCAAGCAGATCGTCGTCGGCTTCGACCTCGACATCGTCGTCCTCGATCAGCAGTTCGACATCATCCGAATCTTTTTCGTCCTCTTCAACGACCTTGGCCTTTTCAGCAACTGCGACCCGGGTGCGCGTATTGGCATCCAGGGTGACCGTCTCGCCGGTATATGGGCTGACGATCGGTGTTTTGCCGAGGTCGTAGAATCGGCGTCCGGTTGTCGGGCAGATACGTTTGACGCCCCATTCTTCCTTGGGCATGTGATACCCCTTTCCTCATCCGCAATTTCAGAGATTTTCCGCCCTCTGCCACACTGACAGCGGGGTGTCAAAGCCTTTCAGGTCTTTTGCTGCCGAACCGCGTTACCGGTGGCATGTTGCCACTGCAATGCGGTAGTATTGGCGCAAAGGCAAGAGCAGAGGCGCATATGGGGCAGGTAGTTCTTTCCGGTGATCCCCCGATCGAGATCAAGCTTCGCCGATCGGCACGGACGCGGCGGATTTCGTTACGTGTATCGCGGCTGAATGGGCAAGTGACGCTCTCGCTGCCGAACTGGACAGCAGAGCCCGAAGCACTGGCTTTCGTACGAGAAAAAGAGGACTGGATACGGCGCAATCTGTCCGAACGAATCGAACCGAGTGTGCCGGTGCTTGGCGGCATGCTTATGTTCGAGGGCTACGAGGTTGCGGTCGAATCGCACCGCGCACGTTCGGTGCGCTTGGAGAACGGGCGTTTGCTCGTGCCAGGTGCGCCCGAACAGGTGGGCGCTCGGATCGGGGCGTTTATGAAGTTTGCGGCACGCGACCGGCTGAACGCAGCCGTAGATCGCTATTCGGGGCTGGTCGGGCGGAAGGTCATGCGGATCACGCTGCGGGATACACGTTCTCGTTGGGGATCTTGCACCAATGACGGGCGACTGATGTTTTCCTGGCGTCTGATCATGGCGCCGCCCGCGGTACTGGATTATGTCGCGGCGCATGAAGTGGCGCATCTCGTCGAAATGAACCACTCACCGGCCTATTGGGCGGTGGTCCGACGTATCTGCCCCGGATACGAGGTACAGCGGCGCTGGTTGCGGGTGCATGGACGAGAGTTGCATGCGGTACGGTTCGGTGATTGACCGGCGGGCGGCCGCGTGGTTTCTGGCTCCATGCTGATCCAGTCCAAGCCTTCTGACGCGAATGCGGCGGCGCATGACCGGATCTACCGGACCTTGCGGGTGCAGATCATGCATGGCGTATTGCCACCCGGCGAAGCACTGACCTTGCGGGGGATCGGCAAACGCTTCGATGTGTCGATGACCCCGGCGCGTGAGGCGCTGCGACGACTTGTTGCGGAGGGCGCGCTGAGCCTCTCGGCTTCGGGGCGGGTGGCCACGCCGGAACTAACGAATGAGCGGATCGAGGAATTGGCGGCCGTGCGGGCGCTGTTGGAGCCGGAACTGGCCAGCAGGGCCTTGCCGCGGGCGCATATGGCGTTGATCGAAAGATTGCAGAGCATCAATGGCGCCATCGCCGAGGTGGTCGCGAAGGGCGATGCCATTGGCTATATCCGCGCCAATCTGGAATTCCACCGCACACTCTATCTGCGGGCGCAAGCGCCTGCAATGCTGGCGATGGTCGAGACGGTCTGGTTGCAACTCGGCCCCACGATGCGGTCATTGTACGGGCGAATGCAGCGGACCGATCTGCCGCAGCATCACCGATCCATCGTGGCGGCGCTAAAGGCCGGCGATGAGCCCGGCCTGCGGCTGGCGGTGCGCACGGATGTCACGCAGGGATTGCGGATGCTGGTTGTCGAGTAGGGTCTGACCGGCATTGCGATCCGACCGGCGAGAGAGCAGTCTGCACTCCTGCTTCTGAGAGCTGATCACCCCCCGTGGATGCTTCTGAACGTAAGACGTTGGTTGCCTGACCCTTCAACGTCAAGCGTGAATAGGGCCGTCACCACAAGCGAGAGCGGCTTCGCGCACGGCTTCGGAATAGGTCGGGTGGGCGTGGCAGGTCAGCGCCAGATCCTGGGCTGAAGCGCCGAACTCCATCGCGACGCAAATCTCATGAATCAGGTCTCCGGCAGCGGGGCCTATGATGTGTGCGCCAAGGATGCGGTCGGTTTGCTTGTCGGCGAGGATCTTGACGAAACCGTCGCCTGCAAATACCGCCTTGGCGCGACCGTTGCCCATGAAGGAAAACTTGCCGACTTTGTAGGCGCGGCCCTCTTCCTTGAGCTGCTGTTCGGTCTTTCCCACGTTTGAAACTTCGGGATGGGTGTAGATCACGCCTGGGATAACCCCGTAGTTCACGTGACCTTTCTTGCCCGCCAGAACCTCGGCAACTGCCATGCCTTCGTCTTCGGCTTTATGGGCAAGCATCGGGCCGTCGATAGCGTCGCCGATTGCGTAGATGCCTTTGACATTGGTCTGCCAGTGATCGTCGGTTTCGATCTGGCCGCGTTTGGAAAGCCTGACGCCCAGATCGTCAAGACCAAGGCCATTGGTATAGGGCTTGCGGCCGATGGCGACCAGAACCGTATCAGCCTCGAGGGTGTGTTCGCTGTCGTCCTTGCGGAGCTTGTAGGTGATCTTGGCCTTGGTCTTCAGCGCCTCGACGCTTTGGACGGCTGCGCCCATGGTGAAGTCGAATCCCTGCTTTTTCAGGATTCTTTGAAAAGTCTTCTGCACTTCGCCATCCATGCCGGGGGTGATGGCGTCGAGATACTCAATGACCGTGACCTGCGCGCCGAGACGCGCGTAGACCGAGCCAAGCTCGAGGCCGATCACGCCTGCGCCGATCACCACGAGTTTCTTCGGTATCTTGCCGAGATCAAGCGCGCCGGTGGAGGTGATAACGGTCTTCTCGTCGACCTCGACTCCCGCCAGAGAAGCGGATTCAGAGCCCGTTGCGATGACGATGTTCTTCGCCTCGTGCACCTCGTCGCCAACCTTGACCTTGCCTTCTCCGGGGATCGAGGCCCAGCCCTTGAGCCAGTCTATCTTGTTCTTTTTGAAAAGGAATTCGATACCCTTGGTGTTCTGGCCGACAACGTCATCCTTATAGGCCAGCATTGCCTTCCAATCGACCGAGGGCGATTTGCCCTTAAGGCCCATGGTCGCGAAGTTATGCTCTGCCTCGTGCAACATGTGGGTGGCGTGTAGCAGTGCCTTTGAGGGGATACAGCCGACGTTCAGGCAAGTGCCGCCAAGCGTCTCGCGGCCCTCGACTACGGCGGTTTTCAAACCGAGCTGAGCGCAGCGAATGGCGCAGACATACCCGCCGGGGCCGGCTCCGATGATGATTACGTCATAGCTTGCCATTGGGCTCTCCTACGCATGCCTATTACATTTTCTTAAAAACTTTGATGTTTTTCATGACCTGTTCTTCGAAATATTACAACAGTCATAGGGGTATCATGATACCAGTGCGGCCAAAATCATCAGCGTCGTTGCCGCGAACCCGACCAGCCAGATCAGCGATCGCCAAGGACGCCAGCCGAAAGCGTAGGCTGGGACGTAGAGTACCCGCGCGCCGAGATAGATCCAGGCGCAGGCGGCGGTGAATGCGGTTGACTGGTCCGACAGGGTGACGACGACCACGGCGAGGGTGAAGAGGATCAGTCCCTCGAAGTGATTGTTCATCGCCCGAAACAGCCGCGCGGTGCGGGTCGATACCTGATCGATCAGATCGCCACCCAGGCGGTCGCGGTCGCGCGGGCTCGTGGTCTTGCCGGGGCCAAGTTCCAGATTGGCGGGAACCGACATCAGCACGTACTGGATAACCTGCAAGAGACCCGCAAAGGCCAGGGCGGTCACTTCGGCCGTCATGCCGGTCAGAGCGCCAGGAAGTAGAGGATGGCGGTGGCGGCGAAACCGACGAGCCAGGCGAGGGTGCGAATGCCGGTGATGCCGAAAGCGTAGGCTGGCAGATAGACCACACGGGCGATCAGGAAGAGTTGGGCGGCCATCAGCGAGGCATCCGAGAACGTATCGCGGACGGCAAGGATCAGGATCGCCGGGGCGAAGAGGGTCATCGCGATCACCGAGTTGTTGAGCGCGCGTTCCAGCCGCGCGGTCATACCGGCGGCCTGCCGGCCCTCGTCGCGGGAGGACATCAGGTAGCCCATGCCCAACTGGCCCATCGCGCCGGTGGTTTGCAACAGGACGGTCAGGGCGACGAGCAGGCCATAAATCGCCAGAAGCGAGAGTTCATCGGTGAACATGAAAGTGATCCCGTGGTTTGTTTTCAAGACCGAGGTTAGCAGAGTGGCGCGTGGCGGCTAGAGCGAGATGACATTCTGGACCATCATATCTCAATCAAGGTAAAGCAAACTGGCTCCACCGGGTCAGGCGACCTGCAGGAAGTCGGCGGTGACAGCCTGTCCGAAGCCGGTTTCCCGGTCCAGCCAGGCCTGCGCGCGGTCGCGGTCATTGGCCTTGAAAAGTGCCACGGCGGCCGAGGGCGTATCGGCGTCGCGCCAGAGTTGCAGGAGGGTGAGGCCGGCCTGCGAGCGGTTCTCGGTGTCCTTGTCGAACTCGATTTTCCAGCTGGGGTAGTCTCTCGTGTCGAAGCGGGCGAGAAGGTGCATCGAGTGGCTCCTTTGGTGTGGGGGTCATTTTCAGAACCGCCGGGGATGCGAACTTGTTCCGGAATTTCTCCCTGTCCACATGTGGACAGGATGGGAATATGTTTAAAATCAATGAGTTGGGAAATTTCGTTCAGGATTTGTTAACGGATCTCATGTGGCGGTCGGTGCGGGTTGACACCAGGGGTAGGCACGGCCTCGGCGGCTGATGCCAGGATGGCGGGCTGAAGCCCGGCCCTGTCCCTTGAGCAACTGCGTCGATCAAAACGGCTATGTCCAAATCGCTGTCTGGAGTTGCGTTGCCTTTTGCACAAGAGCCTAACAGCCAAGCTTTCGAGATTGCCGATTGAGCCTGCGCCCATTCGGCAACCTCCGAATGCCAACCATCTTGAAAACCCAGGTTCACAAATCCATCAGCAATCGGCGCGGATCCTCCAGCGCCTCTTTCACCCGGACGAGGAACGTCACAGCACCCTTACCGTCCACGACCCGGTGGTCGTAGCTGAGGGCGAGGTACATCATCGGGCGGATCACGATCTCTCCCTTTTCCACCACGGGGCGGTCCTGGATCTTGTGCATACCCAGGATACCACTCTGCGGAGGGTTCAGAATCGGGGAGGACATCAAACTGCCATACACACCACCGTTCGAGATGGTGAAGGTGCCGCCCTGCATCTCGGCCATCGAGAGTTTGCCGTCGCGGGCGCGCAGGCCAAGTTCGGAGATCTTTTTCTCGATCTGGGCAAAGGACATCGCGTCGGCGTCGCGCACCACCGGGACGACAAGGCCATTGGGCGTACCGACGGCGACGCCCATATGCACGAAGTTCTTGTACACGATATCGGTGCCGTCGATCTCGGCGTTCACTTCCGGCACCTCGTTCAGCGCGTGGCAGCAGGCCTTGGTGAAGAACGACATGAAGCCCAGCTTGACGCCGTGTTTCTTCTCGAAGAGATCCTTGTATTCCGAACGCAGGTCCATGACCGCGCTCATGTCGACCTCGTTGTAGGTCGTGAGCATCGCGGCGGTGTTCTGGGCGTCCTTCAGGCGGCGGGCAATGGTCTGGCGAAGGCGGGTCATCTTGACCCGTTCCTCGCGATCGCTGTCCTCGGCCGCCACCGGCGCGCGGGGCGCGGCGGGCGCCTCGGACTCTGCGGGGATAGAGGCCAGCGCCTTTTGAACATCCTCTTTCATGATGCGCCCGTCGCGGCCCGAGCCGGTTACCTGGTCGGCGGTCAGGTTCGCTTCGGCCATCGCCTTTTTCGCGGCGGGGGCGTCTTCGACATCCTTGGATTTGTCCTTGGCAGCTGGCTTGACCTCTTCCTTCGGTGCGGCCTTCTTGTCGTCTTTCTTGTCGTCTTCCTTGGCTTCGGATTTTGCTTCCTTGGCAGGCTCGGCGCCTGCGCCTTCCTCGATCGTGGCCAATAGCGCATCGACGCCGACCGTCTCGCCCTCGGCGGCGACGATTTCACCGAGTTTGCCGGCAACGGGCGAGGGTACTTCGACCGTCACCTTGTCGGTTTCAAGTTCGCACAGCATTTCGTCGACCGCCACGGCATCGCCGGGTTTCTTGAACCATGTGGCGATGGTGGCTTCGGTGACGCTTTCGCCAAGCGTCGGGACGCGGACTTCTACAGACATGTTATTACCCTTTGATCGTCAGCGCTTCGTTCACGAGCGCTTCTTGTTGTGCCTTGTGCTGGCTTGCCAGACCCGTTGCGGGTGAGGCGGCGGCGTTGCGGCCCACGTAAAGGGGCCGCGTGTGCTTGGCCTTGATCCGGGTCAGCACCCATTCGAGGTTCGGTTCCATGAAGGTCCAGCCACCCTGGTTCTTGGGTTCTTCCTGGCACCAGACCATTTCGGCCTCCTTGAACCGTTCCAGTTCCTTGACGGCCGATTGCGCCGGGAACGGGTAGAACTGCTCGAACCGCATCAGGTAGACATCGTCGATCCCGCGCGCGTCGCGCTCTTCCAGCAGATCGAAATAGACCTTGCCGGAACACATGACGACACGCTTGATCTTCTTGTTGGCTGCCAGCTTCGTGTCGGAATTGCCCTTTTCGGCATCGTCCCAAAGCACCCGGTGGAAGCTGGACCCGGTGGTGAAATCATCCGCATTCGAGATCGCCAGCTTGTGGCGCAGCAGCGATTTCGGCGTCATCAGGATCAAGGGTTTGCGGTAGCTGCGGTGCAATTGCCGACGCAGGATGTGGAAGTAGTTGGCGGGTGTGGTGCAGTTCGCCACGATCCAGTTGTCGCCGCCGCACATCGTCAGGAACCGTTCGAGGCGGGCCGAGGAGTGTTCTGGTCCTTGCCCTTCATAGCCATGCGGCAGAAGGCAGACGAGGCCCGACATCCGCAGCCATTTCGACTCGCCCGACGAGATGAACTGGTCAAACATGATCTGCGCGCCGTTGGCGAAATCGCCGAACTGTGCTTCCCAAAGGGTGAGCGCGTTCGGTTCGGCAAGGCTGAATCCGTATTCGAAGCCAAGGACCGCGTATTCCGACAGCATCGAGTCGATGACATCGTATTTCGCCTGGCCGGACTTGATGTTGTTGAGCGGGTAGTACCGATCCTCGTCTTCCTGGTTGATGATCGCGGAATGGCGCTGGCTGAAGGTGCCGCGCGCCGAATCCTGGCCGGAGAGCCGCACATGGTAGCCTTCGGTGAGAAGCGAGCCGAAGGCCAGCGCCTCTGCGGTCGCCCAGTCGAAGCCCTTGCCGGTCTTGAACATCTCGGCCTTGGCTTCAAGCAGGCGCGTCACGGTCTTGTGGGCCGGAAATCCCGTGGGCAGGGTGGTCAGCGCGGTTCCCACCTCCTTCATCAGTTTCTTCGGGATTGCGGTCTGGCCGCGCTGGTAATCCTCACCCTCGCGATCGAGATGCGACCAACGGCCGTCCAGCCAGTCGGCCTTGTTCGGCTTGTAATCCTTGCCGGTCTCGAATTCCTCGTTCAGATGCGCCTGGAAGGCAGCCTTCATGTCCTCGATCTCGCCTTCGGGGATCAAACCGTCCTTGACCAGCCGTTCGGTGTAAATCGAGAGCGTGGTCTTCTGCTTCTTGATCTTGCGGTACATGATCGGGTTGGTGAACATCGGCTCGTCGCCTTCGTTGTGCCCGAAGCGGCGGTAGCAGAAAATATCGAGCACCACGTCCTTGTTGAACTTCTGGCGGAACTCTGTGGCGACCTTGGCGGCATGGACCACGGCCTCTGGATCGTCGCCGTTGACGTGGAAGATCGGGGCTTCGACCATCAATGCGATATCGGTGGGATAGGGGCTGGAGCGGCTGAAATGTGGCGCGGTGGTGAAGCCGATCTGGTTATTCACCACGATATGGATCGTGCCGCCGGTGCGGTGGCCGCGCAGGCCCGAGAGGCCGAAACATTCCGCAACGACGCCTTGTCCGGCAAAGGCCGCGTCGCCGTGCAACAGGATCGGCAGGCATGAGGTGCGGTCTGTGTCGTGGACCTGATCCTGCTTTGCACGGGCCTTGCCGAGCACGACAGGGTTCACCGCTTCCAGGTGGCTGGGATTGGCCGTCAGGGACAGGTGCACCGTGTTGCCGTCGAATTCGCGATCCGACGATGCGCCGAGGTGGTATTTGACATCCCCCGACCCGTCGACATCTTCCGGCTTGAAGCTGCCGCCCTGAAACTCGTTGAAGATCGCGCGATAGGGTTTGTTCATCACGTTGGCCAGAACCGAGAGGCGGCCCCGGTGCGGCATGCCGATGACGATGTCCTTGACGCCCAGGGCGCCACCGCGCTTGATGATCTGCTCCATCGCCGGAACCACGCTTTCGCCGCCATCGAGACCGAAGCGCTTGGTGCCCATGTACTTGACATGCAGGAACTTCTCGAAGCCCTCGGCCTCGACCAGCTTGTTCAGGATCGCCTTTCGGCCCTCGCGGGTAAAGCCGATCTCCTTGCCGTAACCCTCGATCCGCTCTTTCAGCCAACTGGCCTGTTCAGGGTCCGAGATGTGCATGTATTGCAGCGCGAACGTGCCGCAATAGGTGCGCTTGACGATGTCCAGGATCTCGCGCATCGAGGCGAATTCCAGCCCCAGCACATTGTCGATGAAGATCGGCCGGTCCATGTCGGAATCGCTGAACCCGTAGGACCGCGGGTCGAGTTCGGGATGCGGTGTGTGCTCACGCATCTGAAGCGGGTCGAGATCGGCGATCAGATGGCCGCGGATCCGGTAGGCCCGGATGATCATCAGGGCGCGGATCGAGTCCAACACCGATTGCTTGACCTGATCATCGCTGACCGCAATGCCCTTTTCCGCCGCCTTGGCCCTGATCTTGTCGGCCTGTTTCGCCGGTTCGGCCCATTGGCCATCAAGCGCCGCCGTCATCTCGTCATTCGGGACCGGCGGCCAGTCGGGCCGTGCCCAGCTGGGACCCTGCGCCTCGCGCTTGGCGTCGGTCTCGGACGTGCCGAGCTGGGTGAAGAAGCTGGCCCAGGCATCATCCACGGCATTCGGATCGCTGGCGTAGCGGGCTTGCAGCTGTTCGATATACTCCGCGTTATGGCCCTGCAGGAAGGACGAGGCGCGGAAGATGTCGTTGGGAGATTGGTCGGTCATGGAGTCACCTCTTGGGGGGTTGGGACCGTGAAAGTCTGGCGGATCGCGCCGATGATGCCGTGGCGGCTGGACAAGAATTCAGTCTCCGGAACCTTGACGCCCGGGGCGGCGCAACAGGGCCGCAGCAACAATTCGATCGAACTGCCGGCGGTTTTCCGTGTCTTCAGAAAGATGAACTTATAATCATGGCTGACCAGCATTCGTTGTCGTCTATCCTGTCGGTTTCAGTGTCGTCTGGTTCAGAGTTGTCTGAACATTGGCGACGATGATTTCGGCACCCTTCATTGTCATGTACCTTGAGTCCGGGTCTTGATCAGAAGTCCGGCCGGGGCGGTGAACTGCATGCCGCTGTCAGTCGCGAGCGCGGCGGTATCGATCAAGGTCAGCATGATCCGTGTTTCGAAGGTGCCGGCAAGGCCCCGGTCACGCAGGCGGATCGCCGGATTGCCCGGCGCGAAGTCCGGCACCGGCTGATAGATTTCGTGAAAGACACGGGCCGGGTCGATGCTGGTCGTCGCCATGTTCGACCAGACCTGACCGTCGGCACCCTTTTGCAGGATGTTCGCATAGGCCGTAAACCCGTCGTCGGGTCGGAACAGCGTGGTTGATATGGTGCCGTTCTGGGAAGCGCGCTCGACATTGGCGGCAATGTTGGTGTGGGTCCGCCTGCGGTAGAGCGGATCGGCAAAGCTGCCGCCGGGCGGCACGATTTCGGGAACCGACAGGGCATCGGCGAGCGCCGCGATAGCCTTGGCAACCTCACCCTTCGGCGCGATTTCCCATCCCTGCGCAAGCAGCGTGGCCACGCGATCCTCTGCCGACAGGCTTTGGGTCGCGGTGGCGAGCGCGAAGTCCCTGAAGATGTTCGAGGACGGCTGCGCCGCCACCCGGCCCGCCGACAGCCCGACCGCTGGCAGGACAAATGCGGCCGACAGACATGCTATGGCGCTGCGGCGCTTCATCCGGTTACCCGATCGCCTTCAGCACGGCCTCGCCCAACCCGGCGGGGCTGTCGGCGACCACGATGCCGGCGGATTTCATCGCCTCGATCTTCGATTCCGCATCGCCCTTGCCACCCGCGACGATGGCGCCGGCATGGCCCATGCGGCGGCCCGGCGGAGCGGTGCGGCCGGCGATGAACCCGGCGACGGGTTTCTTGCGGCCCTTTCTGGCCTCGTCCTTCAGGAACTGCGCGGCGTCTTCCTCGGCCTGGCCGCCGATCTCGCCGATCATGATGATGCTTGTGGTTTCGTCATCGGCGAGGAACCACTCCAGCACGTCGATATGCTCTGTTCCCTTGATCGGGTCGCCGCCGATGCCGACGCAGGTCGACTGGCCAAGGCCGACGTCCGTCGTCTGTTTCACCGCCTCGTAGGTCAGGGTGCCGGAGCGGGACACGACGCCGACAGAGCCCTTCTTGTGGATATGGCCGGGCATGATGCCGATCTTGCATTCGCCGGGGGTGATGACACCGGGGCAGTTCGGGCCGACGAGGATGGTTTTCGAGCCTTCCAGCGCCCGCTTGACGCGCATCATGTCGAGCACCGGGATGCCCTCGGTGATCGCCACCACCAGCGGGATCCCGGCGTCGATGGCCTCGAGAATCGAATCCGCCGCGAAGGGCGGCGGGACGTAGATGACGGAGGCATTGGCGCCGGTCCTGGCGACGGCCTCATGCACCGAGTTGAAGACCGGCAGGTCGAGGTGATCCATTCCGCCCTTGCCGGGGGTCACGCCGCCGACCATCTTCGTGCCATAGGCGATGGCCTGTTCGGAGTGGAACGTGCCTTGCGACCCGGTGAAGCCCTGGCAGATGACCTTGGTGGATTTGTCTACGAGTACGGCCATCGGTGGCTCCTTAAAAGCGAGCGACGAGAAACTTGAAGGTTTCATCGTCAATTGCAGCGACCTTCACATGCGAGTTTATGTAAAGACGGCGATTCAATTCCTGCATTGGCGAACCACTTCCGGTTCTAGACAACGCTCGAAAGTCCGCTTTTCCAAGCGGTTCACGTGGTTCGAATTCATAGAATTCTGCCGGGAAGCGGACTAGGCGATTACCCTTTGTATTCTTACCTGCGGCCGTCGCATTTTGGGAAATTCTCCCGATTGCATATAGTCCGAAGCCGCCAGAGGTTTCGGCCGTAAACCAAGCGACGTCGTCACCCGCTTTCGGCATGGCTCCTTCATAGCTCCATTCTGTGAACGCCGAGCTTGGCGTGCGAGTCGCCTCTATATCCTTGGGATGAGATTTAATGACAAAAGCCACGACGCTTTATCCCTTCACCGCCGCGACGATCTTTTCCGCCCCGTCCTTCAGGTCATCCGCCGCGATCACGTTCAGGCCGGAATTGCGGATGATTTCCTTGCCCTTCTCGACATTCGTCCCTTCCAACCGGACGACCAGTGGCACCTCAAGGCCGACTTCCTTCACCGCTTCGACGACGCCCTCGGCGATCACGTCGCAGCGCATGATGCCGCCGAAGATGTTGACGAGGATGCCTTTGACGTTGGGGTCGGAGGTGATGATCTTGAAGGCTTCGGTCACCTTTTCCTTGGTCGCGCCGCCGCCCACGTCAAGGAAGTTGGCGGGCGAGGACCCGTAGAGCTTGATGATGTCCATCGTCGCCATCGCCAGGCCGGCGCCGTTGACCATGCAGCCGATCTCTCCGTCCAGCGAGATATAGTTGAGGTCGTATTTCGAGGCGGCGAGTTCCTTGGGGTCTTCCTCTGACTCGTCGCGGAAAGCGGCGATATCGGCATGGCGGTAGATCGCGTTGCCGTCGAACCCCATCTTGGCGTCGAGGCATTTCAGATCACCCTCATCGGTCACGATCAGCGGGTTGATCTCGAGCATCTCGCAGTCCTTTTCGGTGAAAAGCTTGTAGAGCGTACCCATCAGAGCCACGCATTGTTTCACCTGCTTGCCCTCGAGCCCGAGGTTGAAGGCGATGCGGCGGCCGTGGAACGGCTGGTAGCCGGTGGCGGGATCGACCGAGAAGGACAGGATCTTGTCGGGGGTCTTCTCGGCCACCTCCTCGATGTCCATGCCGCCTTCGGTCGAACAGACGAAGGAGACGCGGCTGGTCTGGCGGTCGATCAGCAGGGCGAGGTACATCTCGGTCTCGATGCCCGACCCGTCCTCGATATAGATGCGGTTGACCTGCTTGCCGGCCTCGCCGGTCTGCTTGGTCACAAGAGTGCGGCCAAGCATCTTCTTGGCTTCTGTCGCTGCCTCTTCGACGGATTTCGCAAACCGAACGCCGCCTTTTTCGCCGGGGCCAGCCTCTTTGAACGTGCCCTTGCCGCGGCCGCCGGCGTGGATCTGCGCCTTGACCACCCAAAGCGGGCCGTCCATCTGGCTGGCGGCGGTCTTGGCGTCTTCAGCGCGCATCACGATGCGGCCATCCGAGACCGGGGCGCCATAACTGCGAAGTAGGGCCTTGGCCTGATACTCGTGAATGTTCATTGCGGTCCCCCGTTTCGGCATCTTCCGTGCCCCCTCATTGCACATCGCAAGAGGATGAATAAACGGTTTTCCGCGGGTTTGGCGGCAACCGGAGTGGAAAATGTCTGTTTGTGATCACACCATTTAGGCGTGTGATCACAAATAACCGGGGGAGCGGAAATGAATCGGTGTACAACGAGAATGGCCGGGCGTTTGCCCGGCCAACTGGTTGTCGCTCAGTTTGGTGGCGATCAGGCGAGCGTGCTGTCGATCTCTTTGCAGGCCTTCACGAGACCCTTCACAGCGTCGACGGATTTGTCGAACATGGCCTGTTCGTCCTTGGTCATCGTGATGTCGATGACGCGCTCGATGCCACCGGCGCCGATCACGGTCGGAACGCCGACATACATGCCTTTGAGGCCAAGGGCGCCGTCGACCCAAGCGGCACAGGGCAGGACGCGTTTCTGATCCTTCAGGTAGGACTCGGCCATTTCGATGGCGCTGGTGGCGGGGGCGTAGAAAGCCGAGCCGGTTTTCAGCAGGCTGACGATCTCGGCGCCGCCATCGCGGGTGCGCTGGACGATGGCGTCGAGTTTCTCCTGCGTGGTCCAGCCCATCTTGACCAGGTCGGGAAGGGGGATGCCGCCGACCGTCGAATAGCGGGTAAGCGGCACCATCGTGTCGCCGTGACCGCCGAGAACGAAGGCAGAGACATCACGCATCGAGACGCCGAATTCGAGCGACAGGAAGTGACGGAAGCGGGCCGAGTCGAGCACGCCGGCCATGCCGACGACTTTCTCATGCGGCAGGCCCGAAAATTCACGCAGCGCCCAGACCATCGCATCAAGCGGGTTGGTGATGCAGATCACGAACGCATTGGGGGCGTTTTTCTTGATGCCCTCGCCCACCGACTTCATCACCTTGAGGTTGATGCCCAAAAGGTCGTCGCGGCTCATCCCCGGCTTGCGGGGAACGCCTGCGGTGACGATGCAGACATCGGCGCCGGCGATATCGGCGTAGTCGTTGGTGCCGGAAACGTCAGCGTCGAACCCCTCGGTCGGTCCGGATTCGGCGATGTCGAGGGCTTTGCCCTGCGGGATGCCTTCGGCAATATCGAACAGGACGACATCGCCGAGTTCTTTCAGGGCTGCGAGGTGGGCGAGCGTGCCGCCGATCTGACCTGCGCCGATCAGGGCGATCTTGGGTCTGGCCATAAGAGTTATCTCCGATCCAGTGAATGACGCGGGATGCGTAGACCCTTGCGCGTCGCGACGCAAGGGCGCTGCATTGCAGCACAGCGGACAGGCTGCCCGGATTTCAAGATTTCCGGCGTTTGAATGGATCGGTTGCCGGTGCTGCGGTTCGGGCCATTCGATTCATGCGCCCCGACCCACCGGCGGGAGTGCTTCTGCAAGGGTTTCGTAGGCGACGCCGCTGGCAACAAGG
This sequence comes from Brevirhabdus sp., assembly GCA_024637315.1. Lineage (GTDB taxonomy): Bacteria > Pseudomonadota > Alphaproteobacteria > Rhodobacterales > Rhodobacteraceae > JAHEAO01. The sequence goes on from JAGXFH010000056.1 coordinate 16,616, forward strand.
CAGGTCAGGCCGGTCGGCAGGGTCACGGTGATGGTCCAGCTACCGGATGCTGCCGAGGCAAAGACCTCGACCACGGCGTTGTTGTCGGCAAGACCGATCGACTGCCGGGTTTCGCCAAAACCGCTGGCCAGCCGTTCCAGCACCAGATCACGCGGGGCACAGTTGGCGCCGGGTTCGGCGAAGGCATGGTCGGCCGCAAGAATCATCGCCCCGATGCCGAAGGAAAGGGCAAGAAATTGACGGTTCATGGTATATCCCCAAAGCTGAGGGGCGCGTGGCCCCGTTGATGAATGCGCCGGACCGGGTGTTCGACGACGGCCAAAACATCGGCCTGGGCCGGCGAAAGTCTGGTTAATGAACCGTTCGCGTCCTGTTGCGCGGGCCTCGAGCCATTGATTTCATGGTGTCGCTGCGCCGCGGCAGAACTTGGTTGCGGATTGCTGCGTTTCGGGGAAAGTTTGCGCAACAAAATTGCGAAGGAAGAATCATGGCTCTGACGGCGCGACCCTGGCGGTCTGTTCTGTACATTCCGGGCGCCAATGTCCGGGCGCTGGACAAGGCACGCGGGCTTCCGGTGGATGCGATAATCTTCGACCTGGAAGATGCCGTGACCCCCGAGGAAAAGGCAGCTGCGCGGCGGGTTCTGGCCGACGAGCTGGCCAAGGGCGGCTATGGCGCGCGGGCGCGGCTGGTACGGGTCAATGGCCTTGATACCGAATGGGGGCAGGACGACCTTGCGGGGTTCGTCAGCACCGATATCGACGGTCTGCTGATCCCCAAGGTGAACAGTGCTGCCGATCTTGATGAGATCGCCGGCGCGGTGCCGGACGTGCCGCTTTGGGCGATGATGGAGACTTGTCGGGGCGTGCTGAATGCCGCCGAGATCGCGGCGCATTCACGGTTGGCGGGCTTTGTGATGGGCACCAATGATCTGGCAAAGGAACTGGGCAGCCGCGGTCGACCGGCAATGCTGACGGCGTTGCAGACATGCCTGCTGGCCGGGCGCGCCGAAGGGATCGTCTGCGTGGATGGGGTCTACAACGCGTTCAGGGACGACGACGGCCTGCAGGCCGAATGCGCCGAGGGGCGCGACATGGGATTTGATGGCAAGACCCTGATCCATCCCGCGCAGGTCGCCATCACCAATCAGGTGTTCGCGCCATCGGGTGACGAGGTCGAACTGGCACGACGCCAGATCAACGCCTTTCGCCAGGCCAAGGCGGCTGGCAAGGGCGTTGCGGTTGTGGATGGCCGGATCGTGGAAAATCTGCATATCGTGACCGCCGAGGCCGTTCTGGCCAAGGCCGAGGCGATAGCGGCGATGGAGGACTAGATGATCTGGATCGTAGCAGGCGTACTGCTTTGGAGCCTCGCGCATCTTTTCCGGCGGATAGCGCCGGGGCCACGCGCCAGACTGGGGAACGCCGGCAAGGGGCTGGTGGCCCTGGGCTCTGTCATCGCGATCGGGCTGATGGTGGTCGGGTACAAATCCGCCGAACCGGTGTTTCTTTGGCAGCTTGGCAGCTGGGCGGTTCATCTGAACAACCTGCTGATGCTGATTTCGGTTTTCTTGTTCGGACTGGGCAGTTCGAAAAGCCGGCTGCGCGGGTCATTGCGGCATCCGATGCTGACCGGCCTGATCGTGTGGGCCGGGGCGCATCTGATGGTGAACGGTGATCTGCCAAGTCTTGTTCTGTTCGGCGGTATGGGACTGTGGGCAATCATCGAGATCATCCTGATCAACAGATCCGAACCGCCCCCAAAGCCCTTCACGCGCGGCACCGTTCAGGGCGATATCCGGCTGGTGCTGATTTCAGCCGTCGTCTACGCGGCGATCGCGGGGATCCATATCTGGATCGGCCCGTCGCCGTTCGGGGCCTGAGGCGATGAAGGCGTACCGATTGCTGACCGGCGAAGACGCCTCTGCCTTCTGTCACAAGGTGACAGAGGCGTTGGCGAAGGGATGGGAGCTTTATGGCGATCCGGCCTATGGCTACGATGCCGCGACCGGCGTGATGCGTTGTGCGCAGGCGGTGACGAAAGAGGTCGATGCGACCTATTCGGCGGATATGAAACTGGGGCAGCTGTGAAGACCAATCCGGGCCGTTTCTTCGAGGATTACACGCTGGGCCAGCAGATTGCCCATGCTGTGCCGCGCACCGTCTCGGGCGGAGAACGGGCGCTTTACCATGCGCTTTATCCCGCCCGGCACGCGATCTATTCGTCGGATCTGTTCGCGGAATCCTGCGGGCTTATGAAGTCGCCGATCGACGATCTGGCGGCGTTTCATCTGATCTTCGGCAAGACGGTTCCCGACATCTCGCTGAATGCGGTTGCCAATCTGGGCTATGCCGAGGGCCGCTGGCTGCGGCCAGTCTGGGTGGGCGACACGTTGCGCTCGGTCAGTGAGGTGATCGGGCTGAAGCAGAACTCCAACGGCAAGTCGGGTGTCGTCTGGGTGCGGACGACGGGGCGGAACCAGTGGGACGAACCGGTGCTCGACTATGTGCGCTGGGTGATGGTGCGCAAGCGCGATCCCGACGCGCCCGCGCCCGAGACGGTCGTACCCGACCTGGCCGATGCCGTGGCGCCGGGCGATCTGGTGCTGCCTGAGGGATTGGATTTCCTGCAATACGATTTCGCCCAGGCCGGAGAGCCGCATCGCTGGGGCGATTACGCGGTCGGAGAGCGGATCGACCATGTCGACGGTGTCACGATCGAAGAGTCCGAGCACATGCTGGCGACTCGGCTGTGGCAGAACACCGCCAAGGTGCATTTCGATGCGATGGCGCGTCCCGATGGCAGGCGGCTGATCTACGGCGGCCACGTTATGTCCTTGGCGCGGGCGCTGTCGTTCAACGGTCTTGCCAATGCGCAGATGATCGTCGCGCTGAATGGCGGCGCCCATGCCAATCCCTGCTTCGCGGGCGATACGGTTCGGGCCTGGTCGGAAGTGCTGGACAGGGCCGAGACTGCTGCCCCCGGCGTGGGCGCGGTGCGGCTTCGGTTGGTCGCGACGAAAGGCGAGGCGTTCGCCTTGCGCGGCGAGGACGGCAAGTATCTGCCGGATGTCTTGCTGGATCTCGATTACTGGGCTTTGATGCCCGTATGAAAAGGTGGATTGCAGCCGGGCTTGCGACGATAGGGCTGACGGGTACGGCCGCGGCGCAGGGTGCTGTCTGTGATCCGGCGGCAGATCAGCCGGTGCCGGTTTTCGAAGAAGCCAAATCGGCAATGCTGGCTGGCGATTATGATCGGTTTTACGGGCTCGTCACGCCCTATGTGGCGAACCCCGAGGAAAAGCGCATTTCATTGATCGGGCCGCTGCAACGGTTGATGCCGAACGGCTTCAAGGGTTGCGCGACGGTGGTGCATCGGTTCGAGCCGCCCGGACTTTATCAGGAAGTGGTTTTCTTCGACACCGGCAGCGGCCCGCTGGGGCTGTATCTTTCCGCTGCGACGTTTGGCGGTGACCTGAAGATTATCTTCTTCGCCTATTCGGATTCTCCGGCCGACATGCTGGAGAACCTGAACTGAGCGGAGCCGCCAGTTCACACTGGTCCTGCCGCAATCGCTGACTTTTTCTTTATTTTCCTGTCGGCGCGCGTTGGATAAGGTGGGCGCATGTCGTTGCTCCGTGTCCTTGCCTTCGCTGGTTTCATGGCTGCGCCTGCCGCCGCCTGCGATCTGGCGCTACTGTTGGCGGTGGATGTTTCGGGATCGGTCAGCCGGGAAGAGTACCGGATACAGAGTGACGGGTTGGCGGCGGCACTGCGCGACGGGCTGGTGGCAGAGGCGCTGATCAAGGCGCAGGCGCGGGTGGCCCTGGTGCAGTGGTCGGGCACGTCGCGCCAAGAGGTGACGATTCCCTGGGTTGCGATCGAGAGCTATGCTGACCTTGACGTTTTGGCCGCACGGATCGAGACCGACGAACGGCTTTGGCGCGATTACTCGACCGCGATCGGCGAGGCTCTTGCCATCGGCGAGGCGCAGTTTGCCGATGTGCCCGACTGCAGGCGCCGGGTGATCGACGTGTCCGGCGATGGGTCGTCCAATGAAGGGCAGGAACCGCGCGAGCGTCACGCGGCCTTGCGCGCAGCGGGGATTACCGTGAACGCGCTGGTGATCGAAGGCAGCGAGCCCGATCTGGACGTCTATTTCTGGGAGAACGTGATTATCGGCGAGGGCGCCTTTATAATCACGGCGAACGGATTCGCCGAATATCCGTCGGCGATCCGGCGCAAGCTGATCCGGGAGACCACGCAGCAGGTGGCGATGCTTGACTAGGCAGGGTGGCGCAAACGCATGCGTGATCACAGGGTGTTTTTTGTGATCACAAGACGTCTAGGTGGTCGCATTTGTCGCGGCCAACGCGGCTGTTGGCTTTGCCGGCCTAGTGACATTGCTGCAAAAGACGCTATCACGGAATACAGAACCGCCCGCATGGCAACAACAGGTAAGGAGCACACATGGCTGATGTGAACCGGGGCGACCGGCCGCTTTCCCCACATTTGTCGATCTATCGCCCGCAACTGACCTCGATGACCTCGATCCTGACGCGGATCACCGGCAATGCGCTGCTGATCACTGCGCTGCTGATCGTGTGGTGGTTTCTGGCCGCGGCGACGTCCTCGGGCTATTTCGATGTGGTGAACGGGATCCTGACCAACTGGTTCGGCGATCTGGTGATGTTCCTGTCGCTTTGGGCGATCTGGTATCACCTGCTGGCGGGATTGCGGCATCTTTACTGGGATACCGGCCGCGGGTTGGAGATCGAGACAGCCGAGAAACTGGGCTGGGGCGTCATTGGCGGATCGGTGGTGCTGACCATCCTGACCGCACTGGTCATATAGGAGGCGGATCAATGGCATTTCTGACGGACCGCAAGCGCGCCATTGGCATGGGATCGGCCAAATCAGGCACAGCGCATCACTGGTCGATGACCATCAGCTCGGTCGGGCTGCTGGTTCTGGTGCCGCTGTTCATCTTCACCTTTGGCCGGGCGCTGGGGTCGTCCTACGAGGATGTGCTGGTCTACTACGCGAAGCCGTTCCCGGCGATCATCGCGGCGCTGACAATCGTGGTCGGCTTCATGCATTTCAAGAATGGCGTGCGGGTACTGATCGAGGATTACGTTCACGGCTTGGCGCGCGAGGTTCTGATCATCGCGATGATCTGCCTGAGCTACGGCGCCGCGGCGACGGGATTGTTCGCCATCGCACGACTGGCGCTTTGAGGATATCGAGACATGGCAGCTTATGAATACGAAACCCACGAATATGATGTTGTGGTTGTGGGGGCCGGTGGCGCCGGTTTGCGGGCAACTCTGGGCATGGCCGAACAGGGGCTGCGCACGGCTTGCGTGACCAAAGTGTTCCCGACCCGGTCGCATACCGTGGCAGCACAGGGCGGGATTGCCGCATCGCTGGGGAATATGGGGCCGGATCACTGGCAGTGGCATATGTATGACACGGTCAAGGGCTCGGACTGGCTGGGCGATACGGATGCGATGGAATACCTTGCGCGCGAAGCCCCCAAGGCGGTTTACGAACTGGAGCATTACGGCGTGCCGTTTTCCCGCACCGAAGACGGGCGGATCTACCAGCGCCCGTTCGGTGGCCACACGACCGAATTCGGCGAAGGCCCGCCGGTGCAGCGCACCTGTGCCGCCGCCGACCGCACTGGTCATGCGATCCTGCACACGCTTTACGGGCAAAGCCTGAAGCACAATGCCGAGTTCTACATCGAGTATTTCGCCATCGACCTGATAATGTCCGAGGACGGCGCCTGCCAGGGCGTTCTGGCGTGGAAGCTGGATGATGGCACGATGCATGTCTTCAACGCCAAGATGACGGTGCTGGCGACCGGCGGCTATGGCCGCGCCTATTTCAGCGCGACCTCGGCCCATACCTGCACCGGCGATGGTGGCGGCATGGTGGCGCGGGCCGGGCTGCCGTTGCAGGACATGGAATTCGTGCAGTTCCACCCGACCGGTATCTACGGTGCTGGCTGCCTGATCACCGAGGGTGCGCGGGGCGAGGGCGGGTATCTGACCAATTCCGAGGGCGAGCGTTTCATGGAACGCTATGCACCGACATATAAAGACCTGGCGTCGCGCGACGTGGTTTCGCGGTGCATGACGATGGAGATCCGCGAGGGCCGCGGTGTCGGGCCCGAGAAGGACCACATCCATCTGCACCTCAACCACCTGCCGCCCGAAACGCTGCAACTGCGCTTGCCGGGAATATCCGAAAGCGCGCGGATTTTCGCGGGCGTCGATCTGACCAGGGAGCCGATCCCGGTCATTCCGACGGTGCATTACAACATGGGCGGAATTCCGACGAATTATTGGGGCGAGGTGCTGAACCCGACCGCAAAGAACCATGACCGGGTGGCGCCCGGACTGATGGCCGTGGGCGAGGCAGGTTGCGCCAGCGTGCACGGCGCGAACCGGCTGGGCTCGAACTCGCTGATCGACCTGGTGGTGTTTGGCCGCGCGGCGGCGATCCGGGCCGGAGAGATCGTGGATCCGTCCGAAGCCAATCCGAAGGTCAACACGACCTCTGTCGAAAAGGCTCTGGAGCGCTTCGACGATCTGCGCCATGCCGAGGGCGGCACACCGACCGCCGATCTGCGGCTGGAGATGCAAAAGACAATGCAGGACGATGCCGCAGTCTTTCGCACCGACGAAACGCTGGCGGAAGGCGTCAAGAAGATGACTGCCGTTGCCAAGAAGTTGGACGATCTGCACGTGACTGACCGCAGCCTGATCTGGAACAGCGACCTCATGGAGACGCTGGAACTGACCAACCTGATGCCGAACGCATTGGCGACGATCGTGGCCGCAGAGGCGCGCAAGGAGAGCAGGGGTGCCCATGCGCACGAGGACCATCCCGACCGCGACGACAAGAACTGGCGCAAGCACAGTCTGGCGACGGTCACCCATGCCAAGGTAAAGCTGACCTATCGCGACGTTCACCTCGATCCGTTGTCCAAGGCCGAGGATGGTGGCATCGACATGAAGAAGATCGCGCCGAAGGCGAGGGTGTACTGACGATGCGCAGACGCGGACCAAAATCCGTTCGGCAGAGCGACGGGCCGAGAATTGTTTCGCCTTTGGCCAAAGCCAAAGCCTGACAAAGCACCACGCGGCGACAAGATCGTTACGGTGGTTGGCGCCTTTCGGTGCGGCACCAACTATCTGAAGGCCCTCCTGGAGCTGAACCATGCCTGCGAAGTCCGGTTCCACACCTACGGTTGGAAGCACGGGTTCGTTCCGGTGGTGTCGGAATTCGCCGACGACAAGCTTGACATATCAAGCGGCGTGTTCGTGACCAAATCGCCGCTGTCGTTCTTGAACTCGCGGCACAGCTATTACTACGAGGTCGGGCGCAACATGGATGCGCTGAAGGACTGGCCCGATTTCCTGCGCTCGCCGCTGACGATCCATACCGAGATCAGCCCGGAATACCGATTCCGCAATCCCGTCGATTACTGGAATGCGCTGAACTGGAACCACCTGAGCGTGGCCCGGAAAAATGCGGGCTTTGTGCATTGCAGGTATGAGTCGCTGATCGCGGATGACGAAGCGCTGGTCGCGGAACTGGCGGCGGAACATGGCCTGGCCCGAAACTCTGCCGCATTTGTTCGACCGGTGATGAAAATGAAACGGATGTCGGATGCGCCGGGCGCAAGGAAGCGCTACGAGAGCGACCAGCGTTTCGAGCCGGAGCAGTATCGCTCGCGGGCCTATCTGGATCGGTACACGCCTGAGGACATCGAATTCATAGCCTCGCAGGTGGACCCTGAGGTGCTGAGCCAGTTGGGTTACGATCCGATCGAAACCGAGGCGCAGGCATGACAGCGGATCAGGACATTCTGTTTCATCTCGGCTTTCAAAAGACCGGGACGACGACGATTCAGGCGATGCTGAACGCGAACGCGGATCGGTTCCCGGACCTCGACATTCGCGCCTATGGCGATGCCACCAAGGATCTGCGGGAAACTGGAACTCGCATTGAATCGGCATGTCGATCGCGCGCGTGAAAACGGCAAGCCGTGCCTGATTTCGGATGAGAACATCCTTGGCCGTGTGCCCTATTCAGCCACTGGCGATGTTCTGACCTGGGCCGAGATGATCTTGCCGATGATCGAGGCCTCTTGTTCTGACCTTTCGATCCGGTTCGTATTCTATACGCGTCAGCCTGGCGCCTGGCTGCACAGCAGCTACAATCAGGCGGTCAAGCGCGGGCGGGTTTCGGTCGATTTCGAAACCTGGAAGAATAACGCGCCGTTCACTGTTGACTGGGCGGCATGGCGTGACCGGATTCAGGGACTCTGCGAGGCGCCTGTCGAGTTCGTCGGTATGGAAGACGAGCTGGACCGGCACGGGTTTCCAGGTGCGCGGCTGTTGCATCATATGGGCGTGGCACCCGCTTCATGGCCAGGTCTGGCGCAGCCGAACGTGCAGAATCCGTCACTGCCGGAAAGTGCGATACGGTTGATGCGGCTGGTGAACCGGCTACCACTGCCCGACAGTCAGGTGATCCGGATCAGCGAAACTGTCGAAAGCCTGTTCGCAAAGGGGACGGGGAAATGAAGGTTGCCAATCTTGCAACATATCCGCCGCGGCATGCGTCGATGCTTGATGTCGTGCGGGCGCTGGCGCCGCAGCTCGACCGCTTGAATGTAGTTCTCAACGAGTATGAGCAAGTACCACAGGACCTGGATGCGTTTTCCAATGTTGTCGGCATCCTTCCCGAGCATGACACCAAGGATGCGGGGAAGTTCCTGCCCGACGTTTCGGATGCGGATTATGTCTTTCTGGTCGATGATGACCTGATTTATCCCGATGACTACGTTGCCAGAACGATCGCCTCGTTCGAGGCTTTGGGACCGTCCGGCTTCGTCGGCGCCTATCACGGGTCGCTCTATGTCCGGCCGCCATTCGAACTCGAACGCGCGGCGTTGACAAATGGATCCGTTTTCACCTGCGCCCGACCGAGATTGCGGACTATCGAAAGGTATTCACATTCTACCGCAAGACTGAAAACCCCATCGTGGTCGATCAGATTGCCTCTGGCGTTGCAATTCTGCGCGGGCAGGACATGCCGCCGTTTTCCTACATGGAAGACAGCCAGAAATTCGTCGATGTCCGACTGGCGCGGTGGGGGTTCGAGAACGGGCTGATCCCGGTGATTCTATGTCGAGACGAGAATTGGCTGCGTCCGGTTCGCTACGATGAAACGATCTATCAGGGCTTCACCCGCACCAATCCGCCTGCAGTGGCAGGGGAAATCCGGACCTATGCATTCAAGGTCAGGCGTCGCGGGGAGATATTGTCGGGATGAAACCGCAGACCGCCAGATTGGGACAAAGTGCCGGTTTCGTCATTTCTTTCGATGTGCCAGACTGCCTGCAGAATTCGAGTTCCAAGAGAATCTCTTTCGATCCTCTGCCCGAAGGCGGGATGGGCGGGTCGAACCTGAAAAGCATAGCCCGAAAGCGAGGATTTGATGATGCGCCTGCTGGTTTCGATAACTGCGGTTGCGGTTCTGACATCTGGCTGCGCGCCCGGCGCCATCATCTACGATGCCTCGCGCAAGGGCACGGTGTCGGTCGCCGAGCGAATACTGGCGCAGACTCATCCCGGGCTTGAAAGCAATGCAGCGGCGGAATGTGTCATCGCCGGAATGAGCTACGGCGAGATCCTGAAGCTGGGGACCAGCGACACGACCAAGGTGACGGCCCAGTCCCGCGATCTTGTGGCCGAGGTCGTCGGGCGCCCGAAAACGGCAGAATGCCTGGCCGCCCTGCCGGAGGCTTCGGTGGAATGATCAGGAGTCTTGCGCCCTTGCTGGGTCTGGTCCTGTTGGTGGCGACCTGCGGGCCGGTGCCGCCGGAACAGGCCGCGCGGGAATGTGAAGAGCGCGCGCGGGGCGCCAAGCCGGTCAGTGGGCAGGTGAGGATCGGCGCCGGAAACGGTGGCGTGGAGACGGGAATTGATTTGGGCATTGTGCTGTCGAGCGACACCCTGACCGGCCGCGATCCGGTGGATATCTATGACCGCTGCGTGCGGGCCAAGACAGGGCAGGGGCCGTTTCGGCCCCCGAATCTCTGATGGGTGCCGTTGCGGGATATTCCGGAACGCCCCCGGCGCAGAAACCGGGGCTGAAAGACGGTCGGGCGGTGGCCATAGCCGGATGTCCATCCTCTTTGGAAGGGTTGCCGAAAGACCGCGCATTCGCGTTTCCGAAAGGGGTTGAGGACGAGATCTGGTCCGGCCTCAAGATCGTGACTCCCGAAAAATATCGCGACCGGCATGGAGGGCGAAAATGATAGTCAAACTGACGGGAATTGTTGGGCTGGTTCTGCTGACTGCCTGTTCGGGCAGCGAGCCGATTGTGCAGCAAACTGCCCGGAACGCTGCAAAATCGGTGGTCACGAACGTGATCGCGCAACGCTTTCCGGGTGTGAATGCCGCGCCCTTCAGCGATTGCATCATCGACAATGCCAGTGATCAGGAAATACTGAATATCGCGACAGGCGCGCTGACTGGACCGGACGAGGCGACGGTGCAGATTATCTTGAACATCGCGCGCCGGCCTGCGACGGTGCAATGCATCGGGCCGGCAGCGCTGGATAACTTTCTGGGATGAAGACATGGTTCAACTGACACTTCCGAAGAACAGCCGTATCACCACCGGCAAGACCTGGCCGGCGCCCGAGGGCTCCAAGAATGTCCGCAAGGTCAGCATTTATCGGTGGAACCCCGATGACGGGAAGAACCCGCAGGTCGACACCTATTTCGTCGATATGGATTCGTGCGGGCCGATGGTTCTGGACGCGCTGATCAAGATCAAGACCGAAATCGACCCGACCCTGACCTTCCGCCGGTCCTGCCGCGAGGGAATTTGCGGGTCCTGCGCGATGAACATCGACGGCATCAACACGCTGGCCTGCACCTACGGGATGGACGAGATCAAGGGCGATGTGAAGATCTACCCCTTGCCGCACATGCCGGTGATCAAGGACCTGGTGCCGGATCTGACGCATTTCTATGCCCAGCATGCCAGCGTCAAACCGTGGCTTGAGACCAAGACCAACGCGCCGCAAAAGGAATGGCGGCAGTCGATCGAGGACCGCGAAAAGCTGGATGGCGACTACGAATGCATCATGTGCGCCTGCTGCTCGACCTCTTGCCCAAGTTACTGGTGGAATGGCGACCGCTACCTTGGGCCGGCCGCGCTGTTGCACGCGCATCGCTGGATCGTGGATTCGCGCGACGAGGCAACGGGCGAGCGGCTGGACGATCTGGAGGATCCGTTCAAGCTGTATCGCTGCCACACGATCATGAATTGTACCAAGACCTGCCCCAAGGGGCTGAACCCGGCCCGAGCGATTGCCGAGATCAAGCAGATGATGATCGAGCGGGTGGTCTGACCCCCAAGCTGCAACACGGCTACGCCGCGGGCGTCATGACAGAGGTTGCGCCGCGCCTGAAGAACCAGACGATGCGTCCGGCGGGTTATTTCGAACGAAAGGCGAGGCGGGTCAGGCTTGCGGCCGAGGCGAGTCTGCTGCAATGCAGCAAGTTCTTGACAAACGGCTCGAAACACACGATGTGACAGTCATTGGACAAGCCTCCTGCCGCGTGAGCAGTGAAGATCCGAAAAGAAGAAAGAAACGGATCACCGCTTGGACGACGATCACCAGATAAGTGATCCACTTAAGGTTCCCATATCACGCAGGGGTCCGACGATCTGATCGCTACCGGGCAATTCGGCCTGATGGCGAATTCGGATCGCCAACCATGCGACGGCTGTGACCGGTTCGGTATGACCGGGCGGTGACGGCTGCATTCAATATGAAGCGGTATGCCCACGGCAGCCGCAGAGAAGGTAGAATTTGCTGACTTTTAAAGAACTCGGTCTGAACGACCGCATCGTCGAACGGCTGACAGAACAGGGCATGACCGTGCCGACGCCGATCCAGGAAAAGGCGATCCCGCTGGTCTTGCAGGGCCGCGACGTGATGGGGCTGGCGCAGACCGGTACCGGCAAGACGGCGGCCTTCGGGTTGCCGATGGTACATCTGATGGCCGCCGCCGGGCGCAAGCCGAACCCGAAGACGGCGCGCGGTTTGATCCTGGCGCCGACCCGCGAACTTGCCGGACAGATCACCGATGCGATCCGGCCGTTCATCGAGAAGACTCACCTCAAGATCGGTGTCGTCGTCGGTGGCCAGTCAATCAATGTGCAGATCAAGCGGATGGAACGCGGGCTGGACATCCTTGTCGCGACGCCGGGCCGGCTTCTGGACCTCATCGACCGTCGTGCCGTGTCGCTGGCGGAGACGGAGTTTCTGGTGCTGGACGAGGCCGACCAGATGCTCGACCTCGGCTTTGTCCATGCCTTGCGCAAGATCGCCACGATGCTGCCGGCAGAGCGCCAGACCATGTTGTTCTCTGCCACGATGGCAAAGCAGATGGCCGAGATCGCTGCGGCTTACCTGAACAAACCACTTCGGGTCGAGGTCAGCACCCCGGGCAAGGCTGCCGACAAGGTCATGCAATCGGTGGTTTTCGTGCCGCAGGCGCAGAAGGCCGAGATGCTGAAGGAAAAGCTCGACGCGCATCGCGATGAACTTGCGCTGGTGTTTTCACGCACCAAGCATGGCGCCGAAAAGCTGATGAAGTCGCTGGAGGCCGTCGGGTTCGCTGCCGGGTCCATCCATGGCAACAAGAGCCAGGGGCAGCGCGAACGTGCGCTCAGGGCGTTCCGCGAAGGACGCCTGCGGGTCCTGGTGGCAACCGATGTCGCGGCGCGCGGGATCGACATCCCGGATGTGCGGCACGTCTACAATTACGATCTGCCGAACGTGCCGGAAAACTACGTCCACCGGATCGGGCGGACGGCGCGGGCCGGGGCCGATGGTTCCGCCGTGGCGTTCTGCGCGCCTGCTGAAATGGGCGAGCTGCGGGCGATCGAAAAGTCGATGGGGGTGACCATTCCCGTCGCTGGTGGTTCGCCTTGGGCGCATGAAGAGCCGGCGGCCGGCAAAGGCGGCGGGCGTCGTCGGGGTGGGCCATCAAAGCCGCAGGGGCAAAATCGCCGCCGCGGTGGCGACAAGGCTTCCGGCAAGCGTTTTAACCGGGCGGCCTGACATCCACCCGGGTTAAGCCCACGCTCAGGCTTCCAGAGATAACCGCAACGCCCCGCATCTGAACCGATGCGAGGTTGTTCTTTTTTCGGTTCCCTGCGAAGCAGGTGAACGCATCATGATGCTTCCGGCAGTCAGATCGGTTTGGCGCTGCCATGAAGCTGGCAGGTGCCGACCGATCCGGCCCCCTGTTCACCTATGCCGGTAACCGTGTCAGTGTGCTTTGCACCCGTCACGCCCGCCAGCTTGCAGACAGTTGGCCGACATTGTTTTTTCGTTCACATGTTGAATCGGCAATTGGAGCAAATTGCGTGCGCGATTTGATACCGTGCGTTGACCAAGAACAAATGGAGGCCGAGATGAAGCTTGCCAACCCGACGTTTCCCGCACCGCTCGATGCTGAAAAACGCCGCGATGTCCCGCCGGTGATCTGCTACAGCCCCGAGTCCTTGCCTTTACCCGAACTCGCCGCCCTTCAGCGGGCGCGGCGCGCTGCCGACAAGGTCGGAGAAACTGTGATAAAGCCCCGCGAGGCGCGCTGCTTCCATGTTGCGGCGGGGCAATTCTTTCGCATCAGCAGCGTAGAGGGCCCGCAGGTCGGAGACCTCAACCTGTGGAATGCCGCCGACCTGACCGAGAAGTTTTATTCCGGCAAGACCCGCGCGCTGCATGGCACGCATCTGTCGACCGGCGACCGGATGTGGTCGTCTTTTCCCACCCTGCGACCGATGGCCACGATCGCCGAGGATACGCTGGACTGGTATGGCTTCGACCCCTTTGGAGGTGCCGTCCATGACGTCATCGGCACCCGCTGCGATCCCTACACCCACAAGCTCCTGGCAGGCGGCCATTACCACCATTGCTGTCATTCCAACCTGACCCGCGCGCTGGCCGAAGAAACCGGCCTGCCATTGCACGAAGCCGAGCTGCTGGTCCATGACGTGCTGAACGTCTTCATGTGCACCGGCTTCACCCGCGATACTGGCCAGTACTTCATGAAGGCCAGCCCGGTTCGGCCCGGCGATTACATCGAATTCTTTGCCGAGATCGACCTGCTGGGCGGGCTCAGCACCTGCCCCGGCGGGGACTGCTCGGCAGAGCATTCCAGCGATATCACGGCCTGCTATCCGCTGCTGGTCGAGGTATTTCAGCCCAGAACCCCGCCTGCGGGATGGGCATCGCCGGGGGTAAACGGGTATGATCGCAGCCACGGCCTCTGATCATCATTTGTCCAGAAGTGTCCAAGGGGGGGGCTGCCCCCCCAGCGCGCGTCATGTGAAAGCCGCTTCCAGCGCGATTTCGACCATATCGCCGAAGCTGCGCTCGCGGTCGGCCGACGGCAGCGCCTCGCCGGTGATCAGGTGGTCGCTGACCGTCAGCACCGCCAGCGCACGCTTGCCGAAGCGTGCGGCGAGCGTGTAAAGTTCGGCGGCCTCCATCTCGACCCCCAGAATGCCGTGGCGAATCATCTGTTCGTTGAGATCGGGCCGCTCGTCATAGAACACGTCCGACGAATAGATGCCGCCGACATGGGCGGCGACCCCTTTCGCCTCGGCTGCCGCCGCAGCCGCGCGCAGCAGCGTCCAGTTGGCGCAGGGGGCGAAGTTCAGCTCTCTGAAGATACCGCGCGAGGGTGTCGAGAGGGTCGAGGCGGTCATCGCGAGGATCACGTCGCGCAGCTTCACCCGGTCCTGCATCGCGCCGCAGGATCCGATGCGGATCAGCGTTTCGGCGCTGTAGTCCCGGATCAGCTCGTTGACGTAGATCGACAGGGAGGGCATCCCCATGCCCGACCCCTGGATCGTCACGCGGTTGCCTTTCCAGGTGCCGGTGAACCCCAGCATGCCGCGCACATCGTTGACCAGTTGGGCACCCGAAAGGAACGTTTCAGCCGCCCACCGGGCGCGATAGGGATCGCCGGGCAGAAGCACGGTTTCGGCGATCTGGCCGGGTTGGGCGCCGATGTGGACAGTCATCGCAGGGCTCCTTGCAGGGTCGGGCAACTATAGCGGCCGAAAGCGCGAAGGAAAGTGGCCCGGTCAGCCGCGGCGGGGGCCGTCAATGCTGATGCGGGCCTTGAGCGGGAAGTGATCCGATCCGATCCCGTTGCACAGGTCGTATGACGCAATCCGGATGCCGCGCGTGACATACATCTGGTCGATCGGAAACCGCAGGATTGGGTGACGCGCGTCAAAGCTGGACATCAACCCGCGCCCGATGCGGGGATCGAGGAACCGGCCGTGATGCTTGAAACGGGTCGTCGACCACGACCAGGCCACATCGTTGAAGTCGCCCATCACCACCACCGGGTGATCGGAATGCCGGGTCAGCGTTGCGGCGGTGCGGATCTGGGCGTCGCGTTCGTCGGTATCCTCGCCGGGGACGGGTGGGCGGGGATGCAGGCCGATGAAATGGAACGGCCTGCCGTCGGGTGCCTTCAGATCTGCCAGAAGCACGGGCGTCTGATCATCTGTCAGGAACACGGTCTTGGCCGAATGGGCGGCCAGACGGGTGGCGAAGATCATCCCGTAATGGTTCGACAAGGTATGTGACACCACCGTCGAGTAGGGCTGCAGCACACCTTGCAGGGCCAGCGCCCAGGTTTCGTCGGTTTCCATCAGCAAGATCACGTCCGGATCGGTCCGCGCGATCAGGTCGGCAACCTCATTATGGGCGGTGTTTTCCATCTCGACATTGCTGGCCAGAAGCGTGACCGCGCCTTGGCCCGGGTCCGGTTCGCGGAACGCAATCTCGGGCCGGGCGAGTCGGGTGAAAGGGTAGATCTTGACGCCCTGATAGAGAGCGCAGGCTGCCAGGATCAGGATCATCGCAGTGCTGGCGCCGAGCGCCGCGGCGGCAATCACCAGGAGACTCGCCAGCACGAAAATATGCAGCCGCGGGAAATCCCACATCCGGATCCACCAGCGCGTGCTGGTCGACAGTGACAGCGCAGTAAACCCGGCGATCGCCAGCGTCAGGCACCAGAGCAGGAAGTCCATCATCGTCCCGAGACCTTTCCGGACGACGCTAAAATCCTGCCCCGAACGGGCAGGCACCGCCCGGATGATCAATGCGGAGCGCGGATGAAGGTTCCGTTCTGCAGATCCTGCATCGCCTGCCGCAACTCGGCTTGCGTGTTCATCACGATGGGTCCGTGCCAGGCCACCGGTTCTTCTATCGGGCGGCCAGAGATCAGCAGGAAGCGGATACCCTCGGGGCCGGCCTGCACCGTGACCTCGTCGCCGGTATCGAAGCGCACGAGCGTCCGGTTTCCGGTAAGGTCGCGGATGTTGAGTTCCTGCCCGTCGAATTCCTTTTCCACCCGAACGCCTTGGGGGTGGGAAGCATCGCGGAAGGTCCCGGCGCCTGCGAAAACGTAAGCGAAGGCATTTGAATAGGTATCGACGGGCAGGGACTTGCGGGTGTTGGGCGGCACCGAGACGTCAAGATACATCGGTTCCGCGGCAATGCCGTCGACCGGGCCGGATTTGCCCCAGAAGCTGCCGGTGATGATCTTGACCTTCGTGCCATCGTCGTCGATCTCTTCCGGGATGTCGCTGCCCTTGATGTCCTGGTAGCGCGGCGCGGTCATCTTGAGGCTGGAGGGCAGGTTCGCCCAGAGCTGGAACCCGTGCATCTGCCCGGCCCGGTTCCCGCGCGGCATCTCCTGATGCATGATCCCCGATCCGGCGGTCATCCATTGCACCGAACCTGCGTCAAGCGTTCCGCGGTTCCCCAGCGAGTCGCCATGCTCAACCTCGCCTTCGAGAACATAGGTGATGGTCTCGATGCCGCGATGCGGGTGCCAGGGGAAGCCCTTGGCGTATTGACTGGGATCGTCGTTGCGGAAATCGTCGAACAAGAGGAACGGGTCAAACTCGCGCGGTTTGTGAAAGCCGAAGGCGCGGTAAAGGTGGACACCGGCGCCTTCCAGCGTCGGTTGGGCGGCGGATTCGGATTTGACGGGGCGAAAACTCATCGGGAATGCTCCTTTGCTTGGACCCAATATGGAGCAATCGCGGGCGCGGAAAAGAGGCGCCGGTGAACAGCAGATGTGCAGGATTGCGCGTCGAGCGAGAATATCTGAAGAAAGTCGATGCGTGAAAGGGGTTATTCCGCCGCAACCGCCTTTGGGTCCACGAGCGCCACGATGTCGAACATGATCCGGTTCAGCTCGAAATCCTTGGGGGTATAGACTCGTGCGACGCCCATCTTGCGCAGGTGGGTGGCGTCCGCTTCGGGGATGATGCCGCCGACGACGACCGGGACATGCGCGAGGTTGGCGCTCTTGAGCAGGTCGATCAATTCGCCGACCAATGGAACATGGCTGCCCGAAAGGATCGACAAGCCGATCACATGGGCGTTCTGGTCCTGCGCCGCGGTGACGATTTCGGCGGGGGTCAGACGGATGCCGTCATAGGTGATGTCCATGCCGCAATCGCGGGCGCGGGCGGCGATCTGTTCGGCGCCATTGGAATGGCCGTCGAGGCCGGGCTTGCCGACGAGGAACTTGAGGCGGCGGCCCAGACGGTCCGAGACGGCGTTCACGGCGGCGCGGATTTCGTCCAGACCCTCGGTGCGGTTCGAGGGGTTGGCAGAGACACCAGTGGGGGCGCGGTACTGACCGAAGGCGGCGCGCACGACGTCGCCCCATTCGCCGGTGGTCGCCCCGGCTTTGGCCGCGTCGATGGACGGAGGCATGATGTTGTCGCCGGAACTGGCGGCTTGGCGGAGCGCATCGAGGGCGAGTTGCACCTTGGCCTCGTCGCGGGTCGCGCGCCAGTCGGCAAGACGAGCGATCTGGTCGGCTTCCGCGTCCTTGTCGGCAGTCATGATCGCCTCTGGCCCCGAGGTCAGGGGCGACGGTTCGCCCTGCTGCCAGCGGTTGACGCCGACGACGGTGGTCTCGCCGCCCTCGATGCGGGCGATCCGGTCGGCATTGGCCTCGACCAGCCGGGATTTCATGTAGGCAATGGCCTCGACAGCACCGCCCATGCTGTCGATCTGGGCGAGCTCCGCGCGGGCGCCTTGCTTGAGCGCTTCGACCTTTTTGGTCACGGCCGGGTTGCCGTCGAAAAGGTCGCCGTATTCCAGAAGATCGGTTTCATAAGCAAGGATCTGCTGCATCCGCAGCGACCATTGCTGGTCCCAGGGGCGCGGCAGACCAAGCGCCTCGTTCCAGGCAGGCAACTGCACGGCACGGGCGCGGGCGTTCTTCGACAGCGTCACGGCAAGCATTTCCAGAAGGATGCGGTAGACGTTGTTTTCCGGCTGTTGCTCGGTCAGACCAAGGCTGTTGACCTGCACGCCGTAGCGAAAGCGGCGGAATTTCGGGTCGGAGACACCGTAGCGTTCTGCCGTGATCTCATCCCAAAGCTCGACGAAGGCGCGCATCTTGCACAGCTCGGTCACGAAGCGGATGCCGGCGTTGACGAAGAACGAGATGCGGCCGACCATTTCGGGGAAATCTTCGGCGGCGACCTTGGTTTTCAGATCGTCCAGAACGGCCGTCGCGGTGGCCAGTGCGAAGGCCAGTTCCTGCTCGGGCGTCGCTCCGGCCTCTTGCAGGTGGTAGGAACAGACGTTCATCGGGTTCCATTTCGGCAGGTGCTGGCGGGTGTAGGCGGCCACATCGGTGATCATCCGCAACGACGGCGCCGGCGGGCAGATATAGGTGCCGCGCGACAGGTATTCCTTGATGATATCGTTCTGGACGGTGCCCTGCAGCGCGGCGATATCCGCGCCCTGTTCCTCGGCCGCCGCGATGTAGAGGGCCAAAAGCCATGGCGCGGTGGCGTTGATCGTCATCGAGGTGTTCATCTGATCGAGCGGGATCTGATCGAAGAGCGCACGCATGTCACCCAGATGGCTGATCGGAACGCCGACCTTGCCGACCTCGCCCTTCGCCAGCTCGTGATCGCTGTCATAGCCGGTCTGGGTCGGCAGATCGAAGGCGACCGAGAGGCCGGTCTGCCCCTTGGCGAGGTTGCCGCGATAAAGCGCATTCGAGGCCTTGGCAGTGGAATGGCCCGCATAGGTGCGGAACAGCCAAGGGTTGTCGCGGGCGGGAAGGTCGGTCATGCAGTCAGTCCGTTGGTAACTAAATTATCCGAATGAATATCTATGCGGAATAATCTTGCGCGTCCAGATGCTGCACTGCAAAAAAATCGGCCCGGTGCAGCACGCTCCGGGCCGGGTTATCGTTCAGTTGGTGGCGAAGCAATAGATCAGGCCGTCGCCGCCTGTGCCACGTAATGCTTCGATACCGCAACCGCCGCGCGAGGAATGCGACGAGTTCCACGACTTCGACGGCGGTGTGTCATCGAGCCCCATCCGGTCATGGTGTCCGACCATGCCAGCGGTATCCTCGGCGTTGCTTGTCCAGTCTTCGCAGGTCATGCCCTCGGCGACCGTGCCTTCCGGGGTCGATCCCGTCAGGATGTCGTGCCGGTTCGGGGTATCGCCGCGGCCGTTGACCGGTTCGCCGTGTTCGTTCAGCGCGGTTTCCTTGGTCAGGTTGTTGTCGCCGTGCAACTCATCGACGCTGTCGGCGATGGTCTCGCCGGCGGCGTTGATCCAGGGGCCTGTTCCGATCCGGTCACGGGCGTTCTGTGCGCCGGCGGAAAGGTAGGCGCGCCAGATCTTGCCGGTGACGCCAGCAGCTTCGGCAAGGCTGGCGCAATGTGCGTCGGCACCTTCGAGGCCGCCGAAATCGCCGCCATTGCCCGGGTTTTCGCTGGTGATGAAGAAGCTCATGTTGCTGTCTTGCGCTGTCACAGCGGTTCCGGCCAAAGCGATCGCAGCCGCGATCAGAATGCGATTGTTCATATCAGTCACCTCCTTCATTGGTTTTGCGCCTACAAAGCGGGCGGCATGGAACCTATCTTAAGGGGCGCGCGGGCTTGGCACCATTTGCATAAATTGCAGACGGACTGGCGATTTGCGCACGATGAACGCCGCGCAAGCTGACAACCCCGAGGTTTTGGCTTGAGGAACGAGTGTCGTGTTTGAGGGCAGGCCAAACATGCCTTTGATGAAGCGGCATTTCCGTTTGCTGCGGCGCGGCATCACAGCATTTACGCCGCACGGCTTTCCTGTCACGGTCGCGGGATGTTTCGCGTCGTGGAAATGCCGCTTTGGCTGTTGATTCTGATCCTCGCCTTCGCGGCGGTGACATTCGCGTCGCATTTCCTGTTTCCCTCGGTGCGCTGGTTTTTCCGGCGTCGGATGGAACGCGTGGTCGCAAAGCTGAACGAACGGCTGGACCGCCCGATCGAGCCATTCAAGTTGCTGCGGCGGCAGGACATGATCCAACGGCTGATCTACGATCCTGCGGTGATCGAGGCGGTGGCCGAACATGCCGCTCGGACAGGCGTGCGCGAGGATGTGGCGTTCGAGCGGGCTCGCCGCTATGCGCGCGAGATCGTGCCTTCGTTCAGCGCCACTGCCTATTTCGGTTTTGCAATCCGTTTTGCCAAGCTTTTCAGCCGCGCGTTCTACCGGGTGCGCCTTGGCCATTTCGATGAAGAGGCGATCCGCGCCATCGGAACGGAGGCGACGGTGATCTTCGTGATGAACCACCGGTCGAACATGGATTATGTGCTGGTGACATGGCTTGCAGCGGAACGTTCGGCCCTGTCCTATGCCGTTGGCGAATGGGCGAGGGTCTGGCCATTGTCCGGGCTGATCCGGGCGATGGGCGCCTATTTCATCCGGCGCATTTCTCGTGACGACCTCTATCGCCGGGTGCTGGCGCGCTATGTGCAGATGGCGACGCGCAACGGCGTCGATCAAGCGATCTTTCCCGAAGGCGGGCTTAGCCTCGATGGCCGGGTCGGGGCGCCAAAGCTGGGGCTGCTGAGCTACATCATCTCGGATTTCGAGCAGGGCAAAAGCCGCGACGTCGTATTCGTCCCGGTGGCGCTGAACTATGACCGGGTGCTGGAGGATCGGGTGCTTCTTGCGGCCGCCGGCGCGACCGAGCGCAAGTTCCGGCTTCGTTGGCGTGATGCGATGCGGTATTTCATAAAGCATATCTACCAACGCCTGACCGGGCGATTTCTGCGATATGGTTACGCAGCGGTCAGTTTCGGTGCGCCGCTTTCGCTGGCGACCTACTCCAAGGGCAGGAAGGGCGATCCGACCAAGGATATCGGGCAGGAACTGATGGCGCGAATCCGCGCGATCGTGCCAGTGTTGCCAATCCCGCTGGTTTCGGCTTGCCTGTTGCGATCCGCGGCACCTCTCGACCGTGCCGAACTGGTGAACCTGATAGAGGCGCAGATTGCAAAGCTGTCAGGGACAGGTGCCCATGTCGCGATTTTCGAAGGTGATATTGCAACCGAGGTCGAGAATGCGATCACCCATCTGAAGATGAGACAATTGGTGCGAGAGGGTCCGCGGGGCATCGAGGTGGAATCCAAGGACAAGGGCCTACTGACTTATTATGCGGCATCGATCGATCATCTTCTGGATGAAGTTGCAGTGCAGTGAATCAAGTTTCTGCAGTTGCTCGGTTATTAAATTTCAAAAACTGGCCTGATACGGTTGCATAGTTGCGCCGGCGTCGGTATTCAGGCCGATGACGCCGCCGCGATTCTGCGCTGCGGCAGCACTAGGAGCTTCGGAGACAATGATGGCACTCGATACGAATTCTGCGCCCGCACCATATGATGCGCCGGTCAAGGATCTCTACCAAGTCGGAGAGATGCCACCGTTGGGCCATGTGCCAAAGCAGATGTACGCTTGGGCGATCAGGCGCGAACGGCACGGCGAGCCTGATACCGCGATGCAGGTGGAAGTGGTCGACACGCCGCAGATCGACAGCCACGAAGTGCTGGTTCTGGTGATGGCGGCGGGCGTCAACTACAATGGCGTTTGGGCGGCTTTGGGCATTCCGATTTCACCCTTCGACGGGCACAATGCCGACTATCACATCGCCGGGTCAGACGCGTCGGGCATTGTCTGGGCGGTTGGCGACAAGGTGAAGCGCTGGAAGGTCGGCGATGAAGTTGTCGTGCATTGCAACCAGGACGATGGTGATGACGAGGAATGCAATGGCGGGGATCCGATGTTCTCGCCGAGCCAGCGGATCTGGGGTTACGAAACTCCCGATGGCAGTTTTGCGCAGTTCACACGCGTCCAGGCGCAACAGTTGATGCACCGCCCCAAGCACCTGACCTGGGAGGAAAGCGCCTGCTACACGCTGACGCTGGCAACCGCCTACCGGATGCTGTTCGGTCACCGGCCGCATATCCTGAAACCTGGTGACAATGTGCTGGTCTGGGGGGCCTCCGGGGGCCTTGGATCTTATGCGATCCAGTTGATCAATGCGGCAGGGGCCAACGCGATCGGCGTGATCAGCGAAGAGGACAAGCGGCAGTTCGTGATGGATCTGGGCGCCAAGGGTGTGATCAACCGCAAGGAGTTCAGGTGTTGGGGCCAAATGCCGACGGTCAATACGCCGGAATACAAGGAGTGGTTCAACGAGACCCGCAAGTTCGGCAAGGCGATCTGGGACATCACCGGCAAAGGCAACAATGTCGACATGGTATTCGAACATCCCGGCGAGGCGACCTTTCCGGTCTCGGTCTTCGTGGTCAAACGCGGCGGCATGGTGGTGATCTGCGCCGGCACCACCGGATATAACCTCACGTTCGACGTGCGCTATCTCTGGATGCACCAGAAGCGCGTGCAGGGCAGCCACTTCGCCAACCTCAAGCAGGCGTCCGCGGCGAACAAGCTGATGCTGGAGCGGCGGCTTGATCCCTGTCTCTCGGAGGTCATGCCGTGGGATGAAATTCCGGCGGCGCACATGAAGATGCGGCGGAATGAGCACAAGCCCGGCAATATGGCGGTGTTGGTGCAGGCGCCGAAAACCAGCTTGCGAACGCTGGAAGACGTGCTGGAGGCGCGGCAACAGCCTTAACCGACTCAGTATCGAGAAAATTCTCAAGACCGCCCGATTGGAATCAATCTGGCGGTCTTTTTGTTATTGTTTCTCAGGTGATTACAGTGCGCTGTTCAGGTCGCTCCTGGCTCCCCATTTTTGGGGAGTAGCAATTGGCGAATATTCAGCGAAACATTGTACATGCTAAGGTTGTGTTAATAACCTGTTAACTTATCACAAAGAGAGTTCTTCATGGCAAATGACTGGATTATCGACGTTCTCGCGGACCTCAAGACCTACTCCAAAAAGAATGGGTTGTCCGTTTTGGCGAAACAGCTGGACGAAACCACGCTGATCGCCGCGACAGAGATCGCGCCGACTCAAGAAAAGGCGTCGGAAGCGGCGAATTGGGAACTTGGTGACACTGGAAGACATTACAGAACAATTACAGCGCGCCAGAGCGCTTGAAGACCTACAGGTCATTACCGAGCAGTTGCGCGATTTCTACACCATCACGCATATCGTCTATCACTGGGTCAACAGCATAGGAGAAAGGTTCGGCGCCGGCACCTACAGCACAGACTGGGTCGACCGCTATCTGGAGAAAGATTACCTGCGCATGGATCCGGTCATCTTCGGATGTTTACAGCGGTTCAATCCGGTCGATTGGAAACAACTCGACTGGAGCACCAAGCCCGCGCGGGCCTTCCTGAAGGAAGCGATCGAATTCGGGGTCGGCAATCAAGGCTACACCATTCCGATCCGCGGGCCGAACGGACAGTTCGCCCTTTTCACGGCAAGCCACCACTCATCGGACCTGGAATGGGAAGCTTTCATACAGGCAAATGCCCGCGACCTCATGATTATTGCGCATGAGTTCAACAAGAAGGCGCTGGAGTTCGAGAACAAGACCGAGACCATGCCGGTCCCAACCCTGTCACCGCGAGAGTTGATGGCGATGACTTTTCTGGCAAAGGGCTTCAGTCGGGCGCAGGCAGCGGACGAGCTACAGATCTCCGAGCATACATTACGGGTCTACATCGAGGCGGCCCGCCATAAATTGGGGGCGCTTAACACCACGCATGCGGTTGCGCGTGCGCTCAGCAGCGGTGTTATCGTAGTTTGACTGTTGCGCTTGGGCGGGATCGTGCGGGCGGGTCGCTAAAATTCTAGAAAGATCGCCGCACGCCCTCTGAGCAGGTCGTTAACCAAGTCGCTCATAGCCTTTCCGGGATCAGACGGAAAGGAACCGCAATGCTCCGCTACATCTACGGCAATGACCTGCACCAGTTTCCACTCTTGCGAGACACGATGTTTCGTGACCGTGCCGACCAGTTCAAGACCCGTCTGGGGTGGGAAGTTTGCGTCAACGAGGCCGGCGAGGAACGCGACGAATATGATGCGATGAATCCGCTCTATGTCATCTGGCAGAACTCCGACGGCGCGCATGGCGGGTCGATGCGGTTCCTGCCCACTGTCGGGCAAACAATGGTCAATGATCACTTTGGCCATTTGACGGACGGCGTCCGTATTGAAAGCCCTTTGATCTGGGAATGCACGCGCTTTTGTCTGGCGCCGGGGGCCGAGCGTCGGGTATCGGCCGGCCTTGTCCTGGGCGCGGGCGAGGTGATGGCGAACTTCCACCTGGAGCATTTCGTTGGAGTGTTCGACCCGCGGATGGAGCGCATTTACCGGCTGATGGGGCTGGAGCCCGATGTCATCGGCACCGCCGGCGAAGGCCGCGAGAAGATCGGCGTCGGGTTGTGGGAGATGCGGGCTGAGGCCTGGCCCCGCACGCTGGAGCGTGTCGGCGTTTCGCGCGAAACCTCGCTGGGCTGGTTCCGGCAATCCTTCGCTGCGGGGGAGAAGCTTCGGTCAGTGCAACACGCTGTCGCCTGACCGCTTCAAAGGTGCTGGCCCCTCTGGCGGTGCCCCTGTAGGGTCGCCGCCATGGGCGTTTCCATGGTTCAGTTTTCCGATGATCAGGCCGCGGCTTTCGACCGCGTGGCGGAGCTTCTGCGCGGAGCCGGGGTCGATATCGAGGAAAGCCTGACCACGCCCGAGGCGTCTGCGCGGGAGTCCGTTCTGGCCGTGATTGGCAAGGCCGGCTCGGGCAAGACGATGCTGTTGGGCCGGCTCTACGAGGCGATGCAGGAAGCCGGAGTCGAGGTGATCTCTGGCGATTACGAAAGCCGGCGGCGCAAGGACAAGCGGACGCTGGCGATCCTGGCCCCGACGAACAAGGCGGCGAGCGTGCTGCGGATGCAGGGTGTACCCGCAACCACCATTCACCGCATCCTTTACACCCCGGTCTATGATCCCGAATACGAGAAGGTCGCTGAATGGTTGGCGGGCGGGTCGGAACGCCCGGTGGTCGAGGGGCTGACCGATATCGCGCTGGACCGGGCTTTCGCGTTCTATCAAACCAACCGCTCGATCCCCGGCGCACTGGCCACTGCAGGGCTGCGCGGATCAGATTTCATCACCGGCTGGAAACGACGCGAAGACCCGCTGGATATCGGATTTGTCGACGAAAGCTCGATGCTCGATGAGCAGCAATTCGAGGATCTGAAAGAAATCTTCCCGACATTGCTGCTATTCGGCGATCCAGCCCAGCTGGCCCCGGTGAACCAGTCCGGTGCGATGGTGTTCGATGCGCTGCCAGAGCCGCGCAAGCTGGTTCTGCACCGCATTCACCGGCAGGATCTGGACAATCCGATCCTCGATCTGGCCCACGCCCTCTCCGACGACACGCTGCAGTTCGAAACCTTCGAGCGGATGATCGCCGACGCCGCCCGATCCGATCCGCGCGTGGTGATGGCCGAGCGGGTTGAATCCGATCTGATGGCCCGCTCGCCGGTTCTGGTATGGCGCAATGTGACGCGTGTGCGGCTGATCCAGGCGTTTCGCGCGGCCTTCGGCGCGCCGCCCGATGCGCTGTTGCCCGGCGAGCCGCTGATTTGCGACGGGATCGAACTGCCGCTGAAGCACCGCAAGAAACGCATCGATCTGGAGGCGCGCGGCCTGATCAAGGGCGCGCAGGTGATCTATCTGGGCGCGGGGAACAGGGCGGGGTTTTCCCGCCTGCATGTGATTGGTGCCGAGGAACCGCAGGTCAGCGCCGCCTCGATCATCAAGATCGAATTTCCCGGCGAAGAGGAACCGTTCATTCCCTACGCTGCCGGGATGGGCGCGACCTTCCTGCACGGCGCGGCGGTTACAATCCACAAGGCCCAGGGCAGCCAGTGGCGCGATGTACAGGTCTTTGCGCCTGACATCTATGCAGCCAGCCGCGCGGGCCGGATCGAGGCGGGGATCCCGTTATGGAAGCGGCTTGCCTATGTCGCGATCACCCGGGCCGAGGAACGCCTGCTTTGGGTTGTCCGCAACCGGCTGGCCCGGCCGACCACGCCGCTGTCGATAGATGACTTGAATGCAGCACCCGCCGCTTTTCAACTGACCGCTGAACCCGAACTGGAGGACTGACATGACCGGCACGATCATCATCACGGGCGCGAGCGCTGGCATCGGCAAGAGAACGGCACAGAAGTTTCTGGATAGCGGCTGGACCGTCGGTCTTCTGGCGCGGCGGCTGGAGCCCTTGCGGGACCTGGCCGCCGGGCATGAAAACGCCATCGCTCTGGCCGCTGATGTGACCGATGCGGCCTCCGTCGAGGCCGCTTTCGCCGCGTTCGTGGACAAGACCGGGCACCTGGATGCGATCTTCAACAATGCCGGGCGCGGCAGCCCGCCGCAGACGATTGACGAGGTCGACCCTGAGGTCTGGAAGGCTGTTGTGGATGTGAACCTGACCGGCATGTTCCTGTGCGCCCGTGCCGCATTCCGGCAGATGCGGCACCAGGACCCGCAAGGTGGGCGGATCATCAACAACGGCTCGATCTCGGCGGTGATGCCACGCTGGGGGTCGGTGCCCTATACCGCCACGAAGCATGGCGTACTGGGACTTACCAAGACGATCTCTCTTGACGGTCGCCCGTTCAACATTGCTTGCGGGCAAATTGATATCGGCAATGCCTTGACCGAGATGACGGCGAAGATGTCGGGTGGAGTGCCGCAAGCCGATGGCAGCCTCAAGGCGGAACCGACGATGGATGTGCAGCATGTGGCGGATGCAGTCTACCACATGGCAAGCCTTCCGCTTTCCGCCAATGTGCAGAGCATGACGATCATGGCAACGACGATGCCCTATGTTGGCCGTGGCTAGCTACGGATATACCGGAAGACCGCGGAGGCGCTCCAGCCAGCGGCAATCGCAATGACCAGCGACAGGATACCGTAAGCGAGCGGCAATTCATGCGCGAGATTGAAAAGCCATTTCTCCAGACCGACTTTCTGCACGTCGATCTTGGTCTCGTAGGTTGCAACGACGTTACCGCTGCGGGTCAGGAATATCCGGGCGGTATAGGCACCTTCGGTAAGGTTCGCGGGCAGGGTAACCGAGGTGTTGAACAGGGTTTCCTCGCTGACCTCGACGGTGTTCAGGGACATCTGGTAGAGGCCCTTTTCTGTGCGAATGCGGATCAACGCTTCGGTAAAAGCGCGTGCATCCATGATCGTCATCGGCGCACCGACCGACCTGATCGCGCGCGGGATCGAGATCCTGTAGCGCAGATCATCGATGTTTTTCAGCACGTCGTTCAGCGGCCCGCTGGTGGCGACGGCATAGAAACTGGGCGCGGCATCGACCTCGACCGCATCGGCGTTGATCCAGATCCCGAACCGCTTTGCCTTGCGCCGCACCATGATCGGTTTCGACGGGCCGGCGATCGCGATGATGACCTCCAGGGGACCGGTGCCTGGCGGCGGCGCGTCACGCCTCACCGCGCCGAAGATCAAGATCTCGGAGCCGTCGAAATTCGCGGTGATCGCGATGCGGTTCTGCGACAGTCCTGCAACCACGGCTTCCTCGGCCTTGGCCGGTAGGTATAGCGCCATGAACAGAAAGAGAAGCCGCATCATCAATGCCGTACATCCCCGAGATTATAAAGCTCTGAGGGCTGCAGAAGCAGTTCCGCCGCCAGCTTTGTACAGACGGCAAGCACCATGATCGCCAACAGGATGCGCAGCTGTTCGGCCTTCATCTTGACGCCGATACGGGCGCCGATCTGCGCGCCTACAACGCCGCCGACCAGAAGCAGCACAGCCAACATCATGTCCACGGTGTAGTTGGTGGTGGCATGCATCAGCGTGGTGAAGGCGGTGACGAAGATGATCTGGAAGAGCGACGTTCCGACGACGACCTTGGTCGGCATTCCCAGAAGGTAGATCATCGCCGGGACCATGACGAACCCGCCGCCAACGCCCATGATCGCGGCAAGGATGCCAACGAGGATGCCCACCATCACTGGCGGAATGACCGAAATGTAAAGGCCCGAGGTCCGAAACTTCATCTTGAACGGCAGGTTGTGGACCCAATTGTGCTTGCGTCTCAGCGTCACGGCGCCGGGTCTGCGAGTCCGCAGGATCGCGCGCAGGCTTTCGAAGAACATCAGCCCGCCGATGATGCCGAGGAACACGACGTAGCAGAGCTTGACCAGCAGATCGACCTGGCCGATCGCGCGCAACGTGTTGAAGACCTGCACACCCAGCGCTGCACCGATCAGGCCGCCGATCAGCAGCACGACCCCCATCCGCAGGTCCACCGTCTTGCGCTTGAAATGGGCCAGAACGCCCGAGAAGGAAGACGCAACGATCTGGTTCGCTTCGGTGGCTACGGCAACGGCAGGAGGGATGCCGATGAAAAACAGCAGCGGCGTCATCAGGAACCCGCCGCCAACGCCAAACATGCCCGATAAAATGCCGACGATTCCGCCCAAACCGAGAAGCAGAAAGGCGTTCACCGAAACCTCGGCGATGGGAAGGTAGATTTGCATGTTTCGGTTCCGGCAAGGTGAGGCCGTTTCAACCAGACAACCCTTTTCGGCCTCTGGTGTCAAACCCCTGACCCGTCGGATCGTTGGAATTTAATGTCTGAGAGCGGATTGGACTTGCCTGCGGCGTCGAACGGGACTTGTGCCGATCAGAATTCCGAGAGGAACCGGCGCAGGATCCGTTCCAGCTTTGCGGCCCCAAGCGGGGCCATCGCCTTGGTATGTTCGTGGCTGATTTTCTCGTCCGACATCCCGGCGGCCATGTTGGTGATCGTTGAAATCGCGGCCACCCGCAAGCCCAGAAAACGGGCCAGGATCACCTCGGGCACCGTCGACATTCCGACGGCATCGGCGCCAAGCGTACGGATCGCCCGGATCTCGGCCGGCGTTTCGAACGATGGGCCGGAATACCAGGCATAAACGCCTTCGGTCAGGGGAACGCCTTGCGCCTTCGCGGCGTCCAGCAATCGCGCACGCAATTGCGGATCGTGCGCGTCCTTCATCGGAACGAAGCGGGCGTCGCTTGGCTCGCCGATCAGCGGGTTGAGGCCGGAAAAGTTGATGTGATCCGACAGCAGCATCAGTTCACCCGGTGGAATATCCACCCGCATCGAGCCGGCCGCGTTGGTCAGGATCAGAGCCTCTGCCCCGAGGGCCCGCAAGACCTCTAACGGCAGCCGCATCGCATCGGCGCGCCCGCTTTCATAGTAATGCACGCGACCGCCGAAGACCGCGACGCGGCAGCCCTCCAGATCGCCGATGACCAGTCTGGGGCTGTGGCCCGACACGCCCGCATGTGGAAACCCGGGAAGGTCGGCATAGTCGATGGCGGTGCCGTCGACCTCCTCCGCCAATTGGCCAAGGCCGGAGCCCAGCACCAGGCCAACGCTGACGGGTGCTGCGCCGGCACGCGACCGGATCAGGGCGGCAAGTTCGTCAGCGTTCCTTGACATAGGGCTCACCACCCGCCCGCGGCGGAATCGCCTTGCCGATGAAACCGGCCAGGATCACCACGGTCAGGATGTAAGGCAGGGCTTGGGTGAACTGCACCGGAATGGTCACGAGTCCGAAGATGTTGATATTCGGATAGAGGTTCGAAATTGCTTCCAGAAGGCCGAAGAGCAGGCAGGCCCCCATCGCGTACCAGGGCCGCCATTTGGCAAAGATCAGGGCTGCGAGCGCGATGTAGCCGCGCCCTGCCGTCATCTCGCGGCCAAAGCCCGCGGCCTGCGCGGTGGACAGGTATGCGCCCGCAATGCCGCAGAGGATGCCGGTGATGATCAGCGCCTGATAGCGCTGCCGCACGACAGAGATACCGGAAGTGTCGACCGAGGCCGGGTTTTCCCCGACCGCCCGCAACCGCAGTCCGAACCGCGTGCGGAAAAGCACCCACCATGTCAGCGGCACCACCAGAAAGGCGATGTATACAATGGCATTGTGGCCCGAGATCAGGTCGCTGTAGATCGGGCCCAGCACCGGTACGTCCGAAAGCGCACGGGAGAAGGGCAGTTCGATCGCGGTGAACCGGGAATTGCCCGACAGAGTGGGGGTCTGGCCGCCCTTCTGGTACCAGGCATTGCCGATCACGACCGTCAGGCCGGAGGCCAGAAAGTTGATTGCAACGCCAGAAATCAGCTGATTGCCGCGATAAGTGATCGAGGCGAGACCGTGGATCATCGAGAACACCAACGAAGCGGCGCAGCCGGCCAGCACGCCCATCCAGGCACTGCCCGAATGATAGGCGACGACGGCGGCGAAAAAGGCGGCGATCAGCATCTTGCCTTCCAGGCCGATATCGACAATCCCCGAGCGTTCCGAGAACAATCCGGCAAGGCAGGCGAGCAGCAGCACGACCGACAGCCGGATCGACATGTCGAGGGTCAGGATCAGTTGCAGGAAGCTGTCCATCATGCGGACCTATTTTTCATGCGGATGAATATCCGCTCGACCGGGTCGCGAACCATGTGGTCGAGGGCGCCGGTAAAGAGGATGATCAGTGCCTGAATTACCAGAACCATTTCGCGCGAGATCGCCGGCATTTCGAAGAGCAGTTCGAATCCGCCCTGAGTCAGCATGCCAAACAGGATCGCGGCCAGCACAATGCCGAACGGGTGCGACCGGCCCATCAGCGCCACCGCGATGCCGACGAAGCCCGCGCCCTCGACGAATTCCTTTATAAGTCTTTCTTGTTCACCCATCACCACGTTGATGGACAGCATCCCTGCCAGAGCACCGGAAATCAGCATCGCGAGAACCGTGATCCGGACCGCCGGGATGCCTGCGTAGTTTGCAGCCCGTTCGTTGTGGCCGAAGGCGCGAATCTGATAGCCGAGCCTTGTGCGCCATATCAGCAGCCAGATCAGGAATGCGCAGGCCAGAGCCAGCAGAAAACTGAAATTGAGCGGTGCGGATTTCGAGAACTCGATGCCGAAGGGGGCCAGCATCTCATGCGCTGTGGGCAGGTGCGCGCCGGGTCCGAAATTTCGGGTCTCGGCATTCTGCGTGGCGGGGTTCTTTAGTATTCCGTTCAACAGGAAGCCAAGGAGGGCGGCGGCGATGAAGTTGAACATGATCGTGGTGATCACGATATGGCTACCGCGTTTGGCTTGCAGGTAGGCTGGAATGAACGCCCATGCCGCCCCGAAGGAGGCCGCGCCGAGGATCGCGAAGGGCAGGGCAACGGTCCAGTGCGGCCAATCAACTGCCAAGAGGACAACCGCCGCGCCGACGCCGCCGACAGCCGCCTGACCTTCGCCGCCGATATTGAACAGCCGCGCGTGGAACGCCACCGCGACTGCAAGCCCGGTGAATATGTAGTTCGTCGCGTAATAGAGCGTATAGCCGATGCCGGAAGTGGACCCCAGCGAGCCCTTGATCATGAAGTAGATCGCGTCGAGCGGGTTTTGCCCGATAGCCAGCACGACAAGTCCAGCCGCGATAAAGGCAAGGATCAGGTTTATGAAAGGGATCAGAAAGAGATCGGCCCATCGCGGCATCTTGTCCATCAGGCGGCCTCTCCCTCGTCGCTGACCCCGGCCATCAACAGACCGAGTTCGCGTTCGTTGGTCTTGGCAGGTTCACGTTCGCCCATGATGCGGCCGTCGAACATCACGATGATGCGGTCCGACAGCGACAAGATCTCCTCCAGTTCGACGCTGACCAACAGGATCGCCTTGCCTTCGTCTCGCAGGGCCACGATCTGCTGGTGGATGAACTCGATGGCGCCGATATCGACGCCGCGGGTGGGCTGGCCGACCAGCAACAGGTCCGGATTGCGCTCGATCTCACGCGCCAGAACGATCTTCTGCTGATTGCCGCCCGAGAAATTCTTGGCTTTGAGCCGGGGATTGGGCGGCCGGACATCGAAGCGTTCCATTTTGGCCTCGGTATCGGCGCGGATCGCGGCATTGTCCATCAGCCAGGGGTTCTTCTGGTATTTGGGGTCGTGGTGATAGCCGAAGGCGATGTTCTCCCAGGCCATGAAATCCATGATCAGGCCCTCGGACTGGCGGTCTTCAGGCACGTGGGCAATGCCACGGGCGCGGCGCGATTGGCCGTCGGATTTCGCACCGGTCAGGTCGATCCGGTCACCGTTGAGTGCGACCGATCCGGCGGCTTTCTGATAGCCGCCCAGCACTTCCAGCAATTCCGATTGCCCGTTGCCGGACACGCCCGCAATGCCAAGAATTTCGCCCGCCCTGACCTTGAACGATATGCCGCGCAGCCGTTCCACCTTGTCTTCATCGACGACGCGCAGGTTCTCGACTTCCAGCACGGTCCTGCCGGGCTTGGCGGGCGTCTTGTCAACGCGCAATAGCACCTTGCGGCCCACCATGCGTTCGGCCAGATCCTCTGGCGAGGTCTCGGAAGTCTTGACGGTCGACGTCATCTCTCCGCGCCGCATCACGCTGACAGTGTCGGTGATTTCCATGATCTCGCGCAACTTGTGGGTGATCAGGATGATCGTCTTGCCCTCGTTCTTCAGCCCCTCCAGGATACGGAACAGATGGTCCGCCTCGGAGGGCGTCAATACGCCGGTCGGTTCGTCGAGGATCAGGATATCAGCCTGCCGGTAAAGCGCCTTGAGGATCTCCACGCGCTGCTTGCGACCGACCGACAGATCCTCGATCAGGGCATCGGGATCGACGTTCAATTCATATTCCCTGGCAAGCGAAGTGAGCGAGCTGCGCGCCTTGTCCAGCGATGTTTTCAGCATCGGACCGTCCTCGACCCCGAGGATGACATTCTCCAGCACGGTGAAGTTTTCGACCAGCTTGAAATGCTGGAACACCATGCCGATCCCGGCTGCGATAGCGGCTTGACTGTCGGTGATCTCGGTTTTCTGACCGTTGATGAAAATCTCGCCCGCGTCGGCCTTGTAGAAGCCGTAGAGGATCGACATCAGCGTGGACTTTCCGGCACCGTTCTCGCCGATGATCCCGTGGATCGTGCCCTTCCTGACGCTGATCGATATGTCCTTGTTGGCCTGCACCGGGCCGAAGGATTTCGAAATGCCGCGAAGTTCGATCGCTGGGGCGGCAGCATCCTGCCGCCCCGTTGGATTTTGCGTGTTCACGACCGGCCCTTAGCTGACCGGGCAGCTGTCGTCGGACATATAGTCATGCACTTCGATCGACCCGTCGATAATGGCCGCCTTGGCCTCTTCGACTGCGGCCTTGATCTCGTCGGTGAAGATCTCGGCGTTGTGCTCGTCAACCGCGTAGTCGATCCCGCCATCGGCGACCCCCAGCACATTGAAGCCGGTTTCAAGATCTTCGCCCTGGCTGAACGCGTCGTAGACTGCAACATCGACACGCTTGAGCATCGAGGTCAGAACCTGGCCGGGATGCAGGTGGTTCTGGTTGCTGTCCACGCCGATCGACAGGATGCCTTCATCGGCTGCGGTCTGCAAGACGCCCACGCCGGTGCCGCCCGCGGCGGCATAGATGATATCCGCCCCTTGCGCGATTTGCGCCTTGGCAAGCTCGGCGCCCTTCACCGGGTCATTCCACGCGGCCGGTGTGGTCCCGGTCATGTTCTGGATCACGGTCGCGTCGGGATTGGCCGCCTTGACGCCCTGCACGTAGCCACAGGCGAACTTGCGGATCAGCGGAATGTCCATGCCGCCGATGAAACCGACCGTGCCGGAATCGCTGGCCATGGCCGCTGCGACGCCGACCAGATATGACCCTTCATGCTCGTTGAACACGACCGAGCGCACGTTCGGCTGATCGACGACCATGTCGATGATGGCAAACTTGGTGTCGGGGAAATCCGCGGCCACGGTTTCCAGCGCCGAGGCGAAGGCGAAACCGGTCATCACGATCGGGTTGTTGCCCGCTTCGGCAAACCGGCGCAAAGCCTGTTCGCGCTGCGCTTCGGAACTCAACTCGATTTCCTTGTAGCTGCCGCCGGTTTCCTCGGCCCATCGCTGGGCACCGGCAAAGGCGGCCTCGTTGAAAGATTTGTCGAACTTGCCGCCAAGGTCGAAAATCAGCGCCGGATCGGCAAGGGCGGCGGATGCGCTGATCGCCAGCGTCGCGGCGGCGCCCAGAAAGTTCTGCGTCAGGGTCATTTGGTTCTCCCGGTTAGTTATGGGGCACACGGATTTTGCCCGCGCCCCCGAAAAGCGAGCAGATCGTATCTGATCATCGTCGATTAAGGCCGCAGCGGTTCAATCGGGTCAATAGCTTTTTGGTTTCAATGACGTGTGGGCGCTTGGTTTGCCTGTGGATAAGTCGGTTGACGTTTGGTCAGGCACCGGTCAGGACGCGCGAGAGGATCAGCGCATCCACCGCTTTGCCGTCCGGTTTCCTGTAATAGCCGCGTCGTCGTCCCACCTCGGCATATCCGGCCGAGTGATAAAGCCCGATGGCGGCGCGGTTGTCGGCAGCCACTTCCAGGAAGCATGTGTCGGCGCCGCGCCTTCTGGCGGCATCCTCGAGATCGGCCAGCAGATGCCGGGCGACACCCTTGCGGCGACGTTCGGGGGCAACGGCAATGGTCAGCACCTCGGCTTCGTCGGCGATCACGCGGCCCAAGGCGAAGCCAGCGACATCCCCGACTAGGATCGTTTGATCTTCGGCCAGCAAGTCGGCGAACTCTGCGGCGCGCCAAGGTCGCGGCACGGTGAAACACCGCGCATGCACCTCTGCCAACCTGACCGGGTTCATGGCAGGATGACGGGCGCCGGATCGCGCGGCGGCGCGGCGTCGGGGCGGCGGACATATAGCGGGGCAGGGCGAGCCAGCGATTGACCCGAGGCCAGCTTGCGCGCCGCCACCCGAGCAATCGCCTCGATCATTGTGTAGCACGGCGCGGCCTGGGCAGCGCCTATGTCGTTCGCAATTTCGTGAGCCGCATGGCCGATGCATGTCACGCCAAGGCGACGCATCGTGTCCGGAATGGCGAGATGCTCGATCACCGCCGGATCGGTCATGGCGCGATATGCGAGCAGTTGCAGATAGCTGAAATCGCCTCGCGCCGGAACGCTCGCCAGCACTGGCCCGTCGCATCCCTCGGCCAGCGCCTCGAAATTCGATACTCCGATCGCGGGTTTGCCTAGCGCCAGCGCAAGGCCGCGCGCGGCAGAGACCGAGATCCGGATGCCCGTGAAGTTCCCCGGCCCGATTCCCACGCCGATCGCATCGAGATCCGTCCACCGCAAGCCGGCCTCTGCCAAGACCTCTTCCAGAAGCGGGATCAAGCGCTCTGCCTGCCCCTTCGCCATTTCCTCGACCTTTTTCACCCTTATCGTACCGCCGGACAGCAAAGCGGCCGCGCATTGCGCGGCCGATGTGTCGAAAGCCACAATCGTCGGGTCAGGCGGCAACCGGACGGACCTCGACCACTTCGGGGATATAGTGGCGAAGCAGGTTCTCGATTCCCATCTTCAGTGTCAGGGTCGAGGACGGGCACCCGGCGCAGGCACCTTGCATATGCAGATAGACGATGCCTCGATCAAAGCCGTGGAAAGTGATGTCGCCGCCATCCTGAGCCACTGCCGGCCTCACGCGCGCGTCCAGCAATTCCTTGATCTGATTCACGATCTCGCCGTCTGGTCCGTCATGGGCCGCATGGCCAGTCGCTTCAGCTTCGCCTTCAATGGCCGGTTTTCCGGACTGGTAATGCTCCATGATCGCGCCCAGAATCGAGGGCTTGATATGGTCCCATTCCACGTCATCTTTCTTGGTGACCGTCACGAAGTCACTGCCAAAGAACACAGCCGTTACACCGTCGACCGCAAAAACACGCTGCGCCAAAGGCGAGTTTCCCGCTGTATCGGCGCTTGGAAAATCTGCGGTCCCGGTCGCCAACACCGCCTGTCCGGGCAGGAATTTCAGCGTTGCGGGGTTTGGAGTAGATTCGGTCTGGATAAACATGACAAAAATCCTTTTCTGCCTTCGATATGCGCCCGGGACAGGTCCAAGTCAAGGTTTAGAACGATTCTAAACTAGGTGACGGCCTCCAGCCGCTCTTTCGACAATTCGCCCGGTACAATGGTGATCGGCACCGGCAGATCGCCCGCCGACCGACTGAGTTGTGAGACCAGAGGACCCGGCCCCTTGTTGTCACTGCCCGCGCCCAAAACCAGCACCCCGATCTCGGGGTCTTCCCTTAACTGCCCAAGGATTTCCGGCACCGCCTCGCCCTCGCGAATCACCAGTTCAGGATCGACGCCCTGCTTGTCGCGCATCCATTTGGCAAAGACCTCGAAATGTGCGTGAATGCGCTCGCGCGCCTCTTCACGCATGATCTCACCGACTCCGATCCAATGCTGGAACTCGTCGGGCGGGATGATCGAGAGGATCTGCACGCCGCCGCCGGTATGCGACGCGCGCATCGCGGCAAAGCGCATTGCGTTGAGGCATTCGCGGCTGTCGTCGAGGACGACCAGAAATTTCCGCATGAGGTGATCCTCCGATGTTCGGCGCGATGATGGCTCAGCACAAGCGACGGCGCAACAGTCGCGTTACCGGGCCGAGGCCGCCCAGTCCCAATACATCTCGCGCACCCGTCGCGTGACCGGGCCGATTTGGTAATGCGTCCCGTCGAACTCTTTGACCGGTGTAACTTTCGACATGTTCCCAGACATGAAAACCTCGTCGGCTTCGCGGAAATCTTCAAAGCTCAGAACGCATTCGCGCACCGCCACACCATCCGCCGCCAGATTGGCGATATGCCGGGCGCGGGTGATGCCGGACAGGAAGGTGCCGTTCGGGATCGGGGTGAAGACCTCGCCGTCGCGGACCATGAAGATATTGGCGGTTGCGGTTTCAGCCACGTTGCCAAGTGCGTCGGTGACTAGCGCGTTGGTGTAGCCCTTCGCCTTCGCCTCTGCCAGCATTCGGGCGTTATTGGGATAAAGGCAGCCCGCCTTGGCATTGACAACGCTGCTTTCCAATACCGGACGGCAAAACCGCGTGGTGGTCAGCGTGGCCGCGGCATCCGGGGCGGCCAACGGGACCTCTTCCAGACAGATCGCAAAGCCGGTGATGCCTGGTTTCGGAACGATCGCCGAGGCCTCGCCGTCGATCGCCCAGTACATTGGCCGGATATAGACAGCCGCATCCTTGGCAAACCCGCTCAATCCCTCGTGTACAAACTCGACCATCGCCTCGACGGAAACCGTCGGCGTGATCATCAGCGCCTCGGCCGAGCGGTTGACGCGCGCGCAATGCGCGTCCAGATCCGGCGTCAGCCCGTTGACCGCGCGGGCGCCGTCAAAAACCGTGGTTCCCAGCCATGATCCGTGATCCGCGGCACGCATGATCGGCGCGTCCCCATCATGCCAGACGCCCTCGAAATAAGTGCGAATGTGGTTGCTGATTGCCATGGTCATCCTTTCGATGCTCGGAAACATTAGGGGCAGGCGGCGGCAAAGAAAAGGCCCCCGATCCGGCAAGGGATCGGGGGCTATCATGGCAGCTACGATCTGGGGAAGATCGCTTGCAATGCCTTGGTCCGGGTTAGGAGCCAATCGGGGAATTGGCGTCTTGACAGTGGGACGAGAGACTGACGTTTCCGACCGGACCGGGCGCCCTCTTCGGCACCTGTCTTAACCAACTAGGCGGTCGGTGTATCAGTTCCGTGACGTGCGAAAAAAAATTTCAGGACTTCGCCAGCGCGAGAAGGCCGGGAATATCCAACGGCGCATTAACCATCTTCAGACCGCCTTTGTCATCCCGCGGCCAGTCCGCAGGATCGCGGTCGCAATAGATCTCGATCCCGTTGCCATCCGGGTCGCGGAAGTAAAGCGCCTCGCTGACCCCATGATCCGCCGCGCCATCCAATTCGACCCCGGCTGCAAGCACCTGCTGCAGCGCTTCGGCGAGAGCCTCGCGGTTCGGATACAGAAACGCCGTGTGGTAAAGCCCGGTATGGCCGCGGGGCGGCGGGGTGCCGTTCCGGCTTTCCCAGACGTTAAGACCGACATGGTGATGATAACCGCCTGCCGACAGAAACGCGGCGCTGTCGCCGTAATTCTGCTGCACCTCGAAGCCCATCACGCGGGAATAGAAATCGACGGCCCGATCAAGATCCGCGACCTTCAGATGTACATGGCCGATGCGGGTTTCAGGATGGGTTGTGTAGCTCATGGCATGCTCCTGTTGCCGTTTCCGACAGGATAGGCGGCGCGGGCCATTGACGATACTGCCGAATGCGCACCGGCGCTGTGCAGAAAACAACACTCATCATTCGTCCGGAAATATCCAGCCTTATGTATCAAACGCACCAAGAAAAGTGAATCCATAAAGCGCTGAATCCGCTACGATTCACCCATGCAGGACAGAACCATAGACAACGCGCTCATTGAATTGCGCAAGCAGGGCGGACCACAGGGCAGGATCGCCGAAGGGCTGTTGCTGATGCGGGGCGTTCCCCTGACGCGCCTGTCAGAGTTCAAGCAGTTGGGGCGGGGGCAGACGTCCAGGTTCGTGCTGGACGCGCTACAGGACGGCCCGAAGACCTGTCCAGATATAGCAGACTGTCTACAACTGGAACAGCCGCACCTATCGCGCAGTAGCGCCTTGGCGAGGATGGACCAGTGCTTGCGTAGGTTGGAGCGCAAGTCGCTTGTGTGTCGCGAAGGGCGGGTGTGGCTATCGCATAACTCATCCAAGGATAGCTACCCTTTGTAGTTGGAGTATCTTCCGAATCGCACCATATATAGCGCAGGGAGAATTCTTAGATCACTTGAAGGATCGTTCAAGGGCCGTAAGTCTTTGAAAAAAGACTCCTATTTGAATCTGTATAACCCTTTGAAAAAACTCATTGAATCGCGGTTAGTCTTGTGTAATACTTCATCTCAAGAAAAGACCCCGCCGAAGCGGGGCCAGTTTGATAAGTGAGATCAGGGTCGGAATCGAACCGACGTCTACCGAAATGCGAACCCGGGCACATAACCATTCTGCCACCTGATCTGGGGCCAGTTTAGCACTGGCCCCTTTTCATTTCTACTGTAATTTGAACTGGCT
This sequence comes from Brevirhabdus sp., assembly GCA_024637315.1. Lineage (GTDB taxonomy): Bacteria > Pseudomonadota > Alphaproteobacteria > Rhodobacterales > Rhodobacteraceae > JAHEAO01. Next base: position 56,035 of record JAGXFH010000056.1, read on the forward strand.
ACCAGATGTCGCTGACAGCGATTGGTGTGGCCACTATTACTGGATCAAACCGCACGCTGCCAGTATCCCTTCCAGTTCCGGCTGACGGGCGATCCCATCGCATTCGACACCATAATCTGCGCCAGTGTTCCGTTATCGGTGCGGCGGTTGTCTTCCAACCACGCGGCGTGGTTTGCATACTGGTGCAGGTATTGCGGGCTGACGTGGTGGTGCTGGCCGACAACCATGCGGCGCAGACGTGAGAAATAGCTTTCAACCATGTTGGTGTGCTTGCCGTGGTCGCTGTAGCAGAGCGAGTGATTGACGCGCTCGACCGGCCAAGCATCGTGCAGCAAGTCCCAATGGCTGGCTTCGTCGGCTGACATGGACGCCATGCGGTCCACATTCTCGACTGCCAGCGCTACGCCTTCATCTTCACCCATGGCGACAAACGGCAGGGTGCGGCCCTGACGCTCACGCAGGGCGACGACAACGCGGCGGCGGTTGCTGCGGTTCTCTCTCAGGCGACGGTCCTTCCGGTCTTCCTTGCGGTTCTCCGGGCGGACATGACCACCGAAGTAAGCCCCGTCAATCTCGACATGGCCTTCCAGAACTTCGCCGGTGTGAATTTCGGACGCCATGGCTTCGCGCAGCTTGTGGGCCAGAACGAAGGCAGTCTTGTACTGGCAATCCAGATCGCGGGAAAGCTGGATCATGGAAACGCCCTTGGAAGCGTTGACCAGAATGCAGATCGCGGCCAGCAGGTCTACAAAGTCCATCTTGCGGCTGGCAAAGATCGTGCCGCTGGTAACGCTGAACTGGTGATAGCAGCCCTTGCACTTGAACTTGCGGCGGGTGGTGATCTTGTAGGCTTCACAGCAGCCACAGCGCGGGCATACAGCCTCGCCATCGGTTTCCGGCCAGCGCATGTCGCAGAACGTCCGGTAAGCCGCTTCCTCGCCCGCCTTGTAGATCGTGCGAAGGCTGAGGGTGCGGGACTCTGCTGAAAGGAGAAAATGCTGTGCCATGATACTATATCCGTTATCTTCATAACAAATATAGTAAGGTGACATACTGTTTGCAATAGGGTATATACTGTTTATGTTAGTTTTTACATCATAGGTGATATATGCCAGACCAAAACGAATGGGAAAAGAAGGCAGCTAACCTTCTGAAAGCCGAGTTGAAGCGGAAAGGCGTTACCTACGCCCAACTGGCGGAATTGATTGGCGATAAGGAAGTGAACATTGCCAACAAACTATCCCGAGGGAAATTTACTGCGGCCTTCTTTTTACAGTGCTTATCAGCAATCGCGGTGAATGAAATTAAGCTTTAATCGCCGCTAGGACAAAACGAGTGTTCCTTGGTGACTTCTCAATCCTGCCCTTCTGCCGGGCTTGTTGGAGATTGGGCACTTTGCGCTTCCAATACCTCCAGGATTTTGTCAATGCGGGCACTTTGGCCTGCATCGACTTCACGCTGCTCTTCGAAGAACGCATCAAATGTTCCATAGGCCGAAATACCACCATCAAATCTATCCGCGAATACGCCGAGTAATGTGAACGCAACCACTAGGCCGGACGCGATCATGCCAGCCAGCTGCCAGAAGCCTATTGGCCTCGGCAGACCATCAATCTTATCTGATAACGCCTTAATATTCAGCGTAACCTCTGAATATTTCTTGTCGGTCTCGGCCCTCATAGCACGACCTTCCGAATCAACATATCTTTGTGTTTCTGGGTCCACAGTCGGTCCTCCACCGCCACCCCCAGAATATGCCTTAACCTCTGTGGATGTCTTAGTTGTATCCAAATAAATGATGTCTGATGTGCCTGTTGATCGCGAGTAAGTTTCAGGCATCTGGCTAATTCTCGTTGCCTTTGACCACCAGCTTTCCATCTTTTATTAGCCGGTCTCGGTGTTCCATAAACACATCTACTATACGTGCGAATGCGGCTGTTGGCATAGACAGCCTTACAGCTACGGTTTCTACTGGCCCTTCGTTCTCGCTGCCAGGAACTCGATAGACTGTATGTGTGAGGTTCATCGTTGTAAAACCGTCGTGATCCATCATGCCACGTAAACCCCCAACCATGATGTTTGGGGCCGTCATGTCGTCCACAATAGGAATTTCTGTGGACTTCAGCGTTTTTGCTTTCTGTGGTCCAGAATCTTCTACCATCAATCACTCCATCCAACGAATTGACGGTAGATATGTTATTGAAATGAGTCAATTTCCATCCTCCGGGACGGAAACACTGTGACGCAAGAGGTGTTAACGTCTGGTAACGGTGCGCTCGATAGCCAGCGTAACCTGATAGCGACTCAATCATCGCTCAAGCCTCTCGGCTTGGCGATGCAGCCTTGGTGCGTTTGATACATAAGGCCGGAAATATCCCCGCCGGAGGCTCTGCCAGCGCCGCAAGCGCAACCGTCAGCGGGAACGCACCAGCCCGACGATATCGTAGGTCCTTTTCAGGATCGGCTGGGCAATCGCCTCGGCGCGGTCAGCACCATTCGCCAGAACCCGGTCGATTTCGGCCGGATCAGCCATCAGCCGCGACATCTCGGATGAGATCGGGCCAAGCTTCTCGACCGCGAGATCGGCCAGGGCCGGCTTGAAGCGTCCCCATCCCGCACCAGCATATTCCGCAATCACGGCGTCAGAGGTGACCTCGGCCAGGCCGGCATAGATATCGACCAGATTGCGCGCCTCGGGTCGGTTCTTCAGCCCGTCCAGTGTGTCGGGCAGCGGTTCAGGATCGGTCCGCGCCTTCTTCAGCTTTCTGCTGATCGTGTCGGCATCATCGGTCATGTTGATTCGCTCCATGTCCGACTCGCCGGATTTGGACATCTTCTTGGTGCCGTCGCGCAAGTTCATCACGCGGGTCGCCGGGCCTTCGATCACCGGATTTGTCAGCGGAAAGAACTCGACCTTGAAGTCATGGTTGAACTTGGCGGCAATGTCGCGGGTCAGCTCTACATGCTGCTTTTGATCTTCACCCACCGGCACGTGCGTAGCGTGGTAGGCCAGAATGTCGGCCGCCATCAGCGCGGGATACGCGTAAAGTCCCAAGGATACCTTTTCGGTGTTCTTCCCGGCCTTGTCCTTGAACTGGGTCATCCGATTCATCCAGCCGACCCGCGCCACGCAATTGAAGATCCAGGCCAGCTCGGCATGGGCGGGAACTTGGCTCTGGTTGAACAGGATCGAGGTTTCGGGATCGATGCCAGAGGCCAGCATGCCAGCCGCAACCTCTCGCGTCGCATCCGCCAGGGTCGCAGGATCCTGCCACACGGTGATAGCATGCAGGTCGACCACGCAATAGATCGTCTCGAAATCCGGCCCCTGCATTCCGACCCAGCGCTTGATGGCCCCCAGATAGTTGCCAAGCGTCAGATTGCCCGAAGGCTTGATCCCTGAAAAGACCCTCGGCGTGAAGGCGGCGTCGGTCATGCGTCTGCTCCGTCTGGATTTCTCAGTCCCGCTCGCTTACCCATGCAGAAAAGGGCCGTCAAGGAAAGGACGCGCAACATGAAGAGCAGTCATGAGGAATCACCGTTCAACGCCCTGCCGCCGATCGTCGTGGCGCTGGCGCTGGTGATTTTTGGAGTCGAGTTGATGTTTCAGGCAGGCGCACGCGGCTTCGTCGGCGGGCCCGTTGCGGTCGGTTGGCGGCTGGACGCCATTCAGAGCCATGCTTTCTCGGGCACGATCCTGGACTGGATGATCGAAACCGGCCGCTGGCCGCCGGAGCACCTGATGCGCTTTGTGACCTATCCGTTTGTCCATCACAGCTTCACCCATATGCTCATGGTGATCGTGTTCCTGTTGGCGCTGGGCAAGATGGTCGGCGAAATCTTCGGCACGATTGCAGTGTTGCTGGTGTTCTTTCTGTCAGGCATCGTCGGCGCACTCGCCTATGGCCTTTTGCTGAACGATCCGCAGCCGCTTTTTGGCGGTTATCCGGCCGTTTACGGATTGATCGGATCCTACACCTTCATGCTCTGGGTCAGCCTGACCGGCACCGGCAACACCCAGTACCGCGCCTTCACGCTGATCGGATTCCTGCTGGGCATCCAACTGGTCTTCGGCCTGTTCTTTGGAGGCAACAAGGATTGGCTGGCCGACATCTTCGGCTTCGCCACGGGGTTCGCGGTGTCGTTCGGGCTGGTGCCGGGCGCTTGGGGTCGGATGATGGAAAAGCTCCGCCAGCGTTAGCGGCGCAGAAGCCCCCGGATCTCGCGCAGGCTGACGGCGCCGATCGCCTGGCCGATGCCGAAATAGCTGGCCGCACCACCCACAACCAGACCGGCCAACGCCAGGTAGCGCCACCTCGCCATGTGCAATGCATCCTGCAAGAGCCATTCGAGGGCCAGCAGGAAGACCCCCATCGCAAGCGAGGCGATCAGGATGCGCCGCGCCCGGATCGCGAAGGCACTGTCGAACTCGGCGGCATGGCCCATGCCGCCACGTCCGCGATAAAGCAGAACCACCATCGCCCAACCCGCCGCAGTCGTGCCGATCGCGGCGGCCAGAAAGCCGATCACCGGGGCCAGCCCGATGGCGAGTCCGGCATTGATGAACATCGAATAGACGGCAAAGCGGAACGGCGTACGCGTATCCTCGCGCGCAAAGTAGAGCGGTTGCAGCACTTTCTGCATCACGAAAGCGGGCAGGCCCAGCCCGTAGATCGCCAGCGCCAGCGCTGTGGCTTGCGTATCTTCTGCCGTGAACCGCCCGCGCTGAAACAGGACCGAGACCAGCGGCTCTGCGATCACCATCAGCGCCACAGCGGCGGGCAATGTCATCAGCAAGGCAAACTCGGCCGCCCGGTTGAACGAATGTCGCCCGGCGGCCGCGTCGCCTGCGCCCAGACGACGCGAAAGCTCGGGCAGCAGCACCACGCCGATGGCGATGCCGACAACGCCAAGCGGCAACTGGTATAGCCGGTCGGCATAGTTCAGCCACGCAATGGCGCCGTCAAAAAAACTTGCCACCTGCCGCCCCACCAGCAGGTTGACCTGCATGACGCCGCCCGCCAGCGCCGCAGGCACCGCGATGACGACCAGGCGCCGCAATTCCGGCGTCAGCCTTGGCCGCACGGGGCGCAGCCGGAACCCAGCGCGCGACGCGGCGACCCAGACCAGCGCCATCTGCGCGATACCAGCCAGCACGACGGCCCAGACCAGCACCGAACCAAGATGCGCATTCGCCACGGGGTTTTCGGTGTCGGGAACGGAAACCAGGCCGGCGACCAGCCCGCTATCGGCCAGCAACAGTGCCGAGATCAGGATCACGTTGAGCAAGACCGGCGCTGCCGCCGCCGCCGCAAACTGGCCCAGTGCGTTCAGAACACCCGACAGCAACGCGGCCAGCGAGATGAACAGGATGTAGACAAAGGCCACCCGCCCGTACCCGACCGCCAGCGCGAACCGCTCATCGCCCGCGAAACCGCTGGCCATCGCCAGGACCAGCCATGGCATGAAGACCTGCGCCGCCAGCGTGAACAGGATCAGCACCGTTGCCAGCCCGGAAAACGCGTCGCGGGCGAAGGTCTCGGCTCCATTGCCGGTTTCGACCTTCTTCGAGAACATCGGGACGAAAGCCATGTTGAAGGCACCCTCGGCGAAGAAGCGACGGAACATGTTGGGCAAGGCGAAAGCGATCAGAAATGCCTCGGCGACCGGACCGGACCCGAGAAAGGCGGCGATCAGGATGTCGCGGATGAAGCCCAGCAGGCGGCTTGCCAGGGTCCAGACCCCAACGGTCAGAAAGCCGCGCAGCAGACGGAACGGTATCATCAGTTGGTCGCCCTTTCCGCGCCCTTTGTGATTGCTTCGCGCAGTTTCTTTTCCAGCGCCCGGCGGCGGGATTCAGAGTGGAACTTCAGCCCGAACATATCCTTGACGTAAAAGGTATCGACCACCTGCGCACCGAATGTCGCGATCACCGCGCTGGCGATATAGACGTTGTTGTTGGCCAGCGTGCGGGTCAGATCATAAAGCAGTCCTGGTCGGTCACGCGTATCGACCTCGATGATCGTGTAGATCTCGGATCCTTCGTTGTCGAAGGTGATCGAGGTCGGAACCCGAAACGCGCGTTCGCGCTTCTTGATCTTGTCGCGATCCTTCAGCGCATCGCGGGCGACAACCTCGCCCTTCAGCGTCTTGTTGATGATGGTCCTCAGGCGTGGCAGGCGTGCGGCCTCGTAGGGCTTGCCCTCGGCATCCTGCACCCAGAACACCGCCGTTGCGTACCCATCCTTCGACGTATAGGTCCGCGCATCGACGACGTTCGCCCCGACCAGCGCCAGCGCACCGGCAAGCCGAGAGAAGATGCCGGGATGGTCGGCCAAGGCAAAGCAGACGCGGGTCGCGTCGCGATCCTCGTCCAGCAACATGTCGATGCGAATCTCGTCATTGCCGATGTCGCGCAGCAGATGGGCGAAGACGACATGCGCCGCGGTGGGCAAGCCCTGCCAATAGGGGCCATATTGCCGGGCGGTTTCGGCCCGCACGGCTTTCTTGCTCCAATCCGGCAGTACGTCGCGCAAGGCGCGTTTGGCCTCATCCTCACGGCCTTCCCGGTTGATATCTTCCAACCCATGTTCCAGCGCGCCCGCAGTCTGGCGATACAGCCCGCGCAAAAGCTCGGCTTTCCAGTTGTTCCAGGTGCCCGGCCCGACCGCGCGAATATCGCAAACGGTCAGAACGGTCAGCAGGTCCAGCCGCTTCTTGGTCTTCACGGCCTTGGCGAAATCCCGCACTGTGCGCGGGTCGGCGATGTCGCGCTTCTGCGCCATGTCCGACATCAGCAGGTGATATCGGACCAGCCATTCGACGGTATCGCATTCCTCGGGCTTAAGTCCCAGACGCGGACAGGCCTTGCGGGCGATTTGCGCCCCAAGAATCGAATGGTCCTCGGCCCGACCCTTGCCGATGTCGTGCATAAGCAGGGCGACATACAGCACCTTGCGGTTCACGCCCGCCTTCAGAATGCCGCTGGCAATCGGCAACGACTCGCGCAACTCGTCGCGCTCGATCTGCGCCAGGGTGGCGATGCACTGGATGATATGCTCGTCGACCGTGTAGTGGTGATACATGTTGAACTGCATCATCGCGACGATGGGTTCGAATTCCGGCAGGAAGGCGCCCAGCATGCCCAACTCGTTCATCCGCCGCAGGGCGCGATCCGGGTTGCCGTGTTTGAGCATCAGTCCAAGAAAGATCCGCGCCGCTTCAGGGTCGCGGCGCATGTCGTCGTCGATCAGATCGAGATTTGCCGCGATCAGCCGCATCGCGTCGGGGTGCAGCAGATATCCGGTACGCAACGCCTCTTCGAAGATGTGCAGAAGGTTCAGCTTGTCTTTCAAAAACACTTTCGGATCGGCCACGTTCAGCCGGTTCAACTCGACCTTGTAGTCCGGCTTGACGCTCCTGCGTCGGCGGAAAAAGCCGACCAGTCGCGGCTCGCTCTTGACGTGCTTGGCCTCCAGCGAGGTCAGGAAGATCCGCGTCAACTCGCCGACCCGAGTCGCATGGCGGAAGTAATCCTGCATGAAATGCTCGACCGCCCGGCGCCCGCCCTTGTCGGTATAACCCAGTCGCTCGGCCACCTCGACCTGCATGTCGAATGTCAACTGATCCATCGGGCGATCGGTGATCAGATGCAGATGGCAGCGGACGGCCATCAGGAAGTTCTCGGCCGCATTGAACGCGTCGTATTCGTCCTGGGTGAAGACTTGCAGCGGCACCAGTTCGGCGGCAAAGCGGACGCCGTGCAGATACTTGTCGATCCAGTAGAGCGCATGAAGGTCGCGCAGCCCTCCCTTGCCCTCCTTTACATTGGGTTCAACGACATAGCGCTGGCCGCCCTGCTTCTTGTGCCGTTCGGCACGCTCGGCCAGCTTGGCCTCGATGAAGTCGGGGGCCGAGTTGCGAAACAGGTCTTTCCGCAGCCGCTTGTTCAGCTCCTCCGCCAACGGGGCATGGCCAGCCAGAAAGCGATTCTCGAGCAGGGCGGTGCGGATCGTGTAGTCGCCCTTGCCGAGCCGCAGACAGTCCTTCACCGTGCGCGTTGCATGACCGACCTTCAGATGCAGGTCCCAGAAGATGTACAGCATGCTTTCGATCACGCTCTCGGCCCAGGCGGTGGTCTTGTAGGGGGTCAGGAACAGCAGATCGATATCGGAGTGCGGCGCCATCTCGGCCCGACCATAGCCGCCGACGGCCAGAACCGCGATGCGCTGGCTGGCGGTCGGACTCGGGAGGGGGTGCAGGTGGCGGGTGGCAACGTCCAGAACCGCGGTCACGATGCCGTCCGTCAGCCAGGCATAGGCGGCCAGCGCCTCGCGGGCAGCCATCGGATTGGCTTCGAACGCTGCCCTGATGTTGGCGCGGCCATCGGACTGAATCCTGGCCAGAATGGTCACGACCTCGGCACGGATTGCCTTGTGATCGCTAAGATGCCTCACCGAAGCGGCGAGTTGGGCGGCTACGCGCGGGCGGTCAAATATATCTGACGCCGGACAAACCAGATTGTCCGGCGTCAGATTCTGGTCGGCGGTGACGCTTCGGTCAGAAACCGGCGCCGCCAAAGCTTCTCGGGGCAGGGTCAATCACACTCACCTGGTTGTTCTGGATCTGAGCCACCGCCAGACCGCGTTCGTTGGTGCCGTCAGCCAGAAGCCGGAACACGCCATTGACGCCGGCAAAACCCGACCCCTGGGTCAGTGCCCCCCGAGTCAGCGCATCCGCATTGCCCGATCTGACCAGCGCGCCGATCGCCGCGATTCCGTCATAGGCGAGCCCCGCAATGGGATGCGGAGCGGCGCCATAGGCCGAAGTGTAGCGATTCTGGAAGCTTGCATTCAGCCCGGGATCAGGGATCGCAAACCAGCCGCCCTGCAAGCCTGGCAACGCCATCGCCGACGTCGGAATGTCCCAGCGCTGCAAGCCGATGAACTGTGTTGTATCCGACCCGACGCCATTCTCGGTCAGAAGCTGGGTCAGGATCGGGAGAGCGCCGGCCGTGCCAGAAGTAAAGAACACCGCATCCGCCCCGCTGGATCGCACTTGGCCGGCAATGCCTGGCACTGCATTGATCACGCCCTGCTGGGATAATTCGAAAGAGGCGGTCCCGGCGACCGAGGCGCTGGTTCGCGCCAAAGCCCGGCTGATCGCGTCGCGGCCCTGCGCCTCGGCGGCGTCCTGGCCATGCACGATCATGATGTTGCGTCGCCCCTGACGGGCTGCGTATTGCGCCAGACGGTTGGCGGTGTTCTGAAATGTCGGGCCGAGGACAAAGACATTGCCCCCCGCAATCGCCGCGTTGTTCGAGAACGAAAGCAGGTTGATGCCACGGCTCGCCACGGCATTGCCTGCGGCATTGGCGGATTCGGCATAGACCGGTCCGAGGATGATCTTGGCGCCATCGTCGACCGCCTGAAGCGCGACATTTGCCGCCTGCGCGGGATTGCCGCCGGTATCGTAGACCCGCAGATCGATCCGGGCGCCGTTCAGATCGGCAACGGCCAGCCGTGCGGCATTTTCCAGACTGCTGGCCAGCACCGCATCGCCGCTGTTGCCGGACCCGCGCGGCACCAGCAGTGCGACCGGGATAGGCTTGGAGGTGTTGACGCTGGGACCTCCACCGCCAAGGGCGACGGGTTCGCAGGCAGCCAGCGCCACAACGGACAAAAACAGGACAATGTGCGCCGTTGCCTTGCGGGCGGCGCCTAAAACGGAAATCATGGGTTGTTCCTCACTCCCTGCAGAAACCAACTCGGACGGGCAAAGCCTATGCAAATCCATATCCTTAGTAAATGTCGCAATCGAGCGGACACAGCATGAATGCGGAAGTGCGGCCACTGGCACCCGGCCTCTATTTCGTCGCCACCCCCATCGGAGCGGCGCGCGACATCACGTTGCGGGCGCTCGATATCCTGGCGTCTGCGGATCTGATCGCGGCCGAGGATACACGGACAGCGCGGCATCTGCTGGAGATTCACGGTGTGGCGCTGGGCGATCGCCCGGTCGTCGCCTATCACGACCATAATGGCGCCGTTGTCCGACCAAGGTTGTTGCAGGCTCTGGCCGATGGAAAATCGGTCGCCTATGCCTCGGAAGCCGGAACTCCGATGGTCGCCGATCCCGGTTTCGTCCTGGCACGTGAGGCAATAGCGGCGGGATACCCCGTGACCAGCGCACCGGGACCGTCAGCGGTTATCACGGCGCTGACGCTGGCTGGTCTGCCGACCGATCGTTTCCTTTTTGCCGGATTTCCACCCAATGCCGCCGGCGCGAGGCGCGCTTTTCTACGCGAGCTGGCCGGTATCCCGGCGACGCTCGTGCTCTTTGAAAGCCCCAAGCGCATTCACCAATCCTTAAGGGACATGGCCTTAGAACTGGGAGCAGAGCGGCAGGCAGCGATGTGCCGGGAACTGACCAAGAGGTTCGAAGAAGTGATCCGCGCCCCGTTGGGTGAGCTGGTCGAGAAACTTGCCGATCGCAGCCTGAAGGGTGAGATTGTGGTCGTGGTTGACCGCAACCGCAAAGTGGCAAGTGACGACAGATTGGAAGAAGCTTTGAGCGAAGCGTTGTTAACCATGTCAGTCAAAGATGCTGCCCAAGCGGTGTCAGAAGCGCTAAGTTTGCCGAAACGCAAGGTCTACCAGTTGGCCCTTGAACTGGGGAAGACAAAATGAGCGGATCGGTCTCCTATCACGCGGGTCTTTGCGCCGAAGATCAGGTTGCGGCGGATTACGCCCGCCGCGGTCATGGCACACGCGGACACCGCTGGCGCGGCAAATCAGGTGAAATCGACCTGATCGCTGAGGACGGCGAGGGGTTGATCTTCGTCGAGGTAAAGAAATCCCGCGATTTCGCCCGCGCCGCCGAACGCCTGAGCAGTCGCCAGATGCACCGGATCTACATGTCCGCATCCGAATACCTTGGCCAGATGCCGCGCGGTCAGCTGACCCCCGTGCGCTTCGATGTGGCGCTGGTCAACGAGGCCGGTGCGATCGAGATCATCGAGAACGCCTTCGGTCATTGATCCTTCCCGCGGCCTGCGCCATGTAGGGCCGACGGATGGAGGACGCTATGCCGCTCAAGGTTGCAATCCAGATGGACCCGATCGGTCCGATCAATATCGACGCCGACAGCACATTCCGTATCGCGCTCGAGGCGCAGGTGCGCGGGCATGAGCTGTTCTATTACACGCCCGACAAACTGGCCTTTCAAGACGGTCGGGTAACGGCGCGGGGCTGGCCACTGGAAGTGCGTCGAGAGAAGGGCAATCATTTCACTCTGGGCGATGAAATCGAAGTCGATCTGGCCGATTGGGATGTCGTCTGGCTGCGCCAGGATCCGCCTTTCGACATGGGCTACATCACCACGACCCACATCCTGCAGATGATCCATCCGTCGACCCTTGTGGTCAACGACCCCTTCTGGGTCCGAAATTACCCCGAAAAACTGCTGGTGCTGGAATTCCCAGGTCTGACGCCGCCAACGACGATCGCCCGCGATCTGACGACGCTGAAGAAATTCAAGCATACCCATGGCGATATCATCCTGAAGCCGCTCTACGGCAACGGCGGCGCAGGGGTTTTCCGGCTCGACCCGAACGACCGCAACCTGTCGTCATTGCATGAGCTGTTCACCGGAATGAACCGCGAACCGCTGATCGCGCAGAAATTCCTGGCCGATGTCGCGAATGGCGACAAGCGGGTGATTCTGGTGGACGGCGAGCCGGTCGGTGCGATCAACCGCGTGCCACAGGCCGGAGAGACCCGGTCGAACATGCATGTCGGCGGTCGACCCGAGAAGGTCGCGTTGTCCGACCGCGACCGAGAGATTTGCGCGGCGATAGGCCCGCTCTTGCGCGACAAGGGTCAGATCTTCGTCGGCATCGACGTAATCGGCAATTTCCTGACCGAGATCAATGTGACCTCTCCCACGGGCATTCAGGAACTGGAACGCTTCGACGGCACCAATACGGCGGAGAAGCTCTGGCAGGTGATCGAGGCGAAGCGGGTCGCGGGATGAACCTGCGGCTGCGTCTGCTGAACTGGGTCCTTCATACGTTCGAAAAGCCCCGGCTGGCGCAAACCTCGGACCCGATCCTGGCGCGCAAACACTTCCATGATCAACGGTTCCTGTTTTACGATCCCCCTTTTACCACCTATCTGCCCGACAGTCTGGGCTCGGTCCCGGCGATCTGGGTATCGCGTCGGGTGCGGAGTCAGGGGCTTCTGCTCTACTTCCACGGCGGCGCCTATTTGATGGGAAGCCCCGCAACCCATCGCGGCATGGTGGCGCGACTGGCGTCGCTGATCGGCGTTCCGGCCCTGTTGCCCGACTATCGCAAGGCGCCGGAACATCCGTTTCCGGCAGCGTTCGAGGATGCCTGGACGGCGTGGCAGGCGGTGCTTGCCAGGGGCTATCCGCCCGAGAGCATCATCCTTGGGGGCGACAGCGCCGGGGGCGGTCTGGCGCTGGCGCTTCTGTCTCGCATATGCATGTCGGGCGGGCCGCGTCCGGCGGCGGTTTTCGCCTGCTCGCCCTGGACGGATCTGACGCTCTCTGGCGCGTCGATGGTCGAGAATGCCAGCGCCGACCACCTGCTGCCCGCCAGCCGCACCGTGGCGGCGCGCGACAGTTACCTGGCCGGCGCCGACCCGGCCGATCCCCGCGCCTCGCCGCTTTTTGCGAAGTTTCCGAATTGTCCGCCGGTCCTGCTGCAGGCCGCAAAAACCGAAATCCTGCGCGACGATGCCAAACGGATGGCCGAGGTTCTGCGCGCCGAGGGCGCCGAGGTCGCGCTCGACCTTCTGGGGGACTTGCCGCATGTCTGGACGATTTTCCAGGGCTGGCTGCCCGAGGCTGATGACGCGCTGACCCGCACCGCTGATTTCACGACGGCACGGCTTCACGCCCCGAAACCAGCCGATAGCTGATCGCCTCGGCGACGTGGGTCTTCGTCACCGCGTCCGATCCCGCCAGATCGGCGATCGTGCGGGCGACCCGCAACACCCGGTGATACCCGCGAGCCGACAGGCCGAACCGCTCGGCGACGCGCGACAGCATCTCTTTGCCCGCCGCCTCGGGCATCGCGACCCGTTCCAAAAGCGCCCCTTCGGCATCGGCATTGACCCGGACGCCCGGATGATCCGCGAACCGCGCCTCCTGAATGTCACGCGCGGCCAGAACCCGTGCTGCGACGGTCGCCGACTCCTCACCGCTTTCTGGTAGATCGAGGTCTGAATAGGCGACGGGCGGCACATCGACCCGCAGATCGAAACGGTCCATCAGCGGCCCCGAGATCCGTCCCAGATAATCCTCGCCGCAGACCGGCACCCGGGCGCAAGCGCGGGCCGGATCAGAAAGATAGCCGCATTTGCAGGGATTGGCTGCGGCGACCAGCATGAACCGGCAGGGATAGCGGATATGGGCATTGGCACGGGCGACAACGACCTCTCCGGTTTCGATCGGCTGGCGCAGGGTCTCCAGCACGGCGCGGGGGTATTCGGGGAATTCATCCATGAACAGCACGCCGTTGTGCGCCAGGGAAATTTCCCCCGGCTTGGCACCCTTGCCGCCGCCGACAATCGCCGCCATCGAGGCGGTGTGATGCGGCTCGCGGAAGGGAGGCGCCCGGGAAATGCCGCCTTCGTCCAGCAAGCCACTAAGCGAATGGATCATCGAGGTCTCCAGCGCCTCCGCTGCCGTCAGCGGCGGTAGAATACCCGGCAGGCGCGCCGCCAGCATCGACTTGCCCGATCCCGGCGTTCCGATCATCAGCAAGTGGTGCCGCCCGGCCGCCGCAATCTCGAGCGCCCGCTTGGCGCGTTCCTGTCCCTTCACGTCGCGCAGATCGCGGCCCGGCGGCCCGGCCCGCACCTCGCCGGGGTCGGCGGGGCTGAGCACCTTGTTGCCGGTGAAATGCTGGATCACCTCGATCAGCGATCCCGCCGCCAATACCCGCACCGCACCAACCCAGGCGGCTTCGGCGCCGCAGGCGAGCGGGCACAACAACGCCCGGCCATCCGCCGCCGCGGCCATCGCCGCGGGCAGCGCGCCGATCACTGGCACGATGGAACCGTCCAGCGACAGTTCACCCAGTGCCACGGTGTTCTCTACATCCTCGCGCGGCACGATCTCGAGCGCTGCCAGCAACGCCATCGCGATCGGCAGATCGAAGTGCGAGCCCTCTTTCGGCAGGTCCGCCGGCGAGAGGTTGATGGTGATCCGTTTCGAGGGCAAAGCGATCGACAAGGCTGAAAGGGCCGAGCGCACCCGTTCCCGTGCCTCGGACACTGCCTTGTCCGGCAGGCCGACAACGGCGAAAGAGGGCAGGCCGGGCGTAATCGCGCATTGCACCTCGACCATCCGCGCCTCGACCCCTTCGAACGCCACCGTATAGGCGCGCGCAACCATTGTGACCTCCGCCGAAACCTTAGTTAACGGCTACGGGAGAAGTGGTTAAGGCGCGGTAAAGATCAAACCGGCCAGGGCTCGACGGGCAGGTCCAACGCATAGGGCTGTGGCTCATAGGTGATTTTCAAACCCTCGTCCCGCCATTCACGGAATGCCGGATCGGCCAGGTGGGCCGCGACATAGGCCGACGCCTCTGCCCCGACCGGCAGGCGATAACCGGCGATCCTTGCCGCGACGGGCGCAAAGAACACATCGGCCAGGGTGTAGCGCCCGAAAAGCCACTGGCCGCCGCTGCCATGCCGATCCCGCGCCAGTGACCACAGGGTTTCGATGCGATCAAGGTCGGCGCGCACCGACGCGGAGACAGTGAAACCGCAATAACAGTGCAAAAGCTGCATCGGGCACTCGCCCCGCAACGCCGCAGACCCGGAATGCATCTCTGCCGCCAGCCATCGCGCGAGGGCGCGTGCCGCCGGGTCTTGCGGCCAGAATCCGATATCCGGGTGCCGTTCCGCCAGGGTTTCGGCCATCGCCAGTGTGTCGCCGATCACGATACCGTCCGGCATACGCATGACCGGCACCAGCCTGGCCGGGACAAGTGCCGACAGGTCGTCGGCCAGCGTTCCGCTGTATAGGCCAACCATATGGCTGCGAAAGGGCAGGCCGAAATTGCGCAACATCAGCCAGCCGCGCATTGACCAGCTGGAGAAGCTTCGGTCACCGATGAACAGCTCGTAGGTCATTGTCGATCCTCTTGGCGATCTTGCAACGCTACGACCCTACCACTGCCAACAGAAATTCAGATTCTTGACCCGACCCATCACGGTTGGTGATTGATCGCCTTGATCGACCAACCGCCATCGTGCAAATCCAGCCGCGTGACCGACAGGTTGTCGATCCGATGCGCCAGCACCTCTTTCGCGGTCATTTCCGAGGCTGCCTGTATCTGCGTCATGATTACCCCGATATGGGCAACGATGATGATATCCTGCCCGATATGGCGTTGTCCCAGATTTGCCACAACCGGCCCGATCCGCGCCTGGACATCGTTCCAGCTTTCGCCGCCCGGTGGCGCAACATCGCCGGGCGCTTCCCAGAAGGCGCGGCTGAGGTCGGGGTCGCGCGCCGCCACATCGCCGAACCGCATCCCGTCCCAAAGCCCGAAATCGAACTCTCGCAGCCCTGCATCATGGGCAAGCCGGCTTCGTCCCGCCGCGATCGCATCCGCCGTCGTCACGGCCCGCGCCAGATCGGAACTGATCAGCTTCGCCGCCTTCGGCAAGTGCGCATCGAGCCTTGCGATGGCCTCTCGATCCGACAGGTCCGCCGGAACATCGCGCCAGCCGACAAAGGTATTCTGGTGGGTCGGTCCATGCCGGACCCACCAGAACCGCGTCACGCGATCCCCTCTGGCAGCGCCCCTTTCAACACCGAAGGCAGCCCGGCGGTGACAAACATCACCAGCTCTGCCTCTGCCGAAAGCCGCTGGTTGAGCCGCCCCTGCGCATCGCGAAACTTTCGCGCCAGAGCGTTGTCGGGCACGATGCCCTGACCGACCTCGTTCGATACGACCACGACCGGCGCGCGGCATGAGGTTAGGGCCGCCATCAGCGCATTGGTCTCGGTGGCGACGTTGCTTTCGGCCAGCAGATGATTGCTGAGCCAGAAAGTTGCGCAGTCCAGCAAAACCACGCCGCCGGCCGGAATTTTCGCCAGGGCCCCATCCAGATCCAGTGGCGCCTCGATCGTCTGCCAGTCCGTCCCGCGATCTGCCCGATGCTTCAGAATCTTCAGTCGCATCTCGTTGTCCAGCGCCTGCGCGGTGGCCAGATAGACATGCGGCCCGGGCTGCGATTTTACCAACAGTTCGGCCAAAGCGGACTTGCCTGAACTCGCGCCGCCGAGAAAAAGGGACAAATTCGGGAACATGATTGTGAGATATCCGTTGATCCAGAAGTGCTATTGTTACGTAACAGGAGTAGCCGAACAATGAAAAGGCTGACTTGGCAGTCGGCCAGACCGATGGGGGTCCGACATGGCACTCGATGGATATGCTGATCAGCGCCACACCCGGCGCGCAATGCGGGCGGAACTGCTTGACGCGGATACGGAACGCGATCTGGCCTATGCCTGGCGCGATCGGCGAGACGAGGCGGCGCTGCACCGCCTGATCACCGCCTATATGCGTCTGGCGATCTCGATGGCTTCGAAATTCAGGCGTTACGGTGCGCCGATGAACGACCTGATTCAAGAGGCGAGCCTAGGTCTGATGAAAGCCGCCGACAAGTTCGATCCAGATCGTGGCGTGCGATTTTCGACCTATGCGGTCTGGTGGATCAAGGCTTCGATCCAGGACTATGTAATGCGCAATTGGTCGATGGTGCGCACCGGATCGACCAGTAGCCAGAAATCCCTGTTCTTCAACCTCAAGCGGGTACAGGCCAAGCTGGAGCGCGAGGCCGGCGCTCGCGGTGAAATGCTCGACCAGCACCAGTTGCGCCAGATGATCTCGTCCGAGATCGGTGTGCCGCTGCACGATGTCGAGATGATGGAGGGGCGGCTTTCAGGCTCTGATCTGTCGCTGAACGCTACCCAATCGACAGAAGATGAAGGTCGCGAATGGATTGAAACGCTGGAAGATGACGGCGTCCAGGCCGCCGAGATGGTCGAGGAAAGCCACGACCGCGCGGCGCTGCGCGGTTGGCTGGCCAAGGCGATGTCCGACCTCAGCGACCGCGAACGCTTCATCGTTGCCGAACGCAAGCTGCGCGACGATCCGCGCACCTTGGAAAGCCTTGGAGAAGAGTTGGGGCTTTCCAAGGAGCGCATCCGCCAGGTCGAGGCTGCCGCATTCAACAAGATGCGCCGCAGCCTCGAAGACCAGTCTCACGAAGTGCAGCGACTGCTGTCCTGACTTTCGTTGTCACGAAAACAATCGGTCCGACGGTCGGCAATCCCAATTCTCCGGAGCGGACATCGGAAGGGCAACCAATCAGGCTAGCCCTGCCCAGCCCAGCCCGTCCTCGGTGCGCTGGCTTGGATGGTATTCTGCGCTGACGAAACCGGAATAGCCATCGCTGTCGAGCCGTGCGAAGAAGGCCGGATAGTCGATTTCGCCACCTGCCGGTTCATGACGCCCTGGCACTCCAGCAACCTGAATGTGTCGGGCCAGCGCACCGTGCTTTACCCAGACCGCCATCGCATCGCCGTTGATGATCTGCGCGTGGTAGGCGTCGAATTGCAGGCCAAGGTTTGGCGCGCCGACCTCGGCGATGATCTCTGCAGCCTGGTCGAAGTCGTTCAGGAAATAGCCCGGCATGTCGACGCTGTTGATCGGCTCGATGGTCAGGCTTCGATCGGCCGCCAAGTCCGCCGCCCAGGCCAGGTTCTGCACGAAGATGTTCCGCGCCTCCAATCCACTTGCCTTGCCCGCCATGACATGGATGTGGCGCGGCTTCAGCCGTTCCGCATAGCGTAGGCAGTGCTCGAAATCGCGGCGGAACCGCGCCTCAAGCCCCGGGACAGCGGCAAAGCCCCGGTCGCCGGCGGCCCAGTTCGACGGCGGCGTGTTGATCAGCGCCAGCGTCAGGCCGTTGTCACGCAGCCGATCCGATACTTCGCCGACAGGATCATCGTAAGGAAACAGGATCTCGACCGTATCAAAGCCCGCCTCCCTCGCTGCGCCAAAGCGCTCCAGAAACGGCACTTCCGTGAAAAGAAAGGTCAGATTGGCGGCAAAGCGCGGCATTCAGGGCAGATCGGCAGAGGGGATCACCGGAAAGAACTGCCCCTGTGACCAAAGACCGAACCAGCTTTCGCCCGCATGCTGTTCGTGTGCGCCGATCTCGACCAGCCGGTAGAAGCTCTTTCGGTCGATCAGCGCCTCAAGGTTGCGGCGCACGAGGACATAGGGTGACGGTTCTCCGGTCTCGTGGTCGCGCACCACCCGGATCGGGTTGTCCGGCCCCGCCACCACCGCGTCACCGACATTGGTCTCGAAGGTCAGCACCTGATCTCGACCGTCGCCGGAAGGCTCGAAATCCACCGCGACGAAGGGCGCATCCTCGACCGTGATCCCGACTTTTTCAACCGGCGTCACCAGGAAATAATCGTCGCCATCGCGCCTCAGGATCGTCGAGAACAGCCGCACCATCTCTTTCCGGCCGATCGGAGTTCCCAGATAGAACCATGTTCCGTCGCGTGCGATCCGCATGTCCAGATCGCCGCAGAATTCGGGGTTCCACAGATGCACCGGCGGCAATCCGCGCTTTCCCGCCGCTTTCGCGGCAGCGGCAAGGTTCTCGGCGTCAGGTTTCACAATCATTTGTCCGTTTCGATGTTTTGCCATTTGTAAGCGGCGCGATAAGTCCCTTTAATGCGATCTTATAATCAAGATGGGAGAAATGTCATGGCCGAAGCCCGCGACCTCGTGGCCGAGATTGAGACCCTTGAGGGCAAACTGGCCGACGCCAAGGCCAGCATCACCAAGCGTTTCATAGGTCAGGAGCGCGTCGTCGATCTGGTTCTGTCGGCACTCTTGTGTGGAGGCCACGGATTGCTGATCGGTCTTCCGGGCCTCGGCAAGACGCGGCTTGTGGACACCCTCTCGACCGTCATGGGCCTCGACGGTGCCCGCGTTCAGTTCACGCCCGATCTGATGCCCGCCGATATTCTCGGGTCGGAAGTTCTGGAAACCGCCAAGGATGGTTCTCGCGCCTTCCGGTTCGTCGAAGGCCCGGTCTTCTGCCAGCTTCTGATGGCCGACGAGATCAACCGCGCGAGCCCGCGCACCCAATCCGCGCTTTTGCAGGCGATGCAGGAAAAGTCCGTGACCATTGCCGGTCAGCCGCACGCGCTGCCAAAACCATTCCACGTCCTTGCCACGCAAAACCCGATCGAACAGGAAGGCACCTATCCACTGCCCGAAGCCCAGCTTGACCGGTTCCTGGTGCAGATCGACGTCGAATATCCCGACCGCGACGCCGAGCGCGATATCCTGATCGCCACCACCGGCGAGGCCGAAGACGAGGCGCATCAGGTCTTTACCGCCGCCGAATTGATGGCCGCGCAATCGCTTCTGCGTCGGATGCCGGTGGGCGATGCGGTGGTCGAGCAGATCCTGAATGTCGTCCGCGCCTTCCGGCCGGACGATCCAACGGCCCCCGACGTCGTCCGCCAAAGCGTCGGCTGGGGTCCGGGGCCGCGCGCCGCACAGGCCCTGATGCTGACCGTGCGCGCCCGCGCCCTCCTGCAAGGCCGCCTTGCCCCCAGCGCCGAGGACGTTAGCGCCATGGCCCGCCCGGTGCTGACCCACCGGATGGCGCTGACCTTCGCCGCGCGCGCCCGAGGCGAAGCTCTGGCGTCGCTGATCGACCGCACAGCCGAGGACGTAACCCGGATCGAGGCTGCCGCGTGATTCAGCCCACCGTCCTTCGCAGCCGCGCCGAAGACCTTGCCGCCGTTCTGCCGCCGCTGATGGCGGAGGCAGAACATCTGGCCTCGACGGTGCTTCTGGGTGCGCATGGGCGGCGCAGGTCGGGCATGGGCGATGAGTTCTGGCAATACCGCCCCGCCATGCCGGGAGATGAGGCGCGTGCCATCGACTGGCGCCGGTCTGCCCGGTCCGACGCGCACTTCGTCCGTGAAAAGGAATGGCAGGCGGCGCAGAGCGTGCTGCTTTGGGTCGATGATGCGCACTCCATGGATTTCACTTCGGACAAGAACCTTCCGGCGAAGGGGGACCGCGCGAAACTCCTGTCGCTCGCAATCGCCATTCTGCTGATCCGGGGCGGCGAACGCGTAGCGCTTGCCGCCCTTGGCACTCCGCCGCGATCGGGCGAATTGCAGCTGATCCGCATCGCGCAGGCCCTGACGAACAGGGCCGACCGCCCTGATTATGGTGCGCCGCAGGTGCGTGGCATGCTCGCCCATTCGCGCGCCCTATTTGTCTCGGATTTCATGGGTGATATCAATCCGGTGACGGCGCAACTGACCAAGGCCGCCGACCGGGGCGTCAAGGGAGTGATCCTGCAGGTTCTCGACCCGCAGGAAGAGGCGTTTCCCTTCGATGGCCGTACAATTTTCGAAAGCATGGGCCGCAGCCTCAGCCACGAGACCCTGAAGGCGGGCGAACTGCGTGACCGCTACTTGCAACGTCTTGCCGAACGCAAGGATGCGCTGCACACCCTCGCCCGCCGCACTGGCTGGCAATATCATTGCCATCACACCAGTGATGCCGCGCAATCGGCACTGCTCTGGATTTACTCCGCGCTGGAGCGGCGGCGTTAGATGTTCACGTTTGCCGGCATAGCCTTTACCGCACCCTGGCTGCTTCTGGGCCTGGTTGCGCTGCCGATCCTCTGGATCCTGCTGCGCGCCGTGCCGCCAGCGCCGATCCGGCGTCTGTTTCCCGGCGTCGCCCTGCTACTGGGCCTGACCGATGACGAGACCCAGACCGACAAGACACCGTGGTGGCTGCTCCTGATCCGGACGCTGGCCATCGCCGCCGTGATCATCGGTTTTGCCGGCCCTGTCCTGAACCCGCAGGACGACACGCCGGGTGCCGGGCCGCTTCTGATCCTGACCGATGGTACCTGGGCCGATGCCCGCGACTGGCCGCGACGGATCGAGCGGATCGATGCGGCACTTGACGACGCCGCCCGCACCGCGCGGCCAGTGGCCGTCGTTTCGCTGACCGATCTTCCGCCCGGCGATCTGGCGTTCCAGTCGGCGGATGTCTGGGCCACCCGCCTTCCCAGCCTGTTGCCGAAACCCTGGGAGCCGGACGATACAAGGGTTGCCGCTTGGACCGCAGGCCTGACAGGCAGCTTCCAGACATTCTGGATGTCAGACGGGCTTGAGCGCGCTGGTCGCGCCGCGCTTTTGGAAACACTCGAAAGCCACGGAACCGTAACGGTTTTCGAAAGCCCCCGGCCGATCATGGCGCTCCGCCCCGCGACGTTCGAGGATGGCGCGGTGCAGATCACGGCAATTCGCGCCCGGACCGGCGACCCGTCAGAGGCGATCGTCGTCGCTCACGGGCTCGACCCGGCAGGGATAGAGCGCGAACTGGCACGGGTCGGCATCACCTTCGCCCCGTCCGATCCGTTCGCCAGCACCGCCATTTCACTGCCGCCCGAACTTCGCAACCGGATCACACGTTTCCAGATCGAGGGGGTTCGCTCTGCCGGGGCTGTCAGCCTGACGGATGATGCCCTGAAACGCCGGGAGGTCGCGCTGATCGCCGGTCGGGATGATCGTGAGGGGTTGGAGCTTCTGGCGCCTACCCACTACCTCGAACAGGCGCTTGAACCCACTGCTGACCTCATCGACGGCGCGATCACCGACATTCTCCTGGCCAACCCGGATGTGATCATCCTTGCCGATGTCGCCACGCTTGCCCCGGCTGAATCGGATGCGATTGCCGATTGGGTCGATCAGGGCGGGCTGCTCTTGCGCTTCGCCGGGCCGCGCCTTGCGGCCAGCGAGGTGAGCCGCGCCGAAGAGGATCCCCTGATGCCGGTACGCTTGCGTGCCGGAGGCCGCAGCGTCGGTGGCGCGATGAGCTGGGGCGAACCCAAGGCGCTGCGCGGCTTCGGCCAGGGTTCGCCGTTCTTCGGTCTCGATATCCCGCCCGATGTCACCGTGTCGGCACAGGTCATGGCGCAGCCCGACCCGTCGCTTGCCGATCGCGTGATCGCAGCCCTTGCCGATGGCACGCCGCTCGTCACTCGCAAGCGGGTAGGCGATGGGCAGGTCGTGCTCTTCCACGTCACCGCGAACGCCGAATGGTCAACACTGCCGCTCTCCGGCCTCTTCGTGCAAATGCTGGAACGGCTGGCAGTCTCCACCCGTCCCGCGCGGCCCGATGCCGCCGATCTCGAAGGCACGGTCTGGGTGCCGTCCGAAGTTCTGGACGGGTTCGGCCACGTGCAGGATGCCGGCACCATGCCCGGGGTCGCCGGCGAAGACCTTGGCTCTGCCACGCCCGGCCCCGACCTGCCGCCCGGCCTTTACGCCGGAGAGGACCGCCGCATCGCGCTAAACGTCATTGGCGCGGACACCACAATCGCACCCACCACCTGGCCCTCCCGGATTGCCGTGGAGGGGCTGGAGGTTCTCCGCGAAATCGCGTTGAAGGGCTGGCTGCTCTCGCTGGCTCTTGCGATTCTTGCCGCCGACATCATTGCATCGCTGTGGCTGTCGGGTCGCCTGACTGGCCCGCGCTCGGGCGTTGCGACGGCCCTGGTCGCGCTGGCCCTGATGCTGCCTCAAGACGCCAAAGCACAAGACCGCGCCGAGGAATTCGCCCTTAGCGCCACCTCAGAAGTCGTTCTGGCCCATGTCATCACTGGAGATACAAGGGTCGATCAGGTGGCCGAGGCCGGGCTGCGCGGCCTTTCGGACATCCTCTTCGCCCGTACGTCGATCGAACCTGCCATGCCGATCGCTGTGAACCTTGAAACCGACGAGCTTTCGTTCTTTCCGATCCTCTACTGGCCGATCACTCCCGACCAGCCGCTGCCCTCGGCCGAGGCTTACACCAAGCTCAATCGCTACCTGCGCACTGGCGGCATGATCCTTTTTGACACCCGCGACGCCGACATTGCCAGTTTCGGCGCTGCCTCGCCTGCCGGCCGCAAGCTGCAGCAATTGGCCCGGCCGCTCGATATCCCGCCACTGGAACCAATCCCCACCGACCATGTACTGACCCGCAGCTTCTACCTGTTGCAGGACTATCCGGGCAGGCACCTTTCCCGCGATGTCTGGGTCGAAGCTGCACCGCCCGATGCCGAACAGGTCGAAGGGATGCCGTTTCGGAACCTCAACGACAACGTGACGCCGGTGGTGATCGGCGGCAATGACTGGGCCTCGGCCTGGGCGGTGGACAGTTCCGGCACATGGATGTTCCCGGTCGGGCGTGGCTTCGCCGGCGAGCGGCAGCGCGAAATCGCGTTCCGCTTCGGCGTAAACCTGATCATGCATGTGCTGACCGGCAACTACAAATCCGACCAGGTTCACGTTCCGGCGCTTCTCGACAGGCTGGGGCAGTAGATGCAGGGCTCGGTGATCTTCGACCCGCTGCTGCCCTGGCCGGTTCTGGCCGGGGCGGGGGCGTTCTTGTTGGCCCTATTGGCTTATGCCGTCTGGCGCGGCCTGTCGGGTTGGTGGCTGCGCGGGCTTGCCGGCGTGGTGCTTTTTGCCGCCTTGGCCAATCCATCTTTACAACAGGAAAATCGGTCTCCGCTGACCGATATCGTGTTGCTGATCGTCGATGAAACCGCCAGCGACGGCATCGCGGATCGCCCCGCCCAGCTTGCCGAGGCGATCGACGGCCTGACCGCGCGCATAACCGCCCGGCCCAATACCGACCTGAAAATCCTCTCGCTTCAGGACGCCGAGGGCGATGGCGGCACGCTTTTGATGACCAGACTGGCAGAAGCGATGGCCGAGGAACCCCGCGCCCGCCTTGCCGGTGCCATTCTGTTGACGGATGGGCAGGTGCATGACCTGCAAAGCGCGCCCGATATGCCGGCGCCGCTGCATGCGCTTCTGACCGGCCGCGCAACCGACTGGGACCGCCGCCTGATCGTGCAGAACGCTCCTGCCTTCGCGATCCTTGGCGAAGAGCTGATTCTGACCCTGCAGATCGAGGATCAGGGCCAGGTTCCGGCCGAACTCGGCCGCCAGGCGACGCTGAAAATCGCGATTGATGGCGGCGAACCGGAAGAATACGCGGTCCCGGTTGGCGTCCCGCTCGACCTGCCGATCACGCTGCCGCATGGCGGAATGAACGTGATCCAGTTCACCGTGCCCACGGCCGAGGGCGAGTTGACCGACCGCAACAATTCCGCCGTCGTGCAGATCAACGCTGTCCGTGATCGTCTGCGGGTTCTGCTGGTTTCGGGTGAACCGCATCCGGGCGAGCGGACGTGGCGGAACCTGCTGAAATCAGACAGTTCCGTCGATCTCGTGCATTTCACGATTCTGAGGCCGCCCGAAAAGCAGGACGGCATCCCGGTCAACGAGCTTTCGCTGATCGCGTTTCCGACGCGTGAGTTGTTCATGGACAAGATCGACGAATTCGATCTGATCATATTTGACCGCTACAGGTTGCGCGGCATCCTGCCCGCGCTCTATCTGGAAAACGTCCGTCAATATGCCGAGAATGGCGGCGCCGTGCTGATCGCCGCGGGTCCCGATTTCGCTTCCGCCGACAGCCTTTATCGCTCGCCCTTGGGACAGGCCGTTCCTGCCGCTCCGACGGGCCGGGTGATCGAAGAGGGGTTCCGACCGCAAATATCGGATATCGGACAGCGGCACCCCGTGACCGAAGGTCTGGAAGCTTTCGCGAATGAAGGCGAGGATGGTCCGGAATGGGGTCGTTGGCTGCGCCTGATCGAAACCAGGGCGACCAGCGGAGCGACCGTAATGACCGACGAAGCAGAGGCACCGCTGCTGGTCCTCGACCATGTCGGCGAGGGGCGCATCGCGCTTCTGGCCTCGGATCAGGCCTGGCTCTGGAATCGCGGCTATGAGGGCGGTGGGCCGCAACTGGAACTGCTGCGCCGTCTGGCGCACTGGATGATGAAGGAACCTGAACTGGAGGAGGAGGCGCTGATGGCCAGCGCCGAGGGCCAGTCGATGACGATCACCCGCCGCACCCTGTCCGAAGGTGCGCGGGACGTCGAGATCACTGGCCCTGACGGGGCAGTGACCGTGCTGCCGATGGAAGAAGTCTCTCCGGGCCGGTTCGTGACCGAATTCGACGGCCCCGAGATAGGCCTCTACCGGCTGCGCGAGGGCGAGCAGGAAGCGGTCATCGCTCTTGGTCCCTCGGCCCCCCGCGAATTCGAGGAAACCATCGCAACGTCCGACAAGCTGGCAGAGCCGGTCAGCGCCACGCGCGGCGGCATCCTGTCGCTGGAAGACGGACTACCCGATATCCGCCTTGTCGGAGAGGGCCGCCCCGCCGCCGGACGCGGCTGGATCGGCCTGACGCCGCGCAACGCCTATGTAACGGCCGATGTCTCGATCCGTCCATTCCTTCCGGCCTGGCTGATGCTGCTTTTGGCAGCCTCGCTCAGCATCGCCGCATGGCTGCGCGAGGGCCGGCGCTAGCGCCCTCGTCCTTGGCTGATGACTGCGGATAGATCGATCCGCTCTTTGCCCCCGACTGCGGAAAAACTTCGATTGGGACTGTCAGGGCGCACTGAACGATGTCGTGGAACGGGAAAGGCCCGTGCCGCTGCGCTGCCCCAACTGGGCCGCACTTTGACACGCTCTATCAGCCCAGATCGACTGCTTGACTGGCCGCGTTCCAGCCGTCAACGCTGCATCGCGCCCGGATCATGATCTGGTCGACCCCTTCCGGCACGACCACCCCGCCAAGCGACCGGGTGAAGGGCTGCTCGGTTTCATGCGGGTGCAACAACTCGCGAAAGCCCAGCCGCGTGCCGTCCGGCGTCAAGACTTCCCAGCCATCTGCGTAGTGATCCCAGCCGGTATCGGGGTGCCGGATCGTGACCGAGACAGCCCAGCCGTTGCCGATCTGGGCCACCGTGACGGCCTCGATTGCGGGCGGAAAAGCAAGAACCTTGGCCGGGATCAGTGAAAATGCAATAAGAAGCAAATGTTTCATGCCGCCTCCTTCGGCAAACCTGACAGGATTGGCCACGACTGTCCTCTCACATGAACGTCAGATAGAGATTGCCTAACTTCAGAATTGGTTATATTTAATTACCAATTGATCGAAAGGTCCAGATCATGCAGATGCCGACCCCCAACGCAGCGGTCCTGTCGAAAAAGGCGCGGATCGTCGAGCGGCTGCAATCAGTGCTACCCGAAGATGCGGTGATTCACGACCCGACCGAAACCCGCGCCTATGAATGCGACGCGCTGACAGCCTATAAATGTCCGCCGCTTGCCGCCGTGTTGCCCGCTTCGACAGAAGAGGTCGCCGCGGTGCTGAAAATCTGCCACGAGGAAGGCGTTCCGGTCGTCCCGCGCGGCTCGGGCACCTCGCTCGCCGGCGGCGCGCTGCCGACCGCCGACAGCGTGATCCTGGGCGTGGCGCGGCTGAACGCAGTGCTGGAAACCGACTATGACAATCGCTTCATCCGGGTGCAGACCGGCCGCACCAACCTGTCGGTCACGGGCGCGGTCGAGGAAAACGATTTCTTCTACGCCCCCGACCCCTCCAGCCAGCTGGCCTGCGCGATTGCGGGCAATATCGGCATGAATTCCGGCGGCGCGCATTGCTTGAAATACGGTGTCACCACAAACAACCTTCTTGGCGTCACCATGGTGCTGATGGACGGCACGGTGGTGGAACTCGGCGGCGCGCATCTGGATGCCGGCGGCCTGGATCTTCTGGGCGTGGTCTGCGGTTCCGAAGGGCAGTTGGGCGTGGTGACCGAGGCCACGCTGCGGATCCTGCGCAAGCCCGAAGGCGCGCGACCGGTGCTGATGGGGTTTGACTCCAACGAGGTCGCCGGCGCCTGCGTTTCCGACATCATCAAGGCCGGGGTTCTGCCGGTCGCCATCGAATTCATGGACCGCCCCTGCATCGAAGCGAGCGAAGCCTTTGCCCATGCCGGCTATCCGCTCTGCGAAGCCTTGCTGATCGTTGAGGTCGAAGGCTCGCCGGCCGAGATCGACGAGCAACTGGGATTGATCCTGCAGATTGCCCGGAACCACAATCCCGTCGAATTGCGTGAAAGCAAGTCGCCAGAGGAAAGCGCGAAGATCTGGCTGGGCCGCAAATCCGCGTTCGGCGCGATGGGTCAGATCAACGACTACATGTGCCTTGACGGGACGATCCCGGTATCGTCGCTGCCCTTGGTGCTGCGCCGGATCGGCGAGATGTCGAAGGAATACGGGCTGGATGTGGCCAACGTCTTTCATGCCGGTGACGGCAACATGCACCCGCTGATCCTGTTCGATGCCAACAAGCCGGGCGATCTGGAACGCTGCGAAGCATTGGGCGCCGATATCCTGAAACTCTGCGTCGAGGTCGGCGGTTGTCTGACCGGCGAGCATGGCGTTGGCATCGAAAAGCGCGACCTGATGACCAGTCAGTTCACCGCAGAGGACATAGAGGCGCAGCTTTGGGTCAAGGACGTGTTTGACCCGGCCTGGCTTCTTAACCCGGCAAAGGTGTTTCCGCTTGGCGCGACAGAAAGTCGGCGGGCGGCATGAGGACAGCTTT
Source organism: Brevirhabdus sp. (assembly GCA_024637315.1). Lineage (GTDB taxonomy): Bacteria > Pseudomonadota > Alphaproteobacteria > Rhodobacterales > Rhodobacteraceae > JAHEAO01. Next base: position 83,669 of record JAGXFH010000056.1, read on the forward strand.
CGTGCGGGGGGCCGTCTGCCGCCAGAACCGCCGCAAGGATATTTCTGAACGAAAGACGGTGTTGTCATGACCCCCGTCAATGAGGCTGAACTGGCAGAGGCGGTGGCCGCAGCCAAGGGCCCGCTCGCGGTTCGCGGCGGTGGCACCCGACCGATCGGCCGCCCGGTGGTGGGCGAACCGTTATCGGTCGCGGAGCTGTCGGGAATTGAACTGTACGAGCCGGGGGCGCTGACCATTGTCGTCAAGGCCGGCACTCCTCTGGCCGAGATCGAGGCGGCACTGGCCGCCGAAAACCAGCGTCTGGCTTTCGAACCGATTGACCATCGCGGCCTTCTGGGAACGACGGGAGAGCCGACGATCGGCGGCGTCGTGGCCGCGAATGTCTCGGGGCCGCGGCGGATACAGGTCGGCGCCGCACGCGATCATCTCCTGGGTGTGCGCTTCGTCGACGGCACAGGCACGATCATCAAGAATGGTGGACGGGTGATGAAGAACGTCACCGGCTATGATCTGGTGAAGCTGATGGCCGGATCGTTTGGCACATTGGGTGTGCTGAGCGAGGTGTCGCTGAAAGTCCTGCCAAAAACCGATGTCATCGCCAGCCTGAGGATCCAGGGGCTAACGGATGCCGGTGCGGTGCGGGCGATGTCACAGGCGCTCGGCTCTCCGTTCGAGGTGTCGGGCGCGGCGCATATCAGCGGTGAAGCGGGGCAGGGTGCGATCACGCTGATCCGGGTCGAGGGGTTCGAGGCGTCTGTGGCCTATCGCCTTGCGCAACTCACGGAATTGCTGGTCGGTGCGGAGGGTGAGATCACCCATCTGACCGACCCGGCCAAGGTCAGGACGCTGTGGCGCGGGGTCCGTGATGTCGAGCCGCTTCATGACCACGCCGGGGATATCTGGCGACTGTCGGTGAAACCCTCGGACGCGCCGGGCATTGTGTCGAGGATGCCCGATGGGACGCGGGTGGTCTACGATTGGGGCGGCGGGCTGATCTGGGCCGCCACCGCGCCCGGCACCGATCTGCGTGCCGAAATCGGCCCCTATCATGGCCATGCCACGCTGATCCGCGCCAGCGAGGCGACCCGTGCCGCGCTACCAGTCTTTCAGCCCGAACCGGTACGGCTGGCCGCGATCAGCCAGGGGCTGCGACAGAAATTCGATCCGCGCGGCATTCTCAATCAGGGGCTTATGGGGTGAGCGCATGAAAACCGAATTCACCGCCGAGCAGTTGCAGGACCCTGCCATCCAGCGATCGAACGAAATCCTGCGGTCCTGCGTGCATTGCGGGTTCTGCACCGCGACCTGCCCCACCTATCAGGTGCTGGGGGACGAGCTGGACAGCCCGCGCGGCCGCATCTACCTGATCAAGGACATGCTGGAAAAGGGTCGGCCTGCGGACGCCAAGACCGTCAAGCATATCGACCGCTGCCTGTCCTGCCTCGCCTGCATGACGACCTGTCCTTCGGGCGTGCATTACATGCATCTGGTGGATCATGCCCGGGCGCATATCGAGAAAACCTACAAGCGGCCCATGATGGACCGCCTGCTGCGCTGGACCCTGTCACGGATCCTGCCGTATCCAGGCCGATTCCGCATTGCGCTTCTTGGCGCGAAACTTGGCCGGCCCTTTGCCCGGTTCATGCCCGATCCGCGACTGCGCGCGATGCTCGACATGGCGCCGAAAACCATCCCGCCGGTCAGCCGGAACGACGATCCGCAGACCTTCGCCGCGACAGGAGACCGCAAGATGCGGGTTGCGCTGATGACCGGCTGCGCGCAAAAGGCGCTCAATACCGATATCAACGACGCCACGATCCGGCTGCTCACTCGGCTTGGCTGCGAGGTTGTAATTGCCCGAGGCATGGGCTGCTGCGGCGCACTGGTGCATCACATGGGGCGTGAGACCGACAGCCATTCCGCCGCGGCCAGGAACATCCGGGCCTGGATGGCCGAAGCCGATGGCGACGGGCTTGATGCCATCGTCATCAATACCAGCGGTTGTGGCACGACCGTCAAGGACTACGGCCACATGTTCCGCAACGATCCGCTGGCCGAGGACGCCGCGCGGGTTTCGAAACTGACGATGGATGTCAGCGAAGTGCTGATGAAACTCGAACTGCCGAAAGCAGAGATGGGCCTCAGGGTCGCCTACCACGCCGCCTGTTCGCTACAGCATGGCCAGCAGATCAAGACATATCCGAAAGACCTGCTGAAGCGCGTCGGCTTCGAGGTTGTCGAACCCGCCGACAGCCACCTGTGCTGCGGCTCCGCGGGCACATACAACCTGATGCAGCCGGAGATTTCAGCGCAACTCAAAGCCCGCAAGGTGCAGACGCTGGAAGCCAGGCAACCGCAGATCATTGCGGCAGGCAACATCGGCTGCATGATGCAAATCGGCAGTGGCACCGAGGTCCCGGTCGTCCACACCGTCGAACTGCTGGACTGGGCCACCGGTGGGCCCAAGCCTCGTACTCTGTCGCGGATCAGCCATAATCTTGCCCAACCTGCAGGCTAATGATTCCCGCATCCGAACGGGATAGCCCATGCGACTTGTACTGATCTTCGTGGCGTTTCTGGCCCTCTTGAACCTCGCCGCGACGGCCGAGGACAACTCACCGTTGAAAACGCTGACCACGGGCAATGACAGCCGGGGATGGGAGGCTGTCGGACGCCTCGATATCGCAGGGCGCGCGTTTTGTACTGGCGCGCTGATCGCTCCTGATCTGGTGCTCACCGCGGCCCACTGCATGTATGACAGCGATACCGGGCGGCGCTATGCGCCTGCCGAAATTGAATTCCGCGCCGATTGGCGCAACGGCCGCGCCAGTGCCTATCGCAGCGTACGCCGGGCGATCGCGCATCCCGATTTCCGCTTTACCGGCAGTGACCGCAGCAGCCGGACCGCCTATGATCTGGCGCTTCTGGAGCTCGACCAGCCGGTGCGCAGCGCCCGGATCAAACCCTTCGCTACCGACGTCCGCCCGCGCAAGGGTGCCGAGGTTGGCGTCGTCTCCTACGCCCATGACCGCGCCGAAAGCCCGGCGCTGCAAGAACTTTGCCACGTGCTGGCCCGCCGGTCGGGTACGCTCATTCTGTCTTGCGAGGTTGATTTCGGCTCGTCAGGCGCGCCAATCTTCTCGGTTGGCGAAGACGGTGTGGCGCGGATCGTCTCGGTGATCTCGGCCAAGGCCGATCTCGATGGCCGCTTCGTCTCGCTCGGCACCAGCCTTGAAGAACCCCTGGCCGATCTGCGCGCGCTGATGGCGACGAAAGATGCGGCGCTGACCGCCGAAAAGCCGCGTGTGCAGGTGCTGAGTATCGACCAAGGGCGCGACAGAACCGGCGCCAAGTTCGTGAGGCCCTGAGAGGACGGCATGATTTTCTACAGACATCCCATTGCAATTCTGGTTCTTTCTGCCTTTTTCACGTTGCTCGCGGCATCGCTTCAGGCCGACGATACCAAGCTGGAAAAACTCGACACCTGGGGCCTGAACCGTGGCTGGGAAGGCGTCGGATTCCTGAGCATCGAGGACCGTGCCAGTTGCACCGGCACGATGATCCGCCCGGATCTGGTGCTGACAGCGGCGCATTGCCTGTACGATTCGCGCACCGGGGAACGCATGGATCCCCGGCGGATCGAATTCCGCGCCGGCTGGCGCGCGGGCAAGAGCATCGCCAAGCGTTTCGGCAAAAGTGCCGTGATCCATCCCGCCTACACCGGCGAAAAAGGAGAGATGCTGTCGTCAGAACAGATCCGCCACGATATCGCGCTGTTGCAGCTTGCCGATCCGATCCTGTCCACCCATGCCGATCCGTTCCGCACCGATCGCGGTGTGCTGACCGGCAATGCTGTCAGTGTCGTCTCCTACGGCCGTGGTCGCAACGATGCGCCCTCCAGGCAACGCGAGTGCCAAGTGCTCGACAGTCGCGGCGGTGTGCTGGCGATGTCCTGCGACGTGGTGCCGGGCTCTTCCGGCGCGCCGGTCTTTGCAATGCGCGAAGGCCGCCCCCGGATCGTCGCCGTGGTCTCGGCCATCGGTCGGATCGAGGGGCGCGATGTCTCTTTCGCCATGGACATAGAACGTCCGCTGGCCGACGTGATGGCCGCGCTGCGCAGCGGCGAGGGGGTGTTTCCCGCCACCGTGACCTCGGCGCGGCGGCTGAGCGTGGGTGGCGCGCGGTCTGCGGGCGGGGCTAGATTTATCAAGCCCTAAAGCGCATCATTGCGCCGATGTTCCGTTTTCTTGTTTCCGCTGCAATCGCGCTGCTGGCGCTGCTCGGGGCTGTCGAGGCCGAAGACGCGCCCGATCTGCGCGCCATCGGGCTTGTCGGCATCGGTACCCGCGGAGGCTGCACCGGCACACTGATCGAGCCCGATCTGGTGCTGACCGCCGCGCATTGCCTGGTCAGCAAGGAAGACCCGCGAAAGCACAAGGCGACCGATTTCCATTTCCACCCGACGACCAGAACCGGCCAGCCGGGCGAAGCGTTCCGGGGCAAGACGATGGCGGTGCATCCGGTCTATCTTCTTCCCGGCCTCTCGGATGATCGTCGCATCCCCCGCGATCTGGGCCTTTTGCGGCTGGAACGCCCGGTTCCCGCTGCTCTCGCCACGCCGATCCCGCCCGGCGGGGTCGCGCTTTATCATGACCGCGGTTTCATCATGTCGTTTCGTGGTGCGCAAAGTGCGGCCCGCCAGCGCATATGCCAGCCTTTCGGCCTTAAGGATGGGCTATTGATGCTGGGCTGCGAAGTCAGGTCAGGCGAATCCGGCTCGCCGTTCTTCGTGGTCCAGGACGGCCAGCCTGCCGTGGTTTCAGTGGTGTCCTCGCGAACCAACTCGGGGCGCCAGCCGCTGGCGTTGACTGCTGAACTGACCAGCGGCCTGCCGGGGCTGTTGGAGGCATTGCGCAACGCTGCCGAAACCTTGGAATGACCTGTTCCAAAGGGTCTTGAAAGCCAGTTTGCCAGTTCCTAATTTTATCTCACGGACGCCTTGCGAGGGTCCGGAACAACGCCTGTCCCGGTAAAGGAAGGCATTACATCGTTGTCGCTTCAAGAAAGGATGACCCATGCGTACCTTTGATCTTGCACCGCTTTACCGAGCAACCGTCGGCTTCGACCAGATCGCTGACCTGATGGACCGGGTTCTGACGAATGACGTCGCCCAGCCCACCTATCCGCCCTACAACATCGAGAAGACCGCCGATGACGCTTGGCGCATTTCGATCGCCGTGGCCGGTTTCTCGGAAGACGAGCTGAACGTCGAAGTTCGCGAAAACGCTCTTATCGTTTCGGCCAAGAAGGCCGCCGATGAGAAAGAGCGCACCTACCTGCACCGTGGCATTGCCACCCGCGCCTTCGAGCGTCGCTTCCACCTTGCGGATCATGTCCGAGTGACCGGCGCCAGCCATGTCAACGGCATGCTCAACATCGAGCTGACCCGCGAAGTTCCCGAAGCGCTGAAACCACGCCGGATCGAGATCTCGAACGGAGAAACCGTCGAAGCTAAAGCGGTCGAGAAGAAGTCGAAAGACAAGGCAACCGCCTGATTCGACCATCGGGCAAGGGCTTGGGGCGCGTTTGAATACGCGCCCCGTTTGCAGGTCAGGCCCTGCAGAAGCCAGAGCGGCGTTGTGCGAAATCCGAATTCAGTCCGTCGATAGGCTTTCCGCCAGCCGGATCAGCCCGATTGCTTCGGCCCGGTAGCCGAACGCATCCTCGCCGCGCGCCGCCGTCGCCAGTGCGATCGCATCGCCCCAGGACCAATCGCCAAGGTAATCAGAGCCTCGCAAGAGCTGCCCGAACCCCGCCATCGCCACCGAGAACCGCGCATCGTCACTCGCCGTCCCCGTCTCGGGCAGGATCGGCGCTTCGACCAGCTTGCTGACGCTTTCGCCCGGCTCCTTGTAGCGCAGCCGCAGAAAGCCAAGCTCCGCACTTTCGCTCGCCACTGGCGTTTCCGCCAGATAGCGCAGCGGATCGTTCAGCACCGCGGGACTTCCAACAGGCGTGACCTCGTAGATCGCCGTCACCGAATGGCCCGCGCTGATCTCTCCGGCATCGACCGTATCGTTGTTGAAATCTTCACGATTCAGGGCGCGGGTCTCATATCCGATCAACCGGTATTCGGCGACTGTGGCGGGGTTGAACTCGACCTGTACCTTCACGTCATTCGCAATCGGGAAAAGCGCGCCGGTCAACTGATCCACCAGCACCTTCTGCGCCTCGTTCAGCGTGTCGATATAGGCCGCCTGACCATTGCCGTTCTGCGCCAGCGCCTGCATGGTCGCGTCATCGAGATTGCCGCGGCCGAAACCCAACACCGACAGGTAGGTGCCCGTGTCGCGCTTCGCCGCGATGAACTCGCCCAGTGCCCCGGGGTCCGACAGCCCGATATTGAAATCACCATCCGTGGCCAGCAGAACCCGTGTCACCTCGCCATCTCCAGCCATCCCGCCGGCCACCTGATAGGCCTGCTGAAGTCCCTGCTGCCCGGCGGTCGAGCCACCCGCCTCCAGTCGGTCGAGCGCGGCGAGAATCGTCGCCCGCTCGCCTGCAGATGTGGGTTCCAGAACCTGTCCGGCGCTGCCTGCATAGGTCACGATTGCGACCTGATCCTCGGGGCGCAGCTGTCCCAACATCAGGCGGAACGACTGCTTCAGAAGTGGCAGCTTGCCGGCGTCCTGCATTGAGCCCGAGGAGTCTATCAGCAAGACGAGATTCAGCGGCGGCCGATCCTCCAACGCGGGCAACTGCCCCTGCAACGCGACATGAACCAGCCGAGTGTCCGGGTTCCATGGGGTTTCCAGCGTCGTAACCGTAGGCCGGAAGGGTGCCTCGCCCATATCCGGGGCCGGGTAGTCGTAGGGGAAATAGTTGATCATCTCCTCGACCCGAACGGCATCGGGCGGCGGCAACTGCCCCGCAGTCAATGACGACCGCACAACGCTGTAGGACGCAGTGTCGACGTCGATCGAAAAGGTCGAGACCGGCTCGGCGGCGGTGACCTTCAACGGGTTCGGCGCTTCATTGGCATAGGCCTCTCTGGTGCTCTCGGGCAACAGCATCGACATCTCTTCCATCACCGGGGAGGGCGCATGGAGTCCGCCCGCGAGCGCCTTGCCGTCGTCGGCCGATTTCGCCAAATCCAGTTGCGCGGACGGCGCAGATTTCCGGCCTGCAAGATCCATCCCGGAAGAGTCCTCGGCCATCATCGGCGCTTCCGCCGGAGCGGGCTCGGACGGCACAGGCTCGGCAACCGACCGGGCAGGCCGCTCGTGGCGCAGGCGCGTGTCGGACTCCAATTCGCTGACCTCATCCGTGAGCGGTCCGTGGCCGCTCGGCAGCAGCAAATTGCGTCCCTGTGGCGAGATCACGACAAGACCGATGGCGACAAGGGCGGTGGTGACGACAAGACCGCCTCGGGTAGAAAGGGCGTGCAACATCAACTTCACTCCTGACAGAAGCCACCCGACCATCGGGCGGCGGTCAGCAATAGGACGCGCCTTGACCATCGATCCTTGGAGCCGATCGAAATTTTCCAGCGACAGACGCAAATTCTCCGCCCGTCGCTCGGCGTCGGGCCTCGGCGTCGCGGCATGAAACGCCGCCTTGAGGTCTTCCAGTTCGTCGCTCATGGCAAGTCTTCCTTGGCCTGCAGCGCGCGGAGGCGCGTCTTCGCCTGTGACACGCGCCAACTGATCGTTCCTTCGCTGACCCCCAGAACCTCTGCCGCCTCCGCATGGGTCACCTCTTCACCCAGCAAAAGCGCCAGCGTGTCGCGCAAGTCCACGGGCAGGGCGCGCATCGCCCCGGTCAGCCAGTCCATCCGCTCGGCGGTTTCGGCATCGCCGGCCCGCCGGTTCACTTCCCAGTCGCCCCATCCCTCGCCAGCTTTCTTGTGTGCCGCGGCCCGCCTGCGCCGGTCATGCGCGGCATTGACGGCGACGCGGTAGAGCCAGGTCGACAGCCGTGCTTCGCCACGATAGCCTGTCAGCATTGCGGGCAGGACGGAGCAGATGTCTTGCGTTAGATCCTCGGCCTCGGCGTGGCTGCCGGTCAGACGAAAGCACAGTCCAAAAAGCCTGTGATAGCGCCGTTCCAGCAATGCCGCGAAGGCCTCGCCATCGCCTTCTGCCGCCGCGAGGGCCAAGGCTTCGTCTGTCACGCTCATCCGCATCACATCGAGTATGACGCAGCCGGAACGCAAATCCTTGGAAAAATAAATGCCTCGCCCGGACAAGATCCGGACGAGGCACCTTCTTCATCCACGGTCATCGGCGTCCCCGCCTGTACCGTGAGGCCGATTCAAATCAAATTTTCCTTCTTTTTCCTTAAAATATCCCCGCCGGAGGCAAGAAGTTTTGGGCCTCCTGCGGGGATACCTAGAGGATAAAGATGGCCGGGAAGATCACACCGAGAAGCACAGATACTTCATCTCCATGAACTCATCCATCCCGTGCCGGGATCCCTCTCGACCCAAACCTGATTGCTTGACGCCGCCGAAGGGTGCCACCTCGGTCGAGATCAGGCCGGTATTGATCCCCACCATGCCGTATTCCAGTGCCTCGGCGACGCGTGTCACGCGGCTCAGGTCGTTGGCATAGAAATAGGCGGCAAGGCCGAAGATCGTATCGTTGGCCATCGCGATCACATCATCGACGCTGTCAAACTTGAACAGGGGTGCCAGCGGGCCAAAGGTTTCCTCTTTCGAAAATAGCATGTCCTGCGTGGCCCCGGTGATGATCGTCGGCTCGAAGAACGTACCGCCCAGATCATGCTTCTTGCCACCAGCCAGAACCTTGCCGCCCTTCTTTTTGGCGTCGGCGATATGCTCCTCGATCTTCTCGACGGCAGATGTGTTGATCAGCGGCCCAAGCTGCGATCCGTCCTTGAGGCCGTCGCCGACCTTCATCTTGCCAACGGCGGCGGCAAGTTTTTCGGCAAAGGCGTCATAGACCCCGGCCTGCACATAGATCCGGTTGGCGCAGACGCAGGTCTGACCGTTATTGCGATACTTGCTGATCATCGCGCCTTCGACGGCGGCATCGAGGTCGGCGTCGTCAAAAACGATGAACGGTGCGTTGCCGCCCAGTTCCATCGAGCATTTCATGACCTGGTCGGCAGCCTGTTTCAGCAGGATGCGACCCACTTCGGTCGAGCCGGTGAAGGTCAGTTTCCGCACGATCGGGTTCTCGCAGAACTCCTTGCCGATATCGGAGGATCGCGACGACGGGATAATCGACAAGACACCCTTGGGAATTCCCGCCCGATCCGCCAGCACACCCAATGCCAGCGCCGACAGCGGCGTTTCCGCTGCCGGTCGTGCAACGAAGGCGCAGCCTGCCGCAAGGGCAGGTCCCGCCTTGCGGGTGATCATCGCATTGGGAAAGTTCCACGGTGTGATCGAGGCCGCGACGCCGATCGGCTGCTTGATCACCGTGATCCGCTTGTCGCGCTGATGGCCGGGGATGGTCTCGCCGTAGGCCCGCTTGGCCTCTTCCGCAAACCACTCGATGAAGGACGCGCCATAAAGGACCTCGCCCTTTGCCTCGGCATGAGGCTTGCCCTGTTCTGCGGTCAGGATCTTGCCCAGATCGTCGGCATGTTCGACCATAAGGTCGAACCACTTGCGCAGCACCGCCGCGCGTTCCTTGCCAGTCCAGGCCGCCCAGTCTTTCTGCGCCGTCCCGGCTGCCGCAATCGCTTTCGCGCATTCCTCGCGGCTCAGATCGGCGACCTTGGCGATCACGTCACCGCGCGCCGGATTGGTTACATCAAAGGTCTTGCCGTCAGCGGCGTCGACCCATTCTCCAGCAAGATAGGCCTTGGTTGCCAGAAGATCGGGATCGTTGAGAAGGCTGGAAAGATCGGTCGGGGAATCGAGCATGGGTCACCTCTGTTTAGAATTTTTAACGCCAAAGCATGTGCGCCGGGGCCTTGTCCATATATATAGTGTTAAACGACGAGGGAAAATGGACCCTGACATCGCCTACGAGAACGGCAGCTTCATTCCGGATGGCGCCGCCTATCCCGACCGCTGGGAGAGCGAGGCCCGCGCTTGGCGCGAACGCGAACACCTGGCCGGCCGAGCTAGGCTCAATCTGCCCTACGGTCCGAAAGACCGTCAGCAGCTCGACCTTTTCCTGCCCGCCGGTCGGCCGAAGGGGCTGCTGATCTACATTCACGGCGGCTACTGGCGCATGTTCGAGCGGCAACGCTGGTCGCATCTTGCCGCCGGGGCCACCGCGCTCGGCTGGGCCGTGGCCATACCGTCCTACACGCTCGCGCCTGACGCCCGGATCGCCGGCATCACAACCGAGATCGCCCGCGCGGTCAGCCATGCCGCCGGGCTCATCCCCGGCCCGATCGCGATCACCGGACATTCTGCCGGCGGTCACCTTTCTGCCCGCATGGTCTGCCTGGACGTGACCCTTCCCGACAACGTCATCGGTCGCATCAAACATGTGGTCCCCATCTCGCCACTGTCCGATCTGCGTCCGCTCACCGCGACCCGTCTCAATGCCGATCTCTGCCTGGATCCGGCAGAGGCGGCGGCCGAAAGCCCCGTGCTCCACACCCCCCTCAATATCCCCGTCACCGTCTGGGTCGGTGCAGAGGAACGCCCCGCGTTCCTCGATCAGGCGCGGTGGCTGACCGAAGCCTGGCCGACAGCGAAACTGCGCGTCGATCCGGGGCGCCACCATTTCGATGTCATCGACGGCCTGCAGGATCCGGACGGCCCGTTGATGGCGACGGTTCTGGGCGGCCTATAGATCCCGCCAGCAGGGCATCGGATCGCCCTTTGCAGGCTGCGCCGCGAAAACGCCGCGCGCGATCGCTCGCGCCAGGCAGGTCGCCGCAGCATGGCCGATCAGCAGCGCCTCCCCGGCACCCGCCAGCGGCCGCGCCCCCGTCGCCGCTGCAAAGACCAGATCGCCATCCATCAGCGTATGGCTTGGCACCAAAGCCCGGGCCATCCCGTCATGCGCTGCAATCGCCATCCGCCTGGCCTCTGCCTGTGTCAGATCGGCATCGGTCGCGACAATCGCAATCGTCGTATTTCGCGTCGGTCCATGCTTGGTGACAGGCACCGCGCCCGGATCATGCCCGACCGGCACGCCGAGCCCGCCGAATTCATCGCCGAACTCGAACGGCGCTGCCCAGAACTGCCGCCCGCCCGGCACCAGGGCCGAACCGAGCGCGTTTACCGCCACCAGCGCGGCCACTGACACACCGGACGGCAAGACCAGCGAGGCGGAGCCCAGCCCGCCCTTGCAGGTCGCCGTTGTCGCCCCGACACCCGCACCGACCGAACCCAAATCGAACGCAACCCCGGCCACGCCAAGTGCCCGTGCGCCCATGGCCGGGTAGGGGTTCTCGGCCCAATCCTTGCTGCCGCCATTCAAGAGATCGAAGAGGATCGCGGCCGGCACGATCGGGACACGCTGCCCGCCCACATCATAGCCGCGCCCCGCCGCCCGAAGTGCGTCCGCCACACCCGACGCCGCAGCCAGCCCAAAGGCAGAGCCGCCCGACAGCACCAGCGCATCGACCTGCTGCACCAGGTTTTCCGGGGCTAGCATATCGGTCTCTCGGGTGCCGGGCGCACCGCCCATCACATGTACCGCCGCCACGAAGGGCCGCGCGGCGGTCAGCACCGTGACCCCTGACTTCACCCGATCATCCCCGACATTGCCGACCTTAAGGCCATCGACATCGGTGATCAGGTTCCGCGCTCCCGGCACCAATCGCGCATTGCCCATCGTCTTCATCCTTCAAATATCCTGCAGGGGATGCCCGAGCGGGCAGGGCGCCGTGCAGGTCGCCGTCGCGCTCAGATGCAGCGCCCGCCATCGACCTCCAACGCCACACCTGTAATCATGCTCGCCTCGTCCGAACACAGGTAGAGCGCCGCATTCGCCAGATCGTCGGGTGTCGAAAACCGCCCCAGCGGGATCGTCGCCAGAAACTTCTCCCGCTGCTCGGGCGTATCCTCTCCCAGAAAGGACGCCAGAAGCGGCGTCTCTCCAGCGACCGGGCAAAGCGCATTGACCCGTACCCCACTCGGCGCCAGTTCGACCGCCATCGTCTTGGTCGCAGTCACCATCCAACCCTTCGAGGCATTGTACCAGTTCAGCCCCGGTCGTGGTGACAGACCGGCGGTGGAAGCGATGTTGAGGATCGCGCCCGACCTGTTCTGCTTCATATGCGGCACCAGATGCCGCGCGGTCAGGTAGACCGATCTGGCATTCACCGCCAGGACCCGGTCGAACTCCTCCTCGGACACGTCTTCCATCGGCATCGGCAGATGGGTGATCCCGGCATTGTTGATGAGAATGTCAAGCTTGCCGAACGTGTCCAGTGCCGCATGGGCCATCGTTGCGACGCTGCCGCCGACCGCGACATCGACCTCGAAGGCGATGCCGTGGATTTCTTCGGCGATGGTCTGGGCGGCATCCATGTTGATATCGGCCACCATGACCCGCGCGCCTTCGGCGGCGAATCGACGGCAGATGCCAGCGCCAAAGCCCGACCCCCCGCCTGTGACGATCGCGGTTTTCCCCTCAAGTCGCATCCAAATTCCCCCTCGCTCTTTTGCGAAGTGTTTCACGAAACTGCGTGGCGGCAAAGGGGCGGCATGGGCGCGACGCGGGCAGCTGGCGAACGCACGAAATGTTCCACGTCACCGAAGAGGGTGCCGCAGCCCGCACGAAGCGTCCGGGCCGGCTTGGCCGGCAAGTCACAAGCTGTAGAGCATCATGGATTCTTGCGGTAAATCCGCCGCTTTTCAACGGTTTCCAGTCCGTAGCGGGTTGCGGTGTATTTGCCGCAGGCATAGAGGCTGCTAGGTTTACGGAAATTGAGCTGAACGGACGGAACGTGCGCATGCAGGAAAAGACGATATCGAGACGAGGATTCGGGGCAATGGTTCTGTTCGGCGGCTTGGCTGCCTGTGCCCGGACGCCAAGCGACGTCAATCCCGCTATAGCCGTGGCGCAGCAATTCATGCCCGGCTACGGCCCGATCGAGGATAACGGTTACTGGCTTCCAGGAATACCCGATCAGTATCTTCAGGGCGTGAACCACAGGGCGCTACTGCCCTATCCGGGGGATCACGGTCCCGGCGTTATCGACGTCGATCCGCATGCCAAGTTCCTATATCTGATACAGGATGATGGCATGTCGATGCGTTATCCTATCGGAGTTGGCCGGCTTGGAAGATCGCTGACCCGTCCGACCGTCATCCGCCGCAAAGAGGAATGGCCGGGCTGGACGCCGACGCGCAACATGCTGCGCCGAGAGCCGGAGGTCTATGGTGCGTTCTCCGGAGGGATTCCTGGTGGCTTGGCAAGCCCGCTGGGTGCGCGCGCGCTCTATCTCTATTCCGGCAAGCGTGACACGTATTATCGGATACATGGCACGAACGATCTGGAGTCCGTCGGCAATTCAGGTTCTGCAGGATGTATCCGTCTGTTCAATCACGACGCCATCGATCTTTATGATCGCACGCCCCTTGGCACCCGCGTCCTGATCCGCAGCTACGAGGATTCGGTGCGGATCGAGGGAGTGCAGATGGCCAATCGCGGGATTGAATTGCCTCCCACAATCGTGTCGCCGGAAACGATCTACGGCGCGACCGAACTGTATCCCGACGCCAGCCTCTGATCGCCGCCGTCGGTGCGGCCCCATCTTGGGTCGAGCCACTTCAGATCCGGATCACGTAGTCTTTAACCGTTGTTTCAATGACTTCCCAGGTTCCAACGAAACCGGGCCGAAGGATGAAACTGTCGCCGGCTTGTACCGTCATCGCCTTGCCGCCCTTTTCAGTGAGCACGGAAACCCCCGACAGGATCCGGCAATATTCCCATTCGTCGTAAGTGATGCGCCACTTTCCCGGCGTGGCCTGCCAGATGCCGCAATAAAGCCCATCGCTCTCTTCCAGGTTCCACGTGGTGAAGACCGGATCGCCGGCTAGAACTTTTTCGGGTGCAGGGCGTTCGGATTCCGGATCAGTGCCAGAGCGTGTCACCTCGATCATCTTGCCTGTCATGTATCCTCCGTTTGCAGCAGTGCCGAAACGCTAGCCGAGCCGCTTGTGTCCGACAACGCGCAACCGCCGAAAATCGGATGACGGGGGGCTGATAAGTGCGTTACAATTGCCCATATATGGCCCAAGTAATTGAAAACCTGAGGGAGTGCACATGGCCGACTTTGACGCGCAAATTCGGAAGAGCCAGGAAGAGGTTGCAGAGGCACAGTCCAAGATCTCCGAACTGACCAGCCGGATCGAAACCGCTCGGCAAAAGATGGCAACCGGCGGCGATATCGACATCGACATCGAGAATGCCACGCTGGACGACGTGCACGCCCATACCGAACTGATGAACGCCAACATCGCCGAGCTGATCATGGGCCTCGACGATGTCACTACCGCATTCTCGAAGGATTTCGACGAGATGCGGAACAAGACAGGCTGGGAATCCTTCGTCGGCGTGTTTGCAAAGGGTAAATCCGACAGTATGCGGCAAGAGCGGATGCGCACCGCGTCGATCGACGACAAGCTTCAGGATCTGATCGCGAAATCGGATGTGATCGTCAAGTTGTTGGAAAGCCAGCTCAATATACTGAATACTCAGAAGGAAAGGGTCGAGGGTAATCTTTCTGAAACACTGGACGAACGGGAATTCACCGTCGGCGAGCTGGAAGGCACGCGGGCCGAGATCCAAGGGATGGATCCGAAGATCATCGAGCTGGAAAACAAGATTTCGGTCGAGCAGGATGCCGCGGCCCGGACCAAGCTGGAAACGCAGTTGGCAGAGTTGAACACCCGGTACAACGCGCTGATTCAACAAGAACAGGTGATGCTGGCCAAGTCCCAGACGCTGGAACGCTACATCGAGAAGGGCAAGACCTGGATCGACTCGTTGCAAAACCAGGCGGCGACGCAGATGGTTCTGATCAACAAGCTGCAGACCGACACCAAGCAGCGCGTGGTGCTGTACGACGCCCTGTCCAAATCGCTGAAAACCGCGCAGCAGCAGGACGTGGCGCACCGGATCAACGAGATCGGCGTCAAGACCGATCAGGAAGCCCAGGCAGCGATGGCGGGTATCGGATCGGCGACCAATACGAGGATGGCCGACATGCTGGAAGCGCATGAGGATCACATGGTCTTCGCCCGCAAGGTGCTGGAACAGAAGGCGAAGGCCGACGAGCGCTTCGCCCGTCGGTTCCAGAAGATCGTCGAGAAACACGACAAGAACCTGTACGGGGCCTAGGTGGCGAACAGGCCAGACAAGCGGGATATTACCGCCGAACTGACGCATGATCACGTCGGGCTTTCGGATACCTTTTCCGCACGCAGGTATTTCCGGAAGTTTGAGAGGATTACAGCCCATCTCGCCCGCGTCGCGGCAACGATGGAGACCGAGCGGCGGCTTTCAAAAACCGATGTCGCGATGATCGGCAGTTACATCGAGTCGATCGGGCGAACCTTTCAGGCGCTGGCGATGAAGTATCTGATGGCCGGACGCGAGACTGGCACGCACTTCGGATCGCTGGCCTTCGACGCTCATGAAAGCGGTTTTCCGGTTTTCCGAGAATTGATGACCATGGCCAACGATGCCCAGCAGGCAGAGCGCCATTTGAGCGGCATGATGTCGGGTGCCGATCTCAAGGCCGAGATGATCCGCACGATCATCAGCGATCTGACACTCCCGACGAAGCTGCAGTTCGCGCTTTCGCAGAGACTCTATTACGAGGCTCTGCTGAAAGGTGGGCTGTTTTGGGCGCAGAACGACCCGCAGGCTGTCTGGCTGAGGGATGCAGGGCAGAACCGCCGCCTCTATCAGTTGCATTGGGCGGTCTATGACAGTCAGATCAACCTGCCGACGATCTATCTGATGGAGGTTGAGGATACAGGCCGGACTGCGCTGCCAAAGGACCAGCGTCGCTGGCCAGAGGCGCAGAGTCACCTGATGGCCCAATCCGTCGCCGGCCTGAAGCTTTTGACCATTGCTCAAGGATTTGACTCGGATTTCGATGATCTGCACCCCAAGCGGCTGCGCCGGTTCCATATCGGCCCGATGTATTCCAGCGCCTATACCCGGCAAACTGGTCCGATCCGCAAGGTTCTGGACGATGCGAAATCGCCGGAAGGCGAGGATTGGACACTGGCTTGGACCACCGAAGAGCTGGAAAGCGAGCGGGTAGAGGTTCAGAAGTCGGGCTGGTTTGGAACGGTCGAGCGCGAAATTTTTGCACTTGATCCGTTTACCGGTCGCGGCGTCGATACCGGTGCGACCCGGACCGAGCGCGCGGTGATACTGCCAGAACGCCCCTATCAGGTATTGGCCGAACTCGACCCTCCCGGGTTCCGCGACGTGCGAAAATTTGTCGTCAGTCCGCAGGGACGTGTGCTGAGTTACAGGTAATGTTTAGGGAAAGAGACGCCGAATGAGCTTACCCGCCGACCAGATGGAACTGCGAGAAGAGGATATCGCAAGCCACAGCGCCGCAGCGCTGGAAATGCTGATGGGCATCGACCACAGTCCCCGGCTGGCCAAGCCGAGGTATTCCACCCCTGCGCCCGAGCGTTCGCCTGGTATCGCTGCGATGAACCGTCGCTTTCGTTCGACGACACCGGGGATGATCACGCGCACGATCAGTCGACCCGAGGGCATCCGACTGCTTGATCGCATCGCCGAGATGGACGACGACGATCCATTGACGTCGCCGGTCCAGGCGGGCGCCGCAATTGCCCTGAGGCGCGCCCTCTCGATTGCGCTCGCGGTGGGAGATGCGTTCGCCGAGCAGACCGGACTGTCCGAGATGAAGCGAGCCAATCTGGAGTCCGGACTGGCCGCCTCGCGAACGGCCGAGTTTTCCGAACTTCTGGCCGCAGAGGCTTTGGCGGTGCTTTACACGTTCGGCAATGCAACGGCGTTTCTGCTTGCCAACCAGGCCACCGAGCGAACGGTTGAAGTTGGCGCGGTAGACGAAGTGCTGACGGATAATGCCCCGCTGGCGCTGCATGGTGCGATCTGGGAACTCGATCAGGTTATCGCGACCCACGCGGATGACGATGCAACGCTGCTGGCGACACTCCTGGCCTATGCCGAACAGTTGATGGAGAAAGTTGCGCTGCGCGCGCAGACTGCGCCGCGCACCGCGCCGTTCGCCGATGCCCGGTACCGCGTCGAGGCTGACGATTTCACCATCGAAGGGTTTCACCCAGCCCTCCGCGCGCGCGGCTCTGTCCTGACCATGGCTTTCAAGAAGCCGGACGAAGTTGTCGGCAACCACATCGCCAAATACCAGGCGATGAAGCTGTCGAAGATATTGATGGCATATGATTTCGACCGCAAGCTCAACCCTTTTGCAGAAATGGGGGGCTTCATCTTCACTTTTATGGGAGATGGCAAGCCCGGCACCGGCAAGACCACGCTGATCCAGATGATGGCGGGGCTTATCAATGGGTACTGCCAGGCTGCAGGCTACCCTTTCCGTTACCAGAATTTCAGCATCGATCAGATCGACAGCTATCAGGGCAAATCCGGCCAGAACGCCAAGGCGTTCGTGACGAACGTGCTTGATCCGAGCGTCATCGGCTTCGGCACTGTCGACGATATCGACCAGATTGCCGGTAAGCGCGGCGATCGGCAGTCCAGCGCTGGCCAGCAGGAAGTGACCGCGGTGTTCATGGAGGCGTTTTCCGGCGCCAACACCGTCGTTCGCGGCAACTGCACGTTCGGCATGTTCTCGAACTACCCCGAGAATGTCGATGACGCGCTGCGTCAGCGGGCCGGTGCGCGTTTCCTGGTCGACGGTCCGCAGAGCCGAGAGGATTACATCGACATCCTGCATCTGCTGATGGGCAAGAACCACTCGATTCCGCTGGGCGACCACGAGCTTTACGCGGCGCAAGAAATCAAACGTGCCGTCGCTGCAAGCTTTGAGTCGCACGGTCGGCCGCATGAGGATGGTCTGCTGCGGGTCTGGGAAGACGTTCAGCACGAAATCGGAGAACTCGATACCATCGCCAAGCTGGGGACCTATCTGAAGGCGATCCAGCAAGCCGATGATCGCTTCACTGGCCGCGCAATCAAGAACATCACCGACGCGATCAAGGTTCGGGCGATGGATTTCGAATTGCCGGATGAGTGGATGGAAAATCCCGAAATGTTCTTGTTCAAGTCCTATGATGAGAAGCTTGCGATGATAGGAGAGATGACCCAGCCGATCACCGTCGATATGGTCATCCAGGAGATCAACCGATACGCGGACAGCGATTTCCGTTATGCCGACAAGTCCGATGAGGCCGCAATCGAGATCGCCGTGCGCGAGATGGGGCGGATGGAGGAAGCACGGCGGCGATATGCAGCGAAGGGGAAGGCGTGATACAGCCTGAGCCGATAGGTTTCCTGAACACCGGGCTGCCGGTCGTGGTTCTGGCAGGACTTGCCGTCGTCTTGCCGCACCTGCTGGTCAGCGCCGATACACGGTCGCACCTTGTTGTCGCGGCTGGAATGGCGGCGACAGCAATTGCGCTTCTGTCAATCGGCGCGGCGATCTTTGCGCTTGCATACGGCTTGCGCGGTGGCAATCCGGGCGAGGCTTTCGCCGCCGAGCCCAGCGCGACGCTGGGCTACTTCCTTGGTCTGTCGGCGAAAGCTTCGCTGATCTGGTTGCCTGTCCTGGGGCTGGTCTGGTTCGCCAAGGCGCAGGCGGTCGAAAAACGACGGGGCGAGGATGTCGCGCGGACGGGGTCCCGATGAGGAGGCTGATCGAAAACAGGCTGATGTTCGGCAATCTGGTCCCGGTGATGTCGACGCAACTGGTGGATCGGTACAATCGGGCGCTCAAGAGTCTGACGGGCAAGCAGACCCGGCTTGAAGATTTTCACATCGACCTTTCCGGCTACTCGCCCGAAATCGGCGACGAATTCGACGACCTTCTTTATCTGAACCCTAACGGATGCAATCGGCAGTTCATCCTGTTGAGCACTGCACAAAAAACCGCGCCGTTGCTCAATGCGAAGTTTTCCAACTCTCGCCCCATTTTGCGCCGGTTCATCGAAGAGAACGAGGCTGAACTGTTCGCTCTGACGACACGCGATGCGGTCGCGGGAGAACTCGCGAATTCTGTCTTCGATTTGTCCTCTCCGGAACGCCTTTTCGATATTCGCAGGATCAAGGTCGAGGCGGACACGACCGGCAGCCACGTTGCAGAAGGGCGGAAGCTGGCGGAAAAAATCGACAGGTTTCAGACGGAAGACGACGCGTGGTGGGACGACGTCCTGATCTCGGAGATGATCGGTCTTGCGAAAGTCACCGGAGATGTCACGCGAAATCCGATAGCGCTGAAGCCACTGGTCGTCGATCAGGAAAATTTTTGGACGGCGCATTTCGGAGGTCTCTACATCTTTCGCGATGTCCCGCATCCGGCGGCGATTGCGATGGGCGACAAGGACCAGTTGGGCAAGCTGCCGATCGCTCATGTTTTTGACCGCGATGATCGCAACATGATCGCGCGCTTTCTGGAACTGAACGAGTTGGTGGAACCGATCGTGCGCGCACGCAATGTCGATGCTGCCGCCATCCTCGGGCAGAAGATGGATTTCATTCTGGTTGATGCAGCCGCCGCCCAGGGTGAGGATCTGCGCGGCGCAACGCGGCGCGATCTCCGGCATCTGGCGCAGAAGCTGGGCCGCTCCTTGCCTGCGGAGTTTCACGGTCTGGCGGCTTTGAAACGCTGGGTGGAGGCCGGCGGTCCCTGGCCCCGGATCAGCTCTGAACACCCTGCGTATTTCTATACCCTGCGCGCGCGCCCTCTTGCTGATCGCGATCTGGTGAACCAGTTGCTTTCGGAACTGTCGCCGCTGGACGTGCGGCAGTTGTTTATCTGCCACAAGGAACTTTTCTATGCTCAGTATGTGAATTGGTCAGAAGCCAAAAAGCAATTTGTGGTGGATTTTCTGGTCCAGGAATATCAAGCCGACAAAGCCGGTGCACGTGACGCGTTGTTCGGGCATGACGAACCGATGGAGGAACCGGGCCCATCCAGTGAAGATCGGCTGATCGACATCGTCGGTCCCTGGGGGCCGGTGACAAGGAGAAGGCGATGATTGGCGCGATCCAACTGGCGGTTTTCGGATTTCTGTTTCTGGCGGTGGCCTATCTGCTCGTCTCGATCTACTCGCGATCCGTTCGGCGCGAAAAGCTCGAAGAAAAATGGGATAACGAGATAAAAACCGGTGACCGGGATGCCTATATCGAAGCTGGAATGCAGGAATACGAGACCGGATTTCGCAAGAAGCTGATCATCCTTGTGATTATTGTGCCAATTCTGGTCGTCGGTGGCCTGATATATGTCGTCAACTTCATGTGAGGGCCGAAATGCGTTATATAAAATGGACATTCTGGACCATCGTTTTGACGCTTCTTTTCGGCTTCCTGCACTATACTTTGCCGCAACATGACATTGTGCGCGTCGTAAATACTTACGAAGAACGGCAGGATTTCGATTGGACTGGTATCTTTTGGTCGAACCCCGATGACCAGGCAGCGGGTCTTTCCAATCGTGATGTTCTGTTCATCCAGACGATCCGGGCGAATGGAAAGCCGATGGTCTACCGCAATGAAGACACCGGTTGGCGTTGGCCGCCCTATTTCAAGTTCGATACCGCCAATCTGCAAACCGAAGCGGCTGACGCCATCTCGGACAAGGCCGCGCCCGAGTGGTATTCCATGACGCATTACGGCTGGCGCAACGAATTGCTGTCGATTTTCCCGAATGCCGTCGCGCTCAAGCCGGTATCCGGGCCCGATGCGCGGATCATTCCCTGGGCGAACATCATCATTCTCACGTCGTTCGCGATCATCCTGCTTATGCTTTGGCGGATGTGGGCGCAGTTTCGCGAACGGTCGATCGATCCAGTGCTGGAGGATATGGACGAGGCTTCCGATGCCGCAAGAGACCGCGCCCGCGGACTTTGGGGCCGTTTC
Organism: Brevirhabdus sp.; assembly: GCA_024637315.1. Lineage (GTDB taxonomy): Bacteria > Pseudomonadota > Alphaproteobacteria > Rhodobacterales > Rhodobacteraceae > JAHEAO01. The sequence continues at coordinate 104,683 of JAGXFH010000056.1, forward strand.
ACCGGTTGGATGAGAACCTGGCGAGGCAAGCCGCGCCGCTGAGACCTCAAGCGCCCGCGTTGCGGGGTGGGATCAGTCCACTATGTTCTCGAGCGGATCGTATCGAGCTGTTCCGGCTGGGCCAAAAGCCACGTCTGGCAGGCTGTCGGGCTTTAGCCGGATGGTCAGAAGTTCACCGGGGCTGAAAAAGTGGCGATCGGTAACGACGTTTTCAGGATCACACCAAGCATCATTGATCTTTCCGGCCGTGATGCGGCTGCGGAAGAATAGGTCGACCTGATGAAAACCGTTCCTGGGGTCGTGGAATTCGTTGACCAGCGCAAGTTCGCCCACCGATATGGTCAACCCGGTTTCCTCGTGGACTTCGCGCACAAGATTGGCTGGCAGCGATTGACCCGGCTCGACGCCACCGCCCGGTGCGCACCAAAGATCAGAGCCTCGGACGCCGGGATAGGCATTGACCAGCAAGAGCCGGGCTTCATGCACGATAATGGCACGAACGGCGAGTCGGGGTGAGCGAAGTTTCATCCGTAAACTGATCGCTGATGACGTAAGGTATTGGCAAGCGCTGTCTCGCAAGTTCCGATGCGGCTGCTATGTTGTGGACATGGTCAGAATGCTTGCCTTGCTGACGGCGATGGTGCCGACCCTTGCTCATGCGGACTGCGTGGTGCTTCTGCATGGGCTGGCGCGGACCGAAAACTCTATGGTGATATTGGAAAGGTCACTGGAGGCTGCGGAGTATCGCGTGGTCAACCGGGGGTATCCTTCGACGAAGGCTCCGATCGGCGATCTGGTGGAGCAGGTCGGCCCGGCCGTTGCAGCCTGCGGCGCGACGAAGGTGCATTTTGTCAGCCATTCCATGGGCGGAATTCTGGTGAGGGCGTGGTTGGAAAACAACCGCCCGGCGCAGATGGGGCGGGTGGTCATGATGGCGCCGCCGAACCATGGAACTGAATTGGTTGATTATTTTGGCGATTTGGGTGCGTTTCAGTGGCTGAATGGTCCGGCCGGACTGCAACTGGGAACCTCCGAGGAAAGCCTGCCGAACCGCTTGGGCTTTCCGCGTTTCGAACTGGGTGTAATCGCCGGAAACCGGTCGCTCAATCCGATCTATTCGACGGTGATCGAGGGGGCGGATGACGGCAAGGTATCGGTGCAATCCACCGTGGTGGCTGGAATGGATGATCATATCGTGCTGCCTGTGACGCACACGTTCATGATGGTTAATCCATTGGTCATCGCTCAGGTGATCGAGTTTCTGGAATATGGCCGGTTCGATCATGATCTGACCTATGGCGAAGTGGTCCGTGAGGTCGTCCGACCGTGAGCGGTCTGGTGCGGAATGCGCGCCATACCGTTTCGCCACGGGGAAAGATCATCCCGCCGGGCGAGTTACCCGGTTGACGTGCCCCATCTTGCGGCCGGGTTGGGCGTCGGCCTTGCCGTATAGGTGAATCGCAGTCCTGCCCTCTCTGGCAAGTTCCGGAACACGGGCAATGTCGTCTCCGATCAGATTGGTCATTTCGATATCCGTGTGCCGGGATCCATCGCCCAAGGGCCAGCCCGCGACCGCACGGATATGCTGCTCGAACTGGTCGATCGCGCAGCCGTTCTGCGTCCAGTGGCCCGAATTATGAACCCGCGGGGCAATCTCGTTGACGATAAGCCCCTCCGGCGTCACAAAAAGCTCGACCCCAATGACGCCCACGTAATCCAGCGCGTCAAGAATTCTCGCAGCGATCAGGATGGCGTCCGTCCGTTGCGACGAGGACAGCCGGGCAGGGATCCGGGTTGTGTGCAGAATGCCTTGCAGGTGAACGTTCTCGCCGGGATCGTAGCAGGCGATCTGACCATCAACACTGCGGGCACCGATCACGGAAATCTCGTGCGTGAAGTTGATGAACCCCTCCAGGATCGCCTCCTCGCCCGCCATGTCGGTGAAAGCTCTGGTGGTATCGGCCTTCGAGGCAAGCCGCGTCTGGCCCTTGCCGTCATAGCCAAGACGGCGGGTCTTCAGGATCGAGGGAGTGCCGATGGTTTCGACGGCTCGGTCCAGGTCGTCGATCGTCTCGACGGCTGCGAATGGCGCAGTTGCAAGCCCCAGGCTTGCCAGAAAGGCCTTTTCGGTCAGTCTATCCTGGCTAATCCGCAATGCCTCCCGGCCTGGGCGAACCGGGCGGAGCCTCTCCAGTGTATCTAGGGCAGAGGCTGGGATATTCTCGAACTCATAGGTCACAAGGTCTACGGACTGCGCGAAGGCGGCCAAAGCTGCACAGTCGTTGTAGGCCGCGGTCGTGACCCGCCATGCGACCTGTCCTGCCGGTGGATCCATTCCGGGCTCGTAGATATGGCATTTGAAGCCGAGGCGGGCCGCTGCGACGGACAGCATCCGGCCCAGCTGGCCACCTCCGAGAATGCCTATTGTGGCGCCAGGTGAAAGCGCTTCAGTCATCGCTGGGTTCTTCCGGGATCGAGGCCGAGAGTGCAGCGCGCCAGTTTTCCAGCCGCTTGGCGAGAGCATCATCCTGCAGTGACAGAATCTGAGCCGCCATCAACCCGGCATTGGTTGCGCCAGCAGCGCCAATAGCCATCGTGGCGACCGGGAAGCCCCTGGGCATCTGGACGATGGAATAGAGACTGTCCACACCTCCCAGCGCCTTGGTCTGAATCGGAACCCCGATCACAGGTACCCGTGTCTTGGAGGCCATCATTCCCGGCAGATGCGCCGCACCGCCCGCCCCGGCGATGATCACGTTCAGGCCACGCGCAACGGCGGTCTGCCCATAGTTCCATAACCTGTCTGTCGTGCGGTGAGCGGACACGATTTTCTTCTCGTAGGCGACGCCAAGATCCTCAAGCACCATCGCGGCTTCCTTCATCGTGGCCCAGTCAGACTGGCTGCCCATGATGATGCCGACTTTCACCTCTGTCATCGCGTCGCTCCGGATCGGGGAAGCGGCACTATAGCCAGATCAGGGTGTCACGCAATGATGTCCGGCGTAAGTTCATCCTCGATCTGCGCGATCTGGTCTTTCAGATGCAGTTTCTGTTTCTTCAGCCGGCGCAAGCGCAGCTGGTCGGCCCTTCCGCTGGCTTCAAGCGCATGGATGGCGTCATCTAGATCACGATGCTCGCGCCGCAGCACCTCCAACTTGACGCGGAGCACCTCAAGATGGTCCATCCTGGTGGATTTGTTCATTGGTTTCCTGACCCGACTCAGTGCCAAGTGGCCGTGGCAGACTAACGGCTTTGCCGTGCTGCGCCAAGGATTTGCACGGCTCGCACCTTGCACTCGACTGTTCGACAACCCATATTTTAGACAAGGCCGCCGCTTTGCGGGGCCCAAGAAGGCTGTCGCTTGTTCAAAGGACGTGTCGATGACGAAACTAACTCTTAGCACCCATCCGATGCTGTTGGGATTCGATCAGTTGGAACGACTGATGGAACGAATGTCGAAATCGGAATTGGGTGGCTACCCGCCGTTCAACATCGAACAGACCAGCGAACATTCCTTCCGGATCACACTGGCTGTGGCCGGTTTCTCGGAAGATGACCTTTCGGTCACAGTGGAAGAGCGGCAGCTGGTTATCCGCGGACGTCAGACCGATAGCGACGAAGGACGGGTTTTTCTGCATCGCGGTATCGCCGCGCGGCAGTTCCAGCGCAGCTTTGTGCTGGCCGATGGTGTCGATGTCGCCGACGCGGTGATGGAAAACGGGCTGCTTCACGTCGACTTGCGCCGGTCGCAGGCCCGGCCCGTGGTCGAAACGATCAGGATCAACCGCGGATAAGAAAGGGGAAAGAGCATGAACACGAGATTCAAGAACTTGCCGGGTGGCGAAGATCACATCGTCTATGTCCGGCCGTTAGCCGTTGCTGATTTGCCAGGCGACGTTCAGGAGGCGGCAGAGGGCCTCGATCAACTTTATGGCCTTCACGACGCCGACGGACGGTGTCTTGCGGTCGTGCGCGATCGGGAACTGGCCTTCGTTTTGGCGCGGCAGAACGATCTTGCCCCGGTCAATGTGCATTGAGCGCATCGGAAAGGGCGTTTCGGGCAGCGTCGCCCTATGATCGCCGGATTGTGAAACATCGCTGAGACTTGGTGGTTTCATCTGGCATGCCGGACGGCGGTCTTGCCTGTGGCGGCAACCCGTCTATGCTGACCCAATTGATCCCCGGTGTCGGTTTACACATGCAGTTTACACGCGATCACCTTAACGCCGCCCATGAGCTCGTGCGGCGGCAGATGCAGCCGACACCGCAATACATCTGGCCGATGATCTCGGCCGAGGTCGGTACGGAGGTCGTTGTAAAGCACGAAAACCACGCACCGACCGGGGCTTTCAAGGTGCGGGGCGGGATCACTTTTATCGACTGGCTGCAGCGCGCGCATCCAAAAGTTCCTGGCGTGATCACCGCGACACGCGGCAATCACGGACAAAGCCAGGCGCGCGCCGCAGTCGCGGCCGGATTGCGGGCCAAGGTTCTGGTCCCCTATGGCAATTCCGTCGAGAAGAACGCCGCGATGCGGGCATATGGCGCCGAGTTGATCGAATTCGGCGCAGATTTTGATGAGGCACGAGGCGAGGCAATGCGGTTGGCCGAGGTCGACGGCCTTTATCCGGTGCCGCCGTTTCACACCGAACTGGTGCGCGGTGTGGCAACCTACGGGCTGGAATTGTTCAGCGAGCATCCCGATCTGGATACGGTTTACGTTCCGATCGGCTGCGGCTCTGGCATTTGCGGTGTCATTGCGGCGCGCGACGCCTTGGGTTGCCGTGCCGAAGTTGTCGGCGTGGTTTCAACAGAGGCATTGACTGCCAAACTGTCGGTCGAGGCGGGGCGGATGGTAGAGACCAAATCCGCCCGCACGATTGCCGATGGCATGGCTGTCAGAGTGCCGGTTCAGGCGGCGTATGATATCTATTCCCGCGGCGCGGCGCGTATCGTCGATGTCAGCGAAGATGAGATTGCAGCGGCGATGCGACTTTATTATCGAACCATTCACAACCTATCCGAAGGAGCCGGGGCAGCGCCGTTGGCCGCCGCCCTGCAGGAAAGTCATATCCTGGCGGGCCGCAAGGTTGGCGTGATCCTGAGCGGCGGCAATGTCGATGCGCCGGTCTTTGCCGAGGTTCTTGCCGGCCGAACGCCGGTTGTATCCTGAAGGAAACTGGCCCCGCGCAAAACCGGGACCAGTGTCCGCAACGCCTCAAGCGGCGATCAGCCCCATGCTTTCAAGCTTCAGGATGACCTGATGCGCGCAGTTGTCGACATCCACATTCTCGGTTTCGACCCGCAGTTCCGGATTCTCCGGTACGTCATATGGGTCTGAAATCCCGGTGAATTCCTTGATCTTGCCTTCCCGCGCCAGCTTGTAAAGCCCTTTGCGGTCGCGTCGTTCGCATTCCTCTATCGAGGTCGCGACATGCACTTCGAGGAACGCGCCGAACTGCTCGATCTCTTCACGCACGGCACGGCGGGTAGTGGCGTAAGGAGCGATCGGTGCGCAGATCGCGATGCCACCGTTCTTGGTGATCTCCGATGCAACGTAGCCGATACGGCGGATGTTCAGGTCGCGATGCTCTTTCGAGAAACCAAGTTCGGAGGACAGGTTCTTGCGGACCAGATCACCATCGAGCAGCGTCACCGGGCGACCACCCATTTCCATCAGCTTGACCATCAGCGCGTTGGCGATGGTCGATTTGCCCGAGCCCGAGAAACCGGTGAAAAACACGGTGAAGCCCTGCTTCGACCGAGGCGGTCGCGTGCGTCTCAGTTCCTTGACCACTTCGGGGAATGAGAACCATTCGGGGATCTCCAACCCTTCGGCAAGACGACGGCGAAGCTCGGTGCCCGAGATATCCAGTATGGTGTCGCCCTCGGGCACCTCGTTCACCGGATAGTACTGCGCCTTCTCCTGAACAAATACCATGTGTTTGAAGTCGACCATTTCCAGGCCGATTTCTTCTTGGTGTGTCTTGAACAGTTCCTGCGCGTCGTAAGGACCGTAGAAGTCCTTGCCCTTGCTGTTCTTACCCGGCCCGGCGTGGTCCCGACCGACGATGAAATGACTACATCCGTGGTTCTTGCGAATCAGGCCATGCCACACAGCCTCGCGCGGGCCAGCCATTCGCATTGCCAGATTGAGCAAGCTCATCGTCGTCGTCGAGGCCGGGTACTTGTCAAGCACCGCCTCGTAGCAGCGGACACGCGTGAAGTGGTCGACATCGCCGGGTTTCGTCATGCCGACGACCGGATGGATCAGCAGATTGGCCTGGGCCTCTTTGGCGGCGCGAAACGTCAGTTCCTGATGCGCGCGATGCAGCGGGTTGCGAGTTTGGAACGCGACGACACGCCGCCAGCCAACCTTGCGAAAATAGGCTCGCAACTCGTTTGGAGTGTCGCGACGACCGCGGAAATCGTAGTGAACCGGCTGCTGAATGCCGGTGACCGGGCCGCCGAGATAGACTTTGCCCGCTGTGTTGTGCAGGTAGTTCACGGCAGGATGTGCGCTATCGTCAGAACCAAAGACCTTTTCGGCCTCGTGCTTCTTGTTCGGAACCCAGCGGTCGGTGACGGTCATGGTCGCGAGGATCACGCCCTCCTGGTCGCGCAAGGCGATATCCTGACCGATTTCGAGTGTTTCCGAAAACTTCTCGGACACATCCATGGTGATCGGCATGGGCCAAAGCGACCCATCGGCGAGCCGCATGTTGTCCACGACACTTTTGTAGTCGGCCTCAGAAAGGAAACCCTTGAGCGGATTGAAGCCGCCATTCATCAGCAACTCCAGATCGCAAATCTGGCGGGGTGTCAGATCCCAGCTGATCAGATCGCCGGCTTCCTTCTTCAGCTTCTGGGCAGACTCGTAAGAGACATAAAGTTCGGGGATTGGAGCGAGATTTGAATTTTCCATGATTGTAACTTGTCCACTTGAATAGACGCCAGCAGGCGGTCGACCGATTTACGGCGGACCTAGCCCCGATGGGGTCACGAATTCAAGCCCCTGCTCGCCGTTGGTATTGATTCAGAACGAATAGCAGATATCGCGTCACATCATGACGCACCGCACGATAATCGCCAACGATGCCGTCAATCTTCAGTTCGCCACTTGTGGCTCCGGATCGGCAATGACAGCGGTTTCGACATCGGACTCGGTTTCGGCCAGGAAACGTTCGGCTTCCAGCGCTGCCATGCACCCCATGCCGGCGGACGTCACGGCTTGCCGGTAGACATGGTCCGTCAGATCGCCCGCTGCGAAAACGCCGGGGATTGAGGTTGCCGTTGAGTCAGGGGCAGTCACAACATATCCGCCCATGTGAGTTTCAAGCTGATCCTTGACAAGTTCCGAGGCCGGCGCGTGACCGATGGCCACGAAAAAGCCCTTGCAGGGAATCTCGGTGATCTTTCCTGTCTGGACGTGCTTGGCCCGAACCGCTTCGACGCCGAGCGGATCCTGGGTGCCGACGACCTCTTCGATCGCATGATCCCACAAGACTTCGATCTTGGGATTCTTGAAGAGGCGGTGTTGCAGAATTTTCTCGGCACGAAATTCGTCACGCCGGTGGATGACGGTCACTTTCGAGGCGAAGTTGGTCAGGAACAGGGCCTCTTCAACTGCAGTATTGCCGCCGCCCACGACCACGATTTCCTGTCCACGATAGAAAAACCCGTCGCATGTCGCGCAGGCCGACACGCCGAACCCCTTGAATCTCTCTTCGGATGGCAGGCCGAGCCATTTTGCACGCGCACCAGTGGCAAGGATCACCGCGTCACAGGTATAAACCGTACCGCCATCGCCGACAGCGGTGAATGGACGTTTCGACAGATCGAGGCTGCTTATGATGTCCGCGATGATCTCGCACCCCATCGCCTTCGCATGGGCTTCCATGCGGATCATCAGATCAGGGCCCTGCACCTCGGTATCGCCGGGCCAGTTTTCCACCTCGGTCGTTGTCGTCAGCTGACCTCCGGGCTCGATACCTTGCACCAGCAGCGGATTCAGCATCGCGCGGCTTGCGTAGATCCCGGCCGTGTAGCCGGCCGGTCCAGAGCCGATGATTAGAACCCGAACATGACGTGTGTCGACCATTGAAACCCCCATGATCGCTTTGCCTTTCGGATGGATATAAACGCCCATGCAGAGGGTTGAAACCCCGGATAAGAGTAATCTGAGAATCCCGAGCAGCGGCGCGCCCTTTTCGGATGTTGCGCGGTGATGAAATATTATTGCGCATCAGCGGCCGTCGGCGTAATGTCAGGAAAATCAAATGCAGGTGAATTGATGGCCGTCAGCAAACTTGATCCGATTGATCGACAGATCCTGGCCGAGTTGCAAGCCGACGGCCGCATGACCAATGTCGAATTGGCCAAGCGCGTCGGCATTTCCGCGCCGCCCTGTCTGCGCAGGGTCCGCACGCTGGAGGAAAGCGGCTTCATCAAGGGGTATCACGCCGACGTCGATAGCCGCGAGTTGGGGTTTGAGGTTCAGGTCTTCGCGATGGTTGGCCTTCAAAGTCAGGCAGAGGCCGATCTGACTGCCTTCGAGAATCGCTGCCGCGAATGGCCGCTGGTGCGGGAATGTCATATGTTGAATGGCGAGGTGGACTTCATCTTGAAATGCGTGGCGCCCGATCTGTCGAGCTTCCAGAGTTTTTTGACAGAACAACTGACAGCGGCGAAAAACGTGGCGAGCGTCAAGACCTCGCTGGTGATCCGCTGCGCCAAGGACTTGCCCGGTGTACCATTCGAAATTCTGGAAAGCCGCCTGAAAAAGAATGCCTGATCGTTGGCAGCGTTGCGGAACGACCCAAGTCGAAAAACATCGGAAGTCGCGTTCAAGCGCAGCAAGACGTGGTGAATGCCCTATTCAACGCGCCCCTGAAAAGATTCTAGCGCAAGTAGTTGAGCGGTCCGAACTCTCCCAGCGTCCTGACCTGCGGAAACAGCGATACGTACTGACCGAAGAGATCGTCGGCGACTGCGAGGTTGGCCGCATGGCCGGGGTGGAAACTCTCCACCGCTACATCGTTGATCCGCATCAGCCGGTGTGATGACAACGCGACGTGGTAGAGTTGTACTGGCGTCCGAGGCGCCACCTGCACAATCTGTTGACCGTCTGCAAGATCCTCAATCTGTTGAAGACGCGCCGTCTCAAGCCCGATCTGACTCGGCCGCATCAGCCGCGCACCCGGACCAAGCAACAGGTCCGGTTTGCCTTGGCCAAGGCCATAGCCCCCCTCGGTGATCCGGTAGAGGAAGTGTGTCGAAGCGGTGTCGGCGAAAGCCCCTGACGGCATGGACCCGGTCCAGCAGATGCGGGTCGAACTGCCATCGACCGTGTCGACCATCATGCCGGGGAGAAGATCCTCGACAGCCACCGGGCCATCCGGAGTCTGGACCAGTGCGCCTCGGGCGAAGGCATTGAATGCCATGTGAAAAAGCGGCATGTCGGGGATCTTCGTCGTGCGGCGCTGCATTTCGCCGGACCGGCCAAGCCACGAGAACTGCACAGTGCGCGACTTTAGCCCGGTGGCTTGATTCCGCGCGGTATTTCGATTTCCAGCCGAGATTCTGCCGATTCTCGCATGTGCGGGAACAGCCATGTTGTGGCGTATGTTGGTCATGCGATCAGTCCTTACGTCCTGGTCACATCTGCGATACGCCCCCACCCAAGTGCAGAGGACTTGGTTGGATGATAATGCACGATACTGGACCAATCTGTCAAAGAAGTTTCGTTCTGTTGCGGTTTTCTGGAACAGTGATGGAGAAACCTGCCGGAATTGTTTCCCAATAGCTGTTCAGTCCACCGTATTTCGGCGCTGATCCGAGAATCAGACGGGCCGCCCCCACATGGAACGGCCCGCTGAGTGGAGTGGCAATGAAGCAGCGGTTGGTAGGGTCAAGTTTGCGCCGAAGGATCGGGAACTGCCTGAAGTGTCCGGCGCTCAATCATCTCGACGCGCCGCGGTCCGTGAACCCAAGGCATCTTGGTGTCTGCGCGACCGATTTCTTTTAGAACCGAGTTCAACCAACGATATTTGGTTTCCATCTTGTTTCCCTTTCGCGGTGGGTTTGGCCACCTGCCTGTATTCTGCCTGTCCATTTGAACTTGCGGCCATTCTGCTCCGAATTTCGGGCCTTTGAATGGCATCTGAAATGGGCCGCGACCGACAGCCGAAGTCCGAATGTGGCGAAACTGCCAGATTTGCCACAGGAAGGGCCGATCCGTGCCGATTCAAAGGAATTCGCCGTTAACTGTGGAAAGTCCGTTGGGATCAGCCGGATTGTTGAAAACGAATACGGCGAAAACCCGGCCCGCGCGGCCATAGTTCTGCCGCTCTTTGCCGCCGATTGACCGCGCCCCTCGCGAGAGAAGGTGAATCACACTTGGCTTACATCCGGATGACAGAAATCAGTCGCCCGTAATCGGCTTCCTTGCTGTGAACACTGCGACGGTAAGAGTAAAACCGGCTGGGATCGGCGTAGGTGCAATGCCGGGTCCATTCGGCATGACCGATGCCAGCCTGTCGCAGGTGGTGAAGCCCGAACGCCGGTAGATCGAAGTGATAACGGTCTGCGTGCCCGTTAATGAAAAAGCGGGCGTTTTCGGGATCTGTATCCAGAAACTCCTCGAAAAATTCCGGACCGACTTCATATGCGGCCTGACTGATCGTCGGGCCGATGATCGCAGTGATCCGTCCCCGTTCGGCGCCCATGGCTGTCATCGCATCGACTGTCGCTTCCAGAATGCCGGCCGCTGCACCTTTCCATCCGGCATGCGCCGCCCCGACTACGCCTGCCCGATGGTCGGCAAACAGCACGGGCTGGCAATCCGCGGTCAGAACGCCGAGTGCTATGCCGGGAACCGCCGTCACCATCGCGTCCGCCTGAACCGCAGTCACGTCCGCGGGCTGAGAGACTGTCACGACATCGGCAGAATGGGTCTGCCGGATCGTCACAAGAGCCTCTGGTGCGATCTGCATCGTTTCGGCGACGCGGGCACGGTTTATCGCCACGATCTCGGTCTGATCACTTGATCCCGGCCCGCAGTTCAAGCCGGCGAATATGCCCGAGGACGCACCTCCGCAGCGTGTGAAAAACCCGTGCGTCAGGGGTGCGAGATCCGGGTGCGTGATGATCTCCAAGGTCATGGTACAAATCCTGGGGGCGGAGGGCTGCCCGGATGATGAAAGGCGATCATTTTGAACAGCGTCCCCATTTCGTCGCGATGCGTCAACCGGCGATGTGCGGCGATATGGGATTTAAGCGCCTCTCCCTTCAGCGACGCAGCCAGAACCTGCGCACGGGGCGTGATTCCCAGCCGTTCAAGGACCACGCCTTGCGGTACCAATTCAGTGATCTCAAGACCGGCGGCAGCCTCGGCCAGCGCTTCGAAATCGACATGTGCGGTCAGGTCGGCTTGTCCCGGATGGTCCAGCGGGTCTTCGGACTGGTGGCCTTTTACCGCCTGCAGGGTGTCGCCAAGCGAGCGCCAGTCGCCATAATCCGCGAAGATCGCGGCACCCCCGTGGGCGGCGATGCGTCCAGCCAGTTCGATAATGATCGGCGCGCCTGCCGGTCGAATTTCGACCACGTCGCCGGGCCGGGTATCGCCCAACCGATGATCAAGGGCGGCAATGGGTGCAGGTGATGAAAGACCGAAGCTTAGCCGGTGCGCGCTGGCGCCGATCTGGCACTCCCGCCAGCCATCACGATCGCGGGTGAACTGGCGGATCGGCAATGCATCGAAGAATTCGTTGGCAACAACGAAAAGTGGCGCATAGGGCAACCCGGCAACTGAATCGAGCCATGTCACGTCATAGCCCGCCAGTGCCCTGCGCTGAAGTTGGCGCAGTGCATTCGACGCTTCCACAAGGTGAATGTCAGCCGCATCAATAAATCCCGGCACCGTTCGCGTGGCCCGCAACATGTCCGCCATCAGGGTGCCGCGGCCCGGCCCAAGTTCGGCAAGCGTGAACCGGCGGGGCGCGCCGTTATCCATCCAGGACTGGGCCAGCGCGAGACCGATCAGTTCGCCGTACATCTGACTTATCTCGGGCGCGGTGGTGAAATCCCCCCCCGATCCAAACGGGTCTCTGGTCGAATAATAGCCGTGCTGCGGGTGCAGCAGGCATTCGGCCATGTAGTCGGCGATAGTGATGGGTCCGGTCGCGGTGATCCTTCGGATCAGTATATCGGCAAGCGCCGTCATGCCCGGTTGCGTGCCCAGACAATGGTCACAAGGCCCGCAAGTATCATCGGTAGCGACAGCAACTGGCCCATCGACAGGCCGTAGCCGCCAGCATGCAGCACATAGCCCATGGGATTGGCGGCACTGATGAACTGAGCATCGGCCTGTCGGAAGAATTCGGCTATGAAGCGGGACAGGCCGTAGCCGGCGAAGAACAGCCCCGCGATCTGCCCCGGTTTCTTCAGCCATCCGCCCCGCCAGACCAGAAGCAGCAGCAATACCCCCAGGATCAGCCCTTCCATCCCGGCCTCGTAGAGTTGCGAGGGATGACGCGCGCATAGCCCTTCAACCGCAGGGCAGTCCTGCGCGCTTTCGCCGGGAAAGATCACCGCCCAAGGCACGGTCGAGGGCCGCCCCCAAAGCTCTGCATTCACAAAGTTGGCAAGGCGGCCGAGCAGAAGGCCGGCAGGGGCAGCAAAGGCCATGGCATCGGCGATCTGGGCGATTGGTAGATTGTTTCGGCTGCAGAACCACCAGACGACCAGTACAACGCCAAGAAAACCGCCATGAAACGACATTCCGCCCTGCCATACCATCGGGATCTCTATCGGATTGGCCAGGTAGTAAGAGGGTTGATAGAAAAGCACAAAGCCGAGGCGACCGCCGACGATCACGCCGATGATGATCCAGGTGAGCAGGTCATCCAGTTGCGCGTGCTTGAGGGGGGAGGTGTCTGCCGGCCACAGGCGAGGGGTCTTGAGGGCGCGCAAGACCAGTCGCCAACCGATCAGTATTCCAGCGATATAGGCGAGGGCGTACCAGCGCAGCGAGAAGGAAAACGCGCCGAGGTCAATAGTGAAGACATCTGGCCCGATATCGGGGAACGGTATTGCTGCGCTGAACATGGCGGCAGAAATGAGCGGGGCAGGGTGGGAAGTCAACCTTGAGGTTTTGACCGATGGGGCCCATATAAAGGCTTAATGGACAAGTGGAGGCTGTGATGCAGACCCGCAACAAGATTTTCGATGACTTTTCCCAGTTGATGACCAATGCGATGGGCGTTGCTCAGGGTGCCAAGGACGAAGCCGAGACGGCAATGAAGGGCTGGGTCGACCGCTGGATGGCGGATCGCGATTTTGTCACCCGCGAAGAGTTCGATGCGGTGCGCGCGATGGCACAGAAAGCGCGCGAGGAAAACGCCTCGCTGATGGCGCGGATCGAGGCTCTCGAGGCCGGAGCAAAAACCAAGGCTCCTGCCAAGAAATAATAGACCGTTGCAAACCGCCGAGGCGCGCCCATCAGGGCGCGTCTTTTTCGTTTTGCAGAGACCATAGGCTTGGGATGACCCGAGCGCTGCAACGCGGCATGAGGGTCGGTCAAGCACAGATAATCCGGAAACTCGCGAAATTACTCCTTTACAGAGAAGCTCTTTCAGCACACCATATCTTGTAAGGGCGGCGAAAGGCACCGCCGGACCTTGAGCAGGCACCTAGTTTTAGTGGGTCGCAGCACCCGCGAAGCTACAACAGAATGAGGCCGGGCATGTCGCTTTCAGAGCACGACTTCCAGATGGAAGACCTTCATCCAATCGATATCGTCGAGCATATCGCAGAGCATCACGATTGGGACTTCGATCGTGTCGGCGACGATCAGATCGCGATGGCGGTTGAAGGCCAGTGGCGGACCTATTCGATCACGCTTGCCTGGTCGGGCTACGATGAGACACTGCGGATGATCTGCACATTCGAGATGGAACCGCCGAAAGAAAAGCACGCCGAGATCTACGAAGTCCTGAACCGCATCAACGATAAATGCTGGGCGGGGGCGTTCACTTTCTGGCCCGAGCAGCGGCTGATGGTCTACAGATACGGCTTGGTGCTGGCAGGTGGTCAGATGGCCGGACCCGAACAGATCGACACTCTGATCAATACAGCCGTGATGTCGGCCGAGCGTTTTTATCCTGCGTTTCAGTTGGTTGCTTGGGGCGATCGGGGCATCGACGACGCCATGCAGGTGGCAATCGCCGAGGCCTATGGTCGGGCCTGAGCCTGACCGCGTCGATCACTCTGGTGACGGTGCAAGCGCCCGCCGTGACGATCCGCAGGACGATGAATTGACGGTTTTCCGCAGCCTCAGGCCTTTGTAGGCTGGCAGGAGACAAGCGGAGAGGGTCATGGATTTCAACGACAACGATATCGAACGGCGCGGACTGGTACTCTTGGGCTGCGGCAAGATGGGGTCGGCGATGCTGAAGGGCTGGCTGAAGCGGGGACTGCCCGCGAGGTCGGTTTGGGTCCTGGACCCAAAGCCGTCCGATTGGCTTGAGACCCTGGACGGGATTCACCTGAACGCGGACTTGCCAGCGGATCCGGCGATCGTCCTAGTCGCCGTGAAACCTCAGATGATGGGTGAGGCGCTGCCGGTGCTGAGATCGCTGGGGAATGGCGCGACCTTGTTCGTTTCGGTTGCCGCAGGAACGCCGATTTCGGCCTACGAGGTGGCGCTGGGGGATCGGACACCGTTGATCCGCGCCATGCCGAACACGCCCGCTGCGGTCGGTCGGGGGATCACCGCGCTGGTGGGCAACGAGGTAGCGACCGAAGACCATATGGCCTTGGCAGAAGGCTTGTTGTCGGCGGTCGGGCAGGTCGTGCGACTTGACAATGAAGACCAGATGGATGCGGTGACAGCAGTGTCAGGATCGGGGCCAGCTTACGTGTTTCATCTGATCGAGACGATGGCCGCTGCTGGTGAGGCAGAGGGTCTGCCGGCAGAACTGGCGATGCATCTGGCGAAGGCGACGGTGGCGGGAGCGGGAGCGCTGGCGGAAGAGGCCCAAGAGGGTCCAGCGGAGTTGCGAGTCAACGTGACCAGTCCGGGGGGGACAACGGCGGCGGCATTGGCCGTACTGATGGATGACCAGACCGGGTTCCCGGTCTTGCTTCGGCAGGCGGTCAAAGCGGCGGCGGATCGAGGGCGGGAACTGGCGAAATGAGCGAAATCACCTTTGACGACTTCCTCAAAGTCGATATTCGAGTTGGCCGGATAACGCGGGCGGAACCGTTTCCCGAGGCGCGCAAGCCCGCGTTCAAGCTGTGGGTCGAGTTCGGCGGCGAGATTGGCGAGAAAAGAAGCTCGGCCCAGATCACCCGGCATTACAAACCTGAACAGTTGGTCGGACGACAGGTCATGGCGGTCGTCAACTTTCCGCCGCGTCAGATTGGCAAGGTGATGTCCGAGGTGCTGGTGCTGGGGGTGCCGGATGCAGATGGAGAAGTTGTGCTGCTTCGGCCGGATCAGGATGTCCCGATTGGTGGGCGCTTGTTCTAGTCTTGGTGGGGGCACTCGCCGATCGCCTCTCGCCAATGCCGACGGCAGAGCGACAAGTAAGTCTCGTTGCCGCCGATCTGGACCTGGGCTCCATCGCTCTGAACGCGTCCCTGATCATCCTGACGCACGACCATCGTCGCCTTCTTGCCGCAATGGCAGATCGTTCTGGCTTCGCGCATCTCGTCTGCCAGCGCCAGCAGCGCCGCAGAACCGGGAAAGAGCTCTCCTCGGAAGTCGACGCGTAGGCCATAGCACATAATGGGCACCTTCAGATCGTCGACTGCGCGGGCAAGTTGCCAGACTTGCTGTTTTTCCAGAAACTGGGCCTCGTCAACGAACACGCAGGCAACGTTGCCTAACGCAAGGCGTTTGGCAACCTTGTCAAACAGATCCTCTCCGGACGCGAAAGTGTGGGCCGTTTCCGTGATGCCGATCCGGGAGGTGATCTGGCCCCCTCCTGCCCGATCGTCGAATTGCGCGGTCAACAGATACGTGTCCATTCCCCGCTCTCGATAGTTGTAGGACGCCTGCAACAGCAGGGTCGATTTGCCGGCATTCATCGTCGAGTAGTGGAAATAGAGTTTGGCCATGCGGCGATTTACCAAGCTGTCGGGGCCGTAATCAAGCGCTGTCAGCCAAGTTTATCGCCATGCCGAAAAGATGGAGGCCAGCGCCGATCTTACCTGTCCTGTGAGGTCAGGGGCCGTAGCCCTTCGGGGATGGAACCGACCTCCAACCATTTACATTCTCGATCACTGCCGCAGGCCACGGAGTGAACCCAGTTGCCGGCGGACGACACCGACGGATCGATGCCTGCCTCCATCGGGACCGACGAAAACGTCGCCAGTCTCTCACAGCGCTCTGCCTGAGCAGAACATCTCTTTGATGACATTTGAAAGTCAGCAGATTAATGGGAAAAGGGCTGGGGTATTCCCCCAACCGTAGGAAGAGTGAGTTGATGTTCATGACGGCCAATGGCAATTACCTGAAAAAGCACACCGAAGCGCTGGTGAAGGATGTGGGCCTTGAAGCGTCTTGCGCGTTGACCGGCAAATCAAAGGCGACGCTGGGACGATATTATTCGGACGCTCCGGAACACGCCGACCGGTTCATGCCCATCGACGCGGTCGCGGCACTCGAAGTTGCGGCGAAATATCCTCATATCACCAGCGCACTGGCGGAATTGCAGCAGATAACACTGTCCTACGATGCAGCACAACGGAATGCAGTTGGCGGCGGCGGGGTCAACAGCGAAGTGATTACGCTA
>JAGXFH010000057.1 GCA_024637315.1 Brevirhabdus sp.
CGCGTCTTGCGCTTGATCCCTTTGACCAGCTTGTCGGCCGCGTCCTTCGATGTTCCGGATTTCTTGTTCATCTTCGCTCCTTGGTGGCTGCGATGAACCAGAAATCCTCCGTTACGAAAACCTCAAATCTGTCCCATAGGTGCTGACGTTAAACACACCAGCGCACCGGCGCGGTAGAAGCTGTCGATCACCGCCAGCCCTTGGCTCTGGTCGGCAATCAGCGGAAGCACGAAGAGCAGCGCGAAGAAGACGATGACCGCCGCGCCCGCGACCCCGCGCGAGACCGGCATCGTGACATGCCCACCGACCGGCGTGCCCGACCCGCGCCCTAGCGCCAGACCGGCAAGCGCGCCCAGCACGATCGCGCCGACCATCCCGAATGCGCCCGGCAGAAACGCCAGCATGACCACCGCGCCGACAGCGATCGCGGCGCGCTCCCGGTCCGGGCAGAGGGTCTTCGTCATGCCCCAGACGGCTTGCGCGACAATCGCCACCGCGACGATCTTCAGCCCGTTGAGCGCGCCCGTTCCGATGGGGCCTGAGATGGACGCCGCCGTCATCGCAAAGACCAGCAACACCAGCGCCGATGGCAGCGTGAAGGCGGTGAAGGCCGCGAGCGCGCCGAGCCAGCCCGCGCGCATCATCCCGAGGGCGAAACCCACCTGGCTCGAGGCGGGGCCAGGCAGGAACTGGCACAACGCCACCAGATCGGCGTAGGCATGATCGCTCAACCATTTCCGCCGCGTGACCAGTTCATCGCGGAAATAGCCGAGATGCGCGATCGGACCGCCGAAGGAAGTGAGGCCGAGCTTGAAGAAGACGGAAAAGACCTCGCCCGGCGTTCCTTGGCCTGGTCTGGCCTCAGCCATGTCCGTCATTCCGCTCCTGCCTCGCCCTTCAGTTCCCGCAAACGAACCCGCGCCACCGCTAGGTGTTCAGTCCCGGCATCTGGTGGATCGGATTTAAGATGAATCGATCTGGCTCTGAAGTCCAGATCTTGCAGATGTATTCGTAGGGCGTGAGGCCGCTGAGCGTCTTGAGTCTGCGAGCGAAGTTGTATGCGTCCATGAAGTCGCCGAGGTGGGTGCGCAACTGGTCGTGACTGTCGTAGTGGAAGCGTTTGATGGTCGCGTCCTTAATCGTTCGGTTCATCCGCTCGACCTGGTCCACGGATGGTTTGGCTTTGTCAGGCGGTGCTCGATTCCATTTGCCTCACAGATCATGTCGAACCGAGAAAACGCGCTCGTCGAATCCTGTGAGCACCCCAGCCAGCCCCAGGCGCATCCGACGGTCTCGTTTGCGACGTTGATGCTGCGCGACACCGATTTCAGTCTGGGAACCGGCCACCCCATCGCGTAGGAAACTGGTCCGCGAGGGCGTGCATGGCATCGGCAAGCGGTGCGCATGAGCTTGCCTGGAAGCAGGGCGGATTCCGCCTTTCGCGTATGAACGGCAAAGGGAGGTGCGTAGATGTCTGCACGAAACCTGGAGGATCGCGATTTCGAGCGTGAGCCGCTGACCGGCGGCTGTCAGTGCGGAGCGGTCCGCTTTCGGATCTCAGCGCCTCTCACGACGCCGCATGTCTGCCATTGCCGCATGTGCCAGAAAGCGTCCGGCTCCGCCTTCCTGGCACTGGCGGAAGTAGGTCTCGAGAACTTTGCCTGGACCCGGGGAGAGCCGTCGTGGTTTCGATCCTCGGAAGCGGTGGAGCGTGGCTTCTGCGCCGCGTGCGGCACGTCGCTTCACTTTCGCTACGTGGGATCGGCGTGGATCGACGTTTCGCTCGCCAGCCTCGATGAGCCGGAGGCCGTCGTGCCGGAACAGGAGTTCGGCTGCGAAAGCAGGCTCGCCTGGATCGGCCTGCTGGGGGAGCTGCCATGCTCGACCACCGAGGCGACCACGCCGTCGGACGCCCTGAGAACCTACGCCAGCCGCCAGCATCCGGACCACGACTGAACAAAGGCCCGGCCATCGGCCGCCCCCGGGCGACGTGCACTTGTCCGAACGCGACCCAACCGAGAACGACTGCTTTGCCCGCCTCGGCGACATCGCCCGTCCAAAAATGCTGTAACAAGGATGAACAGTCGCTCCGGTGAAGTCGCAATGCAGCACGCCGACCAGGTTGAGCGGCGGATCAGGGCCGTCATTGCTCTTCACCGAGCAAAACTCGTCCTCGCTGTATGTGGTTTCACCTTTGCCGAGGTCTCGGCGGCTTGATCCATCTGCCTGCCCGATGCAAATTCCGCCAAGATCGTCTCTTCAGCGTCTTGCGGGTTTACGCGATTCCCGAAAGGTGATGAGGTGTTCCTGAACACCCACAGGCCGAGGCAGAAATCATTTCAATACCTTTGAGGAGTCCTTTTCTGATGTCTTCTTCCTTTTTTTCGCGACTTCTGGTCGTAACATTAGTCAGCGTGGCTTGCCCGGCTCTGGCCCAACCCGACGAGAGCCGCGAGTATCAGGATGGCAAGCGAGGCACTGTGACCTTGCCGCAGGGCGATCGGTCCTTCGCCGATGTGGTCGTGGCCCACAATCAGGGAACTGGCAAGATCGTGGATGGCGCCCGTGATCCGAAGGCCGCGCTTGGTGCACCGGATTTTTCGGGCGACGTGGATGATGGCAGCTTCCTGTCGCTCGGTTGCGACGGATCGGTCATCCTACAATTCACGGACAACGCACTGATCGATGTCGAGGGGCCCGATCTTTATGTCTTCGAGGTTGGCCCGAATGTCGAAGCCATGAGCCTTGCTATCTCGGAGGATGGCACGACCTGGACAGATCTGGGTGAGATCAGCGGCGGCCGAGCCGAGGTGGATATCGCCGGTCTTGCGCCGACGGATACGAGCTTCCGCTATGTGCGCCTGACAGACGACGGGATCGATTGCGGTTCGAGATTCGCGGGCAGCGATATCGATGCGGTTGCGGCGATCGGCTCCACGATGCGGTTCGTGCTGGAAGGGGAGGTTCTGTTCGGGGTGGACAGCACCGAACTGCGCAGCGAGGCGCAGACCGCCCTCGATGCGCTCGCGCTGGATATCGCCGCCGCGGATCTCGGCCGTTTCCGCGTCATCGGACATACCGATTCCACTGGAAGCGACGATTACAACCTTGCCCTGTCGCAAGAACGGGCGAAGGCAGTGCGAACCTATCTGGGCAATCACCCGGATCTGGCCGGCGCGACCATCACCTCCGAGGGTCGTGGAGAGACAGAGCCCGTAGCCAACAATGCAACTGAGGCGGGCCGCAGCATGAACCGACGGGTCGAGATCATCGGCTATTGACGCGGTTTCTGTCGATCCCGCGACAGCGCAATGGTGCCCATGTCGCACTGCGCGGCAGGGCTGGCGCTCAAACAGATCCGGGATGGACCGACCGTGACCAGACAGGCTGCCTCAGTTGGACACGGGCGGAAGAGCTGAAGGGAAACGCTGGACATTGGCTCGCCGGGAAATCAGCGTCGAATGGGGCGGTGGCTCGCCGGTGATGACCGATTTGGACGGAAGAACAATGCCGCCCTTTGCACGCCTTTTCTCCCGGTGGCCCACAGGCAGGCGTTACCCCACGTTGTGTTGCTTGCTACCGTCAGGGGACCAATCCGATTTACAGGAGGGCGACATGTCGGGCGAAGAAACCAATGCATCGGCTGCTTCGAAGTATTACGACGACGCCGATGTCGCGGATTTCTACCGCCTCGTGTGGGGTGGGGCGGACATCCATATCGGGCGCTACGACAGCGGCGAGGAAACGGTTGCCAAGGCGTCGGCGGCGATGACGCGCTACTTGCTCGATCTGGCCGGGCTGGGCCAGGGCGATGCGGTGCTCGACATCGCGTGCGGCTATGGCGGGACACTCAGGCTGCTGGCCGAGCGTGGCTGCCGCCCCAAGGGGATCGACATCGCCTCGGCCTGTGTCGACGAGGCGCGCCGGGCCAACCGTGCCGCGGGCCTGGACGGGATCATCACGGTCGAGATCGGTGATTTCCACGCCATCGAGAGCGCGTCCGCAGCCTGGGACGCCGTGATTTGCCAAGAGTCCCTGATCCATTCCAACGCCAGACCACGGGTCTTTTCCGAGGTTTTCCGACTTTTGCGCCCCGGTGGCGTCTTCGCCTTCTCGGACATCCTGACCCGCGCGGGGGCCGAGATCGCCCTGGTCGAGGCGGCGTTCGACCGGCTTGGCGCGCAGGCCAATGCCACGCCGCGCGATTACCGCGATATGGCCGTGGCAGCCGGGTTCGACATTCTCCACGCCGAAGAGCGGCCCCACGACATCCGGATCCATTACGACAAGCTGGCCGCCCGGCTCGCCCGCCCCGTGGAGGGACTGAACCCCGGCGCGGCGGCCCGCATCGCTGAGAGCATTTCGCGTTGGCAAAAGGCGCTGGCGGGTGGCCACATTACCTGGGCATGCTTTGTCGCGCGAAAGCCAGGGCCATGAGATAGCGCAATCTCGCAGGTCCGGGGGCCGTCGGGATGAGTGCCGCGCGTCAGACCGTCGCGGGATGAGCCTTCTCGCGCACGCGTCGAAGCGGCTGCATGACGAGCTGACCGAGGATTACCGCGACATGATCTACGCCGAGACCGCCGAGGAGATCAAGCACCGGCGCAAGGCCTTCCTCCGCAAATGGCGACTGAAGTGCCGGGCGGTTGCAGGCAGCCTCGAGGGTGACGGCGAACCGTGACCGCAGCTGCGGCCGCGTAGGCCGCCGGAACGGCGAGCGGCTGTTCACATTCACCCGCCTGCCGCCAGGGCAATGGAAATCGGCCAGGACGACCAACGCCATCGAACGCCTTGTGATACGGCCCCGTCGGCTCGAATACGATCCGGGCCACCGGGGTCTTGCCCAGCCACTTTCGCAGAGCGCAAAAGCCAGCGACCGAGTTCTCAAATCGCTGTGCCGCTTGGTCCTCCAGTCGGAACACGTCCAAATGGGATTTCGAAATGTCCACGCCAATGGTATGCTCTGTCATCTCCCCCATGTCCTATGCTTGTTCTCCCCCATGTCCTATGCTTGTCATGCGTGGATTGTCACACGCGTAACCGCATTGATTCGTGATATGTATCCTTCGCACCCAAAGTTCTGCGACAACGCCGCGAACGGGAAGTCGCGCCGGCGGGGGGGCGTGTCGGTCAGTCGATGAGGCCGAGCGCGCGGGCCCGGGTGACTGCCTCGGTGCGGCTGTGGACCCCGAGCTTCTTGTAGGCGCGCTCTGCTCGTTCCTTCGCGGCTGCCCGGGAGATGCCGAGTTTCTCGGCGATAACCGCGAAGGTCAACTGAGTGGGCAGGTAGCGCAGGACCAGTGCCTGGGCCATGGTAATCGATGCTGCTTTGATGGTGGCGGCACCTTCTGCCACAGCCTCGGCGGCTGCTTCGTGGGCAGCGGCGACGATGAGGCCGTCTTCGATCAAGGCGTCCACGGCCTCGTGGGCGGCGGCTTCCTCCACAAGCCCTGCAGTGATCAGCGCCTGTATGGCACGGGCGGCGGCGGCACCCTCGATCGCTTCGGAGGCTGCGATCGACTCAGCTGCATGGGTCTGTGCCGCCAAGGCCTGGAGCAATGCGTGGGCTTCGGCGGCTTGCGCTGCCGCAATCTCCGTCGCTGCCTGCTCCATCGCTGCGACCTCAGCGCCGACGAACAGCCCGGTTTCGGGCGTGAGAAATCCGTCGCCCAACACTGTGCCACCGGTCTCGGCGATCACGTCGAACAGTGGCTGCGCCCAACTGTGTTCAATGAGCAGGAATGCGAGTGCTGTCCCCGGCGACAGGGACTGGGTCAGTGCCCAAGCGTCCGCCGCCTCGAAGCCCGACAAGCCATCGCCCACCGCGGTTTTCACGTGATTGGCACCGTCGAGTGGAATGATGCTCGCCAAGAGAACGCCGAAGTCCTCGTCGTCGCCGATGACCAGGCGCTGGATCGTGCCGTCCTCGTCCTTGGCAATGAAGAGCATGTCGATGAGGCGCAACATTCCTCGACCTTGCAGTCGATCGACCTCGGCCAGAACCCGGCCTGCGAAGTCGGCGCCGGGACCAAAACTCACTGCGATCACCTGTAACGGACCAGACATCTATCAACCTCCACATCGTGATTGCCATATATTGCCGGCTTCCCACTCCGCTCGGATTGATGCAGATCAGTCTGTGTGTGACGACACTGAAGGAATGTTCCTGTGGAACACTGGTCTTGCCAGTTTCCGGCCGCATGTTGCGGAGCGCGTGATCCCTTGCCCGCAGGGGGCGCCCTGCTTCTGAGTGGTCTGGTCGGAGCATTTGCATTGAGGCGAACGTCGCGCAGTGTGACCAAACGGGAAAACTGACCTTTTGGGATTGCCCGAAGGCTGAACGATACATCAAACCAGCGTGACCCTGTGTTCACGCTGGTTTTTTCTTTTGGCCACGCAACGTCTTCAGGTTCCGAGATCCGCAAAGATTGCATTATTGTTCCCATCGGGCCGATACAGAACGATATCGAGCGCGTAATGGTTTTCAACCGTGACCGCGTTAGAAAGCTCGACCTGACCGAGATCAGTTTGCTCGGATGAAATGAAGCTGAGCTTGCCGAAGTTCGCCGCCGTTCATTCCTCCGTCTGCAACCATTTCAACCAAGAGCGCCACCTTTACTCACGCGACAATTTCAAACTCAACCGAACGGCCGCTCTCGCTGAGTGGCGCGGTCTCTGCTCGGCATCGAGCGCAATCTTAACGCCCTTGACGAGACGGGTCAGTATCTTTCTGACAGCTGCCGCTTGAGCCTGTCGTCGGTCTCGGTTATCACCACCTCCCTGCGGCTAAGCAGGTTCCAGCTTTAGGCACTGGCCATGTCCGCGCAGCACGACCTATCTGTCGCATCTTACAACATCCATAAAGGTGTCGGCACAGACCGACGCCGTGATTTGGCACGTACTGCAGCGGTGATCGCTGAAATCGGTGCGGATATTCTGGCTGTCCAAGAAGCGGATACGCGGTTTGGCAACCGCAAGGGCCTCCTCGATTTAGACAGGATCCGCCGTGATCTGGGGCTGATCGCAGTCCCAACGGACGGTGTTGGGGATGCGCACGGCTGGCATGGAAATCTTTTGCTGGTGCGCAATGCTTTGGTACAAGAGGTGCATCGAGTGATCCTGCCAGGACTAGAGCACCGCGGGGCGCTGGTGACAGATCTGATTATCGCGGGACGGCCTTTGCGTGTTGTGAACGCACATCTTGGGTTGTTGCAAGTATCCCGAACGGCGCAGGTGCGGGCGTTGCTCGACAAGATCGGGGGTATGGAAGGCCGTCCAACCCTGCTTATGGGGGATCTGAATGAATGGCGTGAGGCAGGGACTGCGTTCCAAGCTTTGGAAAAACATTTTACGTTTGCACAAGCGCGTGCCAGCTTTCCCTCTCGCTATCCGCTGCTGGCACTAGACCGCATGATGATGTCACCACATGGCTCATTGCTGGAAGTTGAGGTTCATGACAGTCAATTGTCGCGCCGCGCATCGGACCACTTACCGATCAAGGCAAGGCTCCGCTTTGATCCCGATAGTAAGGCCGACCTGGGATGATATCTGATATCATGATTTTTCTTTTCTGGATCATTGTAGCAGTGGCACTGGTGGCAATAGCTTCCCGGTTGGCGCACCGCTCGTATCGTCGCTTCTTGAAAAAATCGCGTGGACCTGAATCAACTGCTCTACCTTTTGCCGAGCCAGCCACACCGCTCGATGCGCTTCTTGGCCCGCTGGAACAAAGGCATCCGGGAAAAACCGGGCTGACGCTGCTGTTGGACAATGCCGATGCGTTTTCTGCCCGTGCGCAGTCTGCAACGCATGCAGGGCGCAGCCTTGATCTGATGTATTACATCTGGAGCACCGACTTGGCGGGGTGGCTTCTGATCGACGCGCTTGTGGCCGCCGCAGATAGGGGTGTGCGCATCCGTCTGCTGCTGGATGATGTCAATGTGCAGGGCTTTGACCGTACGTTTCTTGCCCTGACGCAGCATCCGCTGATCGAGGTGCGGCTTTTCAATCCGACGCGCAATCGTGGACAGGCATTGCGCCGCTTGGCTGAGATGCTCTTGGGACTGGCGCGTTTCACCCGACGTATGCACGGTAAGATGTGGATCGCCGACGGGCGGCTGGCAATTATTGGCGGTCGTAATGTCGGCGATACCTATTTCAGTGCGGACAACGGTACCCGAAACTCGGTTGATGCAGATGTGATGTTCGTGGGCCCGAAGGTGGCCGAAGTTTCGGACGTGTTCGACAGCTATTGGAACCTTGGCTTATCCTTGCCAATTGTTGCTCTTTGGCCTGCGTTCCGTGCGAGCCCTCGCGCTTTTCGCAATCGACTGGCGCGGCATATTCGGTCTGCCGCGTCGCGCGAGTTTATTGCGAAGGTTCAGAATGGAAGGTCACCCGACAGCTTTCTGATCGACCGCCTGTATTGGACGGACAAGGTGCAACTGCTCGCCGATCCGCCTGACAAGGCGTATGACCTGCACACCGCCCCTTGGATGGGCACCGCCATCGACTCGATCCTGCAGGCTGCGGAATTCGACGTGCAATTGATTACACCATATTTTGTACCGGGTTCCGCTGGACTTGCGGTTCTCACCGGTTTGATGACGCGCGGGGTAAAGGTCTCTTTGGTCACGAACGCTTTGTCAGCAACGGACCTGATCACTGTGTACGGGGCATACCGATATTTTCGCAGTCCGATGCTGGCTGCCGGAGCCAGCGTGTTCGAGTTTTCCAAACCCGCGCTGGCAGGGCACAAACACGATTTCGTGCATTCCAAGGTGTTTATGATAGATGGGCGGCAAGGCATTGTGGGGTCGCTGAACTTTGACTTACGGTCGGCCTATATCAATACTGAACTGGGTCTGCTGTTCGAGGGGCCTCCTCTATTGGCTGAACTGCGTGCTATGTTCGACACTCTATCCTCCCCTGAACAAGCATACCGAGTAACCCAAATCGGACGTTCTTTGCGCTGGTCCGTCGTGCGCGGGGGCCAACCGAGTATTATGACTGTCGAGCCAGAAGCGGGCTGGTCCAAGCGCGCAGTGTCTTGGATGGTTGGACATCTGCCGATTCAGGAGTATCTGTAAACATAATGGTTTTTGACGGTTCTGGCGCAGATCCTTGCTTTGTCATTACAAATCGCCTTGAGCGGGCAGGGCGGTTTCGTATCTTCCCTATCGCTCCGGTGTGTGAAGGGCTCACTGCGCGAGCGCAGCATCGACGTCAGTCACGAAACGGTTCAATATTGGTGGAACCGTATTACCCCGACGTTTGCCGCTGAAATCCGCCGGAAGCGGGTGCGTCAGACGTGTGCGTTTTCGAACCAGCTTTGGCTCCTGAACGAAATTTTCATTCAGGTCAATGCAAAGCGGAACCACCTGGGGTGGGCTGTCGATTACGAAGGCGATGTGAACTGAAAGTACGAGTTGGATCTTAGTCGCGTTTGCAGCAAATGGGATTTGAAACCAGAGGCCGGTTTAATAAATACAATGACTTAGGTGGTAGAGAAGGTTCGACTTCGGTCGCTTCCCCTCCGCCACTTGCCCTCGCGAAAGCGTTCTCCCGATCCGGCTGCGGCCGGATTTTTCCGTTATCTGGCATGACTGGGTCGGTGCTTCTGATCCTGCCGGTCGCATCTGGCTAGTGCTATGATGCGACCATCCGGGATGCGGGGCATCGGGAGCACGTGAGTGCGGGCAGACCGATCTGAAAACATGGGCCGAGAGCCCGTTCCGTTAATTGGTCGCCCCTGCGGCTTGCCCGGATGTGCCGAGAGCACGGATCTGTAGTTGCCGCGTGCCCGCCTGCTCCCGCTTCGACATGAGAGGAGGGAGACATGCGGATCATTGGGCTCGATATCCATCGGGCATTTGCCGAAGCGGTGGCGCTCGAGGACGGCGTTTGCCGCCGGCTCGGACGGATCGGGATGACGCGGGACCAGCTTGAGGCGTTCTCGGAAACCCTGCAGTCGACGGATCACGTCGTCGTCGAGTCCACCGGCAATGCGACGGCCGTGCTGGACATCCTGGCGCCGAAGGTGGCGCGTGTGGCGGTAGCCAACCCGCTTCAGGTGCATCTGATCGCGCGGGCCAAGACCAAGACCGACAAGATCGACGCACGGGTTCTCGCGAAGCTCTACGCCGCCGGCTTCCTGCCCGAGGTCTGGATTCCGGACGCCGCGACGCAGGCCCGGCGCCGACAGGTCACGCGCCGGAACCAGCTGGTGAAGAGCCGGGCACGGCTCAAGGCGATCGCGCAATCCATCCTGCACGCCCATCTCGCCCTGCGTTGCCCGCATGCCGACCTGTTCGGCGGCAAGGGGCGCGCCTGGCTTCGGGCACAGGTCCTGCCGGAGGACGAACGTGTCGCGATCGAGCGCCACCTCGAGGAATACGACCGCCAGACCGCGGCGCAGAAGGCCGTCGAGCGCGACATCGCCGGCATCGCGCTCGACGACGCGAACGTGCGGCGTCTCATGACGATCCCCGGCATCGACATGGTGGTGGCTGTCGGGATGATGGCGGCGATCGGCCGGATCGACAGGTTCGCCGCGCCCGATAAGCTCGTGGCTTATCTTGGCCTCAACCCGAGCGTCCGACAGTCCGGCGACGGGCGGGCCCATCACGGCCGGATCACGAAGCGTGGCAGCAGCCGGGCCCGCCATCTCCTGGTCGAGGCCGCATGGCAGACGGTGCGCAGCCCCGGCCCGATGCGGGCGTTCTACGAGCGGGTGCGCGCCCGACGCGGCGCCCATGTCGCCGCCGTCGCGGTCGCCCGCAAGCTCGCAGTTCTGATCTGGCACATGCTCACAAAGGAAGAGGACTATGCCTGGGGACGGCCGCTGCTCCTGGCGCGGAAATTGCGCAATCTCGAACTCGCGGCCGGTCACGCCGCAAAACCCGGGACGAGGGGCAGCGCCTACGAATACGGGAGCCCGGAACGCCGCCAGGCCGATCGTGCCCAGGCCGAGCAGGCCGAACGCGCCTACAGGCGTATCACCGAGCACTGGCGACGACAAAACAAGAAGAACGGCGCGGGCGCCGCAAGCGAGGTGCGGCACTGATCAGGCTGCGCGGCGAAGCCTTCCCCTCTTACTTCGCTCTTGGCCACGCGGTCGCCCGCCTGCCAGAAGGTAGCACAATCGCGTAGAAAGGGGCTGTTCAATCTCATCCGTGTTTTCGAGGGTTATTTGGGAAGGGCTATTACGGGATCAGGGACGACGATGTCGTCGCGCGATGTCTGACGTCAGCACCTGTGGGACAGATTTGAGGGTTTGAACAACGGAGGATTTCTGGTTCATCGTAGCTTTCAAGGAGCGAAGATGAACAGGAAGCCCGGAACATCGAAGGACGCGGCTGACAAGTGGTCAAGACCATCCGCCGCAAGACCCGCCAGACGTATTCGGCGGAAGAGAAGATCCGCATTGTCTTGGCCGGTTTGCGTGGCGAGGAGAGCATCTCGGCGCTGTGTCGTCGCGAGGGCATCTCTGAGAGCCTGTATTACAGTTGGTCGAAGGAATTCCTCGAGGCTGGCAAGCGTCGTCTGTCTGGCGACACGGCGCGTCAGGCGACATCGCCAGAGGTGAAAGACCTGCGCGTGGAAGCCTTGGCTTTGAAGGAATGCGTGGCCGATCTCACCCTGGAAAACCGCTTGCTCAAAAAAAGCATGACAGGGGCTGGGGAGGTCGAGGAATGAGGTATCCCGCGTCCGAGAAACTGGAGGTCATCCGCACGGTTGAGGGCTCGCATCTGCCTGCCAAAATGACGCTGGACATGCTGGGCATTCCGCGCACCACATTCTACCGATGGTATGACCTCTACGTCGAAAGCGGCCTTGATGCCCTGGCGGATCGCTCACCCCGTCCAAAGTCGGTCTGGAATCGCATCCCCGAAGACAGGCGCGATGACCTGATCGAGTTCGCTTTGGAACATGAAGCGCTGACGACGCGGGAGCTGGCGGTCAGATACACCGACGAGAAGCGGTATTTTATCTCTGAATCATCGGCGTACCGCATCCTGAAGGCAGCCGATCTGATCACCGCGCCGGACTATGTGGTGATCAAGGCCGCCGACGAGTTCACGGACAAGACCACGGCGATCAACGAGATGTGGCAGACCGACTTCACCTACTTCAAGATCATCGGTTGGGGTTGGTATTACCTCAGCACGATCCTGGATGATTACAGCCGCTACATCATCGCCTGGAAGCTCTGCACGAACATGCGGGCCGAGGATGTGACTGACACGATTGAAATGGCCCTGGCGGCGTCAGGTTGTGATCAGGCCGTCGTGCGTCACAAGCCCCGTCTGCTCAGCGACAACGGCTCATGCTACATCTCTGGCGACCTGGCCAAATGGCTGGGGGATCAAAAAATGATGCATGTCCGCGGTGCGCCATTCCATCCGCAGACCCAGGGCAAGATCGAACGCTGGCACCAGACCATGAAGAACCGGGTTCTGCTGGAAAACCACTACCTGCCCGGCGATCTTGAACGCCAGATCGGGGCCTTCGTCGAATACTACAACAACGAACGATACCACGAGAGCCTCAACAACGTCACACCCGCCGACGTCTATTTTGGCCGGGACAAAGCCATCCTACGAGGAAGAGAGAAGATCAAGAAAATGACAATCCGACAACGCCGCTTGCAACACCAGAAACAAGCCGCATAATCAATCATACAAACGAACCAGAGCCTCCAAAACCCAAACCGCTCTGATGTCCCATTTTATATGACGACGGACACACCACAAGGAAGGGCATCAATCATGACCAACGAAGAACAACTATGGGCAATAGAGGAACGGTTCTGGACGGAAGGTGCTGACAGTGCGCGGCATATGACGGCAAAAGGCGCGGTCTTTGTTTTCCCATATCCTGCGGGAA
>JAGXFH010000058.1 GCA_024637315.1 Brevirhabdus sp.
GAATACCTCAACGCCTATGCCAAGGCGCGTTCGGGCGGCAAGACAAGGGTCCGCGCCATCGACTGGGGCATCTGGGCCAATGTCGGAATGGCCGCCGATGCGATGGCCGCGCGCACCGGCAGCGGCGACCCGGCCCCGGTCCTGCCCGCAAAGGTGCCGCTGCTGGACGAAAAGACCTTCGATGCGGGTGGCAACAGGCGCTTCACCGCCAGCTACCAGGCCCGCGACCTCTGGGTGCTCGACGATCACCGCACCCGGGCAGGGGACGCGCTTTTGCCCGGCACCGGCTTTCTGGAACTGGCCGCCGAGGCGCTTAAGGCACAGGGCGAAACCGCCGGTTTCGAGATCCGCGATCTCTATTTCCTGCGCCCCCTCGCCGTCGGCGACACCACCCCGCGCGGCGTCCGGGTGACGATGCCGCGCAGCGACACCGGCTATGAGTTCACCGTCGAAAGCGGCACCGAGGGCAATTTCGAGATGAACGCGCAAGCCAGCCTGTCGCTCTTGCCGCTGCGCGCGCCCGACCCTCTGGATATCGACGCGATCGAGGCCCGTTGCGGCGCGCCCGCAACCGCCCCTGCCGGGGCCTGGCTGCGATCGCGGCAAGAGGCGCATCTGAAGTTCGGCGACCGCTGGCACGTGCTGCAATCGACAGCCCTCGGGCAAGGCGAAGGCATTGCCCGCCTTGCCCTGCCTGAATCCGCAAAAAGTGACCCTGACAAAGGCTATTTGCTACATCCCGGCCTGATGGACCTGGCCACCGGCTGGGCGATGGACCTGATCGAGGGCTACAAGCCGACCCATCTCTGGGTGCCGGTCTCGTACCGCTCGGTGCGGGTCTACCGACCCTTGCCCACCGAGGTGGTCAGCTGGGTCCGCGGCAGCAAGGACAACCAGGCCGGCGGCGAGATCGCCAGTTTCGACGTCACCATCGCCGACCCGGATGGCGAGGTCTGTGTCGAGGTGACCGGCTTTTCGATCCGCCGCATGGAAAGCGCGACAGCCTTCGCCACCGGCGCCAATGCCGAACCCGCCGCAGCCGGGACGGAAGACGAGGCCGCGCGCCCGCTCTCTCCGGCAGAGGAACGGCTGCGTCACAACCTGACGCAAGGCATTCACGCCGAGGAAGGCGCCGGGCTCTTCTTCCGCGCGCTGGCCGCCGACCGGCCGCAGGTGATCCTGTCCTCGATGGATCTCGACGCGCTGATCGCCCAGGCCGGGCAGACCGAGGCGGGCGGCAGTTCGGAACAGAAGTTCCAGCGGCCCGAACTTGACAGCGAATTCGTCGCTCCCGAAGGCGCGATCGAGATCCGGCTTGCGGGCTTCTGGGCCGATCTTCTGGGCGTCGACCGGATCGGTGCGGCCGACAATTTCTTCGATCTGGGCGGCCATTCGCTGATCGCGGTCCGACTTTTCGCGCAGATCCGCAAGACCTGGAACACGGACTTCCCGATCTCGGTGCTGTTCGAGGCGCCGACGATCCGCAAGGTGGCCGGCCTGATTGCCGCGCGCGGCGTCTCGGCCGAGAATGCGGAACCCGGCGGGGCGTCGAAACCGGCGGCCGAACCCGAACGCCGCTTCACCCATCTGGTGCCGATGCATTCGGGCGAAGGCGGGCCGCGCACGCCGTTCTTCCTGGTTGCCGGCATGTTCGGCAACGTGCTGAACCTGCGCCACCTGGCGCATCTTCTGGGCAACGACCGACCGTTCTACGGGCTGCAGGCGCGCGGGCTCTTCGGCAACGAAGAGCCGCACCGCACCATTCCGGACGCGGCCCGCGACTATATCGCCGAGATGCGTCAGGTGCAGCCGCATGGGCCTTACATGGTCGGCGGCTTTTCCGGCGGCGGCATCACCGCCTATGAAATCGCCCAGCAACTGACCGAAGCCGGCGAGGAGGTGGCCGCGATCGTGCTTCTGGACACGCCGCTGCCGGTCCGCCCGCCGCTCACGCGCCGTGACCGGATGATGATCCACTGGCTGAATCTCAAGGAGCAGGGCGCGGGCTATGTCACCACCTGGGCCAGGAACCGGATCGCCTGGGAAATCCACAAACGCCGCGGCCATGTGGACGATGCCGAGGACGGCCAGCAGTTCCACGACGCCACGATCGAGGCGGCGTTCCTCGAAAGCGTCGCCGCCTATCAGGTGGCGCCCTGGTCCGGGCCGATCTCGCTGTTCCGGCCGCCGCTTCTGGCGCGCTGGGAAGTGGCCCCGGGACGGCTGGTCGACAAGCACCGCCATTACATGTTCCCCGACAATGACTGGACCGGATACGCCCCCCGCATCGAGATCTTCGAAGTGCCGGGCGATCACGATTCGATGGTGCTCGAACCCAATGTCCGCGTCCTCGCCGCCCGGATCAAACGGGTGCTGACGGCGGCCGAAGGGACCGGTCAGCCGGCCAGGCCCCTGTCGCCCGCCCCTCTGCAGGAGGCGGCCGAGTAGATGTCCGAACCAACCCTTCTGACAATCATCCTGAACTACAAGACCGCCGAGATGACGCTGCAATCGGCCGAGACAGCGCTTGCGGCGATGAAAGGCATCGCGGGCGAGATCGTGATCGTCGACAATGACAGCCAGGACGGCTCGTTCGAGACGATGGCGGCCCAGGTGGCAGCGCGCGGCTGGGACCGGGAAACCCGTGTCCGGGTGGTGCAGTCGGGCCATAATGGCGGCTTTGGCGCGGGCAACAATTTCGGCATCCGGACCGGGCTTTCGGACGGCTCAAAACCCGATTTCATCTATGTGCTGAATTCCGATGCCTTTCCGAAAAAGGCCGCGATCCGCGCCCTGCTCGATCACCTGCGCGTCCATCCCGGCACCGGGTTCGCGGGCAGCTATATCCACGGCGCGGATGGCGGGCGCCATGCCACGGCCTTTCGCTTTCCCTCGATCGCCAGCGAATTCGAGGGCGCGGTCCGCTTCGGCCCGGTCAGCCGGCTGTTGAAATCCCGGCGCGTGCCGATGGAACATGTCGAGGAAACCCAGCCCGTCGACTGGTTGGCCGGCGCCAGCCTGATGATGCGCCGCGCGGTCCTCGATGAGATCGGGCTCTTCGACGAGACCTTCTTTCTCTATTTCGAGGAAACCGACCTCTGCCGCCGTGCCGCGCAGGCCGGCCACCGCATCGACTTCGTACGGCAAAGCGAGGTCACCCATATCGGCTCGGTCTCGACGGGAATGAGGGGGTGGGGCCGCGTGCCGGACTATTGGTTCGATTCCCGTCTGCATTACTTCGTCAAGAATCATGGCGGGGGCTACGCGGCCCTCGCGACACTGTGCCATCTCGCGGGCGGCAGCCTGCACCGGATACGCTGCCTTTTGACAGGCAAGGAGCGCGGGGTGGCGCGCGGCTTCCTGACCACATTGGCGAGACATGATCTACGGGTCCTGACCCGCGAAATTTTCAAACCGGGGCGGCGGGACGCGCAATCCTCGACTCCCCAGCCCGGAGAGTAAACCATGTCCCAGTTCAGCTCCGTCCTCATCGGCAATGAAAGCCTCGCCATCCAATGCGGCGAGATGCTGCTCGAGGCCGGCCACACGATCGTCGCGGTCGTGACCCGCAACGATGATGTCCGCGACTGGGCCAAGGACCACGACCTGACCGTCGAGGCGCCGGGCGCCGACCTCGCCGAGCGGCTGGCCGGCACACCCTTCGACTGGCTCCTGTCGGTCGCCAATCTCGACCTGATCCCGCAGGCGGCGCTGGCCCTGCCCGCCCGGGGTTCGGTCAATTTCCACGACGGCCCCCTGCCCGCCTGTGCCGGGCTCAATGCCCCGGTCTGGGCGATCATGAACGGCGCGGCGGAACACGGCATCACCTGGCACATGATCGAGGGCGGCATCGACGAGGGCGATATCCTCGCCCAGACCTTTTTCCCTGTTACAGACACCGATACGGCGCTGACGCTGAACACCAAATGCTACGCTGCGGCGATCGAGAGCTTTCCCGCCGTCATCGCGGAACTGGCCAGACCCGAGCCCGCGCGGCAAGCGCAGGACCTGTCGAAACGGAGCTATTTCGCCCGCGACGACCGGCCCGCAGGCGGCGCGCGGCTCGACTTCACCCGGCCCGCAAAGGATCTCGTGCGGCTGGTGCGCGCACTCGACCACGGCGATTACTGGAACCCGCTCGCAGTGCCGAAATTCGAGGCTGGCGGCACGCTCTGGCTGGTCACATCGGCGCATGTCGCCACCGATGCTTCGGGTGCGGCCCCCGGTGCCGTCACCGCGGTCGATCAGAACGACCTCAAGATCGCGACCGGAGCCGGCGACATCATCCTGTCGGGGATCAGGGACTGTTTCGGCGCTCCCGTCGATGCCCGCAGCATCACCCGCACCGGCGCGATCCTGCCCTGCCCCAGTGCGGCGGAAACCGCCGCCGTGACGGAAGCGATGGCCGCTTATGCCCGCCACGATCCGGCCTGGCGCGCGCGGCTGGAACGGATCGCACCGCTTGACCTGCCGCTTGTCGGCCCCGCCACCGGGCCGGGCCAGCCGATCCTGCGCCAGATCCCGCTGCCGGACGGTGTAACGCCCGCCGATGCGCAGGCGGGGTTCGCCCTGCTCGCGGCGCGGCTAGCGGGCACCGATACCGTCGATCTGGCGCTTGACCTGCCGACCCCCGCGGGCCTGAAACCGGGTCTGATCTGCAATTGGGCGCCGGTCCGTGCCGGCCCGGGCACCCCCTTTGCAGAGCTTCGGGGCGCGCTGGCGGCCGAGATCGACGCCGCCCGCACCACCGGTGGCTTCGCCTGCGACCTGCTGGCCCGCCTGCCCGGATCAGAGCCGCCCACCCTGCCCGCGCTTGGCCTGTCGGACAGCGCCGAGACCGGGCTTGTCGATGGCACCGCCCTGACACTGGCCGCGCGCGGTGACAGCGTCACGCTTCTGGCCGACAAGACCCGCCTCAGCGACGAGGGGTTTGATCTCTGGGCGGCGCGGCTGGCGCATCTTCTGGCGCATCTCGACGCCAAGGCCGATCCCGCCACCCTGCCGATCCTGCCCGAGGCCGAACGCCGCCAGGTCCTGACCGGCTGGAACGCCACTGCAACCGATTATCCCGCCGAAACCTGCATCCACCAGTTCTTCGAGGCACAGGTCGCCCGCACCCCTGAGGCCGAGGCACTGGCCTTCGAGGGCGAAAGCCTGACCTACGCCGCGCTCAACGCCCGCGCCAACCGGCTGGCGCATCGGCTGATCGGCATGGGCGTGACCCCCGGCACCATCGTCGGGCTGCACCTGCCGCGCTCCGCTGATCTGCTGGTCGCCGCCTTGGGCATCCTCAAGGCGGGCGGCGCCTATCTGCCGATGGATCCCGCCTATCCGCCCGAGCGCACGGCACTTTATATCGAGGATAGCGGTACGCCGGTGATCGTCACGAGCGCAGCACTGGCACCCTCCCTGCCCGAAAGCGCCGCGAAAGTCCTGGTGCTCGACACCGATACCGACCTCGACAGCCAGCCCGAGGACAATCCCGAAACCGGCGTTGCCGGCACCGATCTGGCCTATGTGATCTACACCTCCGGCTCCACCGGACGCCCCAAGGGGGTGATGATCGAACACCGCAACCTCGCCAATTTCTTCACCGGCATGGATGAGCGCATCGACCATGCGGCGGGCGGCGTCTGGATGGCGGTCACCTCGCTCTCGTTCGACATCTCGGTGCTAGAACTGTTCTGGACGCTGGCGCGCGGCTTCAAGCTGGTGCTGTCGGGCGATGAAAAC
>JAGXFH010000059.1 GCA_024637315.1 Brevirhabdus sp.
AGGCGAATGCGCCGGCATTGAACAGGCGCTGCCCGTGGGGTGCCGGAAACGCCCAGAACGTGCCGAAGATCGCGACGTTCAGGCCGATGAGCAACAGCCTGTCCGATACGCGTCGGGGCCGGTTTTCGAACAGCCAGAGGACCGAGAGACAGGCGATCGGGGCGAGAAAGACGATGCGGTAGGCCCAGTTGCTGGAGAAGATCAGCGTTGCAAGGAAGATCGTGCCGAAAACCAGCACCAGCCGCTCGGCCTCGGGTGACCGGCCGATGGTATCCGCCAGCCGGTGATAGGCGCTGCGCAACAGCCAATAGGCCAGCAGGACCGCGACCAGGAACAGGGTGGCCGACAGACCCACCAGGGCGTAGCCGGAGGGATGGCTGCCAAACCCTTGTTGCATCAGCCTCCCCAACAGTAGGGCGAAACTTGAAATTCCATAGCTGATCCGATCGCTGACCGGCGTCGCGGCGAAGATCGCACTGAAATCCGAGAAGGTCAGCACCAGCAACGGCGAGGCGAGGAGCAGCGCCAGAAGGAACCAGAGGCGGTTCCTGGGCTGGAACGCCAGCGGCAAGGCCACCACCGGATAGACTTTCAGCCCGCCCGCCAGCGCCATCAGAAGCGGCGTCCGGAACGGTCCGTGCCAGTGCACGGCGGCGAGGACCAGCAGGAAGACGATCCCGTCATTGTTGCCGCGTTCCAGAAGCAGAACGACCGGCGGCGAGACCGCGAGGATCACGATCACCAGCGCCGAGGCTGGCGATCTGACGATCCAGATCAGGCCAAGCACAAGCGCGAGATAGGCCAGGAATTGCAGGCTGCCCAGACATAAATAGGGATCAGCGCAGATCCGGAAGGGCTGCAGAAGATAGACCCATATCTTGGGATAATTGAACGGCCGCCCCCAGGGGTCGGCGGGGTTCTCGATGCGCAGATGGTCCAGTTCCGGCAGCGG
The DNA here is from genome assembly GCA_024637315.1 of Brevirhabdus sp. Lineage (GTDB taxonomy): Bacteria > Pseudomonadota > Alphaproteobacteria > Rhodobacterales > Rhodobacteraceae > JAHEAO01. The sequence goes on from JAGXFH010000059.1 coordinate 953, forward strand.
CCCCGCCAGGGGTATCGTGCGCAGATCCGCGAAGAATGGCCGCATCGGCGGGATGTTGAGCGTGTGCAAGATGACACTGCTGTATCCCAGCGCCGCCAACATGAAAAACAGCGCGAAGGTCAGGATGACCAGAGTCGCCCCGACCCGTATGAACAAGCCGGCAGACATCCTGTCATGATACGCTGAAATCGCGGTTCAGGCAATTTTTCAACTGTCGGCTGCGGGTCTGGTTGGTTTCGGCCGGTCCGCGCCGCAGGGGCGCTGCCGCTAACCGACGAACGCCTTTTCCACCACGTATTCCGCAGGCTCGGAATTGGCGCCCTCGCGCAGGCCGAAGCCTTCCAGCACCGCCTTCATGTCGGTGTTGAACCCCAGAGAGCCGCAGACCATGGCGCGGTCGTGATCCGGGTTTATCGGCTTGACGTCGAGATCGGCGAACACCTTGCCCGAGGTCAGGTTGTCGGTGATCCGGCCCGTCTTCGCGCTCTTTTCGCGCGTCGTCGTCGGATAATAGCGCAGCTTGCCGCCGACGAATTCGCCGATCAGCGGATCGTCCGGCAGGCTTTCGATCAGTTGCCGGCCATATTCCAGTTCCGCCACGTCGCGGCAAGTGTGCATCATGATCACTTCGTCGTAGCGTTCATAAGTGTCGGGATCGCGCATCAGGCTGGCAAACGGGGCAATCCCGGTGCCCGTGGCGAAGAACCACAGCCGTTTTCCGGGCAGAAGCGCGTCAAGCACCAGGGTGCCGACGGGCTTGGGGCGCAGGATGATCTGGTCGCCGGGCTGGATATGCTGAAGTTTCGAGGTCAGCGGCCCGTCCTGCACCTTGATCGAGTAGAATTCCAGTTCTTCGTCCCAGGACGGCGAGGCGATGGAATAGGCGCGCAAGAGCGGCTTGCCGCTATCACCCAGAAGCCCGATCATCACGAATTCGCCCGAGCGGAACCGCAGGCTTGGCGGCCGGCTGACCCGGAACGAGAACAACCGGTCGGTCCAGTGACGGACTTCGGTGACGGTCTGCGCATCGGGCAGCGTCGGCAGCTTGGTGGAGGAGATTTCGTTCACAGGTCTGAGATCATTCATGTTGCATTGCCGGACGCGCTGCCCGACCCTTCTTTAATTCGGATGCTGGAATATTTAAAGCCCTTCAGGCCCCGCGCAGCCGCGACTGATAGTCATGGGCCCGCCAGTCGGCGCGGGCAAGCCATTGCGGCTCTGGTTGCCGGGCGGCCAGATCATCGTCGATTTCGACCTCGTCGAACCCGGATCGACGCGCCATCGCGTACTGGTCGGCGATGACATGGCCCGCCGCCCGCAGCCGCCCCCGATACCCGATCAGGCGCAACTGGCGGGCAATCGTGAAGCCCCGGCCATCGGCAAAGCTGGGGAAGGTGACGCGAATCAGCGTCACACGGTCCAGCTTGCCCGACAGGTGTTCCACGGCGGCATCGGTGGCCAGATCCAGCCCCGGAGCGTTGCAATCACCGGCGGCCAGCTGATCGGAGGCGACAAACATCCCGTGCCAGTCATCAGCGCCAAAGCCGAGATCGGTGACGATGACGCTCATATTTCAGCTCCTGCCGGCAGTTTCGTGCGGATCAGCTTGCCGTTGACGAAGTGGATGCCGCATTCCTCTTTCTCGCGGCCGCGCCAGCGGCCGGCACGCGGGTCTTCGCCGGGGCGGACCGCAGAGGTGCAGGGCGCGCAGCCGATCGAGGGGAAGCCGCGCGACACCAGCGGATGCCGGGGCAGGCGGTTGTTGATCATGTAGTCCTGCACATCGTCACGGGTCCAGTGGACCAGCGGATTGACCTTGATCCTGAGATCGGCTTCGGATTCGAAGAATTCCAGATCCATCCGCTTGGCCCCCTGAAACCGCTTTCGGCCGGTGATCCAGGCATCATAGCCCTTCAGCGCCGTTTGCAGCGGCAGCGTCTTGCGAAGCGCGCAGCAGGCATCGGGATCGCTGCGGTGCAACTGCCCGTCGGGATCGCGCAGAAAGGTTTCCTCGCGGTCGGGTCGGATCACCTGCACATTGGTCAGGCCCAGCCTTTGCGTGACCTCGACCTGATAAGACAGGGTTTCGGGAAACAGCATCTCGGTGTCCAGAAACAGCACCGGCACCGAACGGTCCATCACCGACAGCATATGCAACAGCACCACCGATTCCGCCCCGAACGAGGACACCAGCGCGATGCTGCCCACCTGCGGATCCGTCAGCGCCCGTTCCATGACCGCCGTGGCGCCGTGATGGCGATAGCGGTCATTCAGTTGGGCGACCCGTTCGCCGACCGGGGCGAGGGGAAATTCAAGCGGCATCGGCTGTCTCCTCTCTGGGATAGAGCGCTGCCTTGAATGGCTCTGCGCCCAGACGGCGATAGGCCATCAGGAAGGTTTCGGCCTCGTCCTCGCGCAACGTCAGGTAGGCGCGAACGATCCGTTCGATCGCATCGGTGATCTCGTCATAGGCAAAACCGGGGCCGGCGCGGGTGCCGATCACCGCATCCTCGGAGCCGTCGCCGCCAAGCGTGATCTGGTAGTTCTCGACGCCGGCGCGGTCGAGGCCGAGGATGCCGATATGCCCGACATGGTGATGCCCGCAGGCATTGATGCAGCCCGAGATCTTGATCTTCAACGGTCCGATCTCATGCTCGAGCTTCAGTTCCTCGAACCGGGTCGCGATCTCTTGCGCCACCGGAATGCTGCGCGCCGTCGCCAAGGCGCAGTAATCCATGCCGGGGCAGGCGATTATGTCTGAAATCAGCCCGATATTCGCCGTCGCCAGCCCTGCCGCCTTCAACACGGCGTGAACCGCCGGCAGGTCGGATTTGTGGACATGCGGCAGGATCACGTTCTGCTCGTGGCTGATACGCAACTCGTCATGGCCAAAGCGCTCGGCGAGATCCGCCATCACCCGCATCTGATCACTGGTCGCATCGCCCGGCGTCGCGCCATGCGCCTTCAGCGAGATCGAGACGATCGCGTAGTCCGGGTGCCGATGCTCGGCGAGGTTGGTGTCGGCCCATGACCGGAAAACCGGGTCCGAGCGACCAGCCGCACCGAATGCGTCGGTGGGTTTGCGGATGAAATCGGGCGGCGCAAATATATGTTCGAATTGTGCCAGAAGTTCTTGGTCATTCCCGCCGAACTGAGGCCTGATATGTTCGAAACGTGCTTCTATCAGATCGCGGATCTTGTCCAGACCGTTCTCGTGTACGGTGATCTTGATCCGCGCCTTGTACTTGTTGTCGCGCCGGCCCAGAAGGTTGTAGACGCTGACGATGGCCTCGACATAAGGCAGCAGATCGGCCTTGGGCAGGAACTCTCGCACCACCTGGCCGATCATCGGCGTGCGCCCGAGTCCACCGCCGACGATGACCTCGAAGCCCGGCTTGCCGTCGCGCGTCACCATCCGCAGGCCGATATCATGCGCCCTGGTCACCGCGCGGTCATTCGGGCTGCCGGTGATCGCGATCTTGAACTTGCGCGGCAGGAACTGGAATTCGGGGTGGTCGGTGGACCACTGGCGCAACAGCTCTGCGACCGGCCGCGGGTCCTCGATTTCATCCGCGGCAGCACCGGCGAAATGGTCGGCGGTCACGTTGCGGATGGTGTTGCCGGAGGTCTGGATCGCGTGCATCCCGAGATCCGCCAGAGCCTCGAGCATGTCCGGCACGTTCTTGAGTTCGGGCCAGTTGTACTGGACGTTCTGCCGGGTGGTGAAATGGCCGTAGCCCTTGTCCCAGCGGTCCGCGATCATCGCCAGTTGCCGCATCTTTGCGCTGTTCAGCGTGCCATAGGGGATCGCCACCCGCAGCATGTAGGCATGCAGTTGCAGATAGAGACCGTTCATCAGGCGCAGGGGCCGAAACTCGTCCTCGGTCAGCGAGCCATCGATCCGCCGTTCCACCTGGCCGCGGAACTGGGCGACGCGTTCGCGGACGAACTGGTCGTCGAAGTCGTTGTAGTCATACATGTTTTCGGTTTTCCTGTCTGCCGTGGGCATAGTTCGACGGGCCCTTCGCCCGGAACGCCTCGCGGAAATGAACCGGTTGCGGTCCTTTCGGGCCGGCAATGGCGTCGGCGAGATAAGCGCCGACGACAGTGCGCATGGTCTCGGCCTTTAGCAGCCGCAACTGGGCGTGGGCTTCATCGTCGATCAGCTCGGCCTCGGCCAGATCGCGCGACCAGCGGTCATCGGCGGTCAGGTAGATCACGTCGCCTTCCAAAAGCGCATTGGCGGTGATGATCTTCGGTGTGAAAGTGCGGCTCATAGTGCAATCTCCTTTGGCGCAGAGGGTTCAACTGCAAGCATCGCATATCTTGGCGACAGTCCGATGAAGGTCAGCGCGGGGCCACTCACGTCGGCCATGACCCGCGCCATATCGGCAATGCTGGTGGCATGGATCCGCTGACCCGGCTGGCTGGCATTCTCGACCGCCGTGACGGGCGTGTCGGGGGCCGCGCCGTGCATCATCAGCCGGCCCTGAATGAAGCGCGCGGATTTCTTGCCCATGTAGATCGCGGCCACCTCGCCCGCACGGGCCAGCGCCGCCCAGTCATGCTCGGCGAAGCCCTGCATGTCGTGGCCGGTCAGAAACCGGACCGAGCCATTGCGGCCGCGTTTGGTCAGGCTCTGGCCGATTCCGGCGACAGCGGCAGAGGCCGCGGTGATGCCCGGCACGATGCGCCAGCCCAGGCCCGCCGCAGCGACCGCCTCGACTTCCTCGTCGAGGCGCCCGAAGACGGTCGGATCGCCGGATTTCAGCCGCACCACATGCGCGCCCTTCAGCCCGTGTTCGACGATCAGCGCATTGATCCGATCTTGCGGCGTCGAGGGGCCGAACCCGGTCTTGCCGACATCGACCAGCACCGCTTCGCGCCGTGCCAGTTCCAGCACTTCCGCCGTCACCAGCCGGTCGTGGATCACCACATCGGCGCGGTCAAGCGCGTTGCGCGCCTTCAGCGTCAAAAGCTCCGGATCGCCCGGACCCGCGCCGACGAAATCGACATGGCCGACTTGCGCCTCTGCCCCGAGATGCCGGTTCAGAAGCCGGTCCAAGGCCGCCTCGGCGCCGTCGATGCCTTCCGCATCGAAGGCCCGCGGACCGGCGTCGAAATAATAGTCCGCCCAGAAGTCGCGCCGCTTGCGGCCCATCGGCAGTTTCTCGGCCAGCGGCCGGAACGCCTTGCCGATCCTCGCCAGCAGTCCCAGCGAGGGCGACAGCCGCGCCTCGAGATCCGCCTTGATCGCGCGGGCCAGCACCGGAGCCGCGCCCTCGGTGCCGATCGCCACGGTCACCGGATCGCGGTCGACGATGGCCGGGGTGATGAAACTGCTGTCCTCGAGATTGTCGACGATATTGACCAGCGCGCCCTCGGTCCGGGCAATCGCGGCGGTGCGCGCATCCTCGTTTGAATCCTCGTCGGCGGCGTAGAACAGCGCCGCGCCCGCGACATCGCCCGAGGTCAGCGCACGACGGGTCAGCGCCAGCCTGCCTTGATCGGCCCACCGGTTGATCTCGGCGGCCGGTTCGGTGGCGAACACCTCGACCCGCGCCTCGGTCTTCAACAAGAGCCTGAGCTTGGCCAAGGCCGCCTCGCCGCCGCCCGACAGGACGATGCGGGCGTTCTGGACGTTCAGGAAGATTGGAAAATGCTGCATGTCGGCCTCTGAAGTTACCTCTTGAATATAGAATAATGTTCCTGATACTTGCGAGGCATCGGCGCGAATAAGAAAAAATATTCCGAAAAGCGCGCCCTAAAGCACAAGCGTTCCACAACCTCGGAGAAACAGGAATGTCTGCCCGTCTCGATGCCACAGATCGGAAAATCCTTGGCGAGTTGCAGCGTGACGCAGCCCAATCGCTTGACGAAATCGCCAGGAATGTCGGCTCTTCGAAGACGCCGGTATGGAATCGCATCCGCAAATTGCGCGAGGCCGGGGTGATCAAGCAGCACACCGTGTTGCTGGATGCCGAGGCGCTTGGTCTTGAAGCCTGCTTTTTCGTGCTGATCCGCACGTCAGAGCATGAAGCCGACTGGCAGAGAAAGTTCCTCAAGGCCCTCAACGACCGCCCCGAAGTGATGGAGGCGCACCGGCTGGCGGGCGAGATCGACTATATCCTCAAGGTCCGCGTCGCCAATGCCCGCGCCTATGACACCTTCTACCAGGCGCTGATTTCAGAGGTGCGCATCTTCAACGTCACCGCGCTTCTGTCGATGGAAGAGATCAAGTCCTCGACGATGCTGCCGGTCTGACCGCACTGACGGCTTTCGATTCGAGATATCCCCGCCGGAGGCATCGCGACGCGCGGAACGCGCGGCGCAAACCGATCTCTTGACGCCGCAGGCGTCGCCGCTCAGCGCCTGAGGTCCAGCGATTCCAGGCCGTGGAAGTGATAGAGGTTCGCATAATGCGGCACCCCGACCAGCCGCAATCGGGGGCAGCGGTCAAAGAGCACCGGCAGGGCCAGCTGCAACTCCATCCGCGCCAGCGCTATGCCGATGCAGAAATGCACGCCCGCGCCGAAACTGGCATTGGTCTGCACCGCGCGGGCAGGGTCGAACCGCCCGGCCTTTTCCCACCGCGCCGGGTCGCGATTGGCTGCACCCAGAAGGCAGGCGATCTGGCTGCCCTTCGGGATCAGATGCCGTCCGACTTCGACGTCTTCATAGGCCCATCGGGTGAACATGTGCAGCGGCGGGTCGTAGCGCAGGATCTCCTCGACCGTCGCCTCGATCCGGTCCGGCGACAATGCCTGCGGGCGGGTTCCGGCCTCCAACAGCGCCTTCACGCCGTTGCCGAGCGAATGCACCGTCGCCTCGTGGCCGGCATTCAGCAACAGGATGCAGGTCGAGATCAGTTCTTCGGTGCTCAACCTGTCGCCATCCTCCTCGGCTGCGATCAGATGGGTGATCAGGTCGTCCGCCGGCCGGTCGCGGCGAAACGCCGCATAGTCGCGCAGGAAAGCGGCGAACGCCGCAGCGGCGTGGGCTGCCGCCACCTCGTCAGCCTTTGTCCGGCGCGCCTGGTACATTCCAACCATCGCGTTCGACCATCCCAGAAGGTCATCCGCCCGATCCTCTGGCACGCCCAGCAGCCGCGCGATCACGATCACCGGCAGCCGCGTGGCGAAGGCGGGGATCAGGTCGAAGCGGTCGCCCTCGATCCGGTCCACCAGGTCGTGCGCCAGGGCGGTGATCTCGGGCCCGAGGGCCGCGATCCGGCGCGAGGTGAAGGCCCGCAGCACCAGCCCGCGCAACCTTGTGTGGCGCGGCGGCTCGAGTTCCAGCATCGAGTGATCCTCGACTGCCCAGAACGCCGCCTGATGCGGTGGCCGCGCGCCGCGTTGATCCTCCGGAACCTCGCGCCCGAAGCGGCGGTCGCGCAGGATCGCCCAGACCGCGCCATAGGACAGCGCGCAGGGCATGCCGTAATCGGTCCAGCGAAACACCGCCCCCGCCTCGGCGCGCGCGCGTTCGTAGAACGCGTAAGGGTTTTGCACGAAGGCTGTGTCGGTCGGGGACTGGCCAAGTTGTTTCACCGGGTTTCCTTTTCTTCGGGCGGCTGAACAGGACGCGCGGGCATCAGTGTGGCGCAAGTTTTTCTTGCAGCGAAGGGCTGGTCAGTTCATGTAACAACAGCCCTCCGTAACATCGGGGGTCCGATTATTCAGTATATCCATGGGAGGATAAGATATGAAATTCCTGACAACCGTCGCCACCGCCGCTGCGCTGGTCTTCACCGCCAATGCCGCCAGCGCCGCCTGCGATGACGGCGAAATCGTCATCAAATTCAGTCATGTCACCAATTCCGACAAGCATCCCAAAGGGATCGCGGCAAACCTGCTGATGGAGCGGGTGAACGAAGAGATGAACGGCAAGGCCTGCATGGAGGTTTTCCCGAACTCGACGCTTTACACCGACGAAAAGGTGCTGGAAGCGATGCTTCAGGGGGATGTCCAGTTCGCAGCCCCTTCGCTTTCCTTGTTCGAGCCGATCACCAAGGCCTTCCGCCTGTTCGACCTGCCGTTCATGTTCAAGGACATCGCCGCGGTCGATGCGTTCCAGGCCTCGGAAACCGGCCAGGAGATGTTGACCTCGATGACCCGCCGCGGGGTCCTTGGCCTTGGCTATTGGCATAATGGCATGAAGCAGATTTCTGCGAAGAAGCCGCTGATCCTGCCCGAGGATGCAAAAGGCCTCAAGTTCCGTGTGCAGCCGTCTGACGTGCTGGTTGCGCAAATGAACGCCCTTGGCGCGACCGCGCAGCCGATGGCCTTTGCCGAGGTTTACGGTGCGCTGCAAACCGGCGTCGTGGACGGTCAGGAAAACACCTGGTCGAACATCTACGGCCAGAAGTTCTTCGAGGTTCAGGACGGGATCACCGAGACAAATCACGGGATCATCGACTACATGCTCGTGACTTCTGCCGACTGGTGGGACGGGTTGGACGCCGACGTTCGTGACCAGTTGCACACGATCCTGATGGAGGTCACGACCGAGCGGAACGCTGCTGTTGGCAAGGTCGACGACGAAGCGCGTCAGGCGATCCTCGATGCCGGTGGCACGATCCGTGAACTGACCCCGGAACAGCGCGCAGAATGGGTTGCGGCGATGAAACCGGTCTGGGAACAGTTCGCCGAGGAAGTCGGGCAGGAAAACATCGACGCGGCTCAGGCCATCAACGAATCGATGTAGTCTCGATCAGCGGCATGGCCGGATCCGGTGCGACCGGGTTCGGCCTGACCGGACAGTCAGGGAGGGGGAAATGAGCGCATCGCGCTATGTTCCGCGGACGGCTTTGGGCCGATTTGTCCACAGCTTCGAGGAAAACGTCATCGCCATCATGCTGGGGGTGATGACGATGTTGACCTTCACCAATGTCGTTTTGCGCTACGTGTTCAATTCCCTGAACATCTGGAGCCTTGAGGTCGTTTCGATCCTGTTTGCATGGCTGGTGCTGTTCGGCATTGCCTACGGGTTCAAGGTCACCTCTCATCTTGGCGTCGATGCGATCCTGAACATCGTGTCTCCGCGCAACCGGCGGGTGCTGGGGATCGTCTCGGCGGTCCTGTGCGTCGTTTACGCCCTGTTCCTGCTGAAAGGGGCATGGGATTATTGGGCCCCGTTCGCCGGAATGCAGGAAACGACCGGCAGATGGTTTCCAACCGGATTCAATCCCGATACCCGCGACCGCGCCTTCTTCGAGACCGACCAGGTGCCGATGCCCGAGTTCCTGCGGTGGCTGGAGGCAACGATCAACCAGGGCGAGTCCTATTCGAAGCTGCCGCGCGTGGTGCCCTACACGATGTTGCCGGTCGCGGCGCTTCTGATCCTCTTTCGCGTCATCCAGGCGACGATCCGCATCCTGCGCGGCGAGCAGGACAAACTGATCGTCGGCCACGAGGCCGAAGACGCCGTCAAAGAGGCCGCTTCGGCCCACCGGGGAGCCTGAGCGCATGGAAGTCGTCATTCTGTTCACGATGGTGATCGGCCTTCTGCTGGTCGGTATCCCCATCGCGGTCGCGCTCGGCCTGTCGTCGATGATTTTCCTGCTGGCCAATTCCGATACCTCGCTGGCCTCGATCGCCGCCTCGCTTTACAACGCGATGGCGGGACATCCGACGCTGCTGGCGATCCCCTATTTCATCCTAGCTTCCAGTTTCATGTCGACCGGCGGGGTGGCGCGGCGGATCATCCGGTTCTCGATCGCCTGCGTCGGCCATATGCGTGGCGGCCTGGCGATTGCGGGCGTCTTCGCCTGCATGCTCTTTGCCGCCTTGTCGGGATCCTCGCCGGCGACCGTGGTCGCCATCGGGACGATCGTGATCGCGGCGATGAAGGAAGCCGGCTACACCAAGGAATTCGCCGCAGGCGTGATCTGCAACGCCGGCACGCTCGGCATCCTGATCCCGCCGTCCATCGTGATGGTCGTCTATGCGTCGGCCACGGATGTTTCTGTCGGGCGGATGTTCCTGGCGGGCGTCATTCCCGGGATCATGGCCGGGCTGATGCTGATGATCACGATCTACATCATGGCCCGGATCCGCAACATGCCGAAGGGCGAATGGCTGGGCTGGGGCGAGATCGGCGCATCGTTCATGGACGCGTTCTGGGGTCTGATGCTGATCGTCATCATCATGGTCGGGATCTACGGGATTCCCGGCGTCACCGGCGCGATCTTCACCCCGACCGAGGCGGCCGCCGTGGCATCGGTCTACGCCTTCCTGATCGCGGTCTTCGTCTACCGCGACATGGGACCGCTGGCCAATGCCGAGGGGCGGCCCTCGTCGCTGATCAGGCGCCCCTACGCGCTGGTCACGGCGTTCTTCCACCGCGATACCCGCGACACGCTGCTTGATGCCTCCAAACTGACGATCATGCTGATGTTCATCATCGCCAACGCGCTGATCCTGAAGCATGTGCTGACCGACGAGCAGATCCCGCAGCAGATCGCCAGCGCGATGCTGAGCGCCGGGTTCGGGCCGATCATGTTCCTGGTCATCGTCAACGTCATCCTGCTGATCGGCGGCCAGTTCATGGAACCGTCGGGCCTTATAGTGATCGTCGCGCCGCTGGTCTTTCCGATCGCAATGGAATTGGGCATCGACCCGATCCATCTGGGCATCATCATGGTGGTGAACATGGAAATCGGCATGATCACCCCGCCGGTCGGTCTGAACCTGTTCGTGACCTCGGGCGTGGCGGGGATGTCGATGATGGCGGTGGTTCGCGCCGCGCTGCCGTTCCTCGCCGTGCTCTTCGTCTTCCTGATCATCGTGACCTATGTGCCGATCATCTCGACCTGGCTGCCGACCCTGATGATGGGACCGGAGATCATCACCAACTGACGGCGGCCATGGCGTTGCGGGAAAACGACGGATCGGAACTTCGCTGCGTTCGGCTCGGGTATTTCCCGAAACGCTGTAAACGGAGCACCGGGCCGATGGCCCGGCGCGCTGCTTCTGGCACTTCGTGCGGATTGTTTCGCGCTTCGCGCGAGGATATTTGAGCTGAAAAGAAACTAGCTGCGGTGGCGCTTCTCGAACCGCGGCAGCATGGCCGAGAAGTCGCGGCCCTTGCCGTCCTCGTTCTCGACGAACTGCGCATAGAGATCCGCCGCCGCCCGGCCCATCGGCGTGTCGGCATCGACGGCTTCCGCGGCCTGTTGCGACAGCCGCAGATCCTTGAGCATCAGTTCCGCCGCGAAGCCCGGTTTGTAATCGTTGTCGGCCGGAGAAACCGGGCCGATGCCGGGAGCGGGGCAATAGACGTTCATCGACCAGCTGTAGCCCGAGGAGGTCGAGACCACGTCGAACATGGCCTGCCTGTCGAGGCCCAGCTTGTCGGCGAGCGCGAAGGCCTCGCAGGTGACGATCATCGTGGCGCCGAGGATCATGTTGTTGCAGATCTTGGCGGCCTGGCCGTTTCCCGAGGCGCCGCAATGCACGGCCTTCTGGCCCATGATGTCGAAAAGCGGCTTGGCCATCGTGAAGCCCGCATCGCTGCCGCCGGCCATGAAGGTCAGCGTGCCGGCCGCCGCGCCGCCGATGCCACCCGATACCGGCGCATCGACCGCCAGACGTCCCGCCGCCTGGGCCTGGTCGGCGACGGCGCGCGCGCTTTCGACATCGACCGTCGAGCAATCGAGAAAGAGCGCGCCCTTGTCCATTTCCGGGATGATCTCGTCGGCGACCGATCGCAGGATCGCGCCGTTGGGCAGCATGGTGATGACCACGTCGCGGCCCCGCGCCGCTTGCGCGGCGGATGCCGCCGTTGCGACACCGTCGGGACAGGGTGCGACCAGATCGAAGCCGATCACCTCGTGCCCTGCCGCCACCAGGTTGGCCGCCATCGGCGCGCCCATGTTGCCCAGTCCGATAAATCCGATCTTCATCGCCGTCTCCTACAGTTTCAGCGCGTCGTTTCCCAGCGGCATCAGCATTTGGCTGACCTCGACCGGGCTGACCTCTTCGATCCCGCCATGCCGCCAGCGCGGAGCGCGGTCCTTGTCGATGATCGCGGCGCGGATGCCTTCGATGAAATCACCCAACTCGGCCGAGCGCCAGACGAAACGGAATTCCTGGTCCAGCGCCGGCTCGATCCGGTCGTTGCCGCGCACCCGGTG
>JAGXFH010000060.1 GCA_024637315.1 Brevirhabdus sp.
GGTCTTTGTCATTGGTTTCGCCATGTATGGTCTCCTCGTCCTTCCCCTAAAGTTGGGGCTTATTCGCAGAATCTAGCGGAATATAGAGGGGAGACACAACAATTTGTGTGCATTCCAAGCGGAAAAACACCCATTTTGTGGGTAAAATACCCCTACGTCACAAGAATGCGGTCTCTTCGAAGCTTCTAAGCTTGCGAGAATGGATGCGTTCCAGCGGCATTTCGCGCAAGCTCTCCATCGCCTGAATCCCGATCAGAAGGTGCCGCGCCACTTGCGTCTTGTAGAAATCAGACGCCATTCCAGGCAGTTTCAGCTCTCCGTGCAGCGGTTTGTCAGAGACGCAGAGCAGCGTTCCGTAAGGCACCCTGAACCGGAATCCGTTGGCGGCAATGGTGGCGCTTTCCATGTCCAGCGCGATGGCGCGGGACTGCGACAACCGTTGCACCGGGCCGGACTGGTCGCGCAGTTCCCAGTTGCGATTGTCGATGGTGGCGACGGTCCCGGTCCGCATGATCCGCTTCAACTCGTAGCCTTCCAGCATCGTGACAGCCTCGACGGCGTCTTCCAGTGCGATCTGGATCTCGGCCAGAGGCGGGATTGGCACCCAGATCGGCAGATCGTCATCGAGCACATGATCCTCGCGCAGGTAGGCATGGGCGAGCACAAAGTCCCCCAACCGCTGGCTGTTCCGCAGACCGGCGCAATGCCCGACCATAAGCCACGCATGTGGCCGCAAGACGGCGATGTGATCAGTCGCCGTCTTGGCGTTGGACGGGCCGATGCCGATATTGACCAGCGTGATCCCGGCGCTGTCAGCCCGTTTCAGATGATAGGTCGGCATCTGCGGCATTTTCAGCGGTACGGGCATCACGTCTTCAGGGCCTTTTATAGTCACGTTTCCAGGGCCAACAAATTCCGAATAACCACTGGTCTTGTCGCTCAGCATCTTGCGGGCATAGGCCTCGAATTCCTCGACGTAGAACTGGTAGTTTGTGAACAGAACATGATTCTGGAAGTGCTCGGCACTGGTCGCCGTATAATGCGACAAACGCGCCAGCGAATAGTCGACCCGCTGCGCCGTGAATGGCGCCAGGGGGGCGGAGCCATCGGGGTAGTGAAAGCCGTGGCCATTGACGATGTCGTCATGGGTCGTCGACAGATCCGGGACGTCGAACACGTCACGCAGGGTGAACTCCATCACCCCTTCATGTGGCACTGTCACTTCGGCATCGTTCGCCACGGCGAAATGCACCGGCATCGGCGTGTCAGACGCTCCAATGATCACCGGTACGCCGTGATTTCTGATCAAGAGGTCAATCTGCTGGCGCAGGTAGTTCGCAAACAGATCGGGCCGCGTGACGGTCGCCGAATAGGTGCCCGGAACCGCGACATGACCAAAGCTGAGGCGGCTGTCCGCAGCAGCGAAGCTGGTCGTGGTGATCCGGATCTCGGGGTAGAAAGCCCTGAACCGAGAGGGCGGCTTCGCCCCCGTCACGGTGGCGGAAAACCGGTCGCTCAGAAATCCGATCGCCGACTCATAGAGTTCCCGCAGCCGTTCGACAGCCGCTGCAGCTTCAAAGAACGCCTCTGGTGCTGGCGTGTCCGGTGTCTCGACCGGCAGACTGGGCTCTGTTCCGTCCATCATGAATCCTCGAAGAGTTCTGTGATCTCGAATTTGGTCACGTCGACCAGACCAAGATCGGAAATCCTTAACTCCGGTATGACTACCAGCGCCAAAAGCGAATGCTGCATGTAGGCGTTGTTCAGAGTGCAACCGCATTCGGCCATCGCGGCGACCATGCGGTCGGCCTTGGCGGCAACCTCGCGCGCCGGGCTGTCCGACATCAGTCCGGCGATGGGCAGTTCGACCAGTGCGATCTCTCGGCCGTCTCGCCAGACAGTGATCCCGCCGCCAACCTCGCCCAGTCGGTTCGCGGCCAGCGCCATATCCTTGCGGCTGGTGCCAACGACAATCATGTGATGACTGTCATGCGCCACCGTGCTGGCCATCGCCATGTTGCCTTCATAGCCGAAACCCGAGACGAAGCCGTTGACCACATCTCCAGTTGCCCGATGCCGTTCCACAAGCGCGATCTGGCAAACGTCCTTGGCCACGTCACCTTGCACAACAGTATCTATGACGGGCAAATCAGCGGTCAGCGCCTTGGTCGGCGCCTGGTTTTCGACGACGCCAATCACCTTGGCCGTCACTCGGTTTGCGCCTTCGGGCGCCTTGACCTTGAAATCTGCCGCCGCCAGTTCCTTGCCCAGACGAATCGTCCTGCGGACATCATCGGGCCAGTCCAGATGGGGACAATCGACGACGATCTGCCCATCCACCGCCACCGTCTGCCCGCGCGCGATCACCCGATTGATCGGCAGCGTGCGAAGGTCGCTGGTCAGGATCACATCCGCGCGCCGTCCCGGCGAAATAGACCCTAATTCACGCTCCAGCCCGAAGTGTGTGGCGGTGTTCACCGTTGCCATCTGCAACGCGATCAGCGGATCACAGCCACAATCAATCGCGTGGCGTACCACCAGGTTCATATGTCCGTCATTGACCAAGGTGCCGGAATGCGAGTCGTCCGTGCACAAGATGAAATTCCGCGGGTCGAGGCCCTTCTCGGTCACCGCCGTCATCTGGCTTTCGACATCATACCAGGCACTGCCCAGCCGCAGCATCGACCGCATGCCCTGCCGCACCCGTGCAATCGCGTCCGCCTCGCAGGTACCCTCATGGTCGTCTGCCGCGCCGCCCGCGACATAGGCGCTGAAGGCAGGGCCCAGGTCTGGGCTGGCATAATGCCCGCCAATGGTCTTGCCCGCCCGCATGGTCGCCGCCATCTCGGCCAGCATCTGGCGGTCGCCATTCACTACACCGGGGAAATTCATCATCTCTCCCAGTCCGATGATGCCGGGCCAGGCCATCGCTTCGGCCACGTCATCAGCGGAAATCTCGTAACCGGTCGTCTCCAGGCCGGGGGCCGATGGCGCACAGCTTGGCATTTGTGTATAGATGCTGACCGGCTGCATCAGCGCCTCATCATGCATCAGCTTGACGCCGCGCAAACCCAACACATTGGCGATTTCATGCGGGTCGGTAAACATTGTCGTGGTGCCGTGCGGGATCACCGCGGCGGCGAATTCGGCAGGCGTCAACATGCCGCTTTCGATATGCATGTGCCCGTCGCAAAGGCCGGGGATCATGTATTGTCCCCCTGCCTCCAGTACCTTGGTATCGTCCCCGATACAGTGCGAGGCATCGGGCCCGACATAGGCGAACCGACCCTCGGCGATCGCGATCTGCCAGCCGTCCAGCACCTCGCGGCTTTGAACGTTGACCAGCTTGCCGCCCCGGACCACCAGATCCGCCGCTGCGCGTCCAGCCGCCACCGCTACCAAAGCGGCGGCACTTTCTTCCCATGATTTCAATGATGGCCGTTCCATTTATCCATTTTCCATAAGTCCCGTCGCTGCGCAACCCCATCGGATCGGTCCGATAGCGACATCCAGCTGGATCGCCCAGCCCTGTCTGGTGGATCCGGCGCCGGCCTTCACGGCTGCAGGCGGGCTGCAATGGTTCTTTTACATACCGCGAGCCAGGGGCGACACACTGCAACTTGGACCGTTCACGATGGATCAGCGGAAGTGACCGGATCACCTTTGCCCGAAAAAGAACGATGCTCATCCATGAGATGCAAACGGCGCAGCGTCGAATTCCTGCGTGAACCTTACTTCTCCCATGGACGCCCCGCCTCGATCACCGCTGCCAGCCGATTAAGACCGGCGCCCCAGAATTTCTTGCGGCTCATTGACCTTGCACTGATCGCCTGGATCGCCTTGGCTTCGGCGCTGTAAATACGACGCTGCCCGTCGACCCGCTGTTGGATCAAACCCGCCTCGCGCAACACTTTCAGATGCGGCGAAATTGCCGGTGCCGATACATCCGCGACGTCTTGAAGCGCGCCTGCGCTTTGCTCGCCGTCCTTGAGCAAGCCTTCGACAATCGCGAATCGAGTCGGAAATCCCAAGGCTGCGAAATGGTGATCAATTCTGGCATCTTGGATTTGTCCTTTGGTTAATGAACAAAAGCCAGAATTATTTGATTTTCAACTCTCTCTTGCAGCAGGGCACGATCCCCCGATAACTCAAGCCCATGACAAATACCTTGCTCTCCATCGGTCACGGCTATTCCGCCCGCGCCCTTGCCCGCCTGCTGCTGCCGCAAGGCTGGCGTATCATCGGCACGACGCGCAGCCCCGAAAAGGCCCGGGAACTGGTTGCCGAAGGCGTTGAGCCCCTGATCTGGCCTGGCACTGAAATGTCCGAGCCGCTTGCCGAGGCGACGCACCTGCTCAGTTCAGTCGCACCCGATGCGGATGGCGACCCGGTGCTGAACGCGCTATCCGACCAGATCCTCGCCGCCGCACCGTTCGAATGGACAGGTTATCTGTCAACGACCGGTGTCTATGGCGATCACCAAGGCGAATGGGTGGATGAAGACACCCCCCTGGCTCCCACGACCAAGCGCGGCCAGTATCGCGTGGCGGCCGAGGCCGCGTGGCAGGCGCTTGCTGGAAAACAGTCTCTGAACCTGCATATTTTCCGCCTTGCGGGCATATATGGCCCGGACCGTGGGCCTTTTGCCAAGGTCCGTGACGGCACCGCCCGCCGAATTGTAAAACCCGGCCAGGTCTTCTCTCGCATCCATGTCGAGGACATCGCCCGTACACTTGCCGCTTCGATCGCGAAGGCCGGTGTCGGGGCGATCTACAACCTTTGCGACGATGACCCCGCCCCGCCCGAAGACGTTATCGAACATGCCGCGAAATTGCTTGGTCTGCCGGTTCCGCCGACCGAAAACTGGGATATGGCAGAAATGAGCCCGATGGCCCGCAGCTTCTATGCCGAGTCGAAAAAGGTCCGCAATGATCGTATCAAGTCCGAACTGGGCGTCGAACTTCTCTATCCCGACTACCGCAGTGGGCTGAAGGCGCTATTGCAGGCGGATAGCGGCAACCGCGATTGACGCGGCCTTGCGGCATACCAGTGAAGTCGCCATATCAACGCAACTCTTTCCGATTCGAGCTAGATGATGACCCTGCGACAGAAGATGGCCGCCTTCCTCGACCGCGCCGATGTGCGGAATGTCATCCTTGGCGTGATCCTGTTCAACGCCTTGCTGCTCGGGCTCGAGACTTCGGCAGCAGCGATGCGCGCCGCCGGTCCCTTGATCGCCGGATTCGATACGGCCTGCCTTGCCATTTTCGTGATAGAGATCGCGGCGAAGCTCTTTGCGCAGGGCCCTGGATTTTTTCGCCGCCCCTGGAACCTGTTCGATTTTGCAGTGGTCGGGGTCGCGCTGGTGCCGGCGACGCAGGGCTTGTCCGTTCTGCGCGCGCTGCGTGTTCTTCGGCTGTTGCGGGTCATTTCGGTCGCACCCCGTATGCGCCGCGTCGTGGAAGGATTCGTGACCGCTCTGCCCGGAATGGGCTCGGTCTTTGTGCTGATGGGAATCATCTTCTACATCGGCTCGGTTATGGCGACGAAACTCTTCTCTGCCAGTTTTCCCGACTGGTTTGGCGATCTCGGACGCTCGGCCTATTCGCTGTTCCAGATCATGACACTGGAAAGCTGGTCAATGGGCATCGTCCGCCCGGTGATGGAGGTCTACCCTTGGGCCTGGGCCTTCTTCGTGCCTTTCATCATGGTGACCACCTTCGCCGTGGTGAACCTTCTGGTCGGGCTGATCGTCAATTCTATGCAAGATGCCCATCACGCCGAGGAAGGCGCCCGTACCGACGCTTACCGGGACGAGGTTCTGCTTCGGCTCGAGGCCATTGAAAAGCGGCTCGAAGAACGCGCCAGCGAAGAGCGGCGCGCGGGCTGACTGTCAAGCGCGGCGACTGGCGATATCCGCAACCCCAAGCACGTCCAGCACCTTCGACACGATGTCGCCAGCATTGAGCCCGGCGACAGCATACATGTCCTCGGGGCTTGCCTGGTCAATGAATGTATCCGGCAGCACCATCGAACGGTACTTCAGCCCTCGATCAAAGATACCCTCATCCGCAAGCATCTGCGCAACATGTGACCCGAATCCACCAACCGCCCCTTCCTCGATGGTGATCAGGGCCTCGTGGTCTCGGGCCAGTTGCATGATCAGATCCCGGTCCAGCGGCTTGGCGAAACGCGCATCGGCAATCGTGGGCGAGATTCCCTTTTTAGAGAGCATTTCAGCTGCTTCGCGGACCGCCTCCAGACGGGTGCCGAAGGACAGGATCGCAACGCGCCCGCCCTCCTGAACGAGCCGGCCCTTGCCGATCTCCAGCGCTTCACCACGCTCTGGCATCTCGACGCCCACGCCGTCACCGCGCGGATAGCGGAAGGCGATCGGTCCGTCGTCATGCGCCACGGCTGTCGCGACCATATGCACCAACTCCGCCTCGTCCGCCGCCGCCATTACCACGAAACCGGGCAGGTTTGCCAGAAATGCAATGTCGAACGCTCCGGCATGAGTGGCGCCGTCCGCACCGACCAAACCGGCTCTATCAATGGCAAAACGCACTGGTAGGCGCTGGATCGCCACGTCATGCACCACTTGATCGTAGCCCCGCTGCAGGAAGGTCGAATAGATCGTGCAGAAGGGCTTCATTCCGCCCGCTGCCAGCCCGGCCGAAAAAGTCACCGCGTGTTGCTCGGCAATGCCGACATCGAAACAGCGGCTGGGGTAACGTTCTGCGAACAGGTTCAACCCGGTCCCGTCCGGCATTGCCGCCGTCACCGCGACGATCTTGTCATCCGCGGCCGCCTCGCGCAGCAGCGCATCCGCGTAGACCCGCGTGTAGCTTAGCGCGTTCGAGGGCGATTTTTTCTGCTTGCCCGTCACGACATCGAACTTGGCGGTCGCATGTCCGCGGTCCGCCGCATCCTCGGCGGGCGCATAGCCCTTGCCCTTCTTGGTGATCGCATGGATCAGAACCGGCCCGGTGGCGCGCGCTTTGACCGTGCGCAGAATCGACAGAACCTGCTCCATGTCATGGCCATCGATCGGCCCGACATAGGAGAACCCCAGTTCCTCGAACATCGTGCCGCCCACGGTCATGCCTTTCAGCATTTCCTTGGCCCGGCGCGCGCCTTCCTGGAACGGTGGCGGAAGCAGGCTGATCGCACCTTTCGCGGCGGCTTTGAATTCCTGGTAGGGATCGCCCGCGTAAAGCCGCGACAGATAGGTCGACATCGCGCCCACGGGCGGGGCGATGCTCATCTCGTTATCGTTCAGGATCACGATCAGGCGCTTGCCCAGATGCCCTGCGTTGTTCATCGCCTCATAGGCCATGCCCGCACTCATCGCGCCATCGCCAATGACCGCGATGCAATGACCAATCCCGTGTTCGGCCGCCCCGCCCAAGTCGCGCGCCACGGCAAAACCGAGCGCCGCCGAGATCGAGGTAGAGCTATGCGCCGCTCCGAACGGGTCATAGGGACTTTCCGACCGCTTGGTGAAGCCCGACAATCCGCTCTTTTGCCGCAACGTGCGAATCCGCTCGCGCCGCCCGGTCAGGATCTTGTGCGGATAGCATTGATGGCTGACATCCCAGATGATCCGATCCTTTGGCGCATCGAAGACGGCATGCAGTGCAACTGTAAGTTCCACCACACCCAGCCCCGCGCCCAGATGGCCGCCGGTTTCCGACACGGCGCTGATTGTCTCTGCCCGCAGTTCATCGGCCAGCCGACGCAATTCAGCATCGCTCAGACACTTCAGGTCAGCGGGAACGGTCACTTGGTCCAGTAGCGGCGTCTTGGGTCGATCGGTCATGCGGCCCCCTTGGGCGCTCGGATTACATCTCGCGCGAAATAACGAACCGCGCCGCTTCCCGCAAGGCTGTCGCCCGGTCGCCGTAGGCTTGCAGCGCCGTCTCGGCATCCTCGACAAGCGAATTGGCCCGCGCTCTGGCACCGTCGAGCCCCAGCAAGGACACGAAAGTCGCCTTGCCGGCATCGGCATCCTTTCCGACGCGCTTACCGGTCTTGGCGGCATCGCCCGCCACATCCAAGATGTCGTCGGTGATCTGAAAGGCAAGGCCCAGCGCCGCCGCATATCGCCGCAGCGGCTCAGGATCGGCACCGGCCAGCACCGCACCGGCCTCGGCCGACCAGCCGATCAGCGCACCGGTCTTAAGGGCCTGCAATTCGGTAATCTGTTCCAGTGTCAGCGGCACGGTCGCGGTCTCCGCCGCCACGTCCTGCGCCTGGCCAAGCACCATGCCCCGTCCGCCAGAGGCTCGGGCCAAGGACGCCACCATCGCCAGCCGCACCTGGGCATCGGCGTGCAGATCCACCCTTGTTAGACACTCGAATGCGAGGGTCTGCAGCGCATCGCCGACCAATACCGCCGTCGCCTCGTCCCACTTCACATGCACTGTCGGCTGTCCGCGCCGCAGATCATCATCATCCATGCAGGGCAGATCGTCGTGCACCAGCGAATAGGCGTGCAGAGCCTCGACAGCGGCGGCGGCCCAAACGCTTGCGGCATCGGAAACACCGTGCATTGCGGCACTTTCCATCACAAGAAATGCCCGCAGCCGCTTGCCCCCACGGCTTGCATAGCGCATCGGCTTGGCCAGAGGGGCGGTTCCCATCGGCAGCAGCATCTCGGCCAGACAGGCCTCGACCTGCCCTGCAACATCCGCCAACCGTTCCTGAAACATGGCCTAAAGCCCTTCGACGGGTTCCGTCCCCGATGGCGTGCCATCCGCATTCAGTGTGATCTTGGCAACCTTTTCCTCGGCCTCTTTCAGCTTGTCCTCGCAACGCTTCTTCAGCGCCGCGCCGCGCTCATAAAGCTTGATCGAGTCCTCGAGGGGCACCTCACCGCGTTCCAACTGCCCGACCACTTGCTCCAGCTCGGCCATAGCCTGCTCGAATGTCATTTCGGATACCGCAGTCTCGCTCATCAGCCACGCTCCATCAAAACTGCCACATGTGCTGCCACCGACTGGCCCAAAGCGGTCAGATCATATCCGCCTTCCAGTGTCGATACCAAGCGCCCTGCGCAAGAGGCCTCTGCCACATCACAAAGCCGCCCGGTCAACCATGCGTAATCTTCAGTGGACCAGTTGAGATTGGCCAGCGGATCGTCCCTATGGGCATCGAAGCCGGCAGAGATCAGGATCAGTTCCGGCCTGAATGCCTCGAGCGCCGGGAACACCTGCGCCTCATATGCCCGGCGCATCTCTGTGCTGCCCGACCCCGGCGCAAGCGGAATGTTGATCACGTTGTCATGTGCGCCGCGCTCATGCGGCTCGCCAGTGCCGGGCCATAGCGGCATCTGATGACTTGAGACGAACAGGCTGCGCCGCTCCTGCCACAGCAGATCCTGCGTGCCATTGCCATGATGGACGTCGAAATCGACCACGGCAACACGGCCCAGCCCGCGCCGCTCCAGCGCATGTTTGGCCGCGATAGAGACGCTTCCGAACAGGCAGAAGCCCATCGGCAGTTCGACCTCGGCATGGTGGCCGGGCGGACGGCAGCCGACAAAGGCATTTGCGGCAGCGCCATCCAGTACCGCGTCAACCGCCGCTATTCCTGCGCCCACTGCCCGAAACGCGGCCTGCAAAGAGCCGGGCGAGATATGTGTGTCGGCGTCGAGCGCCACAGTCCCGCTCTGTGGCACCACCGCGCGCAGCCTGTCGATATAGCGCAGCGGGTGGCACAGCAGAACGTCCGCCTCTTCGGCGAGCGGCGCGGCGATCCTGTCAAGGCCGCCGAACCGGGCCGCTGAAAGGGCCGCGTCGATAGCTTTCAGCCGGTCCGCCCGCTCTGGATGTCCGGGCGGAGTTATGTGGCTGAGGCAGTCGTCATGAGAAAAGTAATGGGTGGCCATTCCATTGAGTTACAGGATGGCCATCCCATCGACAAGGTCAGGACAGGCCGCGAATGCCTGTCGCGGTGGTTCCGGTCGCATAAATGCGGATCGCGCGGATCGGCATGACAGTACCCGCAACGACGTAAAGATCGCCTTCGCTGCCGTCCAGGGTCCGCAGGCGGATGATACCGGACCCGCTTGCGTTGATCGCGCGGGTCGTCCGGACCAGATCGGTGCTGTCGTTCGGTGTGACGATTTCAATATGCTGTGCCGGGCTATCAAGCGCGGTTTCGTGGTCATCATAAGGATCAAAAGGCATCTGTTTCTCCTGAAAACTGAGGTGGGACGAGGCCGCCAAACCGGACGCGCCGTCTGGAACCGGATCAAGATAGCCTCGGAAAGGTGAATCAAAGCCAACCCGACCGTTCGCCGAACCTTGCCGGTGCGACACGTCGCCGAAGATCATGCAGTCCGCGACCGGACACCATGCCGGGAAAAGGCGGTCATAGGTGCTTTTCGCGATCAATCCGGTGCCAGCATGTACCCTTCGCCGCGCACGGTCTGCAGATAGCGCGGCTGCTTTGGATCAGCCTCGATCTTGCGCCGCAATCGGGTGATCTGGACATCGACTGCGCGCTCCTGCGCTTGGCCCCTGTCCCGACCAAGTCTCTCGACCAATGCCGCGCGACTGACCGCTTCTGCCGGCGAAGCCGAGAAGATCTTCATCAGCTGGCTCTCGGTCGCAGTCAGGCGCACCGGGTCGTCGCCCTGCCACATCTCGCCACGCTCCACATCATAGCGGATCCCACCCAGATGCAGCACTTTGGGGATGCCACTGTCCGCCGGTTCCTGCGGTACCCGGCGCAGGATCGCGTTGATCCTTAGCAGCAGCTCCTTGGGTTCGAACGGCTTCGATAGATAGTCATCCGCACCCGCCTCCAGCCCGCTGATTCGATCGTCGGTCTCGCCCTTCGCCGTCAGCAGCAGGATCGGCGTTTTCAGTGTCTCGCGCAGCGATCTGGTAAAACTGACGCCATCCTCGCCGGGCATCATCACGTCGAGAACGATCAGGTCGAAATCGAGCCCCGACAGAATGCGTCTTGCATGCTGGGCATCCCGCGCAGCGGTCACGAAAAAGCCGCTGCGGATCAGGAATTTCTGCAACAACCCGCGAATGCGCTCATCATCATCGACGATCAGCAGATGCGCCTCGGAAACCGTCATGATCCCGCATCCTTCAAGCTGTTGTACTGCCGCCGCATCTCGGCATCCATCATCGCTTCCAGAACCTGCCGGAACCCTGAAACGGCCTCTGGTCCGGCAGAACGGAACGCCGCGCGCATTCGGTTGCGCTGCGCCTCTGACAAGTCCTTTTCCAATGCCACTCCCTTCGGGGTCAGATGCAGATGCCGCTCGCGCTTGTCGCGCCGACCCACCCTGCTTTCGACCAGACCATCCTCGATCAACGTGCGCAAGACCCGGTTCAGGGACTGTTTCGTCACCCCCAGGATCGACAACAGGTTGTTCACAGTGGTTCCCGGACTGCGATGGATGAAGTGCAGCGCCCGGTGATGCGCGCGGCCATAGGCGTAATTTTCCAGAATCCGGTCCGGATCGGCGGTGAAGCCACGATAAGCGAAGAACATGGCCTCGATGCCCTTCTTCAACTGCTCGTCGGTCAGGAACAGCAGCGCCTCGCCGCCCGGTCCTCGCAACCTGCCATGTTGACTCATCGCAATCTCCGTTCGCAGCCCCCGCCTGAAGCGGATTTTATGTCAGCCTTGTTGACTTTCCAAGAATCAATTGCTAGCGATTCCTCGAATTGGCGTAATTTAATGTCCGAAACGGACCTAATTTACGCAACTTTCGCAAATCGGCCGCTGGCCGCTCGGGGAGGATGCTGAAATGGCAGGCGCATATGACGATCGCGACGGCAGGATATGGATGGACGGAAAGCTGGTTGATTGGCGCGATGCCAATGTCCACATCCTGACCCATGCGCTGCACTACGCCTCGTCGGTCTTCGAAGGCGAGCGCTGCTACAACGGCAGGATCTTCAAATCTCGCGACCATTCCGAGCGGTTGCACTATTCCGCCGGATGCCTCGATTTCCAGATCCCCTACACGGTCGACGAGATCGAAGCCGCCAAACAGGAAGTGCTTGCCGCCAACGGCTTCACTGATGCCTATGTGCGCGCCGTCGCATGGCGCGGGGCGGGCGAGGACATGGGGGTAGCGGCCAAACGCAACAAGGTTCGCCTGGCCATCGCCGCCTGGGAATGGGGCAACTATTACGGCGATGCCAAGATGAAGGGCGCCAAGCTTGATATCGCCAAATGGAAACGCCCCAGCCCCGAAACCGCCCCCAGCCACGCCAAGGCCGCCGGACTCTATATGATTTGCACCATGGCCAAACACGCGGCCGAGGCGAAAGGCTGCTCGGACGCGATGATGTTCGACTATCGCGGTTATGTCGCCGAGGCGACCGGCGCCAACATCTTCTTTGTCAAGGACGGAGAGGTGCACACTCCAGACCCCGATTGCTTCCTGAACGGCCTGACCCGCCAGACAGTAATCGGCATGCTGAAAGACCGTCAGGTCAAGGTCAATGTCCGCCACATCATGGCCGAGGAGTTGGAAGGATTTGAACAGTGCTGGCTGACCGGAACCGCCGCCGAGGTCACGCCGGTAGGCCAGATCGGCGACTACAATTTCGAGGTCGGCGCCCTGACTCGGGACATTGCCGAGGGATATGAGAAATTGGTGAGAAGCTGATTTTCATTTCTTAGGGTCTGTTTTTCCGCCTCTCGGCGCCAAGTGGACACTCTTTGCCCCAGATACAGGAATTGTTTCTCGGGAATCGCGAAGCTTGCTAGACTTGCAGAAAAGCAAGGAGCGCGCGCATGTCCACCACTGTCCTTGTGGGCACCACAAAGGGTGCCTTCCTTCTGACTGAAACGCCCGAAGGCTGGCGCGCCTCGGGTCCGCATTGCAGCGGTGCGCCGATCAATCATGTGATCGGCGATCCTGCGACCGGCACGATCTGGGCCGGGGGAGGCGGTGACTGGCATGGAGCGGGTGTCTGGACCAGCACCGACGCCGGCCATACCTGGCGCCACTCCAAACTGACCAAAGGCATGATCGATGACTGGGCCGCGAACGACCCTGACTTCGCGCAGATGATCGGCTGGACCCCCGGCACGCCTCCGTTCGCGGACCAGTTCTCACAGGTCTGGTCCCTGGGCCTTGCGCAGGGCGCGCTTTATGCGGGGACCAAGCCCGCCACGCTGTTGAAAAGCACCGATTCTGGCGAGACTTGGGAAAAGCTACAAAGCCTGAACGATCACCCCTCGGCCGAATCCTGGAACCCGGGTGCTGCGGGGCTGACCCTGCATACGATCATCCCCGATCCCGATGATCCGGCAAGGCTCTGGGTCGGAATTTCGGCCGCCGGAGTCTTTGCCACCGAGGATGGTGGTCAAAACTGGGATCGCCGCAACCGCCTGTCCAATGCCGATGCCTGTGTGCATCATGATCATCCCGCCGCTCCGAAAGACGGAGAGACCGGTCATTGCGTACACAACATGGTGCGGGCAAGAACGTCTGGTGACCTGCTCTATCAACAAAACCACCACGGCGTGTTCCGCAGCCGGGACGGCGGCCGGAACTGGGACGATGTGACGGCGGGCCTGCCCTCGACCTTCGGATTTCCGATCGCGGTCGACCCCGATGATCCGGACGTGATCTGGACGATTCCGCTGAATGGCGACAGTCAGGGTCGCTTTCCACCCGACGCCGCCGCCGCCGTCTGGCGGTCGCGCGACGGCGGCGAAAGCTGGCAGGCGCTGCGTGATGGCCTGCCACAGCGTGATTGCTTCTTCACTGTCCTCCGACAGGCGATGGCCACTGGCCCATCTGGCGAAAACAGTGTCTATTTTGGAACCAATTCGGGCTCGGTCTATTCGACCCAGGATGGCGGAGAGACCTGGACCGAGATTGCGCGGCACCTGCCGACCGTCACGTCGATCGAAACGCTTGCGGCGCGCACTTAACCTTTCCTGAACTGTCGTGCATCCAGGATGGGTTTGACCAACAGTCGGACCCTCGCCATGCGCATGAATCTTCTTCTGCCCGCGATCATCTTCGCAGTCGCCCTGCCGGCAACTGCTGCCTACCTTTATTACCGCGCTACCAAGGACCCCACGCTTCGCCCGCTTGGCGTGACAAAGGAAGAGCTGGCGGCCACCCTCGGCGACGAGCATGTGCTGGACATCGTCGTGGAAATTGACTGGGGCCAGAACCGTATGCTGGCGACGCCGAAATCAGAGGTCGAGCAGGCCATATCGCAGACACTCTCGGCCTTCGCTCTGGATCATCGCTTTCGCCACAGGGACGTGCCGGGTGAAGCGGTGCAGATCACCTATGTCGTAGCGCATAACCGCTTCGGCCCCTACACGCCCGTCCGCGCCGCCGAAGGCATTCGCGCCGCTGTGGCAGCGATGCAGATCATGACGTCAAAAGAATAGATCAGCCACCCGGCGTCATCGCCCGGCGCTGCCTATCCCGCTCCAGCCCCAGTTGTCGCTCGCGGTAGATGATGATCACCCCGGCGAGAATGATCAGCAGGCCACCCACCAGGGTTGGCAGGGTCGGGATTTCGCCGAAGAAAACAAACCCGGATCCGATCGCTAGCAACATCGAAGCATATTCGAACGGCGCGATGACCGACACATCCGCGTGGCGATAGGCCGATGTCAGCAATATCTGCCCGATCCCGCCCAGCAACCCCGCCATGATCAGCATCGCCAGCACCGTACCCGAGGGCAAGGCCCAGCCATATGGCAGCGTCAGCAGCGACAGGCAGGTCGCGGAAACCGAGAAGTAGAATACGATGGCCGAGGTTGATTCGATCTGAACCAGCTTGCGCACGAAAACCTGCGCCAAGGCCGCAAACACGGCGGAACCCAGCACCAGAACTGCGCCCAGCGTCTCCGAGACATCGGTGTCTTCCAGAACCGTCACCCGCGGCGACAGCACGATCAGCACACCGACCAGCCCCACAACCACCGCAGACAGGCGATATATCCGTACCTGCTCGCCCAGAAACATCGCCGCCAGCACGACGACCAGCAACGGGGCGGCATACCCGATCGCCGTCACCTCGGGCAACGGCAGCAGTCCCAGACCAGCAAAGCCCAACCCCATAGCACAAGTACCCACGAGGCCGCGCCAGACATGCGCCATCGGCTGCGCGGTCTTCAACCCGTCATGCAGATGCCCGGTCGTGCCGAGCCAGATCAGGATCACCGGTATCGCGAAAGCCGATCGAAAGAACACCGCCTCGCCTGGAGGCACTTCGGCCGCAGACGCCTTGATCAGGCTCGCCATCGCCACGAATACCGTGACCGAAGCGACCTTAAGCAATATGCCGCGCAGAGGGTTCATCGGGGGCTCCGATCCGCTTGGCGTCACACTAGGCCCGGCTCGTGCCAAGGAAAACCACGAAATCTCCGCGAAGGCTTGAGCCCACCCGACATGGCACTATGCTGACCCCACCCTTGCTCGAAAGGCCCGTCATGACCCATCCACTCTTCGATCTCACCGGCAAGACCGCCCTGATCACTGGCTCGTCTCAAGGCATCGGCCAGTCACTGGCCGAAGGCCTCGCCTCCGCCGGTGCGGCGATCGTGATGAACGGTCGCAATGTGGACAACCTCGCCGCCGCCGCTGACGCGCTGCGCAAGACCGGTGCGACCGTCCATGAACTACCTTTCGATGTCACCGATCACGCCGCAATCCGTGCCGCCGTCGACAGCTTCGAAAAAACGACCGGCCCGATAGACATCCTCATCAACAATGCCGGGATGCAGCACCGTAGTCCGCTGGAAGATTTTCCGCCGGAAATGTTCGAAAAGCTGATGCGCACCAACGTGACCTCGGTCTTCAGCGTCGGTCAGGCCACTGCCCGCCACATGATCAAACGTGGCCGGGGCAAGATCATCAACATCGCTTCGGTCCAAACCGCCCTGGCTCGTCCTGGCATCGCGCCCTACACGGCATCGAAAGGTGCCGTTGCCAACCTGACCAAGGGGATGGCGACAGACTGGGCACCGAAGGGGCTGCAAGTGAACGCAATTGCGCCGGGCTATTTCGATACGCCGCTGAATGCGGCCCTTGTCGCGGACAAGGAGTTTACCGCATGGATCGGCAAACGCACCCCTGCCGGTCGCTGGGGCCAGTTGCCGGAACTGCGGGGGGCGGCGATCTTTCTTGCGTCCGAGGCGTCCAGCTACATCAACGGCCAGACACTCTTCGTGGACGGCGGCATGTCCGTCTGCCTCTAGGCCTGCCTTCCGCGCTCGATCTCAAGATAGGCTTTCAGCCGCGCCGCGTCGTCGCGGTCTTCGGGCCGGGACTGCAGCTTCTTCGTCGCCGGATGCGGTACCGATTCCCGCTCGATCCGCGTATACTCCCGAACCCGTGCAGTTCCATGAGTATGATCCTTGTCAGCAATATGACGTGTCATCTCTGACCTCCTTTTCAGGTTGCGACTCAACCTTAACATGATCCATCCCAAGCGCCAATTCCGGCTCGCTTTCGCGATGGACAACCCCCGGCGCCGCACCTAGCGTCCACCCATGACTGCTGCGCATTTCCTTGACAGCCGCTATTCTTGGCTGCGCCTTGGCATCACCCTGCTGATCGCCACTGTTGGGAATGTCGGCATGTGGGCGATCATCGTGATCATGCCTGCGGTACAGGCCGAATTCGGCATTGATCGGGCCGGGGCCGCGTTTCCTTACACGATGACGATGGTCGGCTTCGCGCTGGGCAATTTCGTCATCGGCCGCGCCGTCGATCGCTTCGGCGTGACGGTGGCGTTGATTGGCGCGGCAGCAACCATCGCCGCGGGATATACGCTCGCCTCGTTCAGCCCCACCGTGCAAATGCTTGCCGCCCTGCAGCTTCTGATCGGCTTCGGCACTGCCGCCAGCTTCGGCCCACTCATTGCCGATATCTCGCACTGGTTCCAACGCAGCAGGGGCATCGCCGTCGCCATCGCCGCCAGCGGCAACTACCTTAGCGGGGCGATCTGGCCGATGCTCCTTGGCGGCCTCCTGGCTGATACAAGCTGGCGCATGGTTTACGTCGCGCTCGCCGTGATCACGATCGTTACGATGATCCCGCTGTCGATGCTGCTGCGCCGCCGTGTCCCGGATCAGGCTGACCTGCCGACCACCACTGCCCGCATCATACCCCGCGCCATAAGTTTTACGCCCTCCCAGCTGCAATGGCTGCTGGCACTTGCTGGGGTCGGGTGCTGTGTCGCGATGTCGATGCCGCAGGTCCATATAGTGTCGTTTTGCGTCGATCTCGGCTATGGTCCGGCCGTCGGCGCCGAAATGTTGTCATTGATGCTGATGGGCGGCGTCGTTTCGCGGCTGATCTCGGGCTTGATCGCCGATCGCCTGGGCGGCGTCAAGACCCTGCTGATCGGCTCGGCGCTGCAATGCGTGGCACTGTTCCTGTACCTGCCATTCGACGGCATGGTCTCGCTCTATGTCGTCAGCCTTATCTTCGGCCTCAGCCAGGGCGGCATCGTCCCCAGCTATGCGTTGATCGTCCGCGAATACCTGCCCGCGAAGGAAGCCGGCGCAAGGGTCGGATTTGTTATCATGGCGACGATTGTCGGCATGGCACTGGGGGGCTGGATGTCGGGCTGGATCTACGACATGACCGGCAGCTACCAGATGGCGTTCCTCAATGGCATTGGCTGGAATTTCCTCAATATCGGCATCATGTTGCTGATATTGATGAAAGGCCGCCGACGCCGCGCGGCAGTCGTCTAGCGCAGCCCGGTCTCTTTCAGCAAACCCTTGCGCTTGGCCTCGTAGTAGTAGCCGCGCGCATACCAGCCCACCGCCGCATCGTGATCGCCATCGGCGACGATATAGGCGCCACGCAGATACTTCACCGCATATTTCAAGTTGGTTTCCGCATCCAGCAGAGTTCCTGGCGATCCGCGATGCCCCATTGTCGCCGCTGTCTGGGGATGGATCTGCATCAGCCCGTAATAGGGTCCGTTGCGTGCCGCCGGATTGTAGCCGCTTTCACGCTGCACGACGCGGTGCACCAGCGACTGCGGCACGTCATGGACACCAGAATACTTGTTGATCAACCGCCGCACTTCCGGTGTCTCGCCGGGATAAAGGCCGTCGCGCTTGTTCTTTCTCTTGCGTTCGGGACCAACGGCGCATCCGGCCAATCCGCCCAAAAGCAGCGACAGTGCCGCCCGTCTGACAACCTCTTTCATGCCTGCTCGCTTTCTGCCCCCAGCCTGTTTCTACGCCGCGTTCCGCAACCGGGCAACCGCCCAACGCGCCGCCTCGGCCACGACCGGATCGGGATCGCCACACAGATCCTGTGCCACCTGGCGCAACGCGCCTGACCCGGAATTCCCAATCGCGTAAAGCACGTTCCGCACGAACCGGTTGCGGCCAATCCGCTTTACCGGCGAGCCGGAGAATCTCGTCCGGAACGCCGCATCATCCAAACCTGCAAGATCCGACAGCTTCGGCGCCGCAAGTTCGCCACCGCCGGCATAGCGCAATTCCCGCGCCGCGACCGCGAACTTGTTCCACGGGCAGATCGCCAGGCAGTCGTCGCAACCGAAAATCCGGTTGCCCATCTTTTCGCGCAGCCCGATATCGACCGGGCCGTGATGCTCGATGGTCAGGTAGGAAATGCAGCGACGTGCATCCAGTTGGAACGGTGCCGGAAATGCATCCGTCGGGCAGATATCGAGGCATGCCCGGCACGATCCGCATTTCTCGACCGCCGGCGGATCGACCGGCAGTTCGATCGTGGTGAAGATCGCGCCCAGAAAGAACCAGTTGCCCAGTTCCCGGCTCAGCAGGTTGGTATGCTTGCCCTGCCAACCCAGCCCCGCCGCCGCCGCCAGTGGCTTTTCCATCACCGGCGCAGTATCGACAAACACCTTGATCTCGCCTCCCGCCTGATCCAGCAGCCAGCGCCCGACCCGCTTCAGCCGTTTCTTGACGATGTCATGATAATCCCGCCCCTGCGCGTAGACCGAGATCGCGCCACGCTCGCGCTCCTGCAATATTTCCAGCGGATCATGGTCGGGCGTATAGGTCTCGGCCAACATCACAACCGAACGCGCCTCGGGCCAAAGCTCCGTCGGATCGCCGCGCCATTGCATCCGCTCGGCCATCCAGCCCATCTGCCCATGCCGGCCCGCTTCAACGAAAGCCGCAAGACGCCCTGCTGCCTCGGGTATCGCGCCGGGCCGGGTTATGCCGACACGCGAAAACCCCTCGGCCAAGGCCTGCGCCACCAGCCGCTCTTTCAGCTCAGCCGACACCACAACCACCCACTTCTGTTGGAAAGTATCCTCGGGGATCCGGGGGAAGCTGGCCTCCGGCTCTGCCCGCGAAGCTCAAAAATCCAGATCCGAATAATGCGCTGGCGGCCGGAAACCGGACACCTGATCAGCCAGAATGGACCGGAAGGCCGGCCGCGACTTGATCTTCGCATACCAGTCCTTGACGTTGGCATTCCGGTGCCAATCGACATCGCTGATGTAATCCAGCGACGACAGATGCGCCGCGCCTGCGAAATCCGCAAGCGTCATCACGTCACCCGCCAGCCAGCGCCGCTGATCCAGAAGCCATCCCATGTAATCGAGGTGATACTTGATCGCTTTCGCCCCGGCTTTCACATTCTTCGAGTCCGGATAGCCCTGCCCCATCACCTTCTTGTTGACCCGCTCGTAGAGCAGCTTCGACGTGACTTCCTGATGGAACTTGTCGTCGAACCAGCTGACGATCCTTCGCACTTCGTAACGCGCCTCGGGGTTTCGCGGCATCAGCGGGGGTTCGGGGTGTCGCTCTTCGATATATTCGCAGATTGCCGCGCTTTCGGCCATCATTCGCCCGTCCATCTTCAGCACCGGCACCTTGCCGGCCGGATTGCGACGCATGAAATCCGGATCCTGTTCCCAGTATCTCTCCTCAACCAGCTCCACCTCCAACTTTTTCTCGGCCAGCGACAGGCGCACCTTGCGACAAAATGGGGACAACGGAACGTGGAACAATCGGATCATCGGAAAATCAGCTTTCGTGGGTTTCACCCTCAATGCCGCGTCGCACCGGCAATTTCAACTCTCGAAACAGGCCGCCCGCCCGTCGGCAAGAATGGTCGCAGCGCCATCGGCAATCGCGGCGGCTCGCCGCTGCACAAAGGCGGACGGCTGCACGGCCGACCGCCTTTTCGGGCTCGGCAGCACAGCCGCCAGCCTTGCAGCCTGCATCGTCGACAACTCGCCCGGCCCGACGCGAAAATAGGTCCGCGCCGCGGCCTCCACTCCGAACACGCCCTCGCCGAACTCCGCGACGTTCAGATAGACCTCGAGGATCCGCCGCTTCGACCAGATCAACTCTACCACCGGGGTCATCACCGCCTCCAGCGCCTTGCGGCTCCAGGTCCTGCTCTGCCACAGATACGCATTCTTCACCACCTGTTGAGAGATCGTGGACGCGCCACGCCCCGACCCATCCTCCAGGGCGTCCCGGATCGCCGCCATATCAAACCCCCAGTGCAGACAGTAATTCGCATCCTCGCCCGCCACGACCGACCGCACCATTGCCGGGGCGATCTCTTCGATATCCACCCAGATGTGATCGACCTCGCCAAGCCGCCGCGCCTCGGCAGACATGTAGGGGGTCAGCGGAGGATTGAAGACGGCGTAGAACAATACCGCCAGAAACAGCAGCGCCACCGCTGCGAGGACGCCGCGGTACAGCCAGGTCAGCGCGCGCCGCGCCGGACGGATGCGGGCCTTTGGTCGCGTGGATTTCCCACCGCTTTTCCGGCTTGCCGGTTTCTTGTTTCTTGCCTGTGCCACGGCGGTAGTAGCCATGCCAGAGGGCAGCCGGTCAAGGCCCCCTGTCAAACGGGTCGTGAAACATCAGGCCGCGCGCAGTTGCGCAGCGTCGTCATAGGTCACGGCCTTGCGTGCCGTGTTGAGAAAGCTGCAGGTCTTGCCGTCAAAAAGTTCCGGAAACAAAGCCCTCAATTCACGCCGCAACGCAGCATCGCCTTCCAGAACCTGGGCGCCAGGAAAGAAACTTTCGGTCGCCGCACCGTCCGAGAAAATCACTTCGTGCTGATCGAACAATATGTGGAAATACTGCACCTCTGCCACCTGATCGATGATGATCCGGTCGCCATCGACCAGATGGATTGCCGGAACCAGCACTTCGGCCAGGCCCATATCGGCAGCCGCCTGCCAACCACGCATCAGAATCCTGTGCCGTGGCGAAACCACAAGATCGCGCACATTGCCGATCGCGTCTGCCTTGAACCGGATCGGCGCAAACTCTCCGGATCCCGCAACCGTATTGCGGCCGATCCAGATAATCGGCTTCAGTCCGCTGTCCATCGTCTGAACCACGTCGCCGACTTGAAGATTCTCAACCTCAACCTCGCCGCGCACGGTGGCGATCCGGGTTCCTGCCGCAAAACAATGCGGCGCGGCCCCAGACTCCGGCCGACGAAACACGGACAGACCTAGCATATCAGGTGATGGGCTGGCCGGGTAGGTCCGGAAAAGCTGGTTGGAGGCTGTCGTTATCATTACGTTTTGAACCATTACTGTTAATCATTAAAATCTAACGGGGAAAAATGACTAAAAGTTTCCCATAACGAGCAGTTTTGACGAAGATACTGAAAGGAACCCGCCAAATTGAGGCGGATTCCCGATCAACTTTTAATTGAATGGACGTCACTCTGCCGGCATCGCTCCGGCTTCCTTGGTCAGGGGGTGGCTCAGACGACTCAACATCTCCTTGGGACAAACCTGCAGGAAGTAGCGTTTCTCGACATCCCAGTTGCTCAGGATGTCACGGGCCTTCAGACTGTCGGTCTCGGCGGCATGACGCTCGATCAGACCTTTCACCTCGGATTCCCAGTGCGGAACGGTAACCGGGCTGGTCACCAGGCTTTCAAGGTTGATATAATCAACAACAATCCCCTTTGGATCATGAATATAAGCCATGCCGCCGGTCATGCCGGCGCCAAAATTCGCGCCCACCGGACCCAGAATCACGGCAACACCGCCCGTCATGTATTCGCACCCATTGGTCCCACAGCCCTCGATCACCACCCTGGCTCCGGAATTGCGCACCGCGAAACGCTCGCCTGCCCGACCGGCAGCAAACAGATACCCGTCCGTCGCCCCGTAAAGGACCGTATTTCCTATGATTGTATTCTCGCTCGCGACCAGCGGCGAATGCATCGGCGGACGAACCACAATTGTGCCACCAGACAGCCCCTTTCCGACATAGTCGTTGGCATCGCCGGACACTTCCAGCTTCAGGCCAGGCGCCAGGAACGCGCCCAGGCTTTGGCCTGCCGACCCGGTCAGTTTTACCGTCAGATGATCCGGTTGCAGGTTGTTCCGCATTCCGAATTTCTGCACCAGATGACTGGAGGTGCGGGTGCCGATGGTCCGGTGCGTATTCCGCACGGCATAAGACAACTGCATCTTCTCGCCATCCTGCAGAAACCGAGCCGCGTCGGCGACGATCTCTGCATCCAGCGTATCAGGAACGGCGTTGCGCGGCTTTGTACGATCGTAAACGATCCGGTCCGCGCCATCGACGGTGATCAAGAGCGGGTTGAGGTCAAGATCATCCAGATGCGCAGAGCCCCTGCTGACCTGGGTAAGCAGATCTGCCCGGCCGATCACCTCATCGAGCGACCGCGCACCGATAGAGGCAAGGATCTCGCGCACTTCCTGCGCGTAAAACGTGATCAGATTCACCACCTTCTCGGCTGACCCGGTGAATTTCGCGCGCAGCTTCGGATCCTGCGTGCAGACCCCGACCGGGCAGGTATTCGACTGGCACTGCCGGACCATGATACAGCCCATCGCGATCAGCGCGGCGGTGCCGATCCCGTATTCTTCGGCCCCCATCATCGCCGCCATGACAATGTCGCGCCCTGTGCGCAGGCCGCCATCGGTGCGCAGCGTGATCCGTTCGCGCAGGTTATTCATCGCCAGAACCTGATGCGCCTCGGTCAGCCCCATCTCCCACGGCAGACCGGCATACTTGATGCTGGTCGCCGGGCTCGCCCCGGTACCACCATTGTGGCCAGAGATCAAAATGACGTCTGCCTTGGCCTTTGCTACGCCCGCCGCGATCGTTCCAACACCGGATGCGGCGACCAGCTTGACCGTCACCTTCGCCCGAGGATTGATCTGTTTGAGGTCGTAGATCAGCTGCGCCAGATCCTCGATACTGTAGATATCATGATGCGGCGGTGGCGAAATCAGCATCACTCCAGGCGTCGAATGCCTAAGGCGAGCGATCAACTCGGTCACCTTCATTCCCGGCAACTGTCCGCCCTCGCCGGGCTTCGCCCCCTGCGCGACCTTGATCTCAAGCTCTTCGCAGTTGTTCAGATATTCGGCGGTCACACCGAACCGGCCCGAGGCCACCTGCTTGATCTTCGCGCTCGGATTGTCGCCGTTCGCTTCCGGCTGGAAATGCGCCGGATCCTCGCCGCCTTCGCCGCTGTCGGATTTCGCACCTATCCGGTTCATCGCCACGTTCAGCGTCTTGTGCGCTTCTGGGCTTAACGCACCCAGCGACATTCCCGGCGTCACGAACCGTTTGCGGATCGAAGTGATGCTTTCGACCTCCTCGATCGCGATCGGCACGCCGATCGGCTTTATGTCGAGCAGATCGCGCAGATGCGTCGGCGGGTTGCTTCGCATCTTCGCCGAATACTGCTTCCACATCTCAAACGACGCCCGGTCGCAAGCCGATTGCAGCATGTGCATCGACTGCGCCTCCCAGGCATGCGTCTCGCCCTTCGACCGCGCCTTGTAGAACCCGCCGATCGGCAGCACATCGGTTCCCGAACTCCACCCTCGCGCGTGAACCTCGACCGCCTTGCGCTGGATGCCGGACACGCCGATGCCGGAAATCCGGCTGTGCATGCCAGGAAAATACTCGGCCACCATCGCACGGCTCAGCCCTACTGCCTCGAAGTTCAGACCACCGCGATAGCTGGAAATCACCGAGATCCCCATCTTGGCCATGATCTTCAGCAGCCCTGCGTCAATCGCATCCCGATAGCGCCGCGTCGCGTCCAACAATTTGCCCTCGATCAAGCCGCGCTCGACCCGGTCATTGATCGTGTCCTGCGCCAGATAGGCATTCACCGTTGTCGCCCCTGCGCCGATCAGAACCGCGAAATAATGCGTATCAATACATTCCGCCGAGCGTACGTTCAGCGAACAGAAGGTCCGCAGGCCCTTGCGCGTCAGCCAGCTGTGTACAGCACTCGTCGCCAGAATCATCGGAATCGCGACCTTGTCGACCGACTGATGCTCATCCGTCAGCACCAGATGTCCGGCCCCAGAGCGCACCGCATCCTCGGCTTCCGCCCGGATCCGCTCCAGTGCCCGGGCCAGCGCGTCGGCGCCGTCATCAGTGAAGGTGCAGTCGATGAAGGCGACGTTCTGGTCGAACTGCCGCACCATCTCGTCGAACTCTGCATTGGCGATGAACGGGCTTTCCAGCACCAGTATTTCGGTCTGGCTCGAATCCTCATCAAGCACGTTCTTCAAGTTGCCGAACCGCGTCTTCAGGCTCATCACCCGCGCCTCGCGCAGACTGTCGATCGGCGGATTCGTCACTTGGGAAAAGTTCTGCCGGAAGAAATGCGACAACGGTCTGTACTGCATCGACAGCACCGCCGCTGGTGTGTCATCACCCATCGAGGCCAAGGCCTCTTTGCCGTCCTCGGCCATCGGGGCCAGGATCTGCTCGAGCTCTTCCAGAGTATAACCGGCCGCAATCTGCCGCTTACGCAGCTCCGCCCCCCTGAACAGCTCTTTTTCCGGCACATCCCGCAACAGGTCGTTCAGCGCCACGACCTTTTCGATCCACTCCGCATAGGGTTGTCCCGCCGACAGCCGGTCCTTCAGCTCTCGGTCGTGATAGAGTTGGCCGCCTTGCATATCGACCGCGATCATCTGCCCCGGCCCGAGCGCACCTTTCTCGACGATATTCGCTTCGGGGACCGGCACCATTCCGGCCTCGGAGCCGGCAATCAACAGCCCATCCGCCGTCACCACATAGCGCATCGGCCGCAAACCATTTCGGTCCAGGCCACCGCACACCCAGCGGCCGTCGGTCATCGCCAGCGCGGCAGGCCCGTCCCACGGCTCCATTACCGCGTTGCAATAGGAATACATGTCCTGCCAGGCCTTCGGCATCGGGGTGGCCGATTTCGACCATGCCTCGGGCACCAGCATCGTCTTGGCCATCGGCGCGGACCGTCCCGCCCGCACCAGAACCTCGAAAACAGCGTCCAATGCGCCGGAATCGCTGGTTCCTTTCGGTACGATCGGCTTGATGTCTTCGGCCATCTCGCCGAATGCCCCCGACGCCATCCGGATCTCGTGGCTGCGCAGCCAGTTCAGGTTGCCTTTCAGCGTGTTGATCTCGCCGTTATGGGCCAGCATCCTGAACGGCTGTGCCAGCCACCACTGAGGGAAGGTGTTGGTGGAATAGCGCTGATGATAGATCGCGAAGGCGCTTTCGAACCGGCTGTCCTTCAGGTCGGTGTAGAACTCGGCCACATCCTGCGCCAGCATCATGCCCTTGTAGATCACCGACCTGCAGGAGAGCGAACAGATGTAGAACCCGGCGATCTGTGCCACGGCAACCGCCTTCTCGATGCGCCGCCGGATCACGTAAAGTTCGCGCTCGAAATCTTCTTCCGCGATGCCCTTGGCATTCGATATCAGGATCTGCTCGATCTCGGGTCGGGTCGCATTCGCCTTTTCGCCCAGACAAGCCGTGTTCACCGGCACATGCCGCCAGCCATAGATGTAATGCCCCATGCGCAGAACTTCGGTTTCGACGATCGTCCGGCAGGTTTCCTGCGCGCCGAAATCGGTTCGCGGCAGGAATACCTGGCCAACCGCCATCAGCTCTTTCGGTCGCGGCTCGTGGCCGGTGCGTTCGACCTGATCGTAAAAGAATGGCACCGGGATCTGCACATGGATGCCCGCCCCGTCGCCGGTCTTGCCGTCGGCGTCGACAGCGCCGCGATGCCAGACGGCTTTCAGCGCGTCGATTCCGTTCTCGACCACCTTGCGGCTTTTCTTGCCGTCGATGGAAACGACCAGTCCGACGCCGCAGGAAGAATGTTCGGAGTCTGCGGAATAGAGACTGTTTTCAGTCATCCAGCGGCGTTTTTCTTCCTCCGCTGCGGCCCAGGCGTGATCATAGGTCGTCATGGGTTGTCTCCTTCGACAAAGGAATTCTGGGCCTCGTATTCCGCACGAGTGACGCGGCGATGGTCACCGGCAAGCCGGGCCGATGCCAGGGCCCGGTCGACATAGATCTCGGACTCGAGGCCCCAGTCGCGCGCCTCGTCAAACAGCCCCGGCATCAATTCGTAATCGGCATCGTCGCGGTCGGTGTCCCGGATCCAAAGCGACGAGCCGCAGGTCGCGCAAAATGCGCGTTCCGCAAATTCCGAGGACGCGTATCTGGTCACCTCGCCCGACACGTGGACGCTGCCCGCAGCCGCATTGAAGGCCAGGAACAGACCGCCGGACCAACGCTGGCACATGCGGCAATGACAGGCGCCCACGTCATGCCCTTTGGCCCGGTCGACATGGATCGTGACCGCAGAGCACAGACAGTGGCCAGTGATCGGCTTGTTGGTCATCGCTCCGCTTTCTCCGTCATTGTGACATCGCTGTTGTTCGTCATGAGTCTTCGGTTGGATCGGCTGCCAAACTGCTGGCCTAGGCGTCGCCGCCGCCCGGGGTTGCTATTCCGCGGCCATTGCGGCCGTCGCGTTGAGATAGTCCAACATCGCTTCCGCCGCCTCGCGGCCATCGCGGATCGCCCAGACCACAAGGCTGGCCCCCCGCTGGATATCACCGCAAGCGTAGACACCTTCGAGGCTGGTTTCGTGACTGCGGAAGTCAGCCTTGACAGTCCCCCAACGGGTGACCTCCAACTCGGAAACGCCCCAGAGCGCCGGCAGATCCTCGGGGCTGAAACCCAGCGCCTGAATGACCAAATCGGCAGCTTCCGTATAGTCGGATCCAGCGATGATTTCAGGGCTTTGCCGCCCGCTGGCATCTGGCGCACCCAGACGCATCCTCTGCACTATCACGCCGTCGACCACATCGCCGCCCGCAAACGCTTTCGGGGCGGAAAGCCATACGAATTCAACACCTTCTTCTTCAGCGTTTGCCACTTCGCGCTGACTGCCCGGCATGTTGGCCCGATCACGCCGGTAAAGGCATTTGACGCTTGTGGCTCCTTGCCGCACCGCTGTACGGACACAATCCATCGCCGTATCGCCGCCGCCGATCACCACAACCCGCTTGCCCTCGGCGTTCAATTCGCCACTGTCGAACTCCGGCACTTCATCGCCGAAACTCTTGCGATTGCTGGCGGTCAGATAGTCGATCGCCCGCACTACACCCTCTGCGCCAGAGCCTGGGGCCTGCAGGTCGGTGGACTTGTAGACTCCGGTCGCAATCAGCACCGCATCATGCTTGCCTCGGATCGCATCGAAGGACAGATCCTCGCCGACATTGCAGTTCATCACGAATTCGACGCCGCCATCGCGCAGCTGCTCGATGCGCTGCATCACGATGTCCTTTTCCAGCTTGAAGCCGGGGATCCCGTAGGTCATCAACCCGCCCGCGCGATCGTACCGGTCGTATACGGTCACCTGAATGCCCGCCCGGCGCAGCATGTCCGCAGCCGCAAGCCCGCCCGGTCCCGCTCCAATTATTCCAACCGATTCAGCGCGTTCCGACGCGGGCCGAATCGGCTGAACCCAGCCTTCCTCGAATGCGGTATCGGTGATGTATTTCTCGACCGCGCCGATCGTGACAGTGCCATGGCCCGCGGTCTCAATCACGCAATTGCCTTCGCACAACCGGTCCTGCGGGCAGATCCGGCCACAAATCTCGGGGAAGGTGTTGGTCGCCTGACTGACGTCGTAAGCTTCGCGCAGCCGCCCGGTAGCGGTCAGCCGAAGCCAATCCGGAATATTGTTATGCAGCGGGCAATGGCTCTGGCAGTACGGTACGCCGCACTGGCTGCACCGCCCGGCCTGGTCAGCAGCTTTCTGATCAGCATACTCGGCATAGATTTCCTTGAAATCCAACCGGCGCAACAGTGCCGCCCGCTTTTCGGGCATGTCGCGTTCGACGCTCACGAACTTCAGCATCGCCTCTTTCGCCACGGCCAACCTCCCAGAAACAATCAGAAGCCCCTCATAGATCGCTCTCAAACGAAATAAAAGGCAGTACTATTTACCTATATATGAGATTTTTGTGTCCCCCAAACGTTTTTCGAAGAACTCCGACCAGATTTAGGGAACTTGTTATGACCTACTTTTAGTAGCCCATGCTCAGGGCAATCGCCGCCGATGCGCCAACGACGATGCGCCACCACCCAAAAACCCAATAACCACGGCGACTTACATAGGAAAGAAGCCCCCGCACGACGAACATTGCCGCTATGAAGGCAGCTGCAAAGCCGACAACGATCTCGGTGGCGGCGCTCAGGTCAAGAACGGCGCGATTCGCAAAAAGATCGTACGCGAACGCTCCGGCCATCGTTGGCATCGAAAGATAGAAAGAGAATTCCGCCGCAGACCGCTTGTCAGCCCCCATAAGCAGCGCCCCGACGATTGTGGCGCCGCTGCGCGACACCCCGGGAATCATTGCAAAGCACTGAATCACGCCAATCGAAAGCGCCATCGGAAGTGGGAAATGCATCGCATCGTGATGTCTTGGATTGGTCGCAATCCGATCAACAAACAGCAAAACGATGCCGCCGAGGATCAGCATCACGGCAATCAACATCGGTGCCTCGAACAGGACCGTCTTGATCACCTCATGGGCCAGTACCCCGACCACGACTGCCGGAAGGAACGCAATCAGCACCGAAAGAATGAAACGCCGGGCGGCGGGGTCATGCGGTGCGGCGGTGAAAACCGCGGTCAACTTTGCAGCATACACAATCAGGATTGCGAGAATGGCGCCCAACTGGATCACCACCTCGAATGATTTTCCGGCCGAATTGAATCCCAGGAAATGGCCGCCGAGAAGAATATGTCCTGTGGAAGATACGGGAATGAACTCCGTCAGCCCTTCCAGCAAACCCAGGAACAGGGCAACAAACAGCGAGTTTTCGGTCATTCCTACGCCGCTCAGGTCTTACGGAAGTTCTTGGCGCTTTCCTTGATCGCGGCATACTGCCCCGATGGACGATAGGGCCACAAGTATTCGGGCAGCACTGCCTCCAGCGCGACAGGTTTGATACCTAGATCGGCAAGCCCCTTCGCCCCTTCGGTGACTATGTTGTCATGACGCAAGCTCCGCACCTGATCACGGGTCAGAATGGTGTTGCTGAACAAACCTAGCGTTACCGCCTGCAACGTATCGAACCCCCAACCGATCAACGATCCGA
Organism: Brevirhabdus sp.; assembly: GCA_024637315.1. Taxonomy (GTDB): domain Bacteria; phylum Pseudomonadota; class Alphaproteobacteria; order Rhodobacterales; family Rhodobacteraceae; genus JAHEAO01. Next base: position 29,428 of record JAGXFH010000060.1, read on the forward strand.
CCCCGAACGGCAGATTCACCACAAGCCGCCGGCGCCTGATCACGTCAAGCATCTGGTGCATCAACTCTCTCAGAGTGCTGACATCGGGGCCGCCCAGTTCGTATATCCCGGCCGGAGCCTGACCCAGAGCGCCCATGACAGCCGCCTTTGCTACATCGTCTACGTAAACCGGCTGAAACCGCGTTTCGCCACCGACCAGAGCCAGCACCGGCCCAAGCCGGGACATGCCCGCGAACTTGTTGAAGAAGCCGTCCTCTGTTCCGAAAATCACCGATGGCCTCAGAATGACGGCTTCTGGGAAATGCGCAAGAATACCTTTCTCGCCCATCGCCTTGCTCCGGCTGTAAAGGCTTTCGCTGTCAGCGTCGGCACCGAGTGCCGAGATGTGAACCATCCGCCTTACACCCAGTTCTTGTGCGATCCGGGCAATGCGTTCGGCACCTTCATCCTGAACGGCCTCGAAGTTGTTTTTGCCGCTCTTGGCGAACGTGCCGACGCAATTGACGACCGCATCTGCCCCCATCATCACCGCGCGAACGGAATCGTCGTCGCGGATATTGCAGAAAACCGGCTCGACCTGGCCCACCGTCCCGTAGGGCTTCACGAACATCGCTTCGTTCGGCCGACGGACCGCAACCCGAACCCGCCAGCCCTCTTTCGCCATGCGCCTTGCGATATAACGACCGACAAATCCTGATCCGCCATAGATGGTGACAAGCTTCGACATCTGCATCTCCAAGTCTGTTGGCAGTTCAATAGCTTTCCCGGGCCAGGCGAACAAGATGCTATCCTGCGATCGGGAATCCCTCTGACCCCCGTTGACAGCCCCAGCCGGCATGTTTACATCGCCGCTGCACGACACCTGCCCAGGTGGCGGAATTGGTAGACGCGCTAGCTTCAGGTGCTAGTATTGGCAACGATGTGGAGGTTCGAGTCCTCTCCTGGGCACCACCCCTCTGACTCGAAGGGGCCACGAGTGGCGAACTTCCTACACCAAAGTGATCTGCCGGATGATCTGGACCTTGGGCCAGTTGTCGCCATTGATTGCGAGACCATGGGACTCAATCCGCATCGCGACCGGCTGTGCGTGGTGCAGTTGTCGGGTGGCGACGGCAATGCGCATATCGTTCAGATCGGTAAGGGCCAGAATACAGCGCCCAACCTGTGTCGCGTGTTGGCCGATCCTGACGTGCTGAAACTGTTCCATTTCGGGCGCTTTGACATCGCCGCCCTGCTGAACGCGTTCGGCACCCTCACCGCTCCGGTCTACTGCACCAAGATCGCGTCCAAGCTTATCCGCACCTATACCGACCGCCACGGGCTGAAATACCTGCTGGATGAGTTGCTTTCGGTTGACGTCTCGAAGCAACAGCAGATGAGCGATTGGGGCGCGGCCGACCTGAGCAAGGCGCAGTTGGACTATGCGGCGTCCGACGTGCTCTACCTGCACAAGCTGAAGGATCAGCTTGATATCCGCCTGTACCGCGAGGGTCGCGCTGACTTGGCACAGGCATGCTTTGATTTCCTTCCGAACCGCGCGAAACTTGATCTGGCCGGTTGGCCTGAAATTGATATCTTCGCCCACTAACCAGGGCAGATGAGCAGAATGACCAATGACACCCTACTTGCGACCGGTCGCCGTGTTGTTCAACGCGAAGCGGAAGCGCTGGGGTCGTTGGCAGATGCGCTTGGTGAAAGCTTCACTGCGTCCGCTCAGTTGATCCTCGATGCGCCCGGCCGCGTCATCGTCTCGGGTATGGGGAAGTCGGGCCATATCGCTCGCAAGATTGCGTCGACACTCGCCAGTACCGGAACGCCCGCTCACTTCGTTCACCCCGCCGAGGCTAGTCACGGCGATCTTGGCATGATGGCCAAGGGTGACGTTGCATTGGTTCTGTCGAATTCCGGCGAAACACCGGAACTGGCAAATCTTGTTGCCTATACCCGTCGGTTCGGCATTCCGCTTATTGGCGTGGCAGGTCGGCCGGGCAGCACATTGTTGCGTGAGTCCGATGTGGCGATACTCTTGCCCGAGGCCGAGGAGGCCTGTGACAAAGGCATCGTCCCGACAACCAGCACGACCATGACACTTGCACTGGGTGACGCGCTGGCAATCGCCCTGATGGAGCATCGCCGCTTTACACCCGAGGATTTCCGCGAGTTTCACCCCGGTGGCAAACTGGGTGCCAGGCTGTCGCGGGTGCGCGACCTGATGCATGTCGACATGCCCCTTGTCTCAGGCCACACGCCGATGGGCGATGCGCTGCTCTCGATCAGCCAGAAGGGCTTTGGCGTTGTGGGCGTTACCTCTGAAAGCGGAGGATTGGTGGGGATCATTACCGATGGCGACCTGCGACGCCATATGGAGGGATTGCTAAGCTTGACTGCAGAGAAGGTGATGACACAGAATCCGAGAACCATCCGGCCCGAAGCATTGGCGGAAGAAGCGGTCGCGCTGATGAACGAGCGCAAGATCACCTGTCTTTTCGTCGTCGATTCGGATCAGGGCGACCATGCGCAGGGAATCCTGCATATCCATGATTGTCTGCGCGCCGGCGTAGTCTAGGCCATGACCCTGCACGACAACACTTATTCCCGAGCCGTTGCCTGGCTGAAGGTTTTGCTGCCATTGTTGGCACTCGGCATTCTTTCGACACTTTTCCTTCTGTCACGCACCGTCGAGCCTTCGCAAACCTTGCCCTACGCCGATGTCGACGCTCAGGAGTTTGCCCGCGAGCAAAGGGTTGGCGCGCCCGACTATTCGGGCGTGGCGGCCAACGGCGCAGCTATCTCTCTGATTGCCGAAAGCGCGCGTCCGCGTCTCGACCGTCCCGAGATCATCGACGCCAGCAAACTGGACGCACGCATCAAGCAGACCGATGGAACCGTTCTGGATATTCGCGCACTCGCCGGAACCCTCAACTCCGAGATCGAGGATGCGTTGCTGACCGGCGGCGTCAGAGTCACGAGTTCAACTGGCTACGAAATGAAGACGGAAAAGCTGATGGCACTGCTTGACGGGTCAGAGATGCAGACCGATACCGCCGTTGTCGTCGAAGGACCCGAAGGCCGGATCGAGGCTGGCGGCATGCACATGCAGCTGAAATCATCGAAAGACGACCGTCGCGGCTATGTGGTTGTTTTCAACGGCGGCGTGAAGCTGATATACACGCCGAAAGACAACGTCCCTGGATCGCCATGAAGCCTCGTATTCCCCTAGCCATCGCATTCGCAACATTCGGCACAATGGCGCTTGCACAAGGCACCGAGATCGCGTTTGGCGATGGTCGGCCTGATTCAGCGCTGCCGGTGGAAGTCACTGCCGACTCGCTGCGGGTCGATCAGAACAGTGGTACGGCAATGTTCACCGGAAGCGTCTTGGTGGGACAGGGCGAAATGCGTCTCTCGGCGGATCAGGTTGAAGTGCGATACCTCATGAAAGACGGCAACTCGACGGGCGAAGTTGCGCAGGTCTTGGCGACGGGCAACGTCACTTTCGTGAACGGTTCGGAAGCGGCAGAAGGCGATGTTGCGGACTACGATGTTCCAAATGGCACCATGTTGCTGACCGGTGACGTCATCCTAACGCAAGGCAGGAACGTGCTTTCCGGCCAGAAACTTGTCGTGAACATGGACGACGGGACAGGCGTCATGGAAGGCCGCGTGAAATCGATCCTTCAGACCGGTGGAAATTGATGGGTCCGTCCACCGATCTGAGGATCTCTTCCGGCAGTCCGGGTTTACATGTCATTAACCTTCGCAAGAGTTATCGCAAACGTCTGGTGATCCGTGACGTCAGTATGGATCTGGGGCGCGGCGAGGTCGTGGCGCTGCTGGGGCCGAACGGATCGGGCAAGACAACCTGCTTTTACGCTATCGCGGGGCTTGTGACGCCAGAGGGCGGGCAAGTGATCATCGATGGACGCGACGTTACCAATTTGCCGATGTATCGCCGCGCCAAGTTGGGGATTGGGTATCTGCCGCAAGAGGCGTCGATATTCCGCGGACTTTCCGTCGAGGACAACATCCTGGCGATTCTGGAGATCGCGGTGGATGATCGTTCCAAGCGCAAAGAGCGGCTGGAAGAATTGTTGTCGGAATTCTCGATCACGCACCTTCGGCGCGCGTCCGCGCTGTCGCTTTCGGGGGGCGAACGCCGGCGCGTCGAGATTGCGCGGTGTTTGGCCGCCGATCCCAAATATGTGCTGCTGGACGAGCCATTCGCCGGTGTGGATCCGATTGCAGTCGGAGAGATCCGTGCGCTTGTCGCGGACCTCAAGACGCGGGGCATCGGCGTGCTCATCACCGATCACAATGTGCGAGAGACGCTGGATATCGTCGACCGCGCCTACATCTTGCATGATGGAAAGGTCCTGATGAGCGGCACCGCAGAGGAAGTTGTGCGCGACGAAAACGTACGCCGCGTGTATCTCGGGCAAAGTTTCAGGATTGGCTGAAACGCTTGAACATCTTCGGATTGTGTTGACAGTAAGGGTCCAGATATCGCCAAATGAAGCCAATGAAAAATGTTCATTCATCGTTCGAGCGATGCCGCCCAAGTGCTTTGTTCAGAACGCGTCCGACACGGTCGGACCGGCAACTTCCCACAGACCATGATCCGGTGGAAACCCGCAGCCAGCGGCAGCCGGATCATGCGACCGAACTAACCTGAAGGAGTGATGATGCATTACCAGATCAGTGGCAGGCAAATCGATATCGGTGAGGCCCTTCAGGCCCACGTGCAAAGCGAAATGGACGAGGTTCTGTCCAAGTATGCCGGCCGCCCGACAGATGCCAACGTGATATTCTCGAAAAGCGCGCATGAATTCGTTTGTGAAGCGACCGTCCACCTCTCGACCGGATTGACGGCTCAGGCCAAGGCGCATGCGACCGAGATCTACAGTGCCTTCGACAAATGCAACGAGAAGCTGGACAAGCAACTCCGCCGGTACAAGCGCCGCCTGAAGGATCATCATCGCGATCGGGCCGAGCCTGTTGAACTCTCTGGCGCATCGTCCTATATCCTAGCCGCATCGGAAGACGTGGACGACTCGGAGCCGGATTCGCTTCAACCAATGATCATCGCCGAGATGGAGACGAAAATACCCTCTATCTCTGTCGGTGAAGCAGTAATGCAAATGGAGCTTGTCGGTGCACCCGTACTGGTCTTTCGCAATGAAGGGAACAACGGGATCAACGTGGTTTACCGCCGCGAAGATGGAAACATCGGGTGGATTGATCCCCGAAACATGACATGACATGCCATCCTTGATGGATTGGCCTAAAAGCAGCTGAAAATGGAACTATCGAGCATACTGAAGCCTTCGGCCGTCAAGGTCGCGGGCAAAGCGACCAGCAAGAAGCGTCTCTTCCAGGATCTGGGAGAGATCGCTGCGGCTTCATTTGGCCTCAGTCTCGACGACGTGGTGGATGCCCTGCTTGAGCGTGAAAGCCTTGGCCCGACAGGTGTCGGGCATGGCGTGGCTCTGCCTCATGCTCGCATCGCAGGTCTGGACCGCGTTGTTGGGGCCTTTGTACGTCTGGACACGCCGCTTGAATTCGATGCGGTTGACCGACAGCCAGTCGATCTGGTGTTTTCGTTGTTCGCGCCGGTCGATGCGGGGGTTGAGCACCTGAAAGCCTTGGCATTGGTGTCGCGGACAATGCGGGACGCCGGCATTTGCTCAAAGCTCCGTTCGAATTCCGATCCTTCGGCTCTGCATGCGATCCTAACGGCTGGGCCGGTGACTCAGGCGGCCTGAGCCGGGCGGTAAGGGCCGAACCCGAAAAGCATATAGTCCTTCTGGTAGGCGGCTTTCACCGCCGCCTCGACTGCCTCATCATGAATTGAATCGAGTGAAAACGCCGACACATCATCCTCGTGAAGATAGGCGGGGCAGTCCAGGTCCGTCTTGGAGGCCAGGTATTTCAGGTCCGACTCGATCTCATCTTCTCGAAAGACATGATCCGGGATCATGAACTGGCACACTCCACGCAAGACCTCGGATTGTGAGGCCCACGCGCCATCGATGCGAACACTGGTTTGCCCGCTCAGGTTAGCCTTTACGAACGCTGAGAACTGCAAGAAAGCATCCCGATGCGCCGTGACGTCATAGGCATTGTCGGGTACGATATCCGGTATTCTCAAACCATATGCTCTTCGCAATGTCTCTCGGATTTCGGAATAGCAATCGGCGCCGGGCATCAGGATGTGAGTGACAAAGGCGGTGTGCAAACGCTTGACGGGATGTCGGATGACCGCGAAGCTTTGATGCGCTTTCGCCTGTCTTTTCCATTGTCGCAATGTCCTTTGATTGAATCCGACCGTCAATTCGGCTTCGCTTGCGCCGTCGAGTTCGGCCATCCATTTGGCAACACTGTTTCCCGGACCGCATTTGATCGGAATGAACAAGAGCGGCGAACGGGCCGCAGCGACAAGACTCGGCACTGCCGGGCCACGCCGCGGCTCGAAATTCGGGGTTCGAGACAGGTTGAAGTGGTCGATGCTCGCCAAGGCAACCGACATTTCTTCGAAGTTCCGTACCTTGTCCTGCAGCGCCTGCGGGTTCTGTTTCTTGGTCTTCTGCGTTGGGGATTTGCGTTGCTCTGTCACACCCAGAAAGCGGGCTAGACCGTTCAGCACATCGATATCGGCGATATCATCATAGTCGAGGTAGAAGGCCGTTTGACCACTTTCCTGCAGGGCCCTGAGCAGTTCTATCTGGAATGCTTGCCGGTCGGCCAAATGCGTCGCGAACGCGCTTGGATCGAACTCGATCTGCGCCGTCTTGGCGCCTTTCGCGTCACCGATGCGCCATTGCCCCGTCTGCCGGACAATTTCGCGCGAGACGTAGGTTTCCACCGGATTGCGCGTCAGGACGATCTTGGCGCATAGCGGATCCGCAAGGCAGTGCGACTTGATGCGCGGATCATGATCGTGGAAGAAGCGAAAACCGGGCAGACCGTCGGTCAGTCCTTGCAGGCGCTTGATCAGATCGACCGGGTCGCGTTCGCGGTCCTGCAAGGACATTCCATGCAGTTGTGTCTTGTTTGCATGCCCGATGAAATGTGGGTTGTAGACCTCGCCGTAGCAGTGCAGCCCCGGAAAATCGTTCAAATTCTCCTCAAGAAAATTGGAGCCTGTGCGCATCTCCGCGAACACTACGAAATATTCAAAACGCCCTGCCATCTATTCTATCGCACCAGATACGGGCGGCGTCTGTTCTTCGGGCGCTCTGGGCCTTCGGGATGCACCGGAAAATCGCCGATCAGATAGGGCTGCATGCCCTGATTCTTGAGATTTCTAAGGAACTGCCCAAACCCGGAGAGGTCCACCATCTTTGGCGCCTCGGTCAGACGCCTTGTGTTGCGGGGGCCAATCTCGTCGATCACGGTCTGAAGGGGTTCCATCGGCGCCTCCACAAATTCAGCGAGTTTCCAGATCCGGACACCAGCCTTGGTGTGCTGCGAGTTCAAGATCGCCAAGTGCTCACTCTCGATCTTTTGCAGTTCGGCGGCTTTTGCCCGAATGTCTGCAAAGTCCAGGTTTGACTTGAACAGCGGGATCGCCCAAGCGCCCGAAATCACCGAAATCTGCGCATTCGGATCGGTGGCCATCGGCCAACTGATGTCCTGATTGTCTTGCGGTCCGAATTGAAAGCACTGGCGTTCGCCACGGGTGTTCCAGATCAAGTTCGTCAGGAATGCACGCGGGTTGTAATCCCGCAACGCGGCGCTGTCGTGAAGCGCACCGCGATAGAGCGTCTGACGACCTGTAAACTCGACCCGATCGGGACCATAAAGATGCCCATGGACACGCGCCCCAGTGACTTTCGCCAGCCAGTCTTCGAGCGACTCGAACACATCGGCAAAACCTTCAAGCACTGAGTAGGGCGCGCAAGTCTTGCCATTCTCAAATCCGTCTTTTGGAAACCGGCTTTGCATGTAAAGACCGGGGCGGCCTTGGGTTCTGCGCTCGACCGCCTTTGAAAAGATCCTGTCGATCTTACCCGGACTAGGTTCCATCGACGACATCTTCGATGGCCCGTCCTCCAGAAAGGCCTGATAAAGCCTGTCGGCATATGGCCAGATCTTGCGGGCGACAAAGCAATCTGACCGGCGCAGAAGCTGCAGGTGATCATCATAAAAGATGTGCGGCTTGCCCTGAAAATCGAACTTCGACAGGGTCAGTGACCGGCTTTCGATATGAGATGAGTATCGGCGGGCCAGCGTCTGAAAATAGCTTTCATCCGGAATCCAGACCTTCGAGAAGTAGGCGTCGTAGACACGACGCTTGGGATCACCCAGGATCGCTGAAAGGGTCTGCCGTGTCAGGCACCACCATTGCGACCCCAGATGCGGCTCGATCCCGGCTGGGATACGACGCCTCAGGCCGATCCGGCGCTGAAACCTGACGTAGCGGTCGAACAGAAACCGCTGGCGCTTCCACGAAAATGGAAATCGAAAGGTGAAGCGTTCAGCGTCAAGACCCCCGATTGTCCAGCGCACCTCGTCCGTCGTCACTGATTCGACAAAGTCCGTTCTGGGATGTCGGGCAAGATAGTCCTCCAGCTCCTTGATCGGCCTCAGAGGCAGGCAGGATCCCGAGGCCAGATAGACATGTTGAACTTCCGGAAATGCGGTAAGCATCTGTTCACATGCAGTCTGCGTCGCTGCGACGAGCGCCCAGCGCCCCCATTCGCACCGAAATCGGGTCGAAAAACGGACATTGCTGAAATCGGACAAGCCCCTCACAAGATTTGCGTAGGCATCGCGTTTGACCCGGCGATCCACATGGATGACAACGGGACAGCCTTGCGCGGCCCAATGTCGAGCGACCTGCTCGGCCCTGTCCACGGCCTCGTGAATCAGCATTACGATGCCGACGGTCAAGCCCAGTTTCCTTTCGACATCAATCCGAGAATCTCAAGCTGACGCCAGTTGATGTACTTCTCGGACCATTTGCACCACAGTTCTGGGTCCTGCTTGATGCGATCGTAGTATGCTTTGTACTCCTGACTGCTGGCAAAATGCTGTTTTCGTTGCATTTCTTCCTCGGACTTGTCCAGGAAGGTGTTTAGAAACTTCGCATGCAGCAGACATCCGGACGCTTTTTCTCCCCCCCACTCGTCGTAAACGTGGTTCAACCCACGAGGCAGAAGCATGTGTGTGGAGCTGACGAAAGCGTAGCTGCGGTCCCACTTGACCAAAGGGATCTTGTTGAGTGCGGGCGCGCGCTCCGGCCTCTCGGAAAAGAAGGCTCTCGCACGCGGGCCGCCCTGAATCCAAAGGTTTCCGTAGAGTTTGTTACGGGAGATCGTGTAATTGCCACTATCGAACCAGGATACTATCTCGAATGGATCACGGCCCGCCTGATAAGGTTCGTCGTGTATCGGGCCCTTCGGGTACATATCCAACAGCAGCGCGCCGAAGGTGCGGATCGACGACGCATCCAACCAATCGGTCAAAGCACGGATCGGTCGTGTGTCGCAGAACGGGTAGATGAAAAACTCATCGACATCGACGACCAGGCACCAATGCCGATGTGCGTGACGCATCTGCAGATAATTCACCCAGTCGACGCCGAAGCGGGCGCGCTTGTAACTGGCGGTCGAATGCCAGATTGAAACGTCTTCCTGACCGAGTAGGAATTGCAGCGAGCCATCATCTGAATCGTTGTCGATGAAGAAGAAGTGATTGATGCCCAATGCTCGATAATATTTCAGAAAAAACGGCAATCTGATCTTTTCGTTACGCATGGTAACGAAAAGAAGTATGTCACTATTCTGGATATTTTCGGTGTTGTCTTGAACCAGTTCCAGTTCTCTTCGCTTGCGGAACGCCCTGATACGCCAGCGTTTTCGTTCCAGACGCAGCCTGTATGATTGAAGAAAACTCAATTCAGCCTCGTGACCTTTTCTGCGGGCATAGCATCAGCTGGCGCAAATCACAGCATTTTTAAGACAGTATTGAAATGAGCGTCCCAAGTCGGAAGTCTCTCCGGAAACTTGGCCGAACGATCCGATGGAGTCCTGTTGCTATTCTGATCTGCAAGCCCTCGTATGGTTTTTTCCCAAAGATACATCTCCGTCGGCTTCAGGTAAACGGGATAGTCGCCCAGAAACTCTCGGTAAACGGCCAGATCGGCGCAGACCGCTGGAACCCCCAGCAATGCCGCCTCGGCTGGCGGCAGGCCGAATCCTTCAGCGAAGCTCGGGAACAGAAGGCCGGCAGAGCCCTTCAACAACGCCGCAACCTCTTCGTCTGACAACCCGTTGAGCTCGATCACATTCGGAGCATGCGCATCAAGTCGGGAAAACACCCTTTCATTGTTCCATCCCCGCTGGCCGACGACACAAAGCGTCGGCGCATCGGAACCAAGTCGCATCCATACATCCAGAAGCAGCGCATGGTTCTTGCGAGGTTCGATCGTACCAAGCGTTACGAAGTAGGGGCGCGAGAGATTGAGGTCGTTCAGGAAATCCTTCGATGATGGCAGCGCCACTTCGACGCCAAGCAGCGCGACGACCGTTGGCGGTGCCCGACCAGCCCGCAGCAAAGCGTTCGTTATCTTCTGCTGTCCATCTGCGCTAGGACAGATGACAAGATCGGCAAGCTCGCTGACAATTTGGATTTTCCTTGTAAAATCGATTACCGATCCAGGCCGCTGATACTGCGGAAACTCCAATGGAATCACATCGTGCAACAGCACTACGATCCGCGATTCCGCGACGCCCTTGACCGCCAGGAACACCTTGCTGTCGATATTGGAATGTCCGACGTTGAGATAGGTGAAACCGGATCCGATTGATGTTTGCAGCGTCTTCGCCAGTCCGGCCGGATTGCACCGCCTGACGGCATGTCGGCGCAGATCGGACAGCGCCATTTGCCATTCGATTGACCGCCGCCGATACAAGCGGGAATGCGCGTCGCGCGGCCCCCAAGAGTGTTTCCCGGTGAGACGCGCCAGCATTTTCTGCATGCCCTCCGGGTCCAGCAGAAAATAATCCCGTCCGACTCTTGCGAGGCCGAAGATCTGCTCGACTCGCTCACAGAGCCTTCGCAGATAGGCCAACTCTACGCGGTCAATACCGGTCATCGGCCCCCGCCCAACGCGAGAGATCAACCGGGTCAGATCAAGACATACCGGGGATGATCTACCTCCCGTAATAGCCATTCTGGTGCCAGTGCCAAGCATCTGATATCATGACTCGAATGTCGGATCGCTTTGGAGCCCAGCCAAGTTCGTTCATCGCCCTTTCACTGCCTGATACCAATTTTGCGCAATCACCGATCCGGCGCTTGCCGTCGACCGTATGCACCTGCCGGTTGGTTACAGTGCCGCTATGCCTGACGACCTCTCGCACCGAAAAGCCGTGACCGGATCCGAGGTTGAAGACCCGGCTGCTCTTTCCGTCCTCAAGCCATTGCAGACCAAGCAGATGCGCGTCGACCAGGTCCATCACATGGACATAATCGCGGATGCAAGTTCCATCGGGCGTATCATAGTCTGTGCCGTAAATCGTCAAAGCCGGACGCCTGCCGTCCACCACGTCCAACAGGACCGGTATGAGATGCGTTTCAGGGCGGTGAAATTCGCCGATCTCGCCGTCAGGATCGGCACCAGCCACGTTGAAATATCGAAAGACGACATGCCGAAGACCATGGCTATCGGTAAAGTTTCTCAGCATGTCCTCGATCGCGCGCTTCGATGCCCCATAGGCGTTCGTCGGGACCTGAGGCGTGTCTTCATCCAGCAAGACATCATCCTGATCGCCATACGTCGCGCAGGTTGAGGAAAACACGAACTGCATGCAGCCTGCAGCGATCGCGGCTTCGATCAGGCACAGCGATCCGCAGACATTGTTGTGCCAGTAGGTCCCCGGCTTCTGCGTTGATTCGCCGACCTGACTTAGCGCCGCAAAATGCATGACGGCAACGGGAGTATACGTCGCGAAGACCGCGTCCAGTCGATGGCGATCCGTCAGATCCCCTTTTTCGAACGGGCCGTATTTGACGGAGTCCTGCCAGCCAGTCACGAGATTGTCGAAGGTGACGGGGATGTATCCCGCGGCTTTCAGGGCCTTGCAGGCATGAGAGCCGATATATCCGGCACCGCCAGTCACCAACACATGTTGCTTCACACCCGGATCCGGCAACCGCTACTGCGCGGCATCTGGCAAGATGACCATTTCACGAAGATACTGCGAAAATTCTTCGCGCAGCTCGTCCCGAGCAAGACCGAACGCAACCGTCGCCTGCAAGAAGCCGGCCTTCGAACCGCAGTCGAACCGCTCACCCCGGAAACGAAAGCCAAAGACATCACGTTCATTTCTGATCTCTTCCGCGATCGCATCCGTCAGTTGAATCTCGCCACCCGCGCCGCCGCGGATGCGGTTCAGGTTTTGCAGCACCTTCGGTGTAAGGATGTAGCGACCGATGACAGCCAGATTCGAAGGTGCAGTACCTGGCTCCGGTTTCTCGACCATACCCTTGATCGATACCATCGAGCCCATGTCTTCCTTGATGTCGAGCACGCCGTAGGCAGACGCCGCCTGTGGCGGGACCTCCATCGCCGCGACCATGCAGCCGCCGGTTTCCTGATACGCCTCGACCATCTGTTGCAGGCAGGGCTTTTCAGCGGCAATCACGTCATCCGGCAGAATCACCGCAAAGGGTTCATTGGCGATCAACCTACGCGCGCACCAGACCGCGTGACCCAATCCAAGCGCACGATGCTGACGGATATAGGCAATCGCGCCACTCTCCATATTGGTACTTTTCAGGATGTTGAGCAGGTCGTCTTTACCTTTCTTGCGCAGCGATGCTTCAAGCTCTGGCGCGTGATCGAAATAGTCTTCCAACGCACCTTTGCCCCTTGAGGTCACAAAGATGAACTCCTTGATGCCAGCCGCCCGAGCCTCGTCGATCGCATATTGAATCAACGGACGATCAACCAGAGTCATGATTTCCTTGGGAATCGACTTGGTGGCCGGAAGAAAGCGTGTTCCAAGACCTGCGACCGGAAAAATTGCCTTGGTTACTCTGCGTTTCATTCTAAACCCCCAACACCCGGTATTGTTTTCGCACCTGCACTCACATCGACGCCAATCTACTGTTCGTTTGTGGCCAAAATATAGAGTTTGTACGGTAATTTCGATATTCTAGCCAATTCGATCGGCGGTATCCAGCGGATCCCGGAAAGATGCGACACGTTCTGTTTCATTTCGAAACCTTTTTTTCAGACCGGAGAGGCGAAACAGCGGATCCGTCCGCGCGGATTTGCCGAACAGGCCACCGGTCTGCTCCCAGCACCCCTCTCGGTAAGTCAGACGGTGGAACAGCGCCGTACGACTGAACAGGTACAAAGATACGATATCGCCCCGTCGACGGGCCGCCCCTGCTTGTTGCCTCAACCGTCGCGACTGCATGCGATATCCCGATATGAGGGTCTGCCGTGGAAACTCCTCCCGGTCCCGAAACGACTTGAACGGCTCACCCGCCGCCTGAATCGGCTGAAGTGGAATGATGCTGCGCTTGGCACCCTCTAACACTCCAGATTTCAGGGTCGCCATGACACGATCCACGTCGCCGGGCTCGCAGCTTCCCGCAACCATATGACGAATAAAGTTTTTCCGTTGTGCCGCGCAGAACTCTGCCACCGACTCGTCGAAACTCGCGGCCGGGGCATGCTTTCGCAAGAAAACGGCTTGGCTCGCTCCGACCTCGAACAGTGATTTGGGCATCCGATTTCGGAACCGGGTCGGCGATGGCTCGAACCCGTGATGAACCTCGGCCCTGGGAACGATTGCGGTCGGGGCATTTCGCTCCGCAAGGCGCAGATTCACATCAGCCTCTTCCAGATAGTAGCGGAATGCCGGGTCGAACCCCCCGAGCTCCGCCAAAGTTTCACGACGAAACGCACAATTCGCCCCTTGTGTCTTGATACCGAGACCTGCCCGTCCCTTCAGGATCACAGCATCATCCCCGGTCAACTCGATCTCGGTCGAATATCCGTAGGCGTCGATCTGCTGTCCTTTCCACTGAAAAGAGATGCCGTTCCTGCCGCGGACGAATCCACCGGCCGCGACCACGTCCTTGTCCGAAAAAGCCGGGGTCAGATGAAAAAGCCAACCGGGCTCTGGCACGGCGTCATCGTCCACGAACGCGACGATCTCTCCGGCGGCAAGCGCAAGTCCGAGGTTGCGGGCCTTCGAGATGTTGGCTTCTTCGAAAACCCTTATTTTCAAGCGGTCGGCGAATTCGGTTTCGCTAGCGGCAGCGGCACCCGCCGTGTCGGCAATCACGACAACCTCGAACGGGTGATAAAGCAATTGCGACACTGCCATCAGGCACCGGCAAAGGGCTTTTGGCCGGTCGCGGCTTACAACTATGACGCTGACCGGAAAGTCGGTCATTCCACTCCCATATCGGCCATCATTGCTTCGATCCTCGATACGTCTTCGGGATTGTTGACTTCCCAGAACTGGCGGCCGCGAGACTCCACCTCGACGCAGAGAACCGGGCGTTCCTGCTCTAAAAAGCGCAGCTGCTCCAAGCCTTCCAGCCGCTCCAACGGACCTGTTGGCCAAGATCTGTACGCTGCCAGGGCCGATGGGCGATAGGCATATACGCCGACATGGTGGAAGACCGGAGTTCGCTCTTGATCGGCATAGTTGCTGGCTGTGTAGGGAATGACTTCCTTTGAAAAGTAGAGCGCGCGGTTCTTCTGGCCGAAGACGGCGGTCGTGCCGCCAACGCGGCCCGCCTTGCGATCCTCCAGAAACCCCCTGAGCGCCCGCCCGTCACAGCGCAGAACCGGGGTCGCCAACTCGGCCGTCGGGTGTGCGGCAAGTGCCTCGATCAGCTCCTCAACGAACCAGGCCGGCGTCAGCGGCGCGTCACCTTGCAAGTTCACAACGATATCGTAACCGCCGCCCAGGTTGTCCACAGCCTCGGCGCAGCGTTCCGTGCCATTGACGCAATCGGGCGACGTCATGACGACCTCGGCACCGAACGACTCTGCGGCCTTCTGAATGCGTTCGTCGTCGGTCGCGACGACAACCCGATCAACACCGCGAACCTGCCGCGCCGCGTCCCATGATCGCTGCACGAGACTGCGGGCCTGCCCGGTTACGCCGCGCAATATTTCAAGCGGTTTGCCCGGATAGCGTGTCGAGGCGTAACGTGCCGGGATGACGATCAGTGTCTTCATCAGGCTGTCTGCAGCTCGACACCGGGAGCGTAGGCAATGAAGTACGGGTTCTCGTATCCGGGCTTGCCGTAGGTCAGAGGCTGATGATCGTCAAACCGAACGACGTGCCCGCCCGCACCCGTCAGAACGGCGTGGCCCGCAGCGGTATCCCATTCCATCGTCCGGCCAACCCTCGGATAAAGGTCTGCTTCACCAGTCGCCACAAGACAGAACTTCAGGGACGAACCTGCACTCTTGATACCGGCCGTGGAGTACTTTGAGATGTAATTGTCCGTGGCCTCATCCCGATGAGACTTCGACGCCACGACATCCAGCGAGTCATTTTTTGGCGTGGAAACGCGGATCGGTTTGAGCGGGCCGGGTTTGTCCTTCGACAGCTCGCCCGTTTCCTCGAAAGAGCGCCCCGTGGCATCCGTGTAGAACAAGCGTCCTTTTGCCGGCGCATAGACGATACCGCGGACCGGAACCCCGTTTTCGACATAGGCGATATTGACGGTGAAGTCGCCTCGCCGGAGAACGAACTCTTTGGTTCCGTCCAGCGGATCAACGATGAAAAACCTGTCGGCACGCGAGGCGTGAGAGGCTGACTGCTCTTCGGTCACCAGTGCGACATCCGGGAAAGCATCACGAAGTCCACGGGAAATCAGCGCGTCCGCGGCTTCATCCGCTTCTGTAACCGGGCTTTCGTCAGATTTTGACCGCACGTCGAAATCATTCGACTCATAAATCTCCATGATTCGGTCGCCAGCCTCCAGCGCCAGCTTTCGCGTCACAGTCGCAAGCTTTTCATAATCCAAAAAAACGTCTCCTTACCACCAGCCGACATCCGCCTAAATTGAATCCTTGATTTGTTGCTCTTATGCTTTGCCCGGAATAAAACAGCAAGAAATCCCGCAAGACACCGAGGAAGCGCGCAGAGCATGTTTCAGGCGCCTGTCAGAAAGAGCCAGATCAGCACTGCAGTCAGCTTGGCGGAGTTGATCTATCACGGTACCGTCCGCGAGTTGCGCAAGTCACATGGCAACGCTGTTGTTGGCCTGCTCATGAACATTCTTCAGTCGATCATCTTTGTGGCTGCGTTCTACCTGATGTTCGTTGTTCTGGGCATCAAAGGCGCGGCGCTTCGCGGTGACTTCGTGCTGTACATCATGTCTGGGGTTTTCCTTTTCATGACGCACACGAAGGCGATGGGTGCGGTCGTGAGTTCGGAAGGGCCGGCTTCGGCCATGATGCAACACGGACCGATGAACACGGCCGTCGCGATCATATCGGCTGCCTTGGCGTCGCTTTATATTCAGTTGCTTTCGGTCGCTGTCATTCTCTTCATCTATCATGCCTACTCGGGGGCCTTTGTTATCGAGGAACCGGTGGCGGCATTGGGCATACTGCTTCTTGCCTGGCTGACGGGCATTTCGGTCGGTTTGGTTTTTCTTGCCATCAAGCCCTGGTTTCCGGACTTCGTCGGAGTCGCCACCACGATCTATGCGCGGGCCAACATGATCGCATCCGGCAAGATGTTCGTTGCCAACACCTTGCCGCCCACCATGCTGGCGATGTTCGACTGGAACCCGCTGTTTCACTGTATCGACCAGATGCGGGGTGTCGTCTTCATAAACTACAATCCGCACAACTCTTCGCTCGAGTATCCGATCTACGCCTGCATCGCCCTGGTGATGATCGGCTTGATGGGAGAGTTCTACACCCGCAAGAACGCTTCGGCGAGCTGGGGCGCACGGCGCTAGTCGACGACGCGCAGGGTCAGGTTTATTCGACCACCATCCTTGAGCAGCTTTGACGATCCGAACCGAATGCGATCAACGCCATGATGCACAAGGCGAGCGGCACCGCCGATGACGGCGACATCGCCCGATTTCAGCCATATACTCTCGGTCTTGCCACCTTTCTCGATGTTTCCGACCCGAAAGAGTCCGTCATCACCGAGCGATATCGACACGACGGGCCAAGAAAAATCGGCCTCGTCGCGATCCTGGTGCAGGCCCATTCGGGCGCCCTCACCATAAAAATTGATCAGACAGCAATCGGGCCGCCTCTCCAACCCGGTGAGTGAGTGCCAAAGGTCCAGAATCGGTTGAGGGATTTCCGGCCAGCGCCCGCCCGCCGGATGTCCTGCGATGTACCGATATCCGTGCCGGTCCGAAAACCATCCATACCTTCCGGCAGATGTCATCTGGACCGACAGTGCCTTGCCAAACCGGGTGCTTGGCGAAAACAGCGGTGCTGACCCGACGACCTGCCGAAGCAGAAGCATCATCTCTTCCTGCTCGCTCGGGTCCAGCCAACCCTGAAACACCCCGACACCGCGGATTGTCAGGGTGGGCGTGTTCGCGCGTGCGGCCTGAAATGGGTTCATCACCCTCGAAAGACTCCATTTTTTGGGATTTCTACGTTCCTGCACGACTTGCAGGCACTACACCCCCTCCTTATATACGCCCAGAAGCCGGCTTGGGTACGTACCAAGCCGAAATTTTGGGATCGGAAGCGGGTGCCGCATCGGGCCCTATTCCACGTAATCGCCTAAGAGAAGGATTTTGAATATGGCCAAAGTCATCGGTATCGACCTCGGGACCACGAACTCTTGTGTTGCTATCATGGACGGCTCGCAGCCGCGGGTTATCGAAAACGCCGAGGGGTCACGCACTACCCCCTCTGTCGTCGGCTTCACCGAGGGTGAACGGCTGGTCGGCCAGCCCGCCAAGCGTCAGGCTGTCACCAACCCGGAGAACACCGTCTTTGCCGTAAAGCGCCTGATCGGTCGCCGCACCGACGACGCGGAAGTCGAGAAGGACAAGAAACTTGTCCCCTACAATATCATCGATGGCGGCAATGGTGACGCGTGGGTCGAAGTGCGCGGCGAAAAGTACAGCCCCAGCCAGATCTCGGCCTTCATCCTGCAGAAGATGAAGGAAACCGCCGAAAGCTATCTGGGGGAAAAGGTCGAGCAGGCGGTCATAACCGTCCCCGCTTACTTCAATGACGCTCAGCGCCAGGCGACCAAGGATGCCGGCAAGATCGCCGGTCTCGAAGTCCTGCGGATCATCAACGAACCGACCGCGGCGGCGCTTGCCTACGGTCTGGACAAGAAAGAAGCCAAAACGATCGCGGTCTATGACCTCGGCGGCGGTACTTTTGACATCACGATCCTGGAAATCGACGATGGCCTGTTCGAGGTCAAGTCGACCAACGGCGACACCTTCCTGGGTGGCGAAGACTTCGACATGCGGATCGTCAACTACCTGGCCGACGAGTTCAAGAAAGAGAACGGCGTTGATCTGACCAAGGACAAGATGGCCCTTCAGCGTCTGAAGGAGGCTGCCGAAAAGGCCAAGATCGAACTTTCGTCCAGTCAGCAGACCGAGATCAACCAGCCGTTCATCTCGATGGATAAGAACACCGGCCAGCCGCTGCACATGGTCATGAAACTGACCCGCGCCAAGCTGGAAAGCCTTGTAGGCGACCTGATCAAGAACTCGATCGCGCCGTGCAAGGCCGCGCTGAAGGATGCCGGGCTTTCGACCAACGACATCGACGAGGTGGTTCTGGTCGGCGGTATGACCCGGATGCCGAAAGTCGTCGAAGAAGTGACGAAGTTCTTCGGCAAGGAGCCGCACAAGGGTGTGAACCCCGACGAAGTCGTCGCACTGGGTGCTGCCATTCAGGCCGGCGTTCTGCAAGGCGACGTCAAGGACGTGGTGCTGCTCGACGTGACGCCTTTGTCGCTGGGGATCGAAACGCTGGGTGGCGTGTTCACCCGCCTGATCGACCGCAACACGACGATCCCGACCAAGAAAAGCCAGATCTTCTCGACCGCCGAGGACAACCAGAACGCTGTGACGATCCGGGTGTTCCAGGGTGAACGTGAAATGGCCAGCGACAACAAGATGCTCGGTCAGTTCAATCTGGAAGACATCCCGCCCACTCCGCGCGGCATGCCGCAGATCGAGGTGACGTTCGATATCGACGCCAACGGCATCGTGTCTGTCAGCGCCAAGGATAAGGGCACCGGCAAGGAGCAGAACATCACGATCCAGGCGTCGGGCGGTTTGTCGGACGACGAGATCCAGAAGATGGTCAAGGATGCCGAGGCCAATGCCGAGGCCGACAAGGAGCGTCGTGAACTCGTTGAGGCGCGGAATCAAGCCGAGAGCCTTATTCACTCGACCGAGAAGTCGATGGAAGAGCACTCTGACAAGGTCGATCCGACCACGATCGAGGCCATCGAACTGGCCATCGCCGCGCTCAAGGACGAACTGGAAAACGACAATGTCGGCAAGATCAAGTCCGGCATACAGAACGTCACCGAAGCGGCAATGAAACTGGGTGAGGCCATCTACAAGGCACAGCAATCCGAGGCCAGCGGCGACAAGGATGAGGAAGACGCACCGCGTAGTGTGGATGACGACATCGTCGATGCCGACTTCGAGGACCTCGACGACAGCAAGCGTTCGTAAAGAGCGATCGGGACAATCGGGCCAGCCTGGGACCTCCGGGCTGGCCATCGCATTCCCGGAAGGTGATATCGGATGGCAAAGCGCGATTATTACGAGGTTCTGGGCGTCGGCAAGGCTGCGTCGGCCGACGAGTTGAAGAAGGCCTATCGCCAGAAGGCCAAGGAACTGCACCCGGACCGCAACGGCGACAATCCCAAGGCGGAAGAGCAGTTCAAGGAAGTGAACGAAGCCTACGAGGCGCTGAAGGATCCGAACAAGAAGGCTGCCTATGATCGCTTTGGCCATGCCGCCTTTGACGGCGGCATGAGCGCGCGGCAAGGGGGCTTCAGTGGCGGGCAGGGTGATTTTGCCAGTGCCTTTTCGGATGTCTTTGATGATCTCTTCGGTGATTTCATGGGCGGGCAGCGCGGCGGTCGGCAGCGCGCCGCGCGTGGCTCTGACCTGCGCTACAATCTGCGCGTGACGCTTGAAGATGCCTACACGGGCAGCGAGAAGACGATCAGCGTTCCCACCGCCGTCGCCTGCGGGGGCTGCAACGGAACCGGTGCCGAAAGCGGCGCGGAACCTCAGACCTGTCCGACCTGTGCGGGCATGGGAAAGGTGCGCGCGCAGCAAGGTTTCTTCACGGTCGAGCGTACCTGCCCGACCTGCTCCGGCATGGGCCAGATCGTCAAGAATCCCTGCAAGAAATGTGGCGGCGCGGGTCGCGTCGAAAAGGAACGCTCGCTTTCGATCAACATCCCCGCCGGCGTTGAAACCGGCACCAAGATCCGGCTTGCCGGTGAAGGCGAGGCCGGTTTGCGTGGTGGCCCGACCGGCGATCTGTACATCTTCATGGAGGTGCAGGCACATCCGCTGTTCGAGCGCGAGGGTCCGCATCTCTTTTGCCGGGTACCTGTCAGCATGGCCTCGGCCGCCCTCGGTGGCGATATCGAGGTGCCGACGATAGACGGCGGCCGCAGCCGCGTTAAGATCCCGGCGGGCAGCCAGTCGGGTCGGCAGATGCGCCTGCGCGGCAAGGGCATGCCTGTGCTACGTGGCGGCGGACATGGCGACATGCTGATCGAATTGGCGGTGGAAACACCGGTCAACCTGACATCCCGCCAGAAGGAAATGCTGCGCGAGTTCGACAATCTGAGCGAGGACAACAACCCCGAAAGCTCAAGCTTTTTCTCGAAGGTCCGCAGTTTCTGGGACAGCATGAAAAGCTGAAGCGTATCGGCAAAAGGCTGTATCGGAAATTCGCTGCCACTCGCTGCGCTCGAACACGAATTCCGATGCTTTCTGTCCTAAGTATTTCTTGAAACGCTGCAGCGGCGTTAACCTATAATTAGCCGGTCTGGTGGAGCGTCATTGCATGACTTCGCCACGCCAATCCAGCTTCGCGGAAATGCCGCAGTCCTTGTTCGATGCTGACGAGGTCGTCGAACCTGCTGGTGCCAGCAAACAACTGTCTTACCTGCACGATCACCGCAAACGCCTGCGCGCACGCTTCATGGAAGGCGGGGCGCAGGCCATGCCCGATTACGAACTGCTGGAACTGGTGCTGTTCCGCGCCATCCCCCGGCAGGACGTGAAACCACTGGCACGCCGTTTGATGGAAACGTTCGGCGACTTCAACAGGGTGCTCTCGGCGCCGTCTGACCGGTTGGCTTCGGTACAAGGTGTCGGCAGCGCCGTGATACTGGAACTCAAGATCGTCGAAGCTGCCGCGCACCGTCTGGCGCGGGCGCGCGTCATGCGCAAGCACGTGATTTCCAGCTGGGATGCGGTCCTGGATTACTGTCACACCACGATGGCGCATCGAGAGACCGAGCAGTTTCGAATCCTGTTTCTCGATCGAAAGAACGTGCTGATCGCGGATGAAGAGCAGGCCCGCGGCACCGTTGATCACGTGCCCGTCTATCCACGCGAGGTGGTCAAGCGGGCGCTGGAGTTGAACGCCTCGGCGCTCATACTGGTGCACAACCACCCGTCCGGCGATCCGACCCCGTCAGAGGCTGATATCAGCATGACAGCGCAGATCAACGCCGCCGCCCAGGCACTGGGACTGACGCTGCACGACCATCTCATCATCGGTAAATCACAGGAACTCAGCTTTCGGTCCGCCGGCCATCTGTGACGGTCAGCGCACCCAGACCTCCACCCGCCGATTGATGCCACGGCCCCAGTCTGTATCGTCGCAGGCCATCGGCATGGATGCACCATATCCAAGCACGTCCAGACGGGTTCGTGAAAGATCCGCCGTAGCCGCCTGTTTGATAAGGTCGTCCCGGACTGCGTTTGCTCGCATCATTGACAGCTTGCGATTGGCATCAGCGGCGCCCTCACCGTCGCTGAAGCCGACGAAGATCAGCGTTCGCCCGTCATAAAGGCCGGCTTCGATGGCCTGGGCCAACAACCCGACGTTCGAGCGCGATTGTCCATCATAAACAGCCGATCCCCCATCAAACCGGAAACTGATCGAGAGCCGGTTGAACCCGTCAAGCGCCGTCATCATGTCCTGCAACACGCCCAAATCACCCGGCCCCGCCGCGCGGATTGCGTTCGACAATCGGTTTCCCTGGTTCTTGATCGGGGTCTCCGTTAGGGCCTGATCCACAAAACCAGCGCGCCGAATCGCGAATTGCGCCGCGGGCGACCGTGTAAATCGCAGAAAATCGCGCCCGACCGCTGGGAGGCGGCGTTGCGGCACGTAAAGGAACAGCGGTGTGGTCAGCGGATAGTCCTCTGCCTTTACCGCATCCGCGATCGCTGTCGAAATGTACCCACAGTTGTCGACCAGCGGCAGCGGTCTTGTTCCGCCAAGCTCCGATAGTGTCGTGATGCCCAGAGAGAAGGGATCCTTGGCAACGATATCGACCAGGTCTGCCAGTGGATCGTGGCGCTGCGACTCTTGCACGGCCAGGACGGCATTGCCGGCAAGTCGTTGAGCAACAACCGTGGCGAGCGCGGAGCCGGGAGCCGGCATTTGAAGGAAAATCGGAGCCTCGACGCCCCCAAGATCCTGCCAGTTTGTTAACTCTGCAGTAACAATTTTCGATAGGTCAGCCAGCGAGACGCCCCTCACCGGATTCTCGGGTGCAACAACCGGTACGATCGCGTCCAATGCCAGAACGCGGGATTGATTGTGCGCATCCAGTCTGCCTATGCCAGCCTCGAGGCCGGCCATGACTTCGTTTGTGGCCACCTCGCGCAGCGACAGCGCCATGTCGGCTTCTTCAGCCACCAGATCCGCGAAGGCTTCGTCGCTGGACTTGGTTCGGACGATGAAGCGAGAGGATTCTCGACCAGAGGCGGTTTCGATCAGCGCATAGGTGAAGTTCCCGTCATCCGTCACCCGGCGCAGGGCGCTGTAGCCCTGCCGCTCTGCAAATGTCTCTATCAGAACCGGCATCAATCGTTGAGTGATCTGCGCTTCGCCGAAGATCCGGATCTCGGCAATATATGCCGTGAGATCAGGACAGGCAGGGCCAGAGCAGACGACGCCGCTGCCGTCGACTGTCAGTACGCCGTAAGTCGAATCGACGCGGTAGAATTCGCCATCATAGCCGACAAGAGCGCCACTGATCGTTACCGATCCATCGCGCGAAGTAAGCGTCACATCCTGCGCGACAACCGTCACCGACTGCAACAAGAACAAGAGCACGGCCCAAAAGGCCGTACGGCAAGCCAGCATCCGCGCCCCCGTGCGTGTCGATCAGTTCCGGGCGATCTTCATGTCTTGAAGAAGGTTTTTCAACACCAGAAAGCCACCCGCCGTATCGCAATCGGGCATGGCAAGCTCTAGCGCGACTTCGCGCATCTGCCCGTCAGCCCCGACTTCGATGGTGTTTCCGACCACAACCTTACCACAGGTCTGATCCGTCACGGCCGCCTCGACGATCATCCGAACCACGCCGTCCTTTGTCATCCGATCGGCAGGAAACGAATAAACCTCGGCCAGTTCCGGGTTCAACACATCTGGATTGCCAAGCTGGGTCAGAAATCCGCCCAGCGCTTGCACCCCATGCTCGGGGCTCCGCGGGGCACCAGCCCAAACCTCGCCGGCGTCGCCGTAGTCAGCGCCGAACTCGAATGCACGGACATGCAGGCCCGGCTGGCCGTCCCAGACAAGCACCGAACGATTGTAGCCATCCACCGTCAGAACCAGCGCCTTCGTACTGATCCGATCGCCTCCCTCGAACGTGACATCGACCTTGGCCTCTTTCTGAAGCGCCGGAACCGATACCGAATAGTTGCCGTCAGAATCTGTAACATCGGCGAAGGAAAGCGGGCCGTGCTGCACCGTGATGCGAGAGTTGCCGTTGCAGGGCGTGGTCAATTGCACGTCGATCATGGCTCCGGGCGCAGGATTGGCAGTCAATACAGGTTTGCACGCTATCTCGAACGGCGTCGGTGTGCTGGCATCGGAAAGGACAGGTGCCTGAAAGCCAGAGTCGAGCGCGGCCAGGCGGCGGGTGTGAATGATCGACCTGCCAGTCCCAAGATCCGGAACGGCGATATCGGCCGGCAGTTCAGGCAGGGCCGCCTTCACCTCGTCCACGGCTTCTTCCGCCGGTGCCGAAACAGAGGGGTTTGCCTTCTCGGCCGGGCCGGCCAGGCGGGCTGCAACTGAACCGCCGTTCTGCATAAGATAGCCGGTTCCGAATGCGACCGCCAAAGTCAGGCCAGCGGTGGCAAGTCTGCGTCTGTCTATCATCCCAAAGTCCCCCGTCGAGATTTGACTGTAAGGACAATATCGTCGAAGATTCCGCCGATCCTGTGGCATTCATGAGGAGAACACGTCCGAGTTAGTTTCGGGACCGTTAACAACATCTGGTAGGTTGCACATTTGCCCGACGCTACAAACAGCAGCGCCAACAACATCGGTTACAAATTCAGTCTGGTTGTGGCCACAATCATGAACTAATCCTCACGCATTTCCTGCGCGCAACAAAGTTCAGTCAGTCACGCAATAGAGATCAGGAAATGCGCCCGTGGCAGTGCTTGAACTTCTTTCCGGAGCCGCATGGGCACGGATCGTTCCGCCCCGGATCACCCCAGCTGGTCGGATCATCCTCATCAAAGCCCGGCGCCGCGGCAATCACGTTTCCAGCCTCGGGGGCTACGGGTTCGGCGGCCTTGCGCATCGCCGCCTGCTGCGCGGCGAGTTGCTTCATCATCGTTTCCTGTTCTTCGGCGGATAGGGGCCGCACTTGCGCCAGCTTCTGCGTCACATCTTCGCGCAACGCATTAAGCAGGCCCTCGAACAACTGAAACGACTCGGTCTTGTATTCATTCAGCGGGTCGCGCTGGGCGTAACCGCGGAACCCCACCACAGATCGCAGATGTTCCAGCGTCAACAGATGTTCGCGCCACTTCGCGTCGATGGTCTGCAACAAAACCTGCTTTTCGATGTTTCGCATCGTGTCGGGCCCGAATGCCTCGGTCTTTTGCGCCATTATTTCGTCAGAGGCCCTGTAAAGCCTTTCTCGGATCTCTTCCGCATCTACGCCTTCTTCTTCGACCCAATCGGTCGCAGGCGCATCGACACCGAGCTTTTCGGCGGCCGCTTCTTTCAGTCCGGCGCCATCCCATTGGTCAGCGTAGCTGCGCGGGGGAACGAAAACATCGACCAGATCATCAATCACCTGGTGCCGCATGTCTTCCGCGATCTCGGATATGTCAGCGGCTTCCATGATCTCGCGGCGCTGGCCGAAGATCACCTTGCGCTGTTCGTTCATGACATCGTCGAATTTCAGCAACTGCTTGCGGATATCGAAGTTGCGCCCTTCGACCTTCGCTTGCGCCTTTTCGAGTGACTTGTTGACCCAAGGGTGAACGATCGCCTCGCCTTCCTTCATTCCGAGCGAGGAAAGCACGCGGTCCAGCCGTTCCGAGCCGAAGATCCGCATCAGGTCATCTTCCAGTGACAGGAAAAACGACGACTTGCCGGGATCGCCCTGACGTCCCGAGCGGCCCCGAAGCTGGTTGTCGATACGGCGGCTTTCATGCCGCTCTGTCGCCAGCACGAAGAGACCGCCAGCTTCCAGCACCTTCTGCTTTTCATCGGCGTGTTCGGCTTCGATCCGGGCGCGCACCTGATCTGGATGCGCCTCGGGATCGGCGGCCAAAGCCTCCAACACTTTCAGCTCGACATTTCCGCCAAGCTGGATGTCGGTGCCGCGTCCGGCCATGTTGGTGGCGATCGTCACGGCGCCGAACTTGCCGGCATCGGCGACGATTTGTGCCTCTTTCTCGTGCTGGCGCGCGTTCAGGACGTTGTGCGGTATGTTATGCTCGGTCAGCAGAGTGGACAGGAACTCGGACTTTTCGATCGAAGTGGTGCCGACCAGAACCGGCTGCCCCTTTTCATTGGCCTTGGCAATTTCCTGCACCACGGCGTCATATTTTTCCTTCGCGGTGCGGTAGACGGCATCATGCTCGTCCTGCCGCGCAATCGGGCGGTTGGTTGGAACCTCGACCACGCCCAAGCCGTAGATTTCCGCAAATTCATCTGCCTCGGTCGTGGCTGTTCCGGTCATGCCGGCCAACTTGTCGTACAAGCGGAAATAGTTCTGGAACGTCACCGATGCCAGCGTTACGTTCTCCGGCTGGATGTTCGCGCCTTCCTTGGCCTCGATCGCCTGGTGCAAACCGTCCGACAACCGGCGTCCGGCCATCATGCGGCCGGTAAACTCGTCGATCAGCACGACTTCGCCATCGCGCACGATGTAGTCCTTGTCTTTCTGGAACAGCTTGTGGGCGCGCAAACCCTGATTGACATGGTGCACGATGGTCGTGGATTCCGGATCATACAGCGACTGACCTTCCGGCAGAATGCCGGAAGACAGCAATAGCTGCTCCAGAAACTCGTTGCCCTCTTCCGTGTAGGTCACGTTTCGGGTCTTCTCATCCAGCTTGTAGTGTTCTTCGGTCAGTTCCGGGATCAGCTTGTCGATGGTAATGTAAAGCTCGGAGCGGTCCTGCGCAGGGCCAGAGATGATCAACGGCGTCCGGGCCTCGTCAATGAGAATCGAGTCCACCTCGTCGACAATCGCGAAGTTGTGGCCGCGCTGGTTCATGTCCTTCAGCTCGGCTTTCATGTTGTCGCGCAAATAGTCGAAACCCAGCTCGTTGTTCGTGGCATAGGTTATATCGGCAGCGTAGGCGGCCTTTTTCTCTGCCTCGGGTTGCTGTGGATAGACGACCCCCGTCTTCAGACCCAACGCGGCATAGACTTTGCCCATCCACTCCGCATCGCGCTTTGCAAGGTAGTCGTTCACGGTGACAATATGCACGCCCTTGCCGGTCAGAGCGTTGAGATATGCCGGGAATGTCGCCACCAGCGTCTTGCCTTCGCCGGTCTTCATCTCGGCGATATTGCCCTGGTGCAAAAAGATGCCACCCATCAACTGCACGTCGAAGGCGCGCAGGCCCAGTGCGCGTCTTGCGCCTTCGCGGCAATTGGCAAATGCTTCGGGCAAAAGGTCGTCAAGCGGCTCTCCGCCCATTGCGCGCTTCGCCAGTTCTTCGGTTCTTTGTTTGATGCCTTCGTCGCTGAGCTGCTCGAAATCAGGCTCCAGCGCGTTGATCTTCTCGATCAGGGGCAGCGTCGCCTTGACTTTGCGGTCATTGGGCGTGCCAAAGACTTTCTTGGCGATATTTCCGAGACCCAGCATGTTTTCTCCGCTTGGACTGTTCTGACAGGTTTGTGTGAGAGGGAGTGCTTGCCCGTCCGCGCAACGCACCATAGAACGGCATAAATCGCGGCCTCTCTAAGACCTTGTGGCGATGTAAGGGTCCGCCTCTGTAGTGTCAACGTCGCAGACCTCTGCGACCGGATGGAAGGAACAAACGATGTCGAAACACACCATGATCTTGGGCGCATGCGCCATTGCGCTTGGCCTGTCGCAGCCGGGACTGGCGCAAGAAACGACGTCCGACACGGTTGTCGCTACCGTAAATGGCGAAGAGATCACGATCGGTCACATGATCGTCCTGCGCGAAGGTCTGCCCGAGCAGTACCAGGCGCTTCAAGACGACGTGCTGTTCGATGGCATTCTGGAACAGCTGGTGCAGCAAACCGTCCTGTCGCAAAAGGCCGACAGTCCCGGCCCGGTGGTCGAGCTTCGGCTGGAGAACGAGCGTCGGTCGCTGCTGGCCGGAACAGCGATGAAAGCAATGCTGGACGAGGCGCTGACGGAAGACGCCTTGCAGGCGGCATATGATGAAAAGTTCGCCGAGGCCGAACCAACCAAAGAATTCAATGCCTCGCATATCCTTGTGGAAACCGAGGACGAGGCCAAGGCGCTTGTGACGGAACTGGAAGGGGGTGCGGATTTTGCAGAGGTGGCGAAAGAGAAATCCACCGGCCCCTCCGGCCCCAATGGCGGTGAGCTTGGCTGGTTCGGCATCGGAATGATGGTCAAGGAGTTCGAGGACGTCGTTGTCGGGCTGGAGCCTGGGACGATCTCGGCACCGGTGCAGACCCAGTTCGGCTGGCACGTGATACGCCTGAACGAAACCCGTATGCAGGACGCGCCGCCGCTGGCCGAAGTACGCGAAGAACTCGCCGCCGAGGTGCAGCAGAGTATCATCGAGGAGACGCTGACCAAGCTGACGGATGAGGCCGAGATCGTGCGTCCGGACATGGCCAGCATTGACCGGGCGGCGATTCGCAATCTGGATCTTGTGCTGCAGTAACACGGTCGCAAAGGGGAAGGTGTCATGGCTGGCAAGAGGCTTAAGAAGGCGCTGCGGAAGATTGAGAAGCTCAAGAAGCGACTCAAGTCCTTGCAGGCGTCAGCTCCAACTGAAAAGCCGGTCACAGTATCCCCGCTGGCGCCCAAGGACGGGTTTCCCGACCTGCCGTTGATCGCTGGTGTGCGATTTGCAACCGCCGAGGCCGGCATACGGTACAAGGGTCGCACGGACGTGATGATGGCCGAGTTGGCCGAAGGCACCGCTATCGCCGGTGCTTTCACCCGTTCGGCGACGCGTGCAGCTCCGGTTCTGGACTGCCAGGAAAAGCTGGGAAAACCAGCAAAAGGCGGCGCAGCGATACTGGTCAATGCCGGGAATGCGAACGCCTTTACCGGACAAAGCGGTCAGATCTCCGTAGAGGCGATATCCGCCGAAGTCGCGAATGTCCTGGGTGTCGATAGGAACAGGGTTTTCACCGCTTCAACAGGCGTGATCGGGCAACCTTTGCCGCATGACCGTATCATAGCCAAGCTGGAAAAGCTGAAGTCCAAGCTGGCCGACGACAAGATCGCCGAAGCTGCAGCGGCCATCATGACAACAGACACTTTTCCCAAGGGGGCCGGCGCTGAATACGAAGCCGATGGCGGAACGATCCGTATCGCAGGTTTCGCCAAGGGCTCTGGTATGCTCGCCCCGGATATGGCGACGATGCTGGTGTACATCTTCACTGACGCCAAGGTATCGCAGAAAACGCTTCAGGCGATGGTCAGCAAGTCGGTTGATCCGACTTTCAACTCGATCACCGTGGACAGCGACACCTCGACCTCGGACAGCCTGATTGTTGCCGCGACAGGAAAATCCGATGCGGCAGAGGTCGGCGACCTGAAATCCCCGTCCGGCAAGGCGTTCCACGCGGCGCTACAGGGCGTGATGCTGGATCTCGCGCATCAGGTCGTGCGCGACGGCGAAGGTGCGTCGAAGTTCGTCGAAGTCAACGTGACCGGCGCTGTAAATGATCAGGACGCCCGCAAGGTCGCGCTGGCAGTCGCGAACTCACCGCTGGTAAAGACGGCAGTGGCGGGCGAGGATCCGAACTGGGGCCGCATCGTGATGGCCGTCGGCAAGGCCGGGGCCAAGGCTGACCGCGATAGGCTTTCGATCAGATTCGGCGATATCCTCGTGGCTGAGAATGGCTGGGTGTCTTCGAGCTATACGGAAGAGGCGGGGGCGACCTACATGAAGCGCCAGGATCTGGTCATCGGAATAGACATGGGGCTGGGCAAGGGTGCGTCAGTTGTCTGGACCTGCGACCTGACGAATCGCTATATCGAGATCAACGCTGATTATCGTTCATGAAGCTGCTGCTTGTCGCGGCCGTCGCGTTGATCGACACCGATGGCCGCGTCTTGCTGGCGCAGCGGCCGGCGGGAAAACCGATGGCCGGCCTTTGGGAATTTCCCGGCGGCAAGGTCGAGGATGGGGAAACCCCGGAAGCCGCGCTGATCCGCGAATTGTCCGAAGAACTGGCCATCGACACCTGGTCGAGCTGCCTTGCACCACTGACCTTTGCCAGCCACAGCTACGATGATTTCCATCTTGTCATGCCGCTTTTTGCCTGCCGGAAGTGGCAAGGCATCCCGCAGGCGCAAGAGGGCCAGACGCTGGCCTGGGTTCGACCGGGAAAACTCCGCGACTATCCGATGCCGCCCGCCGATCTGCCGCTGATCCCGATCTTGCGCGACTGGCTGTAAGCTGCCTTGCCGCAATGTGCCACTGATCGCTCGATTCCAACTATGTGCGAGATTTCGCCCAAGATGTAAAAATGTTCACGAATAAGTGTTCATTTATTCAGCAACTGACATAAGATGTTCTCAGGAAACTTAGGGGGATGGGTTTCATGATCCGAACGATACTGTTGGGAAGTTGCGTTTCAGTTCAGGGTATTTTCGTACGAACTCTTGAAGATGGAAAAATTGTCGTCCGCGTAGGCGACAGGGTTTATCAAGGTCGGCCGGTTGCTGATCTGACAGCTGCTTAGAACGCCAACATAAAAAAACCGGGCGGATGGAGAACCATCCGCCCGGTTTTTTTGTTCCTGATCTGACGATCAGCTCAGCTTGCGTTCGATCTCTTCGCGCTCGAAAATCTCGATGACGTCATTGGGGCGAACATCATCGTAATTCTCGAAAGCCATGCCGCATTCCTGGCCCGACTGTACCTCTGCAACTTCGTCCTTGAATCGCTTCAGCGTCTTCAGCGTGCCTTCGTGAATCACGACATCGTCGCGAAGCAGGCGAACACCGGCTGACCGCCGCGCGACGCCCTCGGTAACCAGACAACCGGCGACCTTGCCAACGTTCGAGACCTTGAAGACCTCCTTGATCTTGGCGTAGCCAATGAAGGTTTCCCGAACTTCGGCCGACAGAAGGCCCGAGGCCGCAGCTTTCACATCGTCCACAAGATCGTAGATGACGGAATAATAGCGGATCTCGACGCCCTTCTGGTTGGCAACGTTGCGGGCAGTCGCATTCGCGCGGACGTTGAACCCTATGACCGGAGCGCCGGACGCCTCGGCCAGTCCGATATCGGATTCGGTGATCGCGCCGACGCCGTAATGCAGGACGCGCACGCGAACCTCTTCGTTGCCAATCTTTTCCATGGCCTGAACGATGGCTTCCGCGGAGCCCTGCACGTCAGCCTTGACGATGATCGGCACCTCGGCGACGGTTTCATCCGCCTTGGCCTTCGCCATCATCTGTTCCAACGACGTTGCGGCGCCCGCGGCTGCGCGCCGATCCTTGGCCGCCTGTTCGCGGTAATTGGCGATTTCACGCGCTTGCGCCTCGGTCTCGACAACGTTCAGCACGTCACCGGCTTCCGGCGTCCCGTTCAACCCCAGAACCTCGACTGGAACCGAAGGGCCGGCCACTTCAATCCGGTCGCCCTTGTCGTTGATCAACGCGCGCACCTTGCCCCACTGTTCGCCCACGACGAAGATATCGCCTTGGCGCAGCGTACCGTTCTGAACCAGAACGGTGGCGACGGGGCCGCGGCCCACGTCGAGTTGAGCCTCGATCACCGCACCTTGCGCCGCCCGATCGGGATTGGCCTTCAGGTCAAGCAATTCGGCCTGCAGCGCAATATTTTCCAGAAGCTGGTCCAGCCCGGTACCGTTGATCGCGGACACTTCCACGTCCAGAACATCGCCTGACATCTTCTCGACCACCACTTCGTGCTGCAGCAGATCGGTGCGCACCTTGTTCGGGTTGGCCCCCGGCCGGTCGATCTTGTTGATCGCCACGATCATCGGCACCCCGGCCGCCTTGGCGTGATTGATCGCTTCGACAGTCTGCGGCATCACGGCGTCGTCCGCAGCAACAACCAGAACGACGATATCCGTCACTTGCGCGCCGCGGGCCCGCATCGAGGTAAAGGCCGCATGGCCGGGCGTATCCAGGAAGGTCATCAACGCGCCCTTGTCGGTCTTTACCTGATAGGCACCGATATGCTGCGTGATTCCGCCTGCTTCACCAGCCACGACTTTGGCATTGCGGATCGCATCAAGCAGCGAGGTCTTTCCGTGGTCGACATGGCCCATCACGGTAATGACCGGCGGTCGGGTTTTGAGGTCTTTGTCCTTGTCTTCGACGGTGTCGATAACCTGCTCCACATCCGAATCCGAGACGCGAACGATCTTGTGGCCGAACTCTTCGATGATCAGTTCTGCGATATCCGCGTCGATAACCTGATTCTGGGTGACCATCATGCCGTTCTGCATAAGCGCCTTGACCACATCGGCCACCCGCTCTGCCATCCGGTTGGCCAGTTCCTGCACCACGATGGTTTCCGGAACCTGTACATCCCGCACGACCTTTTCGCGTGCTTCATGCCCGCCCATCGCCTTCTGACGCGCACGTTCCTGCTTGCGCTTCATCGCCGCCATCGACCGCTGACGACCGCCTTCGCCACCGGCCAGAGCCTGGTTGAGCGTCAGCTTACCGGCCTTGCGGACATCGTCACGGGCGGCCTTGCCCTTGCCATCGCGGCTTTCGTCACGATCGCGATCGGGTTTGCGCGGGCCTGGAGTGGGCTTGGAGGTTGCGCGCTGCGCCGGAGGCTCTGCCGCCTCGGCGACTATGGCATCCGCAGACTTCTTGGTCCGATCCTCGGCTTCTTGTAGTTTACGCTCTTCTTCCTCGGCCTTGAGCCGTGCGCGCTCGTCGCGCTCCTGCTCTTCGCGCTCCTTGGCTTCGATCTCGGCGCGCTTGCGCTCGCGATCTTCCTCGCGCTGGCGCTCCTCGGCCTGACGGGTCCGTTCGTCCTCGGCTTCGCGGGCCTTTGCAACCTGCAACGCCTTCAGACGACGCTCCATCTCGGCGTCGCTGATGCCTGCTGGACGTTTCGCCGGATCGCTGTTCTGGACGGCCGCCGCGGCGGCGCCAGAAGGCTTGGCAAGGGCTGCTGCACCAGGCTTTGGAACGACAACGCGCTTGCGCTTCGTCTCAACAACAACGCTCTTCGTCCGGCCGTGGCTGAAGCTTTGCTTCACCTGACCCGGACGAGACCCGCCGCGCAGGCCCAGAGGTTTTTTGCTGTCACTATCGCTCATTACGTCGTCTTACCCTTTCCGGTGGATTTTCCACCGCCATTTCCGCGAAGGCCCAAGAGCCGCGTGGCTTCCTCTACAACACGTATGCTGAGTCCGCCAGCCGCGAGCGCGCCATGTATCACACTTTCCCGCCCGAAAGCCAAACCCATTTCCGACGAGGTCAAAACGCCGAACCAACGGCCACCCTCGGGCGTCCACAACTTCCCCTTGCCGCGCTCCGAGCCATCGGAGGCCTGGAACAGGACCTTGGCCTTGCCATCGGCCAGCCAGCCCTTGACCTTCTCGAAACCCGCCACCGCACGACCGCTCTTGCGTGCCAATGCGATCAGATCAACCACGTGCCGCGCCAGCTGGCGCTCGACCTGATCAACGAGGCCCTCGGGCACGGTCACCGGCTGCTTGGCGCTGCGGGCAAACAGGCCCTTGGTTGTGGCCTTTTCCAAAGCGCCCCGATCCGCGGAAACCCAGATGCCGCGACCCGGTAGCTTTTCCAGCACGTCCGGCACAATCTGCGCCTCTGGACCTACCACGAAGCGGATCAGTCCAGTTTTCGGCTGAACCTCGCCGGTGACGATGCACTTGCGTTCGGGATCGTCCCGGTCTTTTGCTTTGCCACCGCGCGACATTCAGGATCTCCGAAGCCTGCGATCAGGCTTCGGCCTCCTCTTCGGTTGTCTCTTCGGCCACTACTTCGGGCTCAAGATCTGCCGGGTCAACCCAGCCCAGTTGAATCCGGGCCGTCATGACCAAATGTTGCGCCTCTTCAAGGCTGACGTCAAATTTCTCCAGAACGCCTTCGTCCTTCTTGCGTTCGCCGTTCTCGGTTGTCCAGCCGCCGGCCAGCTCCCAGTCGGCGCAGGTGGCGAAATCTTCCAGCGTTTTCACGCTGTCTTCGGCCAACGCCTCCAGCATTTGGGGAGTGAGCCCCTCGAATTCAACCAGGCTGTCTTCCACCCCCAACTCGCGGGCATGATCCAGCGCCTTCTTGTTCTGTGCTTCCAGATAGTCTCTGGCGCGGGCCTGCAGTTCGGCAGCCGTCCCCTCGTCGACACCGTCGATCACCAGAAGTTCATCCTGTTCGACATAGGCGACTTCCTCGAGCGAGGTGAAGCCTTCCGACACCAGAAGCTGGGCGAAGAATTCGTCAAGGTCCAGCGTGTCCATGAACAGCTTGGTCCGCTCGGCAAACTCCGCCTGACGGCGCTCGCTTTCCTCGGCCTCGGTCATGATGTCGATGTCCAGCCCGGTCAACTGGCTGGCCAACCTGACGTTCTGGCCACGCCTGCCAATCGCAAGCGACAGCTGTTCATCGGGGACCACAACCTCGATCCGGTTGGCTTCTTCGTCGATGACGACCTTGCTGACCTCGGCGGGCTGCAGAGCGTTCACAAGGAATGTTGCCTGATCCTCGTTCCACGGAATGATGTCGATCTTCTCGCCCTGAAGCTCGTTCACCACGGCCTGCACGCGCGAACCGCGCATGCCGACGCAGGCGCCGACGGGGTCGATCGAGTTGTCATAGCTGATCACGGCGATCTTGGCGCGGCTGCCGGGGTCGCGAGCGACGGCCTTGATCTCGATGATGCCATCGTAGATTTCCGGCACTTCCATCTTGAAAAGCTCGGCCATGAATTCCGGCGCGGTGCGCGACAGAAAAATCTGCGGGCCGCGCGGCTCGCGACGTACATCCTTGATATAACAGCGAATCCTGTCATTAGGGCGATAGCTTTCGCGGCCGATCTTTTCGTTGCGGCGCAGGATCGCCTCGCCACGGCCGATATCGACTATGACGTTGCCGTATTCCTCACGCTTGACGACGCCGTTGATGATCGTACCAGCGCGGTCCTGAAATTCCTCGAACTGGCGGTCACGCTCGGCTTCGCGGACCTTTTGCAGGATCACCTGCTTGGCCGATTGCGCGGCGATGCGGCCCATCTCGACCGGCGGAACCTCTTCGCTGAACGTGTCGCCGACCTTGGGATCGTCGAGCAACTGCTTGGCCTGCTCGACGGTCATCTCGGCCTGGTAATTCTCCAGCGCATCATCCTCGACCACGGTGCGGACGCGGGTGAAGGTGGCGCGGCCGGTCTTGCGGTCGATCGACACGCGGATATCCATTTCCGAGCCGTAACGAGACTTTGCGGCGCGGGCGAGCGACTCTTCCATCGCCTCGACCACGAGGTTCGGATCGATCATTTTCTCGCGGGCGACAGCCTCTGCGGTTTGCAGCAGTTCAAGCTGGTTTGCACTGGTAATAGCCATCCTCAATCCTCCTCGGATCCGGCATCGGTTTCAATCTCGTCGAATTGACTTTCGTCAACGATTCCAGAGGCTTTGCGTTGCCTCAGCATTTCCTTGATCAGCTCGTCGGTCAGGACAAGCTTGGCATCCGAAAGCCAGTCGAACTTCAGCCCGACCGTGCCTTGCGGGACATTGATCAGCACCTCGCCATCCTCGACGCCCGCCAGTACACCCTTGAAGCGACGCTGGCCGTCGATCATCTCTGTCGTCTCGACCTTGGCCTCGTGTCCCTGCCAGTCGTCAAAATCCTTCAGCCGGGTCAGCGGGCGGTCGATGCCGGGGCTCGACACTTCCAGAGTATAGTTGTCGGCGATCGGATCTTCGACATCGAGGACCGCGGAAAGCGCCGTCGAGATCTGCGCGCATTCGTCCACGTCGATACCGCTGTCGGGGCGCTGCGCCATGATCTGCAATGTCTTGTATTCGCCGCCCATCAGCCGGACGCGCACCAGTTCGAACCCCATACCCTCGATAACGGGCTGGATGATTTCGGCGAGGCGGCGATCAATCGCGGCTTTGGCGACCAGGTCAGACATCGAGATCTTTCACGTTTCCTTAAGACTTTGAACTTTCTGGAGCCCGCTTCCGTGAAGTCTTCAGACACAAAAAAACGGGCGCGCGGCCCGTGAAACTTTCCGGTGGAGCCTTGGGGGTGGAAGCCAACGCGCCGCTGTTGAGGGGGATATAGGCGGAACCGACCGAGTCTGCAAGGGCCTATCCCATCCTGCGCCGAATCTGCGGCTACAGCGGCGCGGGTGAAGGCGATTCGCCGGTCAGTCCCCGCTCTTCCACCCCTTGTCCTTGTGCGTGCCGTCGCAATAGGGCTTGTTTCCCGACAGCCCGCAGCGGCAGAGCACGTATTTCTTGGGCGTTGCGCCTTCGCCCGCGCCGGGGCCGTCGATCTGCGGGCCGGTGATCCAGTAGGGGCCATCGCGCGAAACCTCGATCTCGGCACGGTTGGATATCCCGTGGGTTGGACCCGCCAGCGTCAGCGCGCCGGACGGACAGGCGGCAATCACCGCCCCGATCTCTGCGACAGAGCCGTTGTCGGGCTTAATCCATGGGCGTTCGGCGGAATTGAAAACGTCGGGCGCAATTCGCGCGCATTCGGCCGCGTGCGAGCAGATGCGCGGATTGAAACTCACCGTCACCTCGGCGCCTTCATAGGGGATCAGCCGATCGCGGCCAGCCGGTTCGCCGCCACGCGACTGAAAGCCGTTGGTCTTGTGCGAGCCATCGCAGAACGGCTTGTTCTTGCTGCCACCGCAGCGGCAAAGCGCCATCACCGGCTTGCAGTCCAGCATCTCGCCGCCCGCACCTTGCAAGCGTGTCACCCCCTTGACCACGAACGGCCCGTTTTCGCGTTCCTCGATGATGAGCGTGTGCGTTTCGGACATTGGAAACCTTTCCGGATATCAAGGATTGCGGTGTCAGGCGCGATAGTGCCGCCCGAGCTTGTCGGTGATGCGCACCAGTTCGGCGCTGATCCCCGGCTCTGACAGCGCGTGGCCGGCACGCGGTATGATGCGCAGATCGGAAACCGGCCAGAGATCGTGCAGTCTCTGCGCCGAAACCGGCGGGCAGATCATGTCATAGCGGCCCTGGACGATGGTGCCGGGAACCTGCGCGATCCTACTCATATCGCGCAGGATCTGGCCATCTTCCTCAAGAAATCCCGCATGGGTAAAATAGTGATTCTCGAGCCGGGCAAAGGCGCGGGCGTAATCAGCGGGTGCATCGCCGCCGATGCCGTCGCTGTCGATCGAGGCCAAGGCGTTCTCCCAGACCGCCCAAGACCGGGCATAGCGGGTCTGTTCGGCCATATCCTTCGAGAACAGCCGCCGGTGATAGGCGGCGATCAGGTCGTCGCGCTCTTCCTCCGGGATGATTTCAGTGAAGCGGACCCAAATGTCCGGCCAGAACCTGCCCGCACCGCCGCCATAAAACCAGTCGAGTTCCGCTTGGGTCATCAGGAACACGCCGCGCAACACCAGATGACGGGCACGGGCGGGATGGGTCTGGGCGTAGATCAGCGCCAAGGTCGCGCCCCAGCTGCCGCCGAAAACGACCCAGGTTTCGATACCAAGCGTTTCACGGATCAGCTCGATATCGGCGACAAGATGCCATGTGGTATTGGCATCGATGCTGGCATGGGGTCGCGAGCGGCCGCAGCCGCGCTGATCGAACAGGATGATGCGGTACTGATTCGGGTTGAAATAGCGCCGCATCGCAGGGCTGCATCCGCCACCCGGCCCGCCATGCAGCACGATCACGGGCAAGCCGTCCGGGTTGCCGCATTGTTCGACATACACCCGGTGACCATCGCCGACATCCAGCATCCGCTGATCATAGGGGGTGATCTGCGGATAAAGGAACTGGGCTGCGCTCTTATGACCTTCGACCCTGTCCATTTCGATCTATATAGACTGCCAAGAGCATTCCCGCCACGGGTCTTGGAAGGAAGTCAGCATGCAAACCGCGACAAACACTGTAGATCCCGCCGAGATCGAGAAATTTCAGGCGATGGCCGCCGAATGGTGGAACCCGAACGGCAAATTCAAGCCGCTGCATATGCTCAATCCCTGCCGGCTGGATTACATCTGCGCCCAAGTCGCGGCCGAGTTTGGCCGGGACCTGACCGGAACCCTGCCGTTCAAGGGCCTGCGGATCCTCGATATCGGCTGCGGAGGAGGTCTGTTGTCGGAACCGATGGCACGGCTGGGGGCCGAGGTCATGGGCGCGGACGCGGCAGAGCGGAACATTCCGGTCGCGCAGGTTCATGCGGCGGAATCTGGGCTCGAGATCGACTACCGCCACACCACCGCCGAGGCTTTGGCCGAGGCCGGCGAGCAGTTCGACGCGGTGCTGAACATGGAAGTGGTCGAGCATGTGGCCGATCCGCTGGCCTACCTGACGGCCTGCCAGAAGTTGTTGAAACCGGGCGGGCTGATGGTCTGTTCGACGATCAACCGAAACCCGAAAAGTTTCATGATGGCGATCGTCGGGGCGGAATTCGTGATGCGCTGGCTGCCGAAGGGAACGCATGACTGGTCAAAGTTCATCACCCCGGACGAGCTGTTCGATTTGCTGAAAAGCTGCGGATTAGAGCCTGTTGACCGCAAGGGTTTCGTGTTCAACCCGATCCAGTGGAGCTGGTCGCTGTCAGAGCGGGATCTTTCGGTGAATTATGTCACGACAAGCGTCAAACCCGCTTAGCGATCCTCTTGCAGCCGCGCGCGCAGGGCGCGCAGGACCGGCAGTGCGGCCCGGACCTTGTCACTTCCGATGGCCTCGACCGCTTCGCCGATCAGCGGCGCGATGGCGTGAATCGCAGCATCCCGCGCCTTCAGGCCAGCGGGGCTGATCGCCACGAATTTGCGCCGCGCATCGTCCCAGTCGGGACGGATGTGGACGTGGCCGGCGCGTTCCAGCTTTGCCAGCGTATTGGTCATCGCGCCACGCGTCAGATTGAAACTGCGGGCCAGCTGCGCCGGGCTGCGTTCCCCCTGGGCGCGGGCCAGGTGGTTCAGGACCGAGAAGTGGCTGATCTGCATCCCCTTCGGCAGCGCCTTGGACAGCTGCGTGCGGGCCAGTTGGTCGACCATGAAGATCTCGCTGAACAGCGACACGGCAAGGGGGTCGCCGGCCTCGGTCATCAGGGGCCCTCGAACGGGCGGTCATGGGTCAGGGAGGGCACGCGGTTTCGGGCCGTCTCGACTTGCGAGAGATCGAGGTCGACCAGCGTTACGCCGGGGTCGGTTCCGGCATCCGCCATGACCTCTCCCCAAGGGGCGACGGCCATCGAATGGCCGTGGGTCTTGCGGGTCTTGTCGCCCTGCTGCCTGTGGGTGCCGGTCTGCGCCGGGGCAAGGACGAAACAACCGGTTTCGATGGCGCGGGCGCGCAACAGGGTTTCCCAATGCGCCTTACCGGTGGGCTGCGAGAAAGCGGCAGGAACGGTCAGGATGCGGGCGCCCTTCTGCGCCAGAGCGCGGTAGAGATAGGCAAAACGGATATCATAGCAGATCGTCAGACCGATCGTGGCGAAGTCGGTCTGCGACACCACCGCGCGGGTGCCGGGGCGATACCCCTCCGATTCGCGATAGGTTTCTGCCTCCGAGACATTGACGTCGAACATATGGATCTTGTCGTATCGGGCGGTGATGTCACCGCGGGGCGAGATCAGGAACGAACGGTTGGCAAAGCGGCCATCGGCATCGTGGGTCCTGAGACATAGCGAGCCGATCAGCAGCCAGACC
The DNA here is from genome assembly GCA_024637315.1 of Brevirhabdus sp. Taxonomy (GTDB): domain Bacteria; phylum Pseudomonadota; class Alphaproteobacteria; order Rhodobacterales; family Rhodobacteraceae; genus JAHEAO01. The sequence continues at coordinate 68,968 of JAGXFH010000060.1, forward strand.
TCATGCTCTTTCGCCTGCGCGCGCAGCGCCGCGAGGGTGATATCTTCGTCCTCATGCTGCAAGACCTTCTGCTGGTGGCTGCGCGAAGACGAAACACAGTTCGTGACCTCTGGCGTCAAGACGAATCTCGCGCCCGCCGCGGCTGCTTCGCGGACAAAGCCCTGCGTCACCGGCAAGTTGGCCGCCGGATCATCCGACGCGTTCAGCTGGAGGAGCGCCGCGCGTAGCATTTATCCGGCCAGCAGCGGGTCCAGTTTGCCCGCGCGATCGAGTGCGTTCATGTCGTCGAACCCGCCGATATGGGTGTTGCCGATGAAGATCTGCGGCACTGTGCGGCTGCCCGGCGCGCGCTTCACCATCTCGGCCCTTTTCGCCGGGTCGCGCGAAACGTCGATTTCCGCGAAGGACGCGCCCTTCGCCGACAAGAGCCGCTTGGCGGCGTGGCAATAGCCGCAAAGCGGCGATGTGTAGATGTCGATTTTTGGCACAGTTTGAAATCCCTGTTCTGGCATGATTATAGGGATTTAGGCATCCTTCGCAACGCGCGCCAGTGCCAGTATCGAAACCCGGCTGGCGCCGGCGGCACGGCAGGCCTCGGTCGCGGCGGCGAAGGTCGCGCCGGACGTCATAACGTCGTCGACCAACAGCACCGAGCGACCCTTGATCAGCGCGCCGCGTTTGGGATGCGGGGCGAAGGCATCGGAGATGTTGCGGAACCGGTCGTCACGGGTCATGCCGTCCTGCACTTTTGTACGCTTTGGACGGATCAGCGCGTCCGGCGCGACCTGCAACGACAGGCTGTTGCCCAGACGGTTGGCCAACAGCGCGGCCTGATTGTAACGCCGATGCAAGAGCCGCAGCCAATGCGCCGGGATCGGGACGATCAGCATATCCGGATGCAGGATCGGCCGTGCAGCCGCGGCCATCCAGCGGGCGGCAGGCAGCGACAGGTCCTGACGGTCGCCGTGCTTCAGCGCCAGCACCATCCGTTTCGCACCATCACGGTACAGAAGCGCCGCGCGACCACGATCCCAGGGCCGCGCGATATGCAGGCAATCGTCACAGGTTTCGGCATGGCCGGTATCCTCACCAGGCAGTGGCGTTCCACAGGTGTCGCAGACAAGGCCCGCGATGAACGGCGTCGCCCTCCAGCAGGTGCCACAAAGCTGGAATGGTTCGCCCACTATCGCGCCGCACATCACGCATTGCGGTGGGTAGATCAGGCCAAGTGCCGTTTGCAATTTCAACGCAACCTCCTTACCTGCGGTTTCAGCCGAAGGAGAGCCGATGCAACCGCCCCCTGCCCTGACCGATCTTGCCGCGTTGCGCCGGTTTCGCCGTCGCGCCAACGGCATGGCGGATCCGGCGCTGTTCCTGCAGCACGCGGCCGTCACCGAGGTTCAGGAAAGGCTGACCCTGGTTAACAGGCAGTTTACGTCGCCCGCTGTGGTGACAGCCTTCCCGCAGGTCTGGGACGGTTTGGCGGATGCGCGGATCGTGCCGGACGATGACGTGCTGGACCTGCGCGATGGCGCGCATGATCTGGTGGTTCACGCGCTGTCCCTGCATTGGGCCAATGATCCGGTTGGCCAGATGGTTCAGGCGCGGCGGGCGCTGAAGCCGGACGGCCTGTTCATCGGGGTTCTGTTCGGCGGTCGGACACTGGCGGAGTTGCGGGCGGTTCTGGCCGAGGCCGAGGTTGCGGTGACGGGCGGCCTTGCCCCGCGGGTTGCGCCAATGGCCGAGATCCGCGATGCCGGGGCGCTGTTGCAGCGGGCGGGCTTTGCGCTGCCGGTAGCGGATTCAGTCATGCAAGTTGTCACCTATGCCTCGACCTTGAACCTGATGCGCGATCTACGCGCCATGGGCGAGGTCAATGCGCTGGCGGCGCGAGAGCGGCGGCCATTGCGGCGGGCGGTTCTGGCTGAAGCAATGCGGCTCTATCAAAGGGAGTTCGCCGAAGAGGGACGCATAAGGGCGACATTCGAGATGATCTTTCTGACGGGTTGGCGACCTTCTGCGGACCAGCCGCAACCACTGCGCCCCGGATCGGCGAAGTCCCGTCTGGCGGACGCACTGGGGACCGGGGAAACCCAGGTCGACGACCCCGCGCGTCCGGATCGGGTTTGACCGGGCGACAAAACCGTCTATCTGCGACTGGCAATACACAAACAGGAATTCCCATGCTGGACGAGACACGAGAGTCGCCGGTCGAAGTACGACCCGAACACGCGCCCGACGATCACCCGAAACTGCCGAAACCCAAGATCGGTGTCATGCTGGCCAATCTCGGCACGCCGGACGCGACCGATTACTGGTCGATGCGTCGCTACCTTAGCCAGTTCCTGTCGGACCGTCGGGTGATTGATTACTCGCCTTGGCTCTGGCAACCGCTGCTGCAGGGCATCATCCTGTCGCGGCGGCCGTTCAAGTCGGGGGCGGCCTATCGTTCGATCTGGAACAACGAGGCGAATGAAAGCCCGCTTATGACGATCACCAAGGCGCAGACGTCGGCGATCGCGGCGGCATTGCGCGAGATCTATGGTGGCGAGGTCGAGGTCGACTTCTGCATGCGCTACGGCAACCCCTCGACCCGATCGAGGGTCGAGGCGATGGCAGCCAGAGGGTGCCGCAAGATCCTGTTTTTTCCGCTTTATCCGCAATATGCCGGGGCGACGACTGCGACCGCCAATGACGAGTTGTTCCGCGTCTTGATGGATTTGAAATGGCAGCCCCCGGTACGAACAGTGCCTGCCTATTCCGATCAGCCAGAGTATATCGACGCATTGGCGCAGTCAGTCGAACGCGCCTACGCGGCGGAAGAGGCAGAACCCGATATCCTGGTCGTGTCGTATCACGGTGTGCCCAGGCGGTATCTGACCGAAGGTGATCCCTATCATTGCCAGTGCCAGAAAACCACGCGGTTGCTGCGTGAACGGCTGGGTTGGGACAGGGACCGTATCACCACGACATTCCAATCCAGGTTCGGACCAGAGGAATGGCTGCAGCCCTATACGGTAGAGGAGGTTGCGCGACTAGCCCAAGCAGGCAAGAAGCGGATCGCGGTGATTGCGCCGGCCTTTTCAGCCGATTGCATCGAGACGCTGGAAGAGATCAACGAGGAGATCCGCGAAAGTTTCGAGCATGCAGGCGGCGAACATTTCAGCTATATTCCCTGCCTGAACGACGATCCGGCCCACATCAAGGCGCTGGTTGGGGTCATCCGGCAAAACCTTGCGGGATGGATCGGCTAGGCAACAAAAAAGGCCAAGGCAAGCCCTGACCTTTTTCGTTCGATTTGAAACCGATTAGTTGCTGGCGGCAACAGCGCCGGCAACAAGAACCAGCAGAAGCAGCGGAACCAAAAGACCGCCGCCCGAAGTGCCGGCGGATTCTTCGACAATGATCGGAGCTTCCATTACGGGCTCAGCCATGCCACCGGCGACGGCAGCGGAAGCAGCGAAGGTAAGAGCGGCAGCGAGTACGAGTTTCTTCATTTTATCCTCCAGAAAAGCTGACCATATATTGGAGATACGTCAGCCATTAACGGTGCGTTGTAAGACCCGTATAGTCACCTAAGCGCGGTGGAATCCAGCAAAATTTTACAATCTCCCGGTTGGATTACGGGCATTGTCGTCAAATAAGCAACACCTGTGTGCCGACCTTCGTCATTGAGAAGAGTTCTGCAATGTGCTCGTTGTAGAGGCCGATGCAGCCATTCGACGAGCGGCGGCCGATCTTGCGCGTGTCGTGGGTGCCGTGGATGCGATAGTATGTCCAGGACAGATAGAGCGCGTGCGTGCCCAGCGGATTGTCGGGACCGGGCGGGACATAATCGGGCCATTCCGGATTACGTTCCTTCATCGCCGGTGTCGGCCGCCAGTCGGGGCCTTCGACCTTGCGCACAACCTCGGTCCGGCCACGGCGGGTCAGATCCTCGGTCAGCGGGACGGATGTGGGGTAAAGCTTGTAGCTGGCACCCTCATCTGACCAATAGTGCAGCGCCCGCGAGGTGACATCGACCAGGATCGCACCGCCGGTCAGCGAGGCGAAATAGGGCCGCCAGTCCAGCGTCCGGAAACTGGAGATATTGTGCCGCACCGCGCTGGTTACATCCGATTCGATCTCGACGGTGTCAGCGCCGGTCTGGGCCAGCGCCGGAGCGCCCAGCAGGCTGGCAGTGGCCGCGGTGCCCGCAAGGAAACCACGACGATCCAGCAGGAAATTAGAGGTTCTCGACATCCAGATACTCCGAAATTTCGATAGGTGTTGGGGTAAGAGATTAGTGTGCCGGTGCCGCAGTCGCAAATCAAACAAGCGTCAGGTGGCTTATCACCAACTCGTGGGTTTGTATAACGTCGCGCGTCGATATAGAGCATGTCGGAAGAAATCAAAACCGGTGTTGTAATGTCTCGTCTTTTCGCCCTCGCCTTGTCTGCATTCGTTTTCCTGATAAGCTGTGCGCCGCAACCCGCACCCAAACTGGGGTCGGATGGCAGGCCCTTGCCGCAGGTCTACCGCATTTCCGAAAGCGATCGTGGCGAGATCCAGTTCCGCATGCTTGATTCGGTCAACCAGTTGCGCGCCGCCGCGGGCGCCCCGCCGCTGCAACTGAATGCGCAGCTGAACGCCGCCGCAGCCACCCATTCGCGCGATATGTCGATTCAGAACCGGCCCTGGCATTTTGGTTCTGACGGCTCTTCGCCGCCGGATCGGACGCGCCGGGTCGGATATGCGGGGCAGCTTCTGGGCGAGAACATCTCGGAGACCTACGAGAGCGAGCTGGAAACGCTGGCCGCATGGATGGAACAACCCGACACCCGCGCGATCATCATGGATCGCCGCGCCAGAAATCTGGGCTTTGACTGGTTTCAAGAGCCTAATGGCAAGATCTGGTGGACGCTGCTCTCGGGTACCTGAGCGCGGTCAGGGAAAGATGTCGATCTGGGTGCCATCGCGCACCATGGCGTAGATTTCTTCCATTTCTCGGTCACTGACGGATATGCAGCCATAGGTCCAGTCCGGTCCGTTGCGGTCCTGCTTGCGCGGCCCGCCATGAATGAAGATGTCGCCGCCCGGTTCCATGCCGAAGCTGGCGGCGCGGGCGACATCGACTTCGTTCGGGTAGGAAATCCCGATCGACAGATGAAAATTGCTGTTCGGATTGCGACGGTCGATCAGATAGGACCCTTCCGGCGTCCGACCGTCGCCCTTGACTTGCTTGTGGCCATTTGGCGCGAAGCCAAGGTCGATCTTGTAGACCTTCAACACCGTGTCGTGGTGCAAAAGGTACATCCGCCGCTCGCCCTTGTTGACGACGACGCGGGTCACTTCCGGCCCGTCATAGGCTTGGAACTTCGAGGCGCAAGAGGCAAGAAACGCCATCGCCGCACCGGAAAGGAAAAATCTGCGATTCATCTGGTCACTGCCCGCTCTTTGCCCGCTCTTTTGTTTTTTTCGGTTTATACTACAGCGATGTGACTTGCGGAACCCATTTTGCGTTCACTCGCTCGCGGTTTTGCAATGGCTTGCCCGGGTCGCTAAAAGATCAGCGGCTGAACGCCCCGACCAGTTCGATATGGGACGACCAGCGGAACTGGTCGACGATCTCGATCCAGTCCAGCGCGAACCCAGCATCGGTCAGGATCTTCGCATCGCGGGCGAAGGTGACAGGGTTGCACGACACCGCAGCGATACGGTTCACCGCGGAACCGGCAAGCTCGGTCATCTGCGCCTCTGCGCCGGCCCGGGGTGGGTCGATGACCACCGCGTCGAAACGCTTGAGTTCGTCGGGCAGTAGCGCGCGGCGAAAAAGGTCTCGGGTTTCGATCGTGACCCGTTTCAGTCCGATGGCGTGACGCCAACCCCTGTCGAGGGCTTCCAGCATCGCATAGTCGCCCTCGACCGCGTGGATTTCAGCGGCCTCGGCAAGCGGCAGGGTGAAGGTGCCGCAGCCAGCGAAAAGATCGGCTACCTGTCTGGCCGGGCCTACGGCCTTGCGGACGGCTTGAAGCAAGGCCGCCTCGCCGGCAGCGGTGGCTTGCAGGAAGGCGCCAGCGGGCGGCAGGACCTGCGCCTTGCCGAAATTCTGTACCGGAGGCTGGCGTTCGGCGACCTGTTCACCGTTCCAGTTGAGGCGGGCGAGGCGGGCGAGGCGGGCGAGGCGGTGCTGTTCGACAAGGGCCGCAAGCGCAACGCGGAGCGGACCATCGAGCGGTTTGCCGCCCTTGGCCGCGATGTCGACACCACCCATCGACCGGGTGACGGTGAATGCAATCTCGCCCTTGCGCGAGGCGCCCGTGATGGTCAGGTGTTCCAGAACCGGGATCGCGGCGATCAGATCGGGGTGCAGCAGGTGGCAGTGCGGTATCTCGATGATCGTATCTGACGCGCGGGCGTGGAAGCCGACAAGCGCGCCCTTTTTGCTGCGTCGGGCCGACAGCGTGGCACGGCGGCGGGTGTTCGCGGGCGAGGTGTGAATGGCGGTGATTTCGGCAGAAAGCCCTTGTGCAAAGAGTGCTTTTCTTAACACTTCCGCCTTCCATGCCGCGACGAAAGGATCCGCGGCGTGTTGCAGGCTGCAGCCACCGCAGGACTTGAAATGCGGGCAGGGCGGCTTGACGCGGGTCGGCGATGGCGTGATGATTCTGGGGGCGGGCATGCGGTCTTTGATGACCTCGCCCTCGACCACCTCGCCGGGCAGAGTCATAGGAACGAAGATCGGCCCCGGTGCTACGCCTTCGCCCAGATGACCCAGCCGCTGGATGGTCAGGATCATTCGGCAGCCTCGGATTCGGCAACCCCGATAAAGCCGCCAGACTGGCGGTTCCAGAACCGCGCATAGATTCCGCCTTTATCAAGAAGATCCTCGTGCTTGCCTTGCTCGACGATTCGACCGTTCTCCAGCACCACGATCCGGTCCATATGCGAAATCGTCGACAACCGGTGCGCGATAGCCAGCACGGTCTTGCCCTCCATCACCGCGTTCAGGGCCTTCTCGATTTCGGCCTCGACCTCGGAATCGAGGGCGGATGTCGCCTCGTCCAGTACCAGGATCGGCGCATTCTTGAGGATGGCACGCGCCAGCGCGATGCGTTGCCGCTGACCGCCCGACAATTTCACCCCGCGTTCGCCCAGGTGGGCATCATAGCCTTTACGACCCTTGAAATCCTGCATGCCGAGGATGAACTCGTGCGCTTCGGCGCGTTTCGCGGCGTCGATCATTTCTTCTTTGGTCGCATCGGGGCGGCCATACAGGATATTGTCGCGGGCCGAGCGGTTGAACATCGCTGTTTCCTGAGTGACCATACCGATTTGCCTGCGCAGGCTTTCCTGGGTCACGTCGCGGATATCGCTGCCGCCGATCATGACGCGGCCCGCCTCGGGATCGTAAAGCCGCAGCAGCAGCGCCACCAGCGTGGATTTTCCCGCCCCCGAGGCGCCAACGATGCCGATCTTCTCGCCGGGGGCGATCCGCAAGGAAACCGTGTCTAGCCCGCCGGAATCGCGACCATATGCAAAGCTGACCTTGTCAAACTCGATGGCGCCGACCGCGGTCAGTTCCGTCGCGTCCGGCGAGTCGGTCAGCGTGTGGAGCGGCGTCAGGGTCCGCATCCCGTCCTCGACCTCGCCGACGCTGGAATAGATCCCCATAAGCGCAAAGCTGACCCAGCCGGTCATCTGGGCGATCCGGATCGCGACCGCGCCCGCGGCCGCGATATTCCCGGCCGTCGCAAGCCCCTGCGTCCACAACAGTAGCGCGCCGCCGATCAGCAGGACCGGCAAGGCGCCACCGATGGTCATGAGAACCAGGCGGAACCAGGCGGCGACATTGCCGAATTCCAGGGCACGCTCGCGGAATAGGCCCATCGCCGACAACGCCGCGCGGTCCTCGTGTTCCGCATGCGCGAACAGTTTCACCGTCTTGATGTTGGTAATCGTGTCCACCACCTGCCCGGACACCATCGCCCGCGCCCCGGCCCGCGCGCCCGAGCGCAGTCGAACACGCGGCATGAACCAGCGGATCATCGCCAGATAGACAACCAGCCAAAGTGCCAACGCCAGCGCGATCCGCCAGTCGATGGTCAGCAACAACAGGGCCGAGCCCACCAGCGAGGCCAGCGCGAAGGCCACCACGTTGATGGTCTCGACCGTCACATCGGTTAGCGCGCGGGCGGTCTGCATCTGCTTCTGTGCGATGCGGCCGGCGAAATCGTCATCGAAGAATGTGACGGCCTGTCCCAGTGTCCAGCGGTGCAGGCGCGACAGCACGAGGGGGTTTATGTTGGGCGCCAGAACGATGCTGTTGGCGGCGGAACTGAGACCAAAGACCAGTGGGCGGATGATCAGGAAGAACACGATAAACCCTATTATCAGAGCCGTATTCTGGGAAAAGAACCTATCCGGCCCGCTGTTCAGGGCGGTGTCGATCACGGTGCCCAGCAGCATCGCGGTCACCACCTCGAGCGTGCCGGCCGCGCACGAGGCGATCGTCGCCACGATCAGCACCGGCATTGACCCGCCGAGCGCCCAGAGGAAGAACCGCCCCAGCGTTTGCGGCGGCGGGCCCTCGGCCTCGGCGAACGGATCTATGAGGTCGCCAAGCCTCATTCCGCGGCCTCGTCGGTGCGGATGAAGCCGCCCGATTGCCGACCCCAGAAGCCGGCATATAGCCCGCCCTCGGCCAACAGTGCGGCATGGCTGCCCTGTTCGACGATGCGGCCGTCATCTATGACCAGAATGCGATCCATCCGTGCAATGGTAGACAGCCGATGCGCGATGGCAATGACCGTCTTGCCCTCCATCACGCCGTAAAGCGTGTTCTGGATCGCTGCCTCGACTTCCGAATCCAGCGCCGATGTCGCTTCATCCAGCACCAGAATCGGCGCGTCCTTGAGGATCATTCGGGCGATGGCGATACGCTGACGCTGGCCGCCGGACAGCTTGACGCCCCGTTCCCCGACATGGGCATCATAGCCACGGCGGCCCTTGGGGTCCTCGAGCTGTAGAATGAAGTCGTGGGCCTCGGCGCGCTTTGCCGCTGCAATCACCTCATCGTCGTTGGCATCCGGGCGGCCATAAAGGATGTTGGCGCGGATCGAGCGATGCAGCAGCGAGCTGTCCTGCGTGACCACGCCGATCGCCGCGCGAAGGCTTGATTGGGTAACGCCAGCGATGTTCTGGCCGTCAATCAGGATTTCGCCCTGCTCGACGTCGCGAAAGCGCAACATCAGGTTGACCAGCGAGGATTTGCCCGCGCCGGAACGGCCGATCAGCCCAACCTTTTCCCCCGGCTCGATCACCAGGTTGATGTCGTTCAGTCCGCCCTTGAGCTTGCCGTAATGGTGGGAGAGGTGACGGAATTCGATTCTGCCCTGGCTGACCTGCAGCACATTCGCGGACCAGTCCACGACTGTATGCGGCACGGCGATGGACCGCAGCCCCTCGCGGATCACGCCGGCATGCTCGAAAAGCCGGATCGTCACCCAGAGGATCCAGCCACTCATACCATTCAGGCGGACCGTCAGGGCGGTGACGGCGGCAACCTCGCCGACGGTGACCTGGCCGTGGATCCAGTAATAGACCGCAGCGCCGTTCACCCCGACGAAAAGGATGCCGTTGATCAGGTTCAGTCCGAGGCTGAGTTCGGTCATGATCCGAAGGAACCGTTGGAACCGCAAGCGCAGCCGACGCATCGCCGACAGCACATAGGCCTCTTCCGCGGGGCCGTCGGAAAATAACTTTACAGTCTCTATATTCGCATATGCGTCGACCACGCGACCCGTCACCATCGACCGGGCATCGGACCATTTTTCCGACGCGCTGGCCACGCGGGTCGCGGTCCACCGGGTATAGGCGAGGTAGGCCGTCAGCCAGATCACGAGCGGAATCGAGATACGCCAGTCGATTTGAGCCAGCACCAGAAGCGCGCCGAGAACGTAGATCAGCGAGTACCAGATACCCTCGAACATCATGTAGGAGGCATCCTCGATCGCCGGACCCATCTGCATCACCCGGTTCGACAGCCGCCCGGCATAGTCGTTCTGGAAGAAATTCATCGACTGTCCCAGCAGATGCCGGTGCGCGCGCCAGCGAACCTGTTCCTGCATGTTCCCCGCCAGCGTCTGTTCCAGAAAAAGGTGGTTGGCGAAGATCAGCGCCGGGCGCAAAAACGCCACCAGCGCCGCGACGATGATCAATTCAAGCGCATGATCCCCCCAGAAGGCAGCGGGTCCCGCTTCGGTCATGATGTCGATCAGTCGTCCAGCATAAAAGATCATCCAGGCCTCGAACAGCGCAACCAGAAGTCCGGTCAGCGCCATCACCGGGACCAAGCGCCGGAACGGGTGCATCTGGGTCATGACATAGGCCCAGAGGGTTTTCGGGGGCGTCGTCGCGTCATGGTCCTGAAACGGATCGACGAGGTTCTCAAACAGCCGGTACATGCCGTTCACCTTCAAATTCATAGCGATGTGGAAAAAGGGTTAGATGCAGGGCAGGCGGAATTCAGGCGCGATACATGCTACCGGCCGGTACGGACGACACGGACGGCCCAAACGCCAGACGGACTCCGCCCTTGTAAGCCTTGGGATTGCCGCCGCGAAAAATGCACGCCCCCAAATATGTCCGACAGTTGCTAGCCATCACAATATTCTAGCGAGAATTGCCGCAAAGGCAATTGCCGAGTTCCCGTAAGGCGCGATTCGGCTAGGCCAGAAGCTCTTCGCGGGTCAGCGTGAAGTCCGACGAAATCCAGCGGTTCTCGATCTCGGTCAGCCTTTCGCCCAAAGCGGGGCCTTGCAGCTCCGGCATCAGGTCAGCGGCCCTGACCGGCAATCGGGCCTCCGCGCCACGGTTGGCCGCAGCCGTCACGTCGGCTGACAGCGGCGCGCCGAGGCTTGCCGCGCGCAGCAAAGCGATATCGCAGGCTGTCGAAGCGTCATAGCGGTAGCCGAGTTCCGAAATTCCCTTCTGAGAGCCTGTTTCGGCACGAAGTCTTTGCAACTGGCGGGTTTCGGCGTTGGACAGGCGCAGCTGCGATTCCGGGTCCTCGCCGCCCAAAATCGCCAGTCGGCGGATCGGGTCCGGCTTGCGGTCGCATTCCAGATGCACCAGCGTCGCGAGGGCACGGGGGTCGGAGCCGGGCAGCACGCGGATCAGTGCCCCGGTCTGGTGCATCGCCGCGAAGGATCGGGCAGGATCGGGCGCGCCAAGAAGTTTGCGGAGTTCCGCTGTCACGCGCTCTCGCGACAGTTGGTCCAACCCGTCGAGATTGTCGGCTATTGCGGCGAGCGCCTCGGGGTCCATGCCCGCATCGGGATCGCCGTAGAAGGCGTGGAACCGGAAGAACCGCAGGATCCGCAGGTAGTCCTCGCGGATCCGGGCTGCGGCGTCGTCGATGAACCGGACCCGTCGTGCCTGAAGGTCTGCGAGGCCGCCCAGCGGATCGGTCACGGTGCCATCTGCACTGGCATAGAGCGCGTTCATCGTGAAGTCGCGGCGATGGGCATCGTCGGCGACATCCTTGGCGAAGGTGACGACGGCGCGGCGGCCATCGGTTTCGACATCCTTGCGGAAGGTCGTGACCTCGTGCGCGACACCGCCCGCGACGACGGTGACTGTGCCATGGTCGATGCCGGTCGGAACCGGCTTCATCTTCGCGGCCCTGGTCAGCGCCATTACCCGCGCGGGCAGTGCATCGGTGGCGATATCGACATCGGAAACCGGCAGATCCAGCAGCGCATTGCGCACACAGCCGCCGACGAAGAGGGCCTGATGCCCAGCGTCCAGCAGTGTCTGCATAAGGGCCCGAGTTCCCTTGTGGCTGATCCAGTCGCCCGTGATCCGCATCAGCCCGGCATCCGCTCTGCAAGCGCCCGAAGCATTCGGGCCGTTGCGCCCCAGATGTAATACGGGCCGTAGGGAACCACGAAGTAGCGCCGCGGACTGCCGCGCCAGATGCGGGACTGGATCTGGTAATTGCCCAGAGTCATCAGATGTGCGAACGGCACCGTAAAGATTTCATCCACCTCAAGGATCTCGGGAACGGTCGTGAAATCCGCAAGAATCCGGCCGAGAACTGGCGTGACAATGAAGCCGGTGACTGTCTCATGCGGCGGCAGGGTTCCGAGGATCTCGACATTGGCGGGGTCGAGACCGATCTCTTCATGCGATTCGCGCAAGGCGGCACCAATGGGGCCATCATCGCCGGGGTCGACCTTGCCGCCGGGAAAAGCGATCTGGCCGGGGTGATGTTTCAGCGCAGAGTTGCGCTTGGTCAGGATCAGCCGCAATCCAGTCGGGCTGTCCTGAAGCGCGAGCAGCACACCGGCGGGGCGCAGGGTCCGGTCCTCGGGCAGCACGACCGCGGGGTTCAGATCGAAATCCGAAGACCGGGCACCGTCCTGCTTCAACGCCTCGAGAACGGTCGCGAACGGGTCAGTCGTTGTCACTGGACCCCGCCTTGGCCTCGAATCCCAATGTGTCAGGGTCGAATTCGTAATGCGCGCCACAGAACTGGCAATCGGCGGTCACGATACCTTCGTCAGTAGTCATGTGGCCGATATCCTTGGCAGAGTAGATCGACAGGCTTTCGCGGACTCGGTCCGCCGAACAGGTGCAGCCGAAGGCGACGGATTGCGGGTCAAACACGCGGGGGCCTTCCTCGTGAAAAAGGCGCACCAGCAATTCGGTCGGCTGGACCGAGGGGCCAACCAACTCGATCTCTTCGACCGTGTCGAGAAGCGTGTTAGCACGAGTCCAGTTTTCACCCTCCTCGCCCGAAATGATGTCGGCGGGGTTCAGCAGGCCGCCTTCACCGGTGCCGCCTTCGGTCGCGGCGAACGGAGAGGCTTTCGGCATCGTTTGCAGCATGACGCCTCCGGCACGCCAGGACGGTTCGCTGCCGGGCCGCTGCGACTTGCCGAATGACAGTGCGAAGCGGGTCGGCAACTGTTCTGATTGCGCAAAGTAAGTCTCGGCACAGTTCGAAAGCGACTCTCCGGCAATCGGTGTGATGCCTTGATAGGGTACCATGCCTTCGCCTTGGTCGATCAGGATCGCAAGGTATCCCTGGCCGATCTGAGGGAAAGCCGGGCCGGTCGGGTCGATTTCCTGTTCGTCATAGCTGGCATAGGCCCTGACCTGCGCCGGTTCGCCAGCCTCGCTGGGGCCGAAATAATCGGTGGCGACCAGTCTGGCCGGGCCATTGCCGCGCACTTGCAGCGACAGCTTCCAGCGCAGCTTGATGGTCTGGCCGATCAGCGCGGTCAGCAGGGTCGCCTCGGCCACCAGCGCCTCTATCGCCGGGGGATAATCGTGCTGGGCAAGAACATTGTCCAATACTCCGTCCAGCCGAGCGACCCGGCCACGAATGTCCGAGCGGTCCAGTTGGAAGGGCAGGACGGTATCGTCCCAGGCGATTTGCGATCCAAGCGACATAGAGTTTCCTTGGGGGTTTTCTTGGCGGGCAAGGGTTGGCATACCGCGTCTACATGGGCCGGGCAACCGGTTCACCAAGGGTGGGTCAGGAATGGACACGGCAATATGATCCGACGATTTGGCGAGTCCGTTCGGCTGGATCAGCGCTATCGGTTGCGGCCGGGGGCCTATGCGGTGCTGATCCGCGACGGCAAACTTCTGCTGACCCATCAGGCAGAACCGCAATCCGAGGTGCAACTGCCCGGTGGCGGAATTGATCCGGGCGAATCGCAGGTTCAGGCGCTGTACCGCGAAGTGTTCGAAGAAACCGGCTGGCAGATCGCCTATCCGCGCCGCCTGGGGGCGTTTCGGCGGTTTACCTATATGCCGGAATACGATCGTTGGGCCGAGAAGGTCTGCCACGTCTACCGGGCGCGACCAGTGTTGCGGCGCGGCGAGCCGAGCGAAGAACACCACACGGCGTTCTGGTGTTCGCCAGTCGAGGCGTCCGAGATCCTGGCCAATCCGGGCGACCGGATGTTTGTTGAGCGGCTGTTCAGGCTCTCAGGCCGTTGAAATCCAAAAGAACGGCCGAAACGTCATCGGGAAAATCCTCATCTTCCGCAAAGACGCCCAGGTCCCAGGTCAGCGCCTCGAAAAAGGCCGGGCCCGTCAGGGTCCGGTTGCGGCGCAGCAGATCTGACAATCCTTCGTCGTCCAGCATTGCACCTCGGGAGTTGTGCAGTTCGGTAATGCCATCGGATGGCATCAGCAGCCGGTCACCGGGATCCAACTGCACCTCGAAATCCTGCCAGAGCGCCGCTGAGATCAGGCCGACCGGCAGACCGCCGGTTCCGGCCTGCTCGATCCGGCCCCCAGCGCGGTGAATGATGGGATGTGGGTGACCGCATTGCGCCATCACGGCGCAACCGCTGGTCAGATCGAGATGCCCGAGCAACATCGTGAAGTAGTGGTCGGTTTCCATTTCCCGTAACATCAGGGTGTTCAGGTGCAGGGCAACCGCTGCCGGGCTCCGGGCGGCAAACCCCCCACGCTTCCGAGGTTTCAGAGCGAGATTCTGGCTGGTCGAACTGCCCGAGAAATGGCCCGCCAACCGTGCTGTCATAAGCGCGGCGGCAATGCCATGGCCGGAAACGTCGATGGAATAGAAGCCGAACGCGTTTTCGTTGATCGGGAAAAATCCCACCAGATCGCCGCCGACCCTGCCGCTTGGGCGCAGAAGCAGCGAAATCTCTGCCGTGCCGAATTCATGGTGGCGCTCGGGCACCAGAGACTGCTGCAGTCGTCGGGCTTCCAAAAGGTCGCGATCCAGAACTTCGTACAGCTTGCTGATCTGATCGAGCGTGCGACTGATGATGCGGTTCTTCTGGGTCAGTTCACGTTCCATGTGCAGAATGCGTTCGCCGGCACGGATCCGGGCGCGCAGTTCGGTCGCGGTGACCGGCTTGGTCAGAAAGTCGTCGGCGCCGACATCCAGCCCTCGGGCGATTTCGACCTTTTCGGACTTCGAAGTCAGCAGGATGAAGTAGCCAAAGCGCCCATCCTCGCGCCCGCGAAAATGTTCACAGAACTCCAGGCCGGTCATGCCGGGCATCATCCAGTCGCTGACGATAAGGTCGATCGGATGGGCGTCGCACAGCGCCAGCGCTTCGGCCCCCGACGCGGCTTCGAACACCCGGTAGCCCCAGCGGCCAAGATAGGATGACAGGATCCGCCGCTGGGCGCGGCTGTCATCGACAACCAGCACGGATTGAGCCGTCGGCGAAACCGCTTCAGGTATCGGCAGCCGTGTTGCCGCGGTTGATTTCGCCACCACCTGTCCTTCCCGCATTAGGGCAGTATCCGGAAACACCGCTACCGTTGGTCTGGTTTCAAACTGGTTAAGGCTAAAATTCTCGGTTTTTTGACAACGTGCGGTTACGGGCCGTTAAACAGCGGAGGGTATGAAGCTCTGGTGCGTGGGGCACCCCCGAAAGGGTGAAGGAGTGGGACATGATAAGTTGGGAACGAGTAAATGAATTGCGAAGCGAGGTTGGGGACGAAGACTTCCGGGAGGTCGTCGAACTGTTCCTTGAGGAAGTGGAGGAAGTCATTGCGCGATTGCGCGACAGCCCCGAGCCCGCTCGGTTCGAGGAAGATCTGCATTTCCTCAAGGGCAGCGCGCTGAACCTGGGCTTTGCCGCGCTGGGTGACCTTTGCCAGATTGGAGAGCGGCAGCCAGACGCTGTCGATCTTGTCGCGATCGTCGCAACCTATGAAGGCTCGAAGGCAGAGTTCATGGCCGAAGCACGCGATTATGGTTTTGCCGCGTGACGGATCGGTGCGGGTTCGTCCAGGCAAAGCGCCTTGTCGGGCGGCGTAAAACCCAATAGACCGCGCGCTTGAATACCCCCTGACGGAGTCCCTGATGCCCGCGCCCAAAAAAGTCGTGCTTGCCTATTCGGGCGGCCTTGATACCTCGATCATCCTGAAATGGCTACAAACCGAATATGGGTGCGAGGTCGTCACCTTCACCGCCGATCTCGGTCAGGGCGAAGAGTTGGAGCCGGCCCGCAAGAAGGCGGAGTTGCTGGGAATCAAGCCCGGTAACATCTTCATCGAGGATGTCCGCGAGGAGTTCGTGCGCGACTTCGTTTTTCCGATGTTCAGGGCAAACGCGCTCTATGAGGGCCTCTATCTGCTGGGCACGTCGATCGCCCGACCTCTGATTTCCAAACGCCTGATCGAGATTGCCGCCGAAACCGGGGCGGATGCTGTTGCGCATGGCGCGACCGGCAAGGGCAACGACCAGGTCCGGTTCGAGCTTTCAGCCTACGCGCTGAACCCCGACATCCGGGTGATCGCGCCGTGGCGAGAGTGGGATCTGTCGAGCCGCACCAAACTTCTGGAATTCGCCGAGGCCAACCAGATCCCCATCGCCAAGGACAAGCGAGGCGAGGCGCCGTTCTCGGTCGACGCGAACCTGCTGCACACCTCATCCGAGGGCAAGGTGTTGGAAGACCCCGCCGAGGAAGCGCCGGACTACGTCTATCAGCGCACCGTGCATCCAGAGGATGCACCGGACCAGGCCGAGTATGTCGAAGTCGGGTTTGAGGGTGGCGATGCAGTGTCTATCAATGGAGAAACGCTTTCTCCTGCAACGATTTTGACTCGGCTGAACGAGCTTGGCGGAAAGCATGGGGTCGGCCGGCTGGACCTTGTCGAAGGCCGCTTCGTGGGCATGAAGTCCCGCGGTATCTATGAAACGCCAGGTGGCACCCTGCTGCTTGAGGCCCATCGTGGCATCGAGCAGATCACGCTGGATCGGGGTGCGGCGCATCTCAAGGATCAGATGATGCCGCAATATGCCGAGATGATCTATAACGGTTTCTGGTTCAGCCCGGAACGCGAAATGTTGCAGGCGCTGATCGACAAGAGCCAGGAACATGTCACCGGAACGGTGCGGTTGAAGCTGTACAAGGGATTGGCGCGGACCGTCGGCCGGTGGTCGGAACATAGTCTCTATTCCGAAGCGCATGTGACGTTCGAGGAAGATGCCGGCGCCTATGATCAAAAGGACGCAGCCGGGTTCATCAAGCTGAACGCACTGCGCCTGAAGCTGATCGCAATGCGAAACAGGCGGCTTGGCTGATGGCGCTGGATCGGCGAGAGGTCACAAAAAACGACCTTGACGCGCTGTTCCGCCTTAA
>JAGXFH010000061.1 GCA_024637315.1 Brevirhabdus sp.
GAACGATGCCTGCCGATCTCAGTGGCAATCTTGCTCACAGGCATCTTTGCGTTCAACATCTCTTCAATTGCGCGTCTCTCACGCAAATCCAACTCTGTGTGGCCCATTTCCGTTCTCCTTGCTTTTCAGCAAGATAGGGGATTTGTCGCAACCCAGTTTAGAATGTGCCCGCGTGTACACCGGAATCCCCTGTAATGATGATTATGTTATAATAACATCCAGGCCCGCACCCGAAATCGCTGCAAACGCGCCGGGCCGACCCGGCCCGGAAGCGGGCTTTCAACCGACCGTCTCGGCGACAAGGTGGCCGTCGCCGATATCGGTCAAACTGACCGGGTCCGGACCCTGACCGACCGGATGAACCGGGCTGGGCACGTCGCCCGCCAGCCGCGGGGCGGGCGCGCGCTGGTGCGCCGGGTCGGGCACCGGGACGGCGTCGATCAGACGGCGCGTATACGGGTGACGCGGATCGCCGAACACCTGCGCGCGGGTGCCAAGCTCTACGATCTGGCCCAGATACATCACCGCGATCCGGTCCGAGATGTTCTCGACCACCGCCATGTCATGGCTGATGAAGAGATAGGCGATGCCGAACTCGGTCTTCAACGCGGCCAGCAGATCGAGCACCCGCGCCTGCACCGAGACATCCAGCGCCGAGACGCTTTCATCGGCGATGATCAGGCTTGGCTTCAGCGTCAGCGCGCGGGCGATGCAGATGCGCTGGCGCTGGCCGCCGGAAAATTCGTGCGGATAGCGGTCCATCTGGTCGCGCGACAGGCCGACCCGTTCCAGCAGGTCGCCGACCGCGGCGCGGCGCTCGTCGGCGGTGCCCAGACCGTGGATCAGCAGCGGCTCGGCAACCAGATCGCCGATGCGCATCCGCGGATCGAGGGCGGCCATCGGATCCTGGAACACGATCTGCACACGGCGGCGCAGCGCCTTCATCCCCGCGGCATCCAGCCCGGACAGCGTCTGGCCGCCGATCTCGACCCTGCCCTGATGCGGCACCAGCCCGACCAGAGCGCGAGCGATGGTGGACTTGCCGCAGCCGGATTCGCCCACCAGCGAGAATGTCTCGCCGGCGCGAATGCTGAAGCTGACCCCCTCGACGGCATGAACCCGGTGCGTCAACCGGCCCAGAAGCCCGCCGTGAATATCGAAGCGGACGCGCAGATCCTCGACCACCGCGACCGGCGGCCTTGTCCCGGTCCGCGGCACCTCTTCGCGGCCCGCCCCCTTGCCCATCCGCGGCACCGCGGCCAGCAGATCGCGGGTATAGGGATGCGCGGGGCGGCTGAAGATCTCGGTTGCCGCGCCGTGCTCGACCATCTGGCCGGCCCGCATCACGATCACCCGGTCGGCCATTTCCGCGACCACGCCCATGTCATGCGTGATCAGGATGATCGCGGTGCCCAGCTCTGCTTGCAGGTCGCGCAGCAGGTCCAGAACCTCGCGCTGCACGGTCACGTCAAGCGCGGTGGTCGGTTCGTCGGCGATCAGCACCTCGGGCCGCAGCACCAGCGCCATCGCGATCATCACCCTCTGGCGCATGCCGCCCGAAAGCTGGTGCGGATACTGGTCAAGCCGCTGTTCGGGCTGCGATATCCGCACCGACCGCAACGCCGCGACCGCCGCCGCGCGGGCCTTGCGGCGCGACACCGGTTCGTGCGCCCGGATCGCCTCGGTCAGCTGCGCGCCGATGGTCATCACAGGGTTGAGCGAGGTCATCGGTTCCTGAAAGATCATCGCGATGCGGTCGCCGCGCAGGCTGCGCATCCGCGTCTCGGGCAGGCGCAGCAGGTCGGTTGCGCCCAGCCGGATCGTGCCGCCGGTGACCCGCACGGCAGGTGGCGGCAAAAGCCCCATGATGGCCAGCGCGGTGATCGACTTGCCCGAGCCGCTTTCACCGGCGATCGCCAGCGTCTCGCCCCGGTTCAGCGAAAACCCCAGGCCGCTGATCAGCGGCGTCAGCCCGGCCTCGGTTTTCACCGACACGCAAAGATCCGCGACCGACAGGATCGGGTCAGAATCCGGGGCCGCGACGGCCCCGGAAGAGATTTCCGGCATGGCCTTCAT
The DNA here is from genome assembly GCA_024637315.1 of Brevirhabdus sp. Lineage (GTDB taxonomy): Bacteria > Pseudomonadota > Alphaproteobacteria > Rhodobacterales > Rhodobacteraceae > JAHEAO01. The sequence continues at coordinate 2,077 of JAGXFH010000061.1, forward strand.
TCGAAGACGCAGCGCGGAAAGTAGAAGCTGACGACCCAGTTCGGCATGTCGACGATCTCGCAGATGCGCAGATCGCCGCAGGTCGAAACCAGCATGTAGGCATCGACCGCCGCCATGCCGCGGGTCGCGGTCAGCAGGTCGATCATGCCCGCAACCGCGTCGCGCGCCGCCGTCATCAGATCGGGGCCGATGCCGGTCGTCGCCTCGTAGCCCTTGGCGTCAAGATGCCGGGTGACCGGGCCGGGCGTGGTGAAGCGCGGTGTCTTCAGCCGCGCCTGCTTCACCAGATCGAGCGTCAGCACCACGTCCATCGGGCTTTCGATCGCGGTGCCGCAGACCTCGCCGTCGCCCTGCGCGGCATGGGTGTCGCCAACGCTGAACAACGCCCCCGCCACTTCGACCGGCAGGTATAGCGTGGTGCCCGCCGCCAGGTCGCGGATGTCCAGATTGCCGCCCACCCGGCGCGGCGGCACGATCGAATGCGCCCCCGCTTCGGCCAGCGCGTTGCCGATGGTGCCGGCGAAGGGTTTCAGCGGCACGCGCCCCTCCTTGCCGAACAGCGCCGGGTCCAGCGTGCCGGGATCATAGCTCCAGACATGCAGCGCGGGATCGGGGAACTGGTCGGCCAGCAGCCCGAAGCCGGGGATATTCGCCGTCCACCCCCAGCCCCTGCCCTCTCGCGCCTGCGGCGTGAAGCTGTCGATCGTGACCTTCAGCGCGTCGCCCGGTTCCGCGCCCTCGACGAAGATCGGCCCCGAGACCGGGTTGATCCGGCCGAAATCGAGCGCCGTCACGTCGGCCAGGGTGGAAGACGGGCCAAGCTGGCCCGCCGATGAATCGTGGCAGTGGAAGAGGATCGTCGATCCCGGCTCCACCCGTTCGGCCGGGGCGATGGAATTGTCCCAGCCGAAATGGTGCTGCTTGCCGTGGATCGTGTAGTCGCACGCCTTGCACATGATCTTACTCGGTCGCGAAGACATAGTCGTAGTTGATCGGGATCGACACCGGATCGACGTACAGCTCGTCGGCTCCGCCCATCCGCGCCGACTTCATCGTATAGCGCTGCTCGTTGAAGACCGGCGCCCAGGGCGCGTCTTCCATCACGCCCATGTAGATGTCGGACCACATCTGCATCCGCTCCTCCGCCCGGTCCGGATCGACGATGCTGTCGGCCTCGGTGGCCATCGCGTCAAGCTCTGCGTTGCAGTACCACGACCAGTTCCAGCCGCCCTCGACCGCTCCGGCACAGCCAAGGATCGGGCCGTAGAAGTTCGACGGGTCCGGGAAGTCAGCGATCCAGGCCATGCCGCCCGACCAGATCATCGGCGCCGAGCCGTTGCCGCCGGCCTCGATCACGTTGGCCTGGGCCAGCGACTGGATCGCGGCCTTGACCCCGATCTCGGACAGGTCCTGCTGGATCGCCTGCGCGATGCGCGGATTGGGATCGGTGTTCATCACGAAAAGCTCGGTTTCGAACCCGTCGGGAAACCCGGCATCGGCCAGCATCTGACGGGCCTGATCCGGGTCGTATCCATAGCCGTCATAGCCTTCGGTATAGCCCGGCATCGTCGGCGGCAGCGGCTGGTTCGCGGGTACTGCGCGGCCGTTGATGATCTGCACGATCCGGTCCTTGTTGATCGCCATGTTGATGGCGCGGCGCACCTCGACATTGTCAAGCGGCGCGGTGTTCACGTTCATCGTGATGTAGCCGGTATGCAGCTGGCCGCCTTCGACCACCCGTTCGGCCTGCGCCGGGTCGGCCATCACCTCCTGGAACTTCGCCGGCGGGATGCCGTCGCCCGGCACGTCGACCTCGCCGTTCTGCAGCCGCAGCAGCGCGACGATGGGTTCCTGCCCGACCTCGAAAGTGATCTGGTCGAGATAGGGAACGCCGTCGCGCCAGTAGTCCTGGTTCTTCTCGAACACAAGCCGCTGGCCAAGCGTCCATTCCGTCAGCTTGAACGCGCCGGTGCCGACCGGCTGCTTGCCGAAATCGTCGCCCGCGGCCTCGACCGCCTCTTGCGGGACGATATGGGCAAAGTTCAGCGCCATGACATGCAGGAAGGTGGCATCGGGCCGCGACAGGGTGATCTCGACGGTCTGCGGGTCGATGACCTTGACACCTTCCAACGCGCTGGCGGACCCGTCGGCCATCGCGTCATAGCCCAGGATCGACCCGAAGAACCCTGCGCCGGGCGACTGGGTTTCGGGGTTGGTCACCCGGTCCAGCGTGTATTTCACGTCCTCGGCGGTCATCTCGCGGCCATTGTGGAACATCACGCCGGTCCGCAGGTGGAAGGTGACGGTCATGCCGTCATCGGAAATCTCGTAGCGTTCGGCCAGGCCGGGGCGCAGCTCGGTGGTGCCGGGGACATAATCCATCAGCCCGTCGAAAAGCGACTTGATCATCGACCAGTTCTGCCAGTCGTAGCCGATCGCGGGATCGAGCGTGGCGACGTCATCCTTGTAGGTGATCACGATGCTGCCGCCGGGTCTGGCGTTCGGGTCCGGCTGATAGTCCTGTGCCGTGGCGGGCAGCGCCAGCGCCAGCATCAGTGCGGTGGTGGTAAGCAGGTTTCTCATTTTATCCTCCTGTCGGTTGGGTGGGTGGTCAGCGCAGACGAATCCGCGGGTCGATGAACGGGGTGACGAGATCGGCAAGCAGATTGCCAAGCACGATGGCGCAAGCCGAGACCAGCGTAACGCCCATGATGATCGGAATGTCGATGCGCTGGATCGCCTGCCAGGCAAGCTGGCCGATCCCCGGCCAGCCGAAGACGCTTTCGACGACGACGATGCCGCCCATGAAGATGCCGATGTCGATGCCGATCATGGCGATGATCGGCAGGATCGCGTTGGGCAGCGCATGGCGCAGGATCACCCGGCGGCGGGTCAGGCCCTTGGCGCGGGCGGTGCGGATGAAATCGGCGCGCAGCACCTCGACCATCGAAGAGCGCATCATCCGGCTGTACCAGCCCGACCCCAGCACGCCGAGCGTCGCCGCCGGCAGCACCAGATGCGCCCAGGTGCCGTAGCCGCCGATCGGGAACCAGCCAAGGCGCACGGCAAAGACGTAGAGCAGCAGCAGGCTGACCACGAATTGCGGCGCCGAGACCGCGACGAAAGAGGTGATCATCAGCGACTGGTCCAGCGTCCGGCCGCGGCGCAGCGCCGCGATGATCCCCATCGACAGGCCAAGCACGAGTTCGCACCCGATCCCGCCCGCCATCAGCAGCAGTGTCGCCGGCAGGCGCGACGCGATCAGCGAGGCGACCTCGGTCTTCTGCAGGTAGCTGCGCCCCAGATCGCCCTGCACCAGGCCGCCGAGGTACCGCAGATACTGGACGATGAAGGGCTGATCGAGGCCAAGCTGCTCGCGGATGTTGGCGACGGTCTGCGCCGTGGCCGAGCGCCCGGCGATCTGGCGCACCGGATCGGCGGGCAGGACGTAGAGCAGGAAGAAGGTGATGAACGACACCCCCAGCAGGATCAGCGCGGACTGGATCAGGCGGCGGATCAGGTAGGTCGCCATCAGTCACGCCCCCGTTGCGTCGGGTCCAGCACGTCGCGCAGGGCGTCGCCGACCAGGTTGAACGCCAGCGCCAGCAGCAGGATCGCGGCGCCCGGAATGAACACCAGCCAGGGCGCGGTCTGGAAATAGGTCTGGTTCTCGAAGATGATGTTGCCCCAGCTCGGCGTCGGCGGCTGCACCCCGACGCCGAGATAACTCAGCGTCGCCTCCAGCAGAACGGTGGTCGAAATCCCTAGCGTGCCCCAGACGATGATCGTCGGCACCAGATGCGGCAGGACATGGCGGAACAGGATCCGCGCCGAGCCCGCGCCAAGCGTCCGTTCGGCGGCGATGAAATCGCGCTCGGCCAGCGAAGTGGTTTCGGTATAGATCACCCGCGCGGTCTGCACCCAGTTCACCAGCGCGATGACCATCGCCACGATCCACAGCGACGGCTGGAAGATCGCGGCAAGGCAGATCGCCAGCAACAGCGCCGGAAACGCCATCATCAGGTCGGTGAAGCGCATCAGCACCGCCCCGATCCAGCCGCGAAAATAGCCTGCCGTCAGCCCGATCAGCGTGCCGATGAAAAGCGCCATTCCGTTCGCCACGACCCCGATGATCAGCGAGGTGCGCGCGCCGTACAGGATGCGGCTGAACAGGTCGCGCCCCAGAAGGTCGGTGCCAAGCAGAAAGGCGCCGCCCGGCGGCAGCGGCGCGCCCTCGATCGTCAGCCCGTCGAAATGCTGCACATCCGGCGGATAGGGCACGATCCACGGCGCCAGCGCCGCGCCGGCCACCACCACGACGATCAGCACGATCCCGAACAGCGCCAGCTTGCGCTGCATCAGTCGGGTCAGGGCGCCGCCCGGCCTGAGCCTCGGATCACCGGCTGTGGCGTCGGCCATCGCCTTCCCCTCCCTCGGCGAGGCGGGCGATGACCCGGTGGGCGGCGGCCTCGACGGTGATCCGCCAGCGCATCGCCATCTGCCGCAATTCGTCATAGGCGTCGGCTTCGGTCATGCCGCGCGACGCCAGCAGCGTCACCGCCTGCACCACGCTCTTGCGGTCGTCCAGCCGGGCCTGAAGATCGGCGATCCGGGCCGACAGTTCGCGCCGCGCGTCGAAGGCGTCGCGCGCGATCAGCAGCGCGCTGTAGACACCGCTGTCACCGACCGGCTTGAGGATCTGGGCATGCGCGCCGATCCCCAGCGCCCATTCGACGCGGCCCGGCGCCTCCGAGCCGATCAGCGCGATCATCGGCATCGGCGATCCGCCCGGTTCCCACGGGAATTGCGCGTCATGCCCCATGTCGGCATCGAAGAACAGGAAATCGGCGGCAAGGATGTCGGGGCCGGGATCGGGCCAGGCGGTGCTGACGGCAAGACCGATGGCGGTCAGCTGCCGCGCGAGGTTCTGCACCGAGGGGTGCGGGCGGTGCAGGATCAACGCGCCTGCGCCGCCAAGGTTCTGGATCCGGATCCGCCGCTTCATGACACGACCCTCAGCCCCGGCGCCGGCCTGGCCGGACCCGAGCGCGAAAGATAGGGATCTCCCGCCACCTCGGCCCGCCGTTCGATCACTTCGAAGACGCCGCCGCGCGACTGGGCGATCAGGACCGGCAAGGTCCGGTGATGGGTCTCGGGGTCGATCGTGCAGGCCGCGTCGCGGCCGGTGCCCAGAAGCTCGGTCAGCCCCGCGGTCTCGGTGCCGGGCCGGTGCGCCAGCAGCCGCGCAAGCTCGGTCACCGCGTCATGCGCGGCGGCTTCGAAGGAACTCCCGAAGGCCGGGGCCTCGGCCGGTCCCGCCACGCCGCGGAAATAGGGTCCCGCGGCGATCAGCCCTTCGGCGGCGGCGCCGATCGCGGGCAGTTCGCATTCGGTCAGGTTGCACGAAAGCACCGGACAGATGGCGGGGCGGAAATGCGGGTCGGACTGGCCAAGCTGGTGATAGGCGGCCAGAAAGCGGTATTGCGACCGGCCGATCAGCGAATTGAGGATGAAATCGGGCCGGGTGATGCGGATCTCCTCGATCATCCGGCCGATGTCGGGCGAGCCGATCGGCAGGTAGCGTTCGCCCAGCACCTCACCCGCCGCCGCCATGACGGTTTCGCGGGCAAGGCGGTTGATCTCCCATCCCCAGATGTAGTTCGAGCCGGTCAGATAGGCGCGGCGGCCATAGCGCGGCAGCGCCCAATCCAGCAGCGGCAACAGATGCTGGTTCGGACAGGCATGCATGTAGACGACGCGATCGGAGGATTCGAAGCCCTCGTAGGGCGCGGGATACCACAGGGTGCCGCCGGCCTTTTCCAGCGTCGGGATCACCTCTTTCCGGCTCCAGGACGTGATGCAGCCGATGACATGGCGCGCCGAGGTATCGCGCAGGATCTCTTCGCAATAGGGTCCGTAAAGGTCGATATTGCCGCCCGGATCGCGTTCCACCGGAACGAATGTGATGTCAGAGCCGGCATCGGCATTGACCGCCGCGATCGCCGCCAGCGCCCCGTCGCGGCAGGCCTGCGACAGAAGCGCATAGCTTCCCGTGCGAGAGAACAGCAGACCTATTTCGATGCGGCGCTTCACGTTTCCCCCAAACGAAAAGCCCCGATCCAGTCAGCGCATGGGCGAACTGGAAACGGGGCTCGGATGCCATTCGGTATCTGACCGATTCTGCCGACAGAATGTGCCTGCCGGTCGAACCAGTCAAGCCGTTTGCCGCGCCGGACCGCGAAATGCCGGTCCGGCGGCAGCGTTCAAAGGGCCGGCGGCGGGGCGATCTGCCAGCGGGGCGGCTTTCTGCGTTGACAGGGCGTTGGGTTGAACCAATACTGAAATGGTTCAGTACCAATCCTTCATTGATTCGCATTGCGCGGGGCAAGCCATGACCCTCGAAGCCCGCAACCCCGACAACACCAATCGGGTCCTCATGCAGATCCGGCGGATGATCGACAGCGGCGACCTGCCCGAACATCCGCGGCTGCCGAACGAACGCGAACTTTCGACCAGGCTTGGCGCCGGCCGCCGGGCGGTGCGCAACGCGCTCGAGGCGCTCGAGGCCGAGGGCCTGATCTGGCGGCGCCAGGGCAAGGGCACCTTCCTGGGGCTGCCGCCGGACCCGGCAGGCGCGCTTGTCGCCGAGATCGTGCCGGCCTCCGATCCGCTCTCGGTGATGGAGGCGCGGCTGTACCTTGAACCCGGCCTGGCAGAGCTGTGCGCCCGGCGCGCCACCGGCGAGGATGTCGAGCGGCTGCGGGCGCTGGCGGACCGTGTCGCGGCAAGCGGCGATGCCGATTCGAGGGAACTGTGGGACGGCGCTTTGCACCGGCTGATCGCCCGCATCGCCGACAACCGGCTGCTGCTGACGGCGTTTTCGCTGATGGACGAGGTGCGGATGAACGAAAAGTGGCAGCGCGACCGGCAGCGCGCCCGCTCTGCCGAGAAACTGGCGCTTTACGCCAGGCAGCACAGAAAGATCATCGAAGCGATCGAGGCCCGCGACGGGCCGGGCGCGCGCCAGGCGATGACCGACCATCTGAACGAGCTGTCCGGAAACCTGCGCGCCTCGATGGCGGAGGATGACGGATGACACCTGACGCGCCGCCGCTGCTCGAGGTCCGCAACCTCTCGATCCGGGTCGCCAACGCGCGCAGCAATCTGGTCGATGACGTCTCGTTCTCGCTGCAACCGGGTCGCACGCTTTGCATCGTCGGCGAGTCCGGCTGCGGCAAAAGCCAGACCGCGCTGGCGTTGATGGGGCTGCTGGCCTCGCCGCCGCTGTCGGTCACCGGCGGCACCGCGCTTTTCAACGGCCGTGATCTGCTGTCCCTCCCCCAGGCCGAGAAACAGCGCATCCGAGGCGACCGGATGGCGATGATCTTTCAGGAACCGATGAGCTCGCTGAACCCGGTGCTGCGGATCGGCGAACAGATCGCCGAGGCGGTGCGGCGGCACCGGGGGGTCAGCAACTCGGTGGCCCGCGCGCGGGCGCTGGAAATGCTTGAAAAGGTGCGGATCCCGGCGGCCGGCAAACGCCTCGACGAATTTCCGCATCAGCTTTCCGGCGGGATGCGCCAGCGGGCGATGATCGCGATGGCCCTGGCCAACGACCCCGAACTGCTGCTGGCCGACGAACCGACCACCGCGCTGGATGTGACGATCCAGGCGCAGATCCTCGACCTGATGCGCACGCTGCAGGCGGAACTGGGAACCGCGATGATCCTGATCACCCACGATCTGGGCGTGGTGGCCGAGATGGCCGACGAGGTCGCGGTGATGTATGCCGGCCGGATCGTCGAGATCGGCGCGACGCAGGACATCTTCGACGATCCGCAACACCCCTACACGATCGGGCTGATGAGCTCGATGCCCGCCCTGGGTCGGCGCAGCGAACGGCTGGTGACGATACCGGGCAGGGTGCCCTCGGCCACCGACATGCCGGATGGCTGCCGGTTCGCCTCGCGCTGTCCGTTCCGCATCGGGATCTGCGCCCGCACGCCGGAGCTGAGCAATCCGGGCGGATCGCACCGCGTCGCCTGCTGGCGCGCACCGATCGAAGAGACCTATCTGCAGCCACAGGAGGCGCAGCCCGCATGACCCGGAACGACATCATCCTGGAAGCCCGCGGGCTGAAACGGCGCTTCGTCACCCACAAGCCGCTGTTCGGCAAGCCGACCGAGGTCCGCGCCGTGGACGGCGTCGACCTGCAGGTGCGGCGCGGCGAGACCCTGGCCATCGTCGGCGAATCCGGCTGCGGCAAGTCCACGCTGGCCCGGCTGCTGGTGCGGCTGATCGAGCCTTCGGGCGGCACCGTCCACTACGAGGGCCGCGAGATCGGCGCTCTTGGCGATGCGGCGATGCGCGGCTTGCGGCGCGATCTGCAGTTCATCTTTCAGGATCCGTTCGCCTCGCTCAATCCGCGCATGACGGTCGGCGCGCTGATCGAAGAGCCGCTGCGCGCCCACGGCATCGGCGATGCCGCCGCGCGGCGCGACCAGGCGGCGCAGATGCTGACCCGTGTCGGTCTTTCGCCGCGGCACGCCGACCGCTACCCGCACGAATTCTCGGGCGGCCAGCGGCAGCGCATCGGCATCGCGCGGGCGCTGGCCTGCGGCCCGAAGGTGGTGATCGGCGACGAACCGGTCAGCGCGCTGGACGTGTCGATCCAGGCGCAGGTGGTGAACCTGCTGGAAGACCTCAAGCAGGAATTCGAACTGACGCTGATCGTCATCGCCCATGACCTGTCGGTGATCCGCCACATGGCCGACCGCGTCGCGGTGATGTATCTGGGCCAGCTGGTCGAGATCGCCCGTACCGAGGACCTGTTCCGCGCGCCGCGGCACCCCTATACCGAGGCGCTGCTGGCCGCGATCCCGCTGCCGCAATACGGCGCCCGCAAGGTCAAGGTCTCGATCGAGGGCGACCCGCCCGACCCGATCGCGCCGCCGCCGGGTTGCCGCTTTCACACCCGTTGCCCCTATGCCATCGCCGCCTGCCAGACGGACCGCCCCGCGCTGCGCGACCTCGAACCGGGCCACAGCGTCGCCTGCCTGCGCGCCGAAGAGCTGGACCTGACCGGAACCGCCGACGCCGAGCGGTCGCACAACCCCGCCACCGAGCGGCGCTTTCGCCTCTATCGCGAGGCCCGACACGAGGAACTGCAGTCAACCCCAACCTGAAGTCCAACCACCAACCGGAGAGGAACACCCAATGTCATACAAAAGGATGCTTGCCCTGACCGCCGCGCTGATGATCGGCGCGCCGTTCGCCCAGGCCGCGGATCTGCGGATCGGCCTGGCCGAGGACCCAGATGTTCTGGACCCCGATCAGTCGCGCACGTTCGTCGGGCGGATCGTCTACGCCGCGCTTTGCGACAAGCTGGTCGATATCACGCCGGATCTGCAGATCATCCCGCAGCTTGCGACCGAATGGGAATGGTCGGATGACGGCAAGGTGCTGACCATGAAGTTGCGCGAAGGCGTGACCTTCCATGACGGCGAGCCGTTCAACGCCACCGCCGTGGCCGCCAATATCGACCGCAGCCAGAACCTTGACGAAAGCCGCCGCAAGTCCGAGGTCGCCTCGATCGCATCGACCGAGGTCGTCGACGACCTGACCATCAGGATCAACCTGACCAATGCCGACGCGACCCTGATCGCGCAGCTGGCCGACCGGGCGGGGATGATGATGTCGCCCAAGGCCGCTGCAGAGGCCGGGGCCGATTTCGCCAACAACCTGGTCTGCTCGGGCCCGTTCAAGTTCAAAGAGCGGGTGCAGCAGGATCGCATCGTGCTGGAGAAGTTCGCCGACTACTGGAACGCGGACCAGATCAATTTCGACACCGTCACCTATCTGCCGATCACCGACGGCACCGTGCGGCTGGCCAACCTGCGGGCCGGCGATGTCGACATCATCGAACGGCTTGCGGCGACGGACGTGACCTCGGTCAGGGCCGATGACAACCTGCAACTGGAAATGGCCGTATCGCTTGGCTACCAGGGCATCACGGTCAACGTGAACAACGGCGACCGCGCGCAGAACCCGCTGGGGCAGGATGCCCGCGTGCGCCGCGCGCTGTCGCTGGCGATCGACCGCGAGGCGCTGAACCAGGTCGTGTTCGAAGGGGTGATGGCCGCCGGCAACCAGCCGTTCCCGCCGACCTCGCCGTGGTATTCCACAGCCCATCCGATCCCGGCGCGCGACGTCGAGGCGGCCAAGGCGCTGCTTGCCGATGCCGGTGTCGAAACCGTCGAGGTCGAGTTGCAGCTGTCCACCGATCCGGTGGCCCAGCAGGTCGGACAGGTGATCCAGGCGATGGCCGCAGAGGCGGGCTTTGACGTCAAGATCGTCGCCAAGGAATTCGCCACCCAGCTGAGCGAGCAGACGGCCGGCAATTACGAGGCCAGCCAGATCGGCTGGTCGGGCCGCGTCGATCCCGACGGCAACATCCACCAGTTCATGACCTGCGACGGCGGCATCAACGACTCCAAGTACTGCAATCCCGCGGTGGACGAGTTGCTGAACGCCGCCCGCACGTCGAACATCGTGGAAGAGCGCAAGGCCGACTATGACGCGGCGCTGGCGATCCTCGCCGAGGACATGCCGATCATCTACCTCTACCACCAGACCTGGATCTGGGCGCTGGCCGGCAAGGTTCAGGGCTACACCCCCTACCCCGACGGGATGATCCGCCTGGAAGGTGTAAGCTTCGCCGAATAGGCCGATAACAAGACCGGCCCGGCGGCGCGCCGCCGGGCCGCCAGACCCCGAAACCGAACAGCGGAGCGCAAGATGTTGTCCTTTATCGGACGCCGGATCCTGATCGCGATACCGACGGTGCTGCTGATCTCGGTCTTCGTGTTCTTCATGCAAAAGCTGCTGCCGGGCGATCCGGTGCTGGCGCTGGCAGGCGAGGACCGGAACCCCGAGATCCTTGAATTCCTGCGCGAAAAGTACCGGCTGAACGACCCGCTTTACGTGCAGTATTTCACCTGGATCGGCAATGCGCTGCAGGGCGACCTGGGAATATCGCTGCGCACCCAGCAGCCGGTCCTGACACTGATCGGGCAGAAGCTGCCGGTCACCATCCAGCTGGCCGTCATGGCGCTGATCATCGCCATCGTCATCGGCGTTCCGGCCGGCATCGTGTCGGCGTACCGCAAGGGGACATGGGTGGACTGGCTGGCCAACATCCTTGCGCTTTCAGGGCTGTCGGTGCCGAATTTCTGGCTTGGGATCATGCTGATCCTGCTGGTTTCGGTCAAACTTGGCTGGCTGCCCGCCTCGGGCTACCAGCCCTTCCTCGACGACCCGCTGCAATCCATCCGCACCATGCTGATGCCCGCCTTCGTGCTGGGCACCGGGCTTGCCGCGACGCTGATGCGGCACACCCGCTCGGCGATGCTGGGGGTACTGAAATCCGACTATGTGCGGACCGCGCGCGCCAAGGGGCTGAGCGAGACGACGGTGGTCGTCAAGCATGCGCTGCGCAATGCGCTGGTGCCGATCGTCACGGTGGTCACGCTGCTGTTCGGAGAGCTTCTGGCCGGCGCGGTGCTGACCGAACAGATCTTCACCATCCCCGGCTTCGGCAAGCTTGTCGTCGATGCCGTCTTCAACCGCGACTACGCGGTGGTGCAGGGCATCGTGCTGTGCACCGCCATCGCCTTCATCGCGATGAACATCCTGGCCGACGCGCTCTATCGCGTCCTGAACCCGAGGATGCGCAACTCATGAGCACCGCCAGCCACATGCCCGCCGCAGGGCTTCCAACGGCACGCCGCCGCAGCCGGGCCTGGGCGCAGCTTCGGACCAACCCCTCGGCGATGTTCGGCGCCGGGCTGGTCGCCTTCTTCGTCGTCGTGGCGCTTCTGGCGCCGGTCCTGCCGATCCCCGGCCCAGCGGAAACCGACTGGGCCGCGGTGCGCAAGGCGCCGTCGGCCGAGCATTGGCTGGGAACCGACGAGATCGGCCGCGACGTGCTGTCGCGGATGATCTGGGGGGCGCAGGCCTCGCTGCTGGCGGGCGTGGTCTCGGTCGCCATTGCGCTTGGCCTGGGGATTCCGCTTGGGGTCGTGGCGGGTTATCGGCGCGGCTGGACCGACGCGGTGATCTCGCGCATCACCGAGGCGCTTCTGGCCGCGCCGTTCCTGATCCTCGCAATCGCGCTGGCCGCGTTCCTTGGACCGTCGCTGCGCAACGCGATGATCGCGATCGGCCTGTCGGCGATGCCGGTCTTCATCCGCCTCGCGCGCGGCCAGACGCTTCTGGTGATGACCGAGGACTATGTCGAAAGCGCCCATGCCATCGGCCTGACCAACGGCGCGATCATCTGGCGCTACGTGCTGCCGAACATCTTCCCGCCGCTTCTGGTGCAGGCGACGCTGACCATCGCGACGGCGATCATCGCCGAGGCCTCGCTGTCCTTCCTGGGGCTCGGCCAGCAACCCCCGGCGCCGTCCTGGGGGTCGATGCTGAACACCGCAAAGGCGTTCCTGGAACAGGCGCCCTGGATGGCGATGTGGCCGGGGATCGCGATCTTCCTTGTCGTGCTCGGCTTCAACCTTCTGGGCGACGGATTGCGCGACGCCTTCGATCCGCGCGAAAACTGAACGCCCGGCAAGTCCCGGCCCCCCGTGCCGCTGCCAGAGAGGACAAGATGACCTTCACCACAAGACCCGAGATCACCGGCACGTTCGGCGTCGTCACCTCGACGCACTGGATCGCCTCGGCCGTGGGCATGGCGCTGCTGGAAAAGGGTGGCACGGCCTTCGATGCCGCGGCGGGGACGGCCTTCGTGCTGCATGTGGTCGAACCGCATCTGAACGGGCCGTTGGGCGACATGCCGGCGATCATCCGGCTGGCCGGCGACGATCGGCCAAAGGTCGTCTGCGGTCAGGGCGTGGCCCCGGCCGGCGCCACCATCGCGCATTACCGCGCCGAGGGGCTGGACATGATCCCCGGCTCGGGCCTGCTGGCGACGGTGGTTCCCGGCGCCTTCGACGCCTGGATGCTGATCCTGCGCGACCACGGGCGGCTGCCGCTGCGCGAGATCCTGGAACCCGCGATCCACTATGCCCGCCACGGCCATCCGGTGCTGCCGCGTGTCTCGGCCACCATCGCCGGCCTGGCCGAGTTCTTCCGGGCGGAATGGCCAAGCTCGGCCGCCACCTGGCTGCCGGGCGGGTCGGCGCCGGAACCGGGCAGCCTGTTTCGCAACCCCGACCTGGCCGACACCTGGGACCGGCTGCTGGCCGAGGCAGAGCGGGCAAGCGGGCGCGCAGCGCAGATCGAGGCTGCCCGCGCGGCGTTCTATACCGGCTTCATCGCCGAGGCGATCGACGGCTGGATGCGCGATGCCTGCGTCATGGATGCCGCGGGCGAACGCCGCCGCGGCGTGCTGACCGGGCAGGACATGGCAAGCTGGCAAGCCAGCTACGAGGAACCGCTTTCCGTCGATTACGGCGACTGGACGGTGTGGAAATGCGGACCCTGGTCGCAAGGCCCCAGCTTGCTGCAATCGCTGCGGATCCTCGAAGGCTCCGGCATTGCCGGTCTCGACCCCGACGGCGCGGAATTCGTGCATCTGGTGACCGAGGTCATGAAGCTCTGTTTCGCCGACCGCGAAGCCTATTACGGCGATCCCGCGCACAGCCGGATCCCGACCGAAACGCTGCTGTCGCGCGACTATGCCGCCCTGCGGCGCGCGCAAGTGACCGCCAGCGCCTCGGTTGAACAGCGGCCCGGCCGGATCGCCGGGCTGGAGGGCTGGGCAAGCGCCGCGGTCGAACGCGCCCGCGGCAAGACCGAGGCGGCGGGCGTTGGCGCCGGCGAGCCGACGATGGCGCATCTGACCGAAAGGCGCGGCGATACCGTGCATATCGACGTGATCGACCGCTGGGGCAACATGATCGCGGCGACCCCTTCGGGCGGCTGGTTGCAATCCTCGCCGGTCGTGCCGGGGCTGGGAATGGCGCTGAACAGCCGGGCGCAGATGTTCTGGCTGGACGAGGGGTTGGCCAGTTCGCTTGCGCCGGGCCGTCGCCCGCGCACGACGCTTTCGCCGTCGATGGCGGGGCCGGGCGGCACGGCGACGCTGGCCTTCGGAACGCCGGGCGGCGACCAGCAGGACCAATGGCAGCTGATCTACTTCCTGCGGCTCGTGCATGGCGCGCTGAACCTGCAGCAGGCGATCGACGCGCCGCTGTTTCACACCGCGCATTTCCAGTCGTCGTTCTATCCGCGTGCCGCGATGCCCGGTCACCTGATGATCGAACCGGCATTCGGCGCGGCGGTGATCGACGATCTGCGCGGCCGCGGCCATGCGGTGGACGTCGCCGAACCCTGGACGGTGGGCCGCCTGACCGCCGCAAGCCGCGATGCTTCGGGCATCCTGCGCGCGGCGGCGACGCCGCGGCTGATGCAGGCCTATGCCATCGGACGCTGAGAAGGAGCCCGACCCATGACCTATTCCATCGTCGCCCGCGACGCCGCGACCAACCAGTACGGTGTCGCCGTCGCCAGCCGCTTTTTCGCCGTCGGCGCCTTGGTGCCGCATCTGCGGGGCGGCCGTTGCGCGGTCGCCACGCAGGCCTTCGTCAACCCGCTCTGGGGGCTCGAGGCGGCGCGGCGGCTGGCCGCGGGCGAAGCCGCCGATGCCGTTCTGGCGGATCTGGTCGCGCGCGATGCCGGACAGGCGCAGCGACAGATCCACATGATCGACGCCGCCGGGCGCTCGGCGGCGCATACCGGATCTGACTGCATCGATTGGTGCGGCCACCGCATCGCCACGGACGTATCGGTCGCCGGCAACATGCTGGCCGGACCCGGCGTCGTCGCGGCGACGCTCGACGCCTATCAGGGCAACAGCGACCTGCCCTTCGCCGAACGGCTGATGACCGCGATGGAGGCCGGGCAGGCCGCCGGCGGCGACAAGCGCGGCCGGCAATCGGCGGCCCTGCGCATCCACCGGACCGAGGATTACCCCTGGATCGACCTTCGCGCCGACGACCATCCCGACCCGCTGGCCGAATTGCGGCGGCTCTACGATGTGGCCGGGGAACGCTACCTGCACGTCGCCCAGACAATGCCGACCACCGGCAATTTCTCGGGCATGACCGACCGCGCCCCGCTTGATGCCGCGATCGCGGCGGAAGAGGCCCGCCGCAAGGCCGAAGGCCGCCAAAGCCGCTCTTTCGCGACCGAGCCCGAGTAACGCCCCGACGCTGCCGCGACGCGGGCCGCCTTACCGTCTGACCGGCACGCGTTCCTCCAGCTTGCGGAAGATCAGCGCCAGCACGCCGGCGATCGCCAGATAGAACAGCGCCAGCAGCAGCAGCGGTTCGTAGACGATGAACGTGTCCTGCCGCACCCGCGAGGCGACGGCATACATCTCGACGATGGCGATGGTGGCGACAAGCGGCGTCGCCTTCAGCTGCAGGATCGTCTCTCCGCCCAGGGTCGGCAGCGCGGTCTGGATCGCCTGCGGCAGCCAGATCCGGCGGAACTTGGTGAATCGCGACATCCCGAAAGCCTCGGCGGCCTCCAGCTGGCCCCGCGGCACGCTGGCGAAAGCGCCGCGCATCACCTCGCCCTCGTAGCCGGCATAGGACATCGTCAGCGCGAAGATCGCATAGGGCCAGGCCTGCCGCAGATAGGGCCACAGCTCGCTTTCGCGGATCCACGGATATTCCGGAAACAGCGAGCCGAGCCCGTAATAGATCAGCCAGATCTGCAAAAGCAGCGGCGTGCCCCGGATCACCGTGCAGAAGCTGCGCGCCGGGATCGACAGGTACCAGGGTCCGATCGCCTGCGCGAGGCCAAGCGGGATCGCCAGAAGAAAGCCCAGCACCACGGTGATGACCAGCAGCCAGACGGTGCGCCACAGCCCTTCCAGCGCCAGCGGCGCATAGCGCGGGATCCAGTCCCAGCGCAGCGTGACGGCGCACCAGACGACCAGCACCGCGAACAGCGCGATCATCACGATCCGGTGCGGCCGCAGCAGGGCGCGCAGCGCGGTCATACCTTGACCGTCCGCAGAGAGGGCTGGCCCTTGCGCGCCCAGGCTTCAAGCCGCGCGAAGAACCGCGCCGACAGCAGCGTGACGATCAGGTACAGGGCCCCCGCCGCCAGGAAGAAGGTGAAATAGGCCCGCGTGCTGCTGGCCGCCTGCCGGGTTTCCTGGGTCAATTCGTTGAACCCGACGACCGCCAGAAGCGCGGTGTCCTTGGTGGCGATCAGCCACAGATTGGCCAGTCCCGGAATCGCGAAGGACATCATCGCCGGGATCATCACCCGGCGCAGCATCATCAGCGGCGGCATCCCGAAGGCCCGCGCCGCCTCGATCTGGCCGACGGGAATGGCCTTGATCGCGCCGCGCAGGATCTCGGTCGCATAGGCGCCCTGAACGATGCCCAGCACCCAGATGCCGGCGGCGACGCCGCTGATCTGGACCCGGCCATAGCCCATCGCCTCGGACGCCTTGTTGATCAGGTCGCTGCCGACGTAATAAAGGATCAGGATCAGCACCAGTTCCGGCACCGCCCGCACCACCGTGGTATAGACCGCCAGAAGATCGCGGGTGATCGGCCCGCCATAAAGCTTGCCGCAGGCCCCGGCCAGCCCGATCACCAGCCCGAAGCCGAACGCGCCAAGCGCGATCTGCAGCGAATGCATCAGACCGCGCAGAAGGTTCCCCCCCCAACCGGGAGGGGACAGCGACAGAAGCTCTATGACCTCTTGCACGACGGGCGCTTAGCCGCCGTAGATATCGCCACTGAAGTATTTCGCGGTGATCTCGGCATAAGTGCCATCGTCGCGGATCGCCTGGATCCCGGCATTGAGCTTTTCGCGCAGCTCGTGGTCGCCCTTGCGCACGCCCGCGCCCACGCCCTGCCCGAGGATCGCGGGATCATCGGCGACCGCGCCCTTGATCTCACAGCAGGCGCCGGCATCGGATTTCACGAAATCCTCCATCGCGATGCTGTCCGCCTGCGTCGCGTCGATCCGGCCAGAGGCAAGATCCTGGTTGATCTCGTCCTGGGTCTGGTAGACGCGGATCTCGGCGGCATCGGTGAAATATTCCTGCGCATAGGCTTGGTGGATGGTCGAGGCCTGCACCCCCAGGATCTTGCCCGCCAGGCTTTCCGGCGTCGGCGCGATATCGGCCGACGTATCGGCGACGATCACCGTCGGCGTGTTGTAGTACTTGTCGCTGAAATCGATGGTCTTCTGCCGCTCTTCGGTGATCGACATCGACGCCATGATCGCGTCGATCTGCTTGCCGGTCAGCGACGGAATGATCCCCTCCCAGGCCACCGGGTTGATCTCGCAGTCCAGTTCGGCGGCGGTGCAGACGGCCTTGATGATCTCGACTTCCCAGCCGTTCCATTCGCCCGAGGCGTCAAGCGAGGCGAACGGCGGATAGGGTTCGGCGGCGATGCCGATCCTGACCGGTTCCGCCTGAGCCATCCCGGCTGCCATCGCCAGCGCGAACAGTCCGCCTGCAAGTTTGGTTTTCATCGTCATTCCTTGGTCTCCCCATTGGTTTCTCCGCCTTAACTGACGGATTTCAAAAATTGTTTCAACCGCTCCGATGTCGGCGCGCCGAACACCTTGTCCGGCGGTCCCTCCTCTTCGATCCGGCCCTCTGACAGGTAGATGACATGATCCGACACCTCGCGGGCGAACTTCATCTCGTGGGTCACAAGGATCATCGTGCGGCCCTCGGCGGCCAGATCGCGGATCACCGTCAGCACCTCGCCGACCAGTTCGGGATCAAGCGCGCTGGTCGGTTCGTCGAACAGCATGGCACTTGGCTCGATCGCCAGCGCGCGGGCGATGGCGGCGCGCTGCTGCTGGCCGCCCGACAGGAAGGCCGGATAGGTGTCGGCCTTCTCGGCCAGCCCGACGCGGTCCAGCAGCGTCATCGCGCGGTCGCGCGCCTCTCGCCTTGGCACGCCCAGCACATGCACCGGCACCTCGACGATGTTTTCCAGCAGCGTCCGGTGGGTCCACAGGTTGAAGGCCTGGAACACCATGCCCAGCCGCGACCGGATGCGCTCGATCTGGCGGCGGTTGGCGGGCGTCCCGTCGGCCCGCATCTCGACCGCCTCGCCGTCGATGACGATCCGGCCAGAGCTTGGCGTCTCGAGGAAGTTGATGCAGCGCAGGCAGGTCGACTTGCCCGACCCCGAGCCGCCGATGATCGCCACCACGTCGCCCTTCCGCGCGGTCAGCGAAATGCCCTTCAGCACCTCCAGGCTGCCGAAGGACTTGTGCAGATCCTCGACCCGGATCGCCTCGGCCTGGGTTGCGGGCCGGTCGGCGACGGTCTGGGCCGCGATGGGTGCTGTCATCCGGAAACTCCGTGGGTTCGCGCCATAGTAAGCCCGGTTTTGGGGAAATTACCAAATCTTAATCCGACCGGCTTCCAAAGCCGCCCGATCTGTGCGTTTCTCGCGCAAGATCCCTGACCGCCGGACCCCCGATCATGACCGACCGATCCTTTGAATTCTCCCGCGCCATCACCCGCCGCCCCGGCCACAGCGTCACCCGGGGCCTGCGCGCCGCCGATACCGGCACACCGGATCTGGACCTGATGCTGCGCCACCATGCCGATTATGTCGCCACCTTGCGCGAAACCGGGGCCGAGGTCGTCGAACTGCCGCCGCTCGAGGCGTTCCCCGACGCGGTTTTTGTCGAGGATACCGCGCTTTGCCTGCCCGAAGGCGCGGTGCTGATGCGCCCCGGCGCGCCGACCCGGCAGGGCGAGGTCGCGGAAATGGCCCCTGCCCTGCGCGATTTCTACGACGACATCCGCCAGATCGAGGGTCCGGGCTGCATCGAGGGCGGCGACATCCTGACGACCGGCCGGGAAATCCTCGTCGGCCGCTCGGCGCGCACCGATGCGGCCGGGATCGCCGAACTGACCGCGATCGTCGCCGACTGGGGCCATCCCGTGCGAGAGGTCGACACCCCGCCCGGCGTGCTGCATTTCAAGACCGATTGCTCGCTGCTGGACGGCGACACGATCCTTGCGACCGAACGGCTTGCCGCCACCGGCTGTTTCGACGGCTACCGGGTGATCCACACCGCCAAAGGCGAAGAAGCCGCCGCCAATGCGATCCGTTTCAACAGCCTGGTGCTGATGGCGGCGGGCTTTCCGCTGACCGCGGGGCGGCTGCGGGGCGACGGCTACGCGGTGCGCGAGATCGGCAATTCCGAATGCGCCAAGCTTGACGGCGGCATGTCCTGCCTGTCATTGCGGTTCTGAAACGCCGGACAGGGCGTTCCTGTCCCGAAACGTTTCAGAAACCGCAGGCGCCGCCATCCTTGCGGTGATCCGACCCCGCCGCATAGCCGCCCCCGATCCGGTGCACCAGCTGCGCGCCGCCAAAGCCGAACGCCGCCTCGGGCGGGTCGCTGGCGATGCGGTGGCCCAGATCGGCCAGCCCGCTGAAGATGTCGCGCGGCATCGCCGCCTCGACCATCAGCCGGCCATCGGGCATCACCCGCCAGCGCGGCGCGTCGCTTGCCGCCTGCGGGTTCTGCCGCCACAGCTGGGTGCGGATCACCATCTGCAAATGGCCCTGCGCCTGCATCCCGCCGCCCATCACCCCGAAGCTCATCAGCGGCGCGCCGTCCTGCATCAGAAAGCCCGGAATGATCGTGTGAAACGGCCGCTTGTTCGGCGCGACCTCGTTCGGATGACCCTGCTCCAGCACGAAATCGGATCCGCGGTTGTGCAGGCTGATGCCGGTGCCCGGCACCACAAGGCCCGACCCGAAGCCGTGATAGTTCGACTGGATGAACGACACCATCATGCCGCTATCGTCGGCCGCGCTCAGATAGACCGTGCCGCCTTCGGCCGGAACGCCCGGTTGCGGCGTGCCGGCGCGCGCCGGGTCGATCAGCGCGGCGCGGCCAGCCAGATAGGCGGGGTCGAGCAACTGTGCCGGCGTCACCTTCATATGCGCCAGATCGGCCACCTGCGCATGCGCGTCGGCAAAGGCGATCTTCATCGCCTCGATCTGCAGATGCAGGCTGGCGGCGCTGTCGGGCGGCAGATCGGCGATGCCGGTATGTTCAAGGATGCCAAGCGCCATCGCCGCCGCGATCCCCTGCCCGTTCG
The DNA here is from genome assembly GCA_024637315.1 of Brevirhabdus sp. Lineage (GTDB taxonomy): Bacteria > Pseudomonadota > Alphaproteobacteria > Rhodobacterales > Rhodobacteraceae > JAHEAO01. Next base: position 22,214 of record JAGXFH010000061.1, read on the forward strand.
GCGGGATCTCGTGCAGATCGACACCCTGGAACCGCGCCGACACCGTACCGCACCAGTCGGGCTGGCGCGCAGCCAGGTCGTCACGAGTCATCGCGCCGCCATGCGCCTTGGCGAAATCGGCGATCCTGCCGGCGATCTCGCCTTCATAGAAACTCGCCCCCCCGCTTTGCGCGACGCTGCGCAGCGACGCCCCCAGGTCGGGGTTGCGGAACAGCTCGCCCGCACGCGGGGCGCGGCCACCGGGCATGAAACAGTCGGCATAGCCGGGCTGGTCCTTCAGCCGCTCCGCCTCGACCGCCCAGACCCGCGCGATGATCGGGCTGACGTGATAGCCCGCTTCGGCATAGCCGATCGCCGGCTCGAACAGTTCGGCGAACGGCAGCTTGCCGAAGCGCTGCGACAGCGCCGCCCAGCCCGACACGACGCCCGGCACCGTCACCGTATCCCAGCCGGTTTCCGGCATCTCGGCGTGGCCGGCGAACCGCTCGCGCGTCCAGCCCGCGGGCGACCGGCCCGAGGCGTTCAGCCCGTGCAGTTCCGCCCCGTCCCAGAGAATCGCGAAACAGTCGCCGCCCAGCCCGCAGCCGGTCGGCTCGACCACCACCAGCGTCATCGCGGCGGCCAGCGCCGCATCGACGGCATTGCCGCCCTTGTGCAGCATCCGCAGCCCGGCCTGCGCCGCCAGCGGCTGCGAGGCGGATACCACATTGCGCGCCAGCACCGGCGAGCGTCGCGAAGGATAGGGAAGGGCGTAATCAAGATCGGTCATGGCACCAGCACCTTTGTTGAAAACAGGTGTGGCAACAGCGGCATGCGTTCACGCCAGACCGCCGCTGCCGTCGCCCACGTCTTACAAGCCGCACGACCGGAAGGCCAGCGGCGGCGGCGCGGGTTCCGCAGGACTGCCATCGCCCCGGCGGATCGCCCCAGCGGGCCGCCTCGGCGCCGCGCCGCCGGTTATACCGGATTCTGAAACAGTGCTGATTTCGCGTCCAGATTGTGTTATAATTCTCGAATTAATTTCTACTGCCAATTGATTTGACTGGGGGGAATGCACCCATGCGCAGGACTTAAAATTCCAGCCTGAAAGCGTCCGTCATCCGCGACCAGACCGACCGGATCCGCTCGATCAGCTATCTCGACGAATTTCCCGAAACCACCGGCGCGCAAGGCCCCGGCATGGCCAAATCGTTCTTGCGCGGCATGGCCGGCAAGCTGGGCCTCGATCCGGGCGAGCTGGGCAACCTCGACCAGCCCGAACGCTTCACCGACCCCGAAAAGCGCGGCGTCGAATACCGCCTGAGCGACGTGAAGAGGTTTTTCGACACCACCACCTATGTCTACAGCCAGACCTGGCTGAACACCCCGGTCTGGAGCGCCGGCCTGACCGTCACCGTCAAGCATGACGAGGGGCGTGTGCTGTCGATGACCAGCACCGGCGCAACCGGCATCGACGCCAAGCTGCCGCCGGCCAGGGATCTGGACCGCTACCGCCGGCTGTTCGCCACCGGCGAAAAGACCGACGCCGAGACCGCCAAGCAGAAGGGCGGATCCACCAAAGGCGGCGCCCAGGCGCAACTGGCCGACATCCTGTCCGAAGCTCTGAAAAGCTACGGCAAGGACAAGCCACCAGAGCCGAAACTGATCCGCGGCCGCTTCTTCGTCTACCGCTACGATGCCGCACGGCGGCTGACCGACCACCCCGACACCGGCACGCGCAGCGCGCAGGATACCGAGCCCGAAGAGGAACTGACCCTGCCGCTGGCCGCGGTGCCCAAGTCGATCAAGGATGGCGACTGGCGGCTTGTCGCCGAACTGATCGTCCGCCTGCCCCACCAGGGCCACCGCCTGAACTGGCGGCTGCTGGTGGATGTCGAAACCGATGCCGTCCTCTACCTGCGCGCGCTGGCCTCGGGGGTGAACGGCCTGGTCTTCAGGCTCGACCCGATCACCAGCACCGGCGACACCGGCAACGACGCGACACAAGCCAACGCGGTGCTCAATCCGCTGCGCGAAGACGTGGTTCTGGAAGGGCTCGATCCGCCCGCAGGCGGAACCCAGTCGCTCAGCGGCAGCCTGATCACCATCGCCGAGGTCGAAAACCCGGTCATCGCCGCCCCGACGCGGCCCGGCGGGGCCGATTTCGACTTCGACGCCCGCACCGATGACTTCGCCGCCGTCAACGCCTACTTCCACAACGACCGGTTCTTCCGGCTGGTCGAGGATCTGGGCTTTCCGCTGGACGACTATTTCGACGGCACCAGCTTTCCGGTCGAGATCGACCACCGCGGCATCGGCGGCGCGAACAACGCGCATTGCATCGGCGACGGCGACGGCATCGACCACGCCTGTTACGGCCTGATCGACTCGCAGGGCGGCGACGCGATGGGCAATGCGGTGGAATGGACGGTCGTGCTGCACGAACTCGGCGGCCACGGCATCCTTTACGATCACGTCAATTCCGCCAATCTGGGCTTTTCGCACAGCCAGGGCGACAGCTTCGCGATCATCCTCAACGATTTCGCCTCGGAATGGCACAATGGCGGCGCGATCGACCGCTTCATCCGCTCGCCGTTCCGCCAGAACCTGCGCCGCTCGGACCGCGCCGTGGCCGATGGCTGGGGCTGGGGCGGGGTCAACGACACCGGCACCTACAACAGCGAGCAGATCCTCTCGACCACCATGTTCCGCGCCTACCGCGCGATCGGCGGCGATTCCACCCGGCTTACCCGCCGCGAGTTCTCGGCGCGGGTGATGAGCTACCTGCTGCTGCGCGCCGTCGCCACGCTGTCGCCGGTCAGCAACCCGAATTCCCCGGCGCAGTATCTCGACGCGCTTCTGACCGCCGACGAGGGCGACTGGACGACCGAGGGCCTGTTTGGCGGCGCCTATGGCAAGGTGCTGACCTGGGCGTTCGAGAAACAGAACCTCAACGACGGCGATCCGCCGCTGGTCGATGTCTATATCGACGACGGCCGGGCCGGCGAATACGACTTCCTCGCCGATTTCGCCGACACCCCGGCGATCTGGAACCGCCGCACCCCCGACGGGATCGAGGCGCATCAGGAACCCGCGCTTGGAACCAACTACGCCTATGTGAAGATCCGCAACCGGGGCAGCGCGCAGGCCGACGACACGGTGGTGCGCGGCTTTCACTGCCTGCCCTTCGCCGGCCGGGTCTGGCCCGAAGACCTGCAACCGATGACAACGCCGGAACTGGCCGCCGGCGTCGTGCAGCCCAATGACGCCGAGCAGGTCATCGTCGGCCCGTTCGCCTGGGTGCCGAACCCGAATGCCGAGGGTCATGACAGCATGATGATGATCGTCTCGGCCACCGGCGATCCCAGCAATGCCGACAAGTTCACCCCCGACAAGGAGATCGAGGACTGGCGGCTGATCCCGAACGACAACAATATCGGCCTGCGCGATGTCAGGCTGGAACCGCGGCTGGTGACGGCCGTCGCCGACAGCGGCGAATTCGGCAATGTCTGCCGCGGCGCGCACAAGGACAAGAAACTGGTGCTCAGCAACAGCGGCTTCGGCATGCTGTCGATCACCGACATCACCTCGTCGGCGCTCGATTTCGAACTGCCCGGCGTGATGGACTATCCGATCGCCATCGCCTCGGGCGATTCCATCGCCCTGCCGATCCGCTTCCGGCCCGCCAGCTTCGGCGCGGCCTCGGCCACCCTCACCGTGTTCAGCAACGACCCCGAGGGGCCGAAGTCGGTTCGGGTCTCGGGCCAGTCGAAACCGCCGCGCCTGGTCTCGATCATCGCCGATCACGGCAATTTCGGCGAGGTCTGCCTGACCGCGTTCCGCGACCTCGTGGTGACCCTGAACAACAGCGGCCCCTGCCCGCTCAGTGTCAGCGGCATCACCTCGTCCTCGGTCGATTTCGTGGTCGCCGATATCGCCGCCTACCCGATCGTCATCGGCGCCGGCGACGCCGTGCAGGTGCCGATCCGGTTCGAGCCGACCGGCCTTGGCGCGAAATCCGGCGTGATCACCGTCAACAGCGACGATCCCAGGAGCACGACGAAGATCTACGTTTCGGGCACCGTGCCTTCGGGCAGGCTGTCGGTCACCGGCTCGACCTGCATCGGCGGCGTCAAGGCGTGCTGCGTCGGCGAACGGACCATCGCGATCTGCAATACCGGCAAATGCGCCCTGAACGTCGGCAGCGTCGGCTTCAGTCGCAAGTCGCGGCATTGGCGGCTGGTCAACAGCCCGTTCCCGGCCACCCTGCCGCCGGGATCCTGCCTTGACCTGCTGATCCGCTACAAGGCGGTCGAGAAATGCCCGAAATGCCTTGAGCTGGTGATCGAAAGCGACGACCCGAAGACCCCGGTCAAGCGGCTTGACCTGATGGCCTACACCGTCTGGCCGCAAAATGGCCGGTGCAAACCGGACTGCGACTGCGACTGCGATTGCGACTGCCGTTCCGGCGATGGCGGCTGCAGCGCGCAAAGCCTCGACGCCTGCTGTTTCGACGAGGAATTCGACGACGACGATCAGGCCTGACACCCCCGCGACGGCACCGGGGCGCGCCCGCGGCCCGGTCGTCGCCCACCCGGACAAAAGCCGGACCGCCCTACCCCACCACCACCTTCACCGCCCGCACCGACGGCTCGAACCGGCTGTAGGCGGCCAGCAGCCGGGCCGACAGGTGGGTTTCGACGTAATCCGCGACAAACCGCGACGGCGCGACCAGCGTCGCGGTGCCGCCCGCGACCTCGGCCTCGCTCAGCCGCGTGAACCAGGCCCGGCAGGTCGCCGGATCGCGCGCGTCAAGCGCCGCCAGCACCTGGCCCCACAGCCCGCCCTGCCCGTCCGTCGCCAGCGCCGGGCGCTGGAACGGGATCACCTTCGGCTCGGCCTCGGGCGTCAGGCCCTGGCCCTCTTCCATCCGGGCGGCGAAATCCGCGCCGATCCCGTCCCAGACCCCGCGGGTGTCCAGCAGCAGCTGGCCCAGGTCGATCTCGTAGACCGTGACCCGGCCCTTGACGCCGGCGCGCTTGACGCTGATCCAGCCGGCGGCCCGCAGCTTGGCCAGTTCGCGCTTGACCGTGCGCTCGTCCACCGACCAGAGCCGCGCCATCTCGGCCCGGCCGATCGACAGTTCGTTGTTCTGCCAGTTGTAGCGGGTGGTGATCAGCACCATCAGCCGCAGGATCAGCCGCTGCCGGTGCTTGTCCAGCGCCAGCGCCTGCACGCCGAGCGCCGACAGGATGTCGTATTTCAGGGCCGCGGCATTGCGCCCGACCGGTTTCACCGCCAGCATGGTTGGCTCCGCTCGTATCCGTAGGGGTCTCCCCCGCCTCTTGCCCGATTATGCCGCGCTTTCAAACGCTATTCCGAGCTTGCCGATGATTAACGTCCAACCTTTCGATTCTGTCAAGGGTCCGCACGCCGCGCTGCCGCCAGCCATCCTGCCCCAATTCCCCCATTTCAATAAAATGGGTGACTCTCTGGTGATGGGGGACAGCCTGGATGACCCCGAATAGGGCCGGAATGTCCCCCTATCCCTCGCGGGTCCGGCCCTTGCGTCCCCCCATATCTGGTGGAACTGCGGCGGGCCTGCCGCGACCGGCCCTGCGCCGCCGCGCCCCCTGCCCCGAATCGCTGCCGCGGCTGGTTTCCAGGCGGATCTAACCCATGGGTAAGCTCGCCCGTGCAGGATAATAAGTTTTGCACAAAACGCAAATCCGGCGTAAATGGGGGAAAACAACGAAACAGCGTCCAGTGAAAAACGGAAAATCAGGCATGTATACCCACGAGGATCTGAGCAACCTCCAGAACCAGTCGCTGAAACTGCAGGGCTGGATCCGCCAGCAGACCTTCAGCCCAGAGCTGGAAAAGACCCTGCGCCGGTTCTCCAGCTGGGAGGTGGCGGAACTGATCTTCCGGATCAACCAGTCCACCTTCCGCGGCAAGCTGGCCGCCGATCCCAGCCTGCCCGCCGGCGAGGTCGAGCCGGACGGCCGGCAGCGCTGGTTCTCGCTGGAAGAGATCAACGAGCTGCGCCGCCGCATGAAGATCAACCGCCAAAGCCTGATGCCGACCCGCCCCGCCGGCAAGCGCGCGATCCGGGCCGCGGTGGCCAATTTCAAGGGCGGCGCCGGCAAGTCCACCGTGGCGTTGCATTTCGCCCATGCCGCGGCGCTGGACGGCTACCGGGTGCTGGTCGTCGATTTCGACCCGCAGGCGACGCTCAGCCATTCGATGGGGCTCAACGATGTTTCGGAAGAGCATACCGTCTGGGGGATCATGGCCCGCGACCTGATCCGCGAGACCGAGCGGATGAACCGCGGCCCGGTCGGCGCGGAATCGGGCAGCGCCCTGCCCCGCCGCCACCTGCCCGCCGCGATCACCGGCCTTGGCCTGGGCGAGTTGCGGATCGACGATTTCATCAAGCCGACCTCGTGGCCGACGATCGACGCGATCCCGTCCTGCGCCAACGCCGCCTTTGTCGAGTTCGCCAGCGCCCAGTACCGGCACCTGAATCCCGACTGGACGTTCTTCGCCGCGGTGTCGCGCTATCTCGACCAGATCCCCGACGAATCCTACGACCTGATCCTGTTCGACTGCCCGCCGGCGATCGGTTACCAGTCGATGAACGCGGTCTTCGCGGCGGATGTGCTCTACATCCCCTCCGGCCCCGGCTACTGGGAATACGATTCCACCACCAGCTTCATCGGCCAGCTAGCCGAGGCGCTCGAGGATCTGTCGCACGGCTTCGACAAGACCTTACCCACGGGTAAGTTAACGCTTCCGAAAGCATTCTACGATATCCGCTTTCTGTTGACCCGTTACGAACCCGGCAACGATCTGCACCGCGCGATGCAGGATGCCTTCCGCAAGGTCTTCGGCGACCATGTCGCGGAGCATCCGGTCGAGATGACCCGCGCGGTCGAGCAATCGGGCCGGTTCCTCAGTTCGGTCTATGAAATGGACTACCGCGAGATGACCCGCGAGACCTGGCGTCGGGCGCGGTCCACATTCGACAGAGCATATGAAGAATTCCGCGCCACGCTGGTCGAGGCGTGGCAGAAGATGGAGGCTGACCAATGAGCAGGAAACGCAGGATGTTCGACATCGACTTGCCCGAGATCGACGCAGTTCCGGTCGGCAAGACCCCCGACCGCGCGCTGGGGCAACGGCGCGGGCCGATGGCCTCGGCGATCTCCGAGAATGCCAGCGCGCTGCGCGAACGGCGCGAAACCGAAGACAGCATCCGCGCCGAGAATGACCGGCTGGCCACCGAATTCGTCCGGCTCAAGCGCGACGGTCTGATCGTCGACCGGATCCCGCTTGACCGGATCGTGACCGAGAAACTGGTGCGTGACCGCAAGCCGGGCGAGGATGCCGATCTGGAAGAGCTGAAGACCTCGATCCGCGATGTCGGCCTGTCGAACCCGATCCGGGTCGAGCCGCGCGCGGATGGCAAGTTCGAACTGGTCCAGGGGATGCGCCGGCTGCAAGCCTACCGCGCGCTTCTGGACGAGACCGGCGAAGCGGAATTCGTGTCTATTCCAGCAGGAATAGGGTCTGAATCGGCCGAACTGCAAGACAGCTACCGCCGCATGGTCGACGAGAACCTGATCCGCAAGGACATCTCTTTCGCCGAAATGGCGACGTTGGCCCGCCGCTACGCGGAGGATCCGGTGAATGATTGTCCCGACGTTTCGGATGCCGTGGCGCTGCTGTTCAAATCGGCCAGCTACACCAAGCGCAGCTACATCCGCGCCTTTGCCGAATTGCTGGCGCGGCTGGGCAAGCTGCTGGAATTCCCGCAGGTGATCCCGCGCAATGTCGGGGTCGAGTTGAAGCGCAAGCTGGATGCCGACCCGTCGCTGACCGTCCGGGTCAGTGCGGCGCTGCGCGACGAGCCCGGCCGCGACGCTGCGCGCGAGGTCGTGATCCTGCGCGGCTTCGTCGAGGATCAGCCGCAGACCTTACCCACGGGTAAGACGGCCGGCACGGCGGCGGCCCGGCCGCGGCAGGCCAAGACCACGTTCCAGTTGGCGCTGGCCGATGGCGTGGCCCGCTGCAACGCGTCGCAAGGGCGGCTGGAGCTGCGCCAGGACCGCGACTTTTCCGCCATCGACCGACACCGGCTGGAACGCGCCGTGGCGGCCTTCTTCGACACGCTCGACGAATCCTGAGCCGGCCCCGCGATCTTACCCGCGGGTAAGGTCGCGGCGACCCGCTTCAAAGCCCCGCCGCCTTCGTCAGGTTGACGCGAAACCGGTCGCGGCGGCGCTGGTAGCGCCGGGTCATCTCGGCGCTGGCATGGCCAAGCTGCTTCTGGACATACCGCTCGTCGATCTCTGCCGAACTGGCCAGGCCCGCGCGCAGGGAATGGCCGGAAAACAGCGCTAGCCGCTGTTTCTCGGGCAGGTCGGCGCGCAGGCCGGCCGCCAGCACCGTCTGCTTGACCAGCCGTGCCACGTGCTTGTCGCCCAGCCGGTCCGCCAACGCCCGCGCGCCATCGCGCGAGGTCCGCACGAAGACCGGCCCAAAGTCGATCCTGGCAAAGTGCAGCCATTGTTCCAGCGCATGGACCGGGCAGGTCCGATCGCTTGACCCACGGCCGATCTCGACCTCGCGCCAGCCGGTCTTGGCGTTCAGCGTCAGCAGCGCACCGCCGTCGAGGACGTCGATCCAGCCGCCGGAATCCGGCATGTCATCCTTGTGGACGTCAAGGCGCACGATCTCGGATCGGCGCAAGCCGCCGACATAGCCCAGCAGCAGGATCGCCCGGTCCCTGAGGCCGCGCAGATCGAAGGGCAGGGTGGCGATCATGGCCAGGATGTCCTCGGCCATGATCGGCTCTTTCTGCGCCGGCGGGCGGGCGTGCTTGCGTCTGATCCCGGCCAGCACGCTGGCGATGTGCCGGTTCGCGCGATCCAGCGTGAAGCCGCGCTGGGTGCAGTTCCAGGCAAGGCCGGACAGGCGCCGCTCGATCGTGCTGACCGAAAGGGCAGGGGTCTTTCGCTGCGGGGCGGCCAGATCGGCAAGGTAAAGGCCGATCATCTGGGGCGAGGGCGGCAGCGGCTCTGCGCCGGTCATCCGGCACCAGCGGGTGAAATGCGCCCAGTCCTGCGCATAGGCCGTCAGCGTGTTGTCGGAGACCGCGGCGCGGGCATAGTCCCGCGCGGTCTCGACCAGCCGGTCCAGCGCGCCGGATCCGGCGACATGCGCGGGCAGGGCGATTTCGGCAGCGTCTTCTTGCGCCGCAGAGGGGCGTGGATTATACTCCTTGGGCATACGCATGGTCCAGGAGGTTCCGATGGGACGAATCAAGGTCAACCTGACGCTGGACGCCGAGGTGGCGGAAACCGCGCGGGCGCTTGGCCTGAACATGTCGCGGCTTGCCGAAGCCGCGATCGTCGAGGCCGCCAAGGTCGAGCGCAATCGGCAGTGGCGGGCGGAAAACAGCGACGCGATCGCGACCTATGCCGAAGAGGTGGCGCAGGACGGATTGCCGCTGGCGCGGTTCAGAACCTTCTAGGCGGTTGTCCCGATGGCGCAATTCGATCTTTATCGTCTGAGCGGCGGGCAGCTGGTCGTTGACCTGCAGACCGACCTGATCGGCATCGAGGCGTCGCGCATCGCGGCACCGCTGCGCGAGGCGGGCCGCTATGCCGCCTTTCCGGGGCTGACGCCGACCGTTGCGTTCGACGGGGACACCTGGATCGTGCGGGTGCAGGAACTCGCCGCCATTCCGGGCGCGGAATTGGGCGCGCCGGTCGGTTCCCTGTCCGACCACCGCGATGCGCTGAAGCGGGCGCTGGATATCCTGATCGACGGAGTCTGATCCGCCCGGCCGGCGGGACCGGCCGCACAGATCGCCCACCCGCCCGGTTCCCCGATGAAACGCAAGACTGCCCGACGGCGGCGCGCGGTCCGGATCGGTGCGGTGATCAAACGAGGCGGCGATGGTCATGTTCCGAAGCCTATTGCCCTACGTCCGATAAGGCAAGATTATTGGACATGACAGGATCCGGCAAGCTGCGGCGGTTGATACACTATATTGTGGTCAAAAGCGCCGTGGCGCGATAGTCTTGTAGCATGACACAAGCCGGCGCCAGCCTTACCGACGACACTGCGATGATATCCCGGATGCCAGGCTGGATCACCCTGCGCGGTGCGCAAACGCCCGAAGATGTGGCGTTTTTGTCAGGCGCGGCGCTGAGTTCCCTGCATCTTGTGCTTGCCTGCGCCGACCTCCCCCAGGCCTTGTTGCGCGAGCGTCTGGCGCTGCGCGCCGCAGAGGCTTGCGTGGCCCTGTCCGGACGGGCCGAGCGGGCAGGGGCGTTGCGCGACGAAGTGCATTTGCTGCGGCCCGCAGATCAGCCGGGCCCGGCAGGGGCGGTTTGCCTGCAGTGGCGGCAGGCGGTCGAACGGCCGGTCGCGGTCAAGGCGTTGCACCGGGCGCTGCCGGGGCAGCCGCCAGAGCGGATCGCGGCGTGGCTGGATGCGGGGCAGGGGGCGCCGGTGACCCGTGCCGCCGCGGTGATCGGTGCGGTTCTGGCCGACGCGCCGCGCGCCGCGACAGAGGCGCTGATCCTGGGCGACGGCGCGCTGGCGCAGGCCCTGGGCTGGGACCACCTGGTGCCGCTGCTGGCGACGGGGTTGAAACCCCGCGACCTGCGCAAAGGCGGCGACGAGTTGCGGCTGGCCTGTCACCGCGCCGTCGTCGCCGCGGTCCTCGAGGCCAGCCGGCTTGCCGCCGACCTGACCCGCCGGGCGGGCCGGTTGCGCGGGGTCGCGCCCAGGCTTCGGGCCAGGGGGGCAGGGCAGGCGGTCGCGCTGTTCCTGACCCGCGATGCGGTGGCGCCCGCGGCGCTGGCCGGCCTGATGTCGGACCGCGCGGCGCGCCGGCTGTGCGACCGCCTGGTGGAGCTTGGCGCGGTGCGCGAACTGACCGGGCGCGACACGTTCCGGCTGTACGGTGTCTGACGTGGCAGGCCCGGTCCTCGATCGCGCGCTGGAGGATCTGCCGCCGGAATTGCGCTGGCGCGAATGGATGCGGCGCATCGAGGCGGTGCTGTTCGCCAGCGCCTCACCGGTGCCGCGAGGGGATCTGGCGCGGGTCGTGGGGCAGGGGGCGAGCGTCGATCTGCTGATCGAGGATCTGGCCGCCGATCTGGCCGGGCGGCCGTATGAGGTGGCGCGCGTCGCCGACGGCTGGCTGCTGCGCACCCGGTCGATCTATGCGCCCGCCATCCGCGCGGCGGCGGATGTGGGCGGGCAAGACCTGGATCTGCGGGAGTTCGACGTGGCGGTGCTGACCGCCATTGCCTGTCACCAGCCGATCACCCGCGACGGGCTGAAGGACATCTTTGGGCACGAGATCAGCCGCGACCTGATCGGACGGCTGCACGCCCGCGACCTCATCGCCACCGGCCCGCGCGCGCCCCGCCGCGGCGCGCCCTACACCTTCGTGACGACCGAGGCATTCCTGGTGGCGTTCGGGATACAGAGCCTGGGTGATCTGCCCGATCCCGAGCAACTGGCCGATGCCGGAGTGACGCCCGCGGTCGATTGATCCGGGCTGGGCGCGACATCAGCACGGCCTCAGCCGTCGTTCTTCGCCCTGCGCGAGACAAGGGTCCAGACGATCAGTATGACGGCCCGCAACGCCCAGCCCAGGGCGGCCGCGAACAGCACACCGGACGGTCCCAGCGCGTGCAGCATCGGCGGCAATACGAAGAAAAACGCCAGCGCCCCCGACCATCCGGCGACGACCCCCGACCAGATCCGGTCCCTCGCGACAAGAAGCTGCCAGACGCCCGTCGGCGCAACCATGATGCCTGCCGCCAGCAGCGCCGGCGCCAGAAGCGACCCGGCCAAGGCAAAGTCGTTGCCCAGGAGCGTTGTGAACACGCCGGGGCCGATGGCCTGCGCAACGACGATCGCGATCGCGAACACCACCGCCACGCCCAACCCGGTGAAGACCGGGTAGAACCGCAGGCGCGGGTCACCCTTGGCAGTGGCGCGGCCCACCACCGGCAAGGCCGCGGCGAAGACGCCCTGCACAGCTATCACCACCAGCCCCGCAACCTGAACGGCCATTGCGATCTGGCCGACCATCCCCAGGTCATCGGTGACATAGCGGGTCAGGATCACGGGCATCGAAGCCAGGGCCGCCAGCCCGGTCGTTCCAAGGCCCAGAACGGCGCCCTTTCCCAGAAGATCCCGAAGCTCGGCCCTGTCGAAGCCGATTTTCATGGAAACCTGACGCGACAGCGCGCTCAGCGACAGCGCGGCCTCGGCCAGCCAGGTCACGGCGTGAATGACCAGCAGCGCGTAGAGCCCGGCACCCAGCCACAGGCAGGACAGTCCGGCGGCGACCTCGACAAGGCGCAAGCTGAACGCAAGACGAAAGGCGATCTGGCTGCGCTCCAGCCCCAGAAAGACCGACCGCGACCAAAGCACAAGGCCGCGCCCGACCAGGGCGGGCAACACGATCAGCAGCGCCGTGCGCGCGAGAAGATCGGATTCGAAGGCAAGGGCATGCGCCGCGATGACCGCGGTCGCCAGAACCAACAGGGCCAGACGCAGCAGAAAGGTGGTGCCCAGAAACGCCGCAGCCTGCCGGTCGCGCCCCAGGCGCAGGGGCACGAGGGAGTCCAGGCCAAAATGGGTGAAACCGATGGCAAAGGCATAGGTTGCCAGCGCCAGGCTCCAGACACCGTAAAGCTCGGGCCCCAGAATACGGCCGATGAGCACCACGTAGACGGCGCGCAGCCCGGTCTCGGCCCACTGCGTCCCGGTCAACAGCGCGCCGTTTCGCAGGATGGAGGCCAACCCGGGGAAGCGTTGCCGGAACGTTGCTCGATTGCTCATGGCTTTCTTTCGGCAGGTCTGCGGCGAAGGTCAAGCGTGCATGCTTTGGTTCCAGCAACAAAAAAAACTCCTTTGGTATTGACCTCGCCATGCGCCTGGGGCGATTCTGCCATGGGCAGCAATGACGGACAGCGCGAAGCGGTATGATCATCAGTGACAGATACCGGTTTGCGTTCATGCACATTCCGAAATGCGCAGGGACCACGTTGCGGTATGCCTTGGCGCCTTTCGACGAGGCGGCTGGACGGTACCAAGACAAGGCAGTGGCCGAGCATCCGGTTCTCGGGCCGCTTGATCACCACCATATCCCGCTGGCGGTGCTGGCAGAGCATTTTGCGGACGATCTCGCACGTCTGGACAGCTACCGTTCCTTCGCCTTGGTCCGCGATCCGTTTGCGCGGTTTCCGTCGTCGCTGCATGAACGCTTCGTTCAGCGCGACCGGAAGCCGCTTTACAAACGTGACAGCGCTGCCGCGCCACCGAACCCCGGCAGGCAAGCTGATGCCATTGGTCGACATCCTCCTTGCGACCTATAACGGCGCGAAATACCTGCCCGAGCAGCTGGCCTCGCTGGAGGCGCAGACCCATGCCGACTGGCGGCTGATCGTCCGCGATGACGGGTCCGGCGATGGCAGCCTCGGCCTTGTCCGCGACTGGGCGACCGAAACCGGGCGGGACCTGATTGTTCTGGCTGGCCCAATGCGCTCAGTCGAGATGGCGATCCTTTTGCTTGCCAAGCTGCAACGGCAGGCACAGTGCTTTCACGATGCGTTTGGCGACAGGCTTGAGGAAAGCGATCGGAAGGCGGTTCTGGAATTCGCCACCCTGCAGCAGCAAGGCTTGCTGAAAAGAAAGACCTTCATGATCCGTCATGGGGTATGCCCGCAAGCCTGGCTCAGGCGTCTGGTTCTGATTTGTCTGATCTGACTTTCGTCGGCAGCCTGAGGCTATTTCCCGCTACACCTGCGTCCCACAAGATGGTGTCCCAGCGCGTCGCCAGGGCGTCTATCGAAAAGCGCGCGCGCAGGTCCGCATGCAGGTCGGGCGCGAAGGGTCTGCGGGCCAGCAGGTTTTCGACCGCGCCCAGAAGGGCGGCGGGATCGGCGGGCGGCACCAGCGCGATCCCTTGGGCGTTGTCGGCGACAAGCTCGCGGATGCCCGGCCCGTCGCGCGTCACCAGCCTGCCCACTGCAGCAGATAAACGGCAGCGCCTCTGTCATCGGGACTGATGAGGATTGGTCTGCCAGCCTTTTCCAGTGAATTTCAGCAACTACAGATTGGCCTTTGGAACCACGGCACCACCTATTTTGTTGTCATGTAGGCAGAATTCCCTGATAACTCCCTGCGTCACCTGATCGGGAGTTGATAAAATCGTTCGCAGCAACCTGATCCTCGTACGGCGCGCGGGAAAGCCGTTTCGCCATCTGGGATCCGCGGTGATGCGCGGCGATCAGCTCGCGGCGCTGATCAGTCCCCACGTTTCCGACAACCTTTGCATTCGGGTTGTCCCGTTCCACGCCGGGCTCCTCCCTCCAATGGCCATGCGCGCCTTCGCCCTTTCGGTTCCGGCCAGATCAGTTGTCGTCTTCGTCAAATCCGCAGCGAAGGGACTGACCCACGACCATGTCACCCCTTTGCGGCGGATTGGCGCGCGGATCGGGCTCGACAGCATTGATACACCGCTTGACGAGATAGACTTCGACCTCTTCGACTTCCATATCGCTGCCTCCCTCGCGGGTCAGGCTGCGCTGGAAGAACGGCTGGCCTTGCTCGGTAAGAGCGGTGTGCCCGTGGAACTCCTGCACCACCATCATGACCCCCGGCTTGCGTTGCCGCGTGATGCAAAGGACAGACCGTTTCGCTGCGGCTATGTCGGCGAACCGCAAAACGCGATCATCCCGCTTAGCATCGCGCAGGAGGTGGAGTGCGTCTACGTGAGCTATGCACGGGATTTCGCCAGATCACTCGAGCGGATCGCTGAACTCACGTTGCATTACGGCGTCCGCCCCTTGGCCCTGTCCCCGGCAACCGGTCTGCGGCAGTTCAAGCCATTCACCAAGGGCTTCACCGCCGCCGCCTGCGCGGCCAATATTCTGGTCAACCGCGAGGCCGACGATGCCGTCGCCCTTCTAGGCGACGACTACCCATTTCTTGTTCCTGCGATCGACCCAACCAGTGTGATCGAAGGGTTCAATGAAGCAAAAAAAAGCCACGGAGGCGCTGTTTGGCGCGAGGGACTCGACCGGATGCGCGCGTTAAGGGAGTTAGTGACACCCCCCGCGCTCGCGGTACGGATGCAGGATATCGTAAGGGCAATTGCGCCATAGGCAGATGAGGGTAGTTGATGGATTGGGAAGATGAGGGGGAACCCGGGCGGATGTTTTGGCTGGCTGTCGAGGGCAAGGCCGGGCAAAAACTTCGGCGGGGGATCGGACGTCTTTTATCTTGGGATCCAATCTATGGCGACATGAAACGCTACCGTTTTGCTCAAGGAACGGAGCGTGCCAGCCGAATAGCCATTGTCAACCACATGATTCACGTCAACAACTATCAGAGTTATCTCGAAATTGGAGTGCGCCGCAAAAGTGCGATGTTTGAGGAGATCCACTGTAACAAACGGATCAGCGTAGATCCCGACTTGAAAGCGGATGCCGACTACCCGATGCCGTCCGACGAATATTTTGCCCGTTACGACCACCGCTTCGACATCGTCTTTATTGACGGCAATCATACCGGCGATCAGGTGAAGCGCGATATCGAACATGCACTCGGGCGGCTGAACCCCGGCGGGGTGATCTTGGTGCATGACATGAACCCGCCCACCCGGTTCCACGGTCGCACGACCTACGAGGTAGCGGGCACCTTTCCCTCTTGGAACGGAACATCGTGGAAAGGCTACGCTGCGCACCGAAGGACCCGGTCCGACCTAACAATGCGCGTGGTGCATACCGATTGGGGCGTGGGCATCGTCCATCCCGGCAGCCAAGAGCCCTATCCTGGACCCTGCGACAGCTACGACGATCTCGCCCGCGACCGAAACGCACTCCTTAACCTCATTTCCGTGCCGGATTTCCTGCGCCTTTATGCGGAGCCGCTGACCCATGAGGCCCAGTAACGCCGCCATTGGCGGGGTGGTCTGAGCGAGGCGCTGGCCCCAGGGACGATTCGCGCGAGGATCGAACGTTATCCTTGTAATCCGCCTGTCGGGCTCGGGCTCTGCTTCCTGCAGGCGCTGGTCCTCGCCCGTCTTCTGGGAACTGAAGGCTACGGCCAGGTGGTCGCCGCGTGGCCTCCGCCGCGACAATGGCCGCCTGAATCGGAGTGCTTGGGCTGGACGGTCTCGCTGTGCGCGAGATTGCCCGGTTCCGGCTGCGCGGTGACGCGGCAGCGGTTCCTGCGGTTGTCGGTGCTCGCCGTCGCTACAGGCGCTTGTCTTGCGGGATCGCAGCGTACGTGCTGGCGGCGCCAGTACTGCCGGGTCTCGCGCGTTGGGTCTTCGTACTCACGCCCACCATCGCGCTGATTCTGCTGTTCCGGAGCGTGGCTCTTGGGCAAGGCGAGGTGATCCGATCGCAGGCTCCGCTCGACGTTCTGCGCCCCACGCTCTACCTTGCCGCCGTGGCGGTCACAGACCTGACAGTCGGTTTGACCCCCGTGATCGCCGTCGTCCTGAACACCGCGGCATTCGTCCTCGTGATGCTCGCGGCGAGGCTTTGTAATCTACGCATGGCGAGGACTCCGGCAGGCTTCAGCGCTTCAGGACCCTCGCGAGCGCCTTTCGCGCAGTCGCTGGCCTTTCGGCGACCGCCATGACCAAGGCGGGCAGAAAATCCGCCCCGTGGACCAAGAACCGCATCGCATCGGCAGGACGGGCCATAGCGCCCCCCCGCGCCAGAACCGCATCGGCAAGCAGGCCAGCGGCCGTCAGCCGCATCCAGCGCCTGTCCGAGGAATCCGAGAAGAGGTCACGGTCGAAGACCAGTAACTTCCGCATGGCCGTGACCGCTGCGGAGATCGCATCGCCCCGCGCCTCAACGCGCCGGGTCAGTAGGTCGATCAGCGGCATGAGATCGGCGACCAAGTCATCCGGCAGACGCTTGGACAGGTTTCGAAGCGAGACTCTCCGCGCGTCCTTGGCTTGTCGCCCGGACTGTGCCACGGAAATCCCGCCTGCGTGACGACGATAGTCGATCAGAACCTCCGGCAAAACGAGGCTTCGCCCTTGCCGCGACAGCCTCGACCAGAGGTCGTAATCCTGTGCGGTACGGAAGCTCTCGTCATACATCACCGCCGCACCGTCCGGCCCGACGCGCCTGAAGAAGTAGGTGGGATGAAAGGTCGGCGGCGAGAACCCGAGAAGCCAGCGGACGCGCGCATCGCTCAAGGCAACGGACACCGCGCCCTGCGGCGCCCCCTGTTCGTTGATGATACGGTAACCAGAGCCAAGGATGAGTAGACTTGGATCGTTTTTCAACGCGCCAAGCTGGACTTCCAGCCGGTCTGGACGGCATAGGTCGTCGGCATCTATCCGGGCGATATACTCTCCTCGCGCTTCTGCCAGACCAAGATTGAGCGAACGCGTCAATCCCAGGTTCCTGCCGTTTTGCAGCACCTTTAACCGGTTGTCCCGGCTAGAAACTTCATGGAGCAGCGCGGCGGTCCCGTCGGTTGAGGCATCGTCTACGATGACAAACTCGAAATCCCTAAAGCGCTGGGACAGCACGCTATGCAGGCAGTCTTCGAGATGGGGCAAGCCATTGTGCACGGCCATAAGAACGGAGATCGCTGGCCGTGTCACGTTCGACTCATGCCCCATGCCGATCGAGCGCGTCGACCACCGCCTGGCTCCAGTCCGGGCATTTGGCGACGTAGCAATCGCGCGCTGTCTCGATATCGCGTTTTGGTACCGAGAGCATCCGGTCAATGGCAGGTAGCAGCGTCGCTGCCTCTGAACTCTCGAGGTTCCGGATCAGTCCCATCGTCTCCAGTTCGCGCGTGTAGCCAGGGAAGTCCCGACCTGCATAGATCGCGGGAACGCCGAGAACCGCCGCCTCGCTCGCCATCGTCGCGCTTTCGCCCACTAGTGCCCGGCAATGTGCAAGCAAGTGATGCACCGCGTTTTTCGGTCCGCGATAGGCGAACTCCTTCAGATCGGCCGGCAACGGCATTTCGCTGGACAGATGCACAGCCCCCGCCTCAGAAAGGCGCATAACCACACTGCGCAACAGTTCAGAAGACCAGCCAGCCTTTCCCAAGTCATGATTGGCGCGCCACGCGACAACACGGACCAAGAAGTTCTCCCGCTCCGGGTCTAGGCCTGCCGCCAATGCCGTGGCGCGATCGGGCTGGAAGGCAGAAGGATGCAGAAAGGACAACTCCTTTACTCCCGGCAGCCGGGTGGTGCGCCCCGAAGGTATGGCGCCGCCATAGGCCTCCGGAACGTATAAATGGGTAATCAACGGCCAGGTCAGGCGCGTCTGAAGCGTCGCGTTCTCAGAATCGTAGAAGCTAACTGTGGGGATGCCCGCCGCACGGCCCGCATGCGAGATCGCCACTCCACCGAAACCAATCATGACGTCCGGGCGAAACGTCCGCGCGGCACGGTAGATCGCCAGGTCGCGGCGCGCCAGCTCTGCAGCAAGGTTCATGATCCCGCTTGCGGCGGTCGAGATAGGCCGGTGCCGTATCCCGAACTCATCAAGCAGATCGCAAGCAATGTCTTTGCGTCGCGACAGGACCAGAATTTCGTCACCCCGGGACTGTAACATCTCGATCGGACGCTTGAAGAATAGCGCGTCAGCCGGATGGACGATTTCGAAGAGTGCGCGCATTCATGCTGCCCGGTCAGATCGATTTCGGGGATACAGACCATCTTTCATGCTGCAAGCGCAAGGTCGTTACCTAAAGGTTTTGGCTGAAACCTGAGTCTTTAGGGGTGCTTAAGAGGTTGTGTGTGAAGCACCTGATAGGAAGGTTGGATCATGTCGGCACCTTTTCCGACGGTTCTGGCCCGTCTTCAGAGATACACTGAAGAAGGGCGGGCGGGCTTGCAGCTGCGTTTCGCATTGAGGTCTCGCCCGCCACCAGCGCACTTTGGACGCGGCAAGTCAGGACGAGAAGGTACGCGTTTTCCGCTCCTCTAGGCTGCGAGCGCGGATCCGTAGATGGAGTGTAAACCCGCCAGCTCCCGGAAACAGAAGGAGAGGGAGCAAGCATGTAGTTGGAATGGACGTTCATCAAGCGTTGGCCCAGGTCGCTATCCTGGACGACGGCAAGGTGGTCAGTGAACAACGTCTCGATCTCGTGCAGGACAAGGTCCTCGCTTTCGGGCGTAGTCGCAGGCCAGTCGACGAGGTGGTGCTGGAGGCGATCGGCAACACCGCAGCGATCGAGCGGCTGCTTCGGCCATTCCTCGCACGGGTGGTGATCGCCAACCCGCGTATGGTGAGGGCGATCGCATATGCCCGGGTCAAGACCGACAAGATCGATGACATCACATTGGCACGCCTTCAGGCCTCGGGATTCCTGCCCAAGGTTTGGGCAGCCGACGAGGATACCGTCCGCCGACGGCGTCAGGCTGTCGAACGGATGGGCATGCTGGAGGAGACGGCTCGCCTGAAATCGCGCATCCATGCGATCCTTGACGCCACTTGGTACCGAAATAGAAAGGTGCTCTCTTCGGGACTGCTGGTCAGCGCTGGCTGGCCAAGACGGTGCTCCCTGGCCACGAACGGCTTATCCTCAATCGCCTCATCGACGAACTTCGGCATACCAAGCAAGTCGCTGTTCTCGATCAGGAACTCGCCAGCCTTGCTTTGGCCGGCGAGCGTGCAGTGCGGCCTATGATCATTCCTGACGACGGACCGATCGTCGCGGCAATGGTGCCCAGCTCGATCGGGGACATCTCGCGATTCGAGTCCACGCAGAAGCTCTCGAGCTATTTTGGCCCCATGCCGAAGGTGCGTCAGTCCGGCGAGGGCCCGGCCCGTCACGGGCGAATCTCGAAACAGGGCAACGCCAACGTCTGCAAGATGTTGGTCGAGGCCGCGTGGTTGGCGCAGACCGCTCCGGGGCCGCTGCGCGCCTTCTTCATGCGCATCAGCGCCAAACGCGGCGCCGCAAAGGCCAGTGTTGCCACTGCACGGAAGCTGGCCGTGTTGATCTGGCATATCCTCGCAAAAGGGGAGAAATTTGCCTTCGCGCGTCCGGCTTTCCAAGCGATGAAGCTGCGAAAAGTCGCCCTGAAGGGTGGCGCTCCCCGTGAGTACGGGAAAGCCGGTCCCGGCCGGGATCGCTGGATCAAGGAAATCCGCCACCGGGAGATGGAATCCGTCAAGCGTGCCGAGGATGCCTATGCCAGGATGGCGAAGCCGGGCATCGGCATCCAGCCCATTGACCTCGCGCTCGATGTCGAAGATGGCGTTGATCAGTTTCACTGATTCCAGCGCGCCCGCCGAGATCTGATGGGCGGGTTTGCCCTTGCGCGCTTTTGTGCAGCGACGACGTGGCCGAGATACTTCGTGTTCCAATAAATAATGATCGCGGCCAACAGGTTCAGGCCAGCCATGCGGTAGTGATGGCCTTCGGCGGTGCAGTCGCGGATTCCGCCTTGTCGTCCGATACGCAGGGCGTTTTTCAGGGCTTGACGCGCTTCACCCTTGTTCAGGCCGATCTGAGCGCGGCGCTGCATGTCGGCGTCAAGCAGCCAGTCGATGATGAACAGGGTACGTTCGATGCGACCGATTTCGCGCAGGGCAAGGGCCAACTCGTTCTGGCGCGGATAGGATGTCTGGCCAGTTTTCCGTGATCAGCTTCTCCCTGATCTTGCTGCCGATCAGCCCGATCAGCTCATTTGGCGCCGCAGCCGGATCGAAGAGATATTGCCGCTTCGACGGTAGATCACGGATAGGGGGAATGAACCGATACGAGAGCAGTGCCGTGACTGCGAATACATGATCGCTAGAGCCGCCGGTATCAGCGTATTGCATCGCGGATGCGCCGCCCCGCCTCGTTCATCAGCAACCCGTCCAGGATGTACGGCGCTTCGTTCACTATGGCGAGCGCGCGGCTTTAGCCAGCCTTTCAAGACCCTCCTGCAGCCGCACCTTGCGGTCGGCCAGCCAGGCCGCCGGCTCGAACGGCGTGGCTAGGAGCGGCGATGCCTTGGCGGCCTCTATCGGCACAAGGGCCTGTTTCAAGTCGGCATAGCACCGGGAATGCGGGAGCCAGATGTCGTCGGGCCGGAAGGCGTCCCGGTTATGGAACAGAACGGCGACCTCCCAAAGCCGGTTATCGCCGGGTTCCTGGGCATTGAGGTGACGATGCCATTTCGAGGTGCGGCGCAGGATGCCGGCTTGGTGGGGTGCGCCCGGTCGATCGTCGACGACGATGGTCTTCGCTGCATGCATCATGGGCGCGGCTACTTGGGCAGAATGAATATCGAGTACGCGCGGTATGCGTGGTGCGTATCGTCGGATACCGGTGATATCCATGGACAGCATGCGCCTGAGCGTCAGCGGCCCTGGTGTCGAGAACCACGCGGTTGGCGGCGCGGCAGGCCAACCACTCCCACGCGCGCAGGACAAGCGCCGCGGGATGCCGCGGCGACACCATGCGGCGATCGTTCACCACCGTATCATGGAGTGACAGGAACGCGTCCCAGACGATCGGGGTCCGCCGCAGGGCGGCGAAGGGCCAGAGCAGCAGGACATCCAGATGTCCAAGATAGCCGACCACAACGACATCGGGACGGGGTGCCCGGATGAACCGCCAGACGAGTCGGGGATAGGCTGCCGCCCACCGGATGGCGCGCTTCAGCGCATCCGTCTTTCCAAGGACGGATTTGTCCTCTGCGCCTTCCCAGACGGGCGCGTGGATTTCTGTCAGGGACGCGCCGGAATGCCGGATCGCATCGAGCAGAAGCCGTGTGCGCGGCTTGCCCAGATCGTAGGTGCCCCAGATCAGAACATTCAGCGGCTGGCGTTCAGAAGTGGGCAAGTCGGTCAACATTTCCGTGCAAGTCGGGATCGCCTGTCTTTTAGCCCGCCAGCATCACGCCTGTCCAAGCAAATTCCGGGGCGGCGGGCCGGGTCGTGGCCCGTCATGCCGCCGCCGCCGCTGTTTCGAGAGTGAGGGCGGTCTGGACGCTGGTGGTATAGCGGGCGTCGGGCGGGCGGACGCCGTGGGTCAGCAGGGCGCGGCGGATATCCGGGTTGGCGGCGGCGATGTACAGCCGGACGCCGTGCCGGTGCGCCTTGCGGGCGAGGCCCTCGATGACGTTGGCCCCGGTCGAGTCGAGGAACGGCACGGCGGCGAAATCGACGATCAGCGCCTTGTGCGTGGTCTGGATGCGATCGAGGACCGAGCCGATCGAGGCGGCTGCGCCGAAGAAGAAGGCGCCGGTGATGTGGTAGACGACGACCTCGGGATTGGCCGCTGTCGCCTCGTCATAGCCGGTGCCGCTGTCGGCGGTGTCCTGACCGACGAAGGGGGTTTCGGTCTCGACGGCGGCGTGCTGGCTCATCCGGTTGATGAACAGTACCGAGCCAAGCGCGAAGCCGACGATGATCGCTTCGGTCAGGTCGCGGAAGATTGTCAGGAAGAAGGTCGCGCCAAGCACACCGGCGTCGCCCCAGCCGGAACGGACCAGCACCGCGATGGCGGATTTCTCGATCATGTTCCATGCGACGACCGCCAGCACCCCGGCCAGCGCCGCCAGCGGAATGTAGGCGGCGAGCGGGGCGGCGACGAGCATGAACAGCAGCAGGAACGCCGCATGCAGCATGCCCGCGACCGGCCCGTGCGCGCCGGCGCGCACATTGGTCGCGGTGCGCGCGATCGTGCCGGTGACGCAGAAGCCGCCGAACAGCGCCGCGCCGATATTGGCGGCACCCTGCGCCACCAGTTCGCAGTTCGAGCGGTGCCGCCGCCCGGTCATGCCGTCGGCCACCACCGCCGACAGCAGGGATTCGATCGCGCCCAGCAGGGTGAAGGAAATCGCCGCCGGCAGGACTTGCAGCGCCAGCTCGACCGAGAAAGCGGGCAGGGTCGGGGCGGGCAGGCCCGACGGGATGCCGCCGAATTTCGTGCCGATCGTCTGCACCGGAAGCGCAAGCAGCGCCGTGGCCGCGGCAGCCAGGCCGACGGCGATCAGCATGCCCGGCCAATGCGGGCGCCAGCGCTTGAGCCCGAGGATGATGGCCACCGTCGCCGCCGCAACCGCCAGCGCCGCCGGGGTCAGCGTGGCGCGCGCGCCCCACAGGGCGGGGAGCTTTTCCAGCAGCTCGCCCGGTTCGTGACCCAGCGAAAGGCCCAGCAGGTCCTTGATCTGGCTGGCGAAGATGATGACCGCGATGCCGGCGGTAAAGCCCACGGTCACCGGAAACGGGATGAACTTGACGTAGGTGCCAAGCCGCAGGAACCCCACCGCCAGCAGCATGACGCCCGACATCATCGTGGCAAGGATCAGCCCGTCCATCCCGTGCAGCGCGACGGTGCTGGCGACGAGCACGATGAACGCCCCCGCCGGCCCGCCGATCTGAAACCGCGAGCCGCCGAGAAGCGACACCAGGAAGCCGCCCACGATCGCGGTGTAAAGCCCCTGCGCCGGTGTCGCGCCCGAGGCGATGGCGATGGCCATGCTGAGCGGCAGCGCCACGATGGCGACGGTCAGACCGGCGATGGCGTCCGAGCGCAGCTGCGCCGCGCCGTAGCCCTCGCGCAGGACGGTCACGAGTTTCGGAGTGAAGAGCGCGGCGAAGCTTGCCGCCGCGTCTGGTCTGGTGGTCTGGTCTGTCATTCTGGGCCGCACCTTGGTGAAGAGCGCGGCGGGATCGCAGGCTTTCGTCGGCGGTCGCCGTCGCGGGTTGAAAGGTCAGTGTTGTGTCGGGGGCGCCTTCAGGCGGACGCCGCGTCCTCCTGCCGTGCTGGGCGCGCCCTCGCCGAGCAGTTCGATGCCGGCCCGTTCAAGCGCCGCGACGACCTTGGTCAGGCTGTCCACGACGCCGCGGACATTGCCGGCGCTTGCCTCCATGCGCTGGATCGTCGGAACCGACAGGCCGGCCAGTTCGGCCAGGGTTTTCTGGTCGATGCCAAGAAGCGCACGGGCGGCGCGCATTTGGGCGGCGGTGATCATCAAGCATGTCCTGTAACTTACAACTGCCATGTAAAACAATGATCTTGATATTTCAACCATCAAGGTGAACGGGTGGACACGATCCCGTAGCGATGCAACCCGGCGCCGGAGCGGTTTTTCGTGCGGACGGGATATTGCCCCTTGCGCTGATGGATTTCCGATTATATCGGTAAACGACGATATACGATCAACGCAGGGTGGACGCCCCGGTGACCCAGACCGATCAGACCGACCAGGACGAGGCGGATGCCAGAATGGCCGCGATGGCCAAGGCGCTTGGCCACCCTGCGCGGCTGCGGATCCTGCGGTTGCTGGCCCGGACGCCGGGCTGCATCGGCGGCGATATCGTCGATGCGGTCGGTCTGGCGCAGTCCACGGTGTCCGAACATCTTCGGATCCTGAAGGCCGCCGGCGTGATCGAAGGGCAGATCGACCCGCCGCGGGTCTGCTATTCGCTGGGGCCGACCGCGCTGGCGCCCCTGGCGGCGCTGATCCAGACCCTTGAAACCACGGCCCGAGAAGCTGGCTGCTGTGTCAGACCCGCCGGCTCGGAAGGATGACCCATGTCCCTGTTTGAACGCTACCTGTCGCTGTGGGTCCTGCTGTGCATCATCGCCGGAATCGGTCTGGCAAGAGTGCTGCCGGGCCTGTTCGAGGTTCTGGCGGGGCTGGAATATGCCTCGGTCAATCTGGTGGTGGCGGTGCTGATCTGGGCCATGGTCTACCCGATGATGGTCGCCGTGGATTTCGGCGCCCTGAAGGGTGTGGGCAAGCGCCCCAAGGGGCTGATCATCACCCTGGTGGTGAACTGGCTGATCAAGCCGTTCACCATGGCCGCCCTGGGCGTGCTGTTCTTCAAGCATGTCTTCGCCGGGTTGATCGAGCCGGCGGATGCGGGCCAATACATCGCCGGCCTGATCCTGCTGGGCGCGGCGCCGTGTACCGCGATGGTATTCGTCTGGTCGCAACTGACCAGGGGCGATCCGAACTACACGCTGGTGCAGGTGTCGCTGAACGACGTGATCATGGTCTTTGCCTTCGCCCCGATCGTGGCGTTGCTGCTGGGCGTGACCGATATCGCGGTGCCGTGGGAAACGCTGGTTCTGTCGGTGGGGCTTTACGTGGTGCTGCCGCTGGTGGCGGGCGCGATCACCCGTGCCCGTCTGATGCGGCGGGGCGGCGAGGCGGCGGTTGCAGAGTTCACCGCCCGGATCAAGCCCGCTTCGGTTCTGGGGCTCTTGCTGACGGTGGTGCTGCTGTTCGGCTTTCAGGGCAATGTCATCCTTGAAAGCCCGGTCCTGATCGTGCTTCTGGCGACGCCGATCCTGATCCAGTCCTACGGGATCTTCGCCATCGCGTATTTCTGGGCCTGGCGCTGGAAGGTGCCGCACAACGTGGCCGCGCCCTGCGCGCTGATCGGCACGTCGAACTTCTTCGAACTGGCGGTGGCGGTCGCGATCGGACTGTTCGGCCTGAATTCGGGCGCGGCGCTGGTGACGGTGGTCGGCGTTCTGGTCGAGGTGCCGGTGATGCTGTCGCTGGTCTGGTTCGCCAACCGCACCCGCCAGGGGTTCCCGGCATGAGCGGTCACGACACCCTGCAGGTGGATGAGGCGTGCTTTGCCGCCATTGATCGCGACCGCCTGCTGGCGCCGCCGCTTGGCAGCCACCGGCCGCGCATCCTGATCCTTTACGGCTCGCTCAGGGCGCGGTCGTTCAGCCGGTTGTCGGCCGAGGAGGCGGGGCGCATCCTGAAAAGGCTTGGGGCCGAGGTGCGGGTGTTCAACCCCTCGGGTCTGCCGCAGGTCGATGACGGGGTCGATGCCAGTCACCCCAAGGTGCGCGAGCTGCGCGACCTGGTCGCCTGGTGCGAGGGCATGGTCTGGTCCAGCCCGGAACGGCACGGCGCCATGACCGGGCTGATGAAGACCCAGATCGACTGGGTCCCGCTGTCGGAGGGCGCGGTGCGCCCGACGCAGGGCAAGACGCTGGCGGTGATGCAGGTTTCGGGCGGCTCGCAAAGCTTCAACGCGGTCAACCAGATGCGGATCCTCGGGCGCTGGATGCGGATGCTGACGATCCCCAACCAATCCTCGGTGGCCAAGGCGTTTCTGGAATTCGACGAGGCGGGGCGGATGAAGCCGTCGGCCTATTACGACCGGATCGTGGATGTGATGGAGGAACTGGTGAAGTTCACGCTTCTGACCCGCGACCGCGCGGCCTATCTGGTGGATCGCTATTCCGAACGCAAGGGAACAGCCACGGCGCTGATGAAGCGGGTCAACCAGTCGTCCGCCACCTGACCGCACGGCAGTCCAACCGCGCCCGTCGCTGCCGCAGGCACGACGCGGCCAACGGCCAGCGTGGTGCGCGGCGCCTTACGTCCGCCGGAGCACGGACAGCGCCGCCATCGCCATCGAAAAGGCGCCGAAGACCCAGACCGGCGACGACAAGACCGCGCCGCCCCGACGAAAGACCCGGGATCATCGGATGCCGCCAGCCCCGGTCGGATGGTCGGGGCGGCCAGGGCTTCCCGATCCGCTCATGCCAGGGTCCAGATCTGGAACAGCAGCCCCGACAGGAACGCGCCGGCCAGCGACAGCGCGATATAGAGCGCGAAGACCGGCGGCCGGGCCAGCGCCCAGACCGCCATTGCCGCCGGTATCGAGGTGACGCCGCCGGCCACAAGAAAGGCCAGTCCGGCGCCCGGCGCCATGCCCTGTTCGATCAGCCCGCCGACCAGCGGCAGGGCGGCGTAGCCGTTCAGGTAGGCCGGCACGCCCACCAGCGTCGCCATCACGATGGGCATCAGCCCCGTGCCGCCAAGCGCCGCGGTCATCGCCTCGGCCGGGATCCAGGCGAGCATCAGGCTTTCGAGGATGAAGGCCAGCGTCAGCCACTTGGCCAGGAACAGGGTCGTGACGAGGGCGGTCCTGCCGAATTTCGCCCGGCGCGCAGGATCCTCCCAGAAGCGCCAGACCACGGGTGCCGGCGCGCGCAGTTTCGCGCCGCCGCAGCCGCCATTGCCGACGCCCGCGCGCAGCGGATCCGCCAGCGCGCCGCCGCGCGACAGCAGATGCACGGCAAGCCCGCCGAACAGGCCCAGCCCGATCGCGGCCAGGGTCTTGGCCACCGCGAATTCCAGATCGAGCACGCCCACCGTCAGCACGAACATCGACGGGTCCATGATCGGCGAGGCCAGCCAGAACGCCATCACCGCCGACAGCGGCACCCCCATCGCCAAGAGCGCCGCGATCAGCGGGATCACCCCGCAAGAGCAGAACGGCGAGATGCCGCCCGCCAGCGCCCCGAGCCCGATCATCAGGAGCGGCGCGCCGGTGAAGGCCCTTGCGATCAGGTTGTCGGCCCCGGTCGCGCCGGCCCATGCGGCAATGGCGATCGACAGCACCAGAAACGGCGCCGTGCCAAGAAGCGACCCGCCGGCAAAGATCGCGCTGTCGGCGGCCTGGCCCGGATCGAACAGCGCCAGCGCCAGAAGGATCAGCGCCGAGGCAAGCCAGACCCGCTGGTCCTGCCAGAGATGCCGCAGCGCAGAGCGAAAGCCAGGAGTGGAACAGGTCGTGTCAGTCATCACCAAACCTCTGGAATTGTAGTTGTTTCAGGGCGAAAAAACAGGGTCGTTTGCTTCATGCCGCATCCTCCGCAGGCTGCACCGTCACGCCGGAACAGCATTCAGAGGTCAGGAAATCCAGCACCCGGTGCATGGCCGGGAAATCGACCCGGTTGAACACCTCGCGGCCCTGCTTGTCCTGCAGCACGAGGCCCGCATCGACCAGCGTCGACAGATGATGCGCCAGCGTCGACGGCGCAAGCCCCAGATGTTCGCCGATATCGCTGACCCGCTGACCCTCGTCGCCCGCTTTGACAAGCAGGCGAAAAATCGAAAGCCTTGCATCATGGCCAAGGGCGGCAAGCGCGCGGGCGGTGGGGCTGGTTGTTGTCATGCCGCCAATATAACTATAAATCTAGTTTTGTAAAGGGATTGAATCGCGCAGATCGTAGCATGCCGCACTCTGCGCCATCTGCGGCCCGGAGGCGACCGACGCACGATGACCTCGAAGCGGATGTATCACCTCATGTCTTTCGCGCCACGATGAACGGGCGGGCGTCCTTGCCTTTGGTTGCGTGGCCCTCGGTGGCAAGGATGTCGAAGCCCGCCCCTTCGATCAGCCGGGACAGGCCCCGCGCATCCAGAACAGTGACATGCGGCGCCAGTCTGACCGCACGCAGGGTTGGAAGCAGAATGCTCCGAATGACGACACTCATGTCCCCAAGGCAGGGGGTCTTGGAAATGAGCAGACCTCCGGGCACGAGCAGACCACGGACATGACGCAACGTGTCCTGCAGGTCCCGGACCAGATGAAGATAGTTGAACGCCAGAACGGCATTGAACGCGACCGGCTCTGACGTCATTCCTTCGGCCGTCGCCGCGCGGAATGCGAGGCCCGGGACAGGACCTGCTGCGGCCTTGCCTTCGGCGATTGCGATCATCTTCGTGGAAATATCGGTGGCGAGGTAGCCTTGCACACTCGGCGCAAGCCGCAAGGCGGTCGAACCTGTTCCGCATCCCAATTCCAAGATACGGTCGTCCGGGGCCAGCAGCGCGCGGGTCCGCTCCAGCGTCCGCTCATACCCGCCCTGATCCGCGATCTTCGCCTTGGCATATCGTCCCGAAGCCCTGTCCCAGAACCGGGCATCCGCTGCTGAAGTCATTGTGAGCCCTCCTTTCAGCAACCGGCTTAGCATATGCGAATAATATGACAATTGCCGAAAAATGGATCCATGATATACGAAAATGCATGACGGAAGTTGACTGGAACCAGCTGCGCGCTTCGCTGGTTATCTGCACGACGTGGGCATCCCGATGGAGATCGCCGATTTCCGTCTGGTGTCGGACTCCTCGGTGGTGATCTGGGAGATGGTCAGACGCGGCATGGGCGTGGCACCGATGTTGCGTGACGTGGCGGACAGGACGCCGGGGGTGATCCGGCTCTTGCCGGACATGCCGCCAATCGTAGTGCCGATCTGGCTTGTGGTGCACGAGGACTTGTCGCTCAGCCCGCGGATTCGGGTGGTCCAGAGGATACTGGCGGAGGGACTGGCGCGGATGTAGCGGCGCAACTCATCGGGAGAGCGAGAGGGGACCGAGCGTGTGAAAGGCTCTGCCGCAATCCTGGCCCGACGGCACGCCAACCTGTTCCCCATGCCCAACCTCGTCAGCCTGCCAGAATTCATTCGCCACGACGACATCGAAGGCCAGGTCCACCGGCAGTCGGCGCGCGTGATCCTGACTTTGCAAGCCATGATCCAGGCTCGCTAAATACTCGCTCCGCCCGGCAATGTCATTCGGCATTGGCGGGCGGGTCGCGCGGGTCATTCGGCAACCCGTGCGGCGTCAGGGTCGCGGGCCACATGGTCGCGGGCCACCGTCATGGATTTGAGGATCGCGTGGACAATGTCGCCCGGTTGCAGGGCCATCTGGTCGGCGGCGCGGCGGGTGATGCGGGCGAGGATCTCGTGTTCGCCCATCGCGATGCGCACGGTCACGGCCGGTCCCTTGCCCGGCACGATCTGCGCCACCGTTCCGGCAAGGATGTTCTGCGCAGACAGCCCCTTGGGCCGGACGCGCGACAGGATCACCTCATGCGCCATGATCCTCACCCGAATCCGGGTTCCGGGCGCGCCCTCGACTCCCGGAAGAAAAAGCGGGCCGGTGGGCGCGTCAAGCCGGGTCAGCCCGTCGGCCCCGTGTTCCGCAATGATGGCGGGCAACATCGCCGCCACCTCGCGGATACCCATGGCGCGCAGCGCATCCGGGTCGGCCATGACCTCGGCGGTGGTGCCGGCGCGGACGGCCCGGCCCTTCTCGATCACCACCATCCGGTCGGCCAGAAGCTGCGCTTCGTTCACGTCATGGGTGACCAGCACCACCGGCATCGCCAGATGCGCCCTGAGCGCGATGATCTCGCCATAGAGCTTCTCGCGCGTCGCGCGGTCCACGGCCGAGAAGGGTTCGTCCAGCAGCAGCGCCTCGGGGCGGCGGGCAAGCGCACGGGCCACCGCGACACGCTGCTGCTGGCCTCCCGAAAGCTGGGCCGGCTTGCGATCGGCCAGCCCGTCGAGGTTGACCAGATCGAGAATCCGCACTGCCTCGGTCCGGTCGGCGCTGTCCATTGCCGCCATCACGTTCTGCGCCGCCGTCATGTGCGGAAAGAGCGCATAATTCTGGAACACGATGCCGACGCGACGGCGGTGAGTGGGCAGGCACACCCGCGCAGCGGTATCCAGCCAGGTGGTGCCGTCGACCGTGACCCGCGCCACCTCGGGCCGCCAGAGCCCGGCGATGGTACGCAGAAGCGTCGTCTTTCCAGAGCCGGAATGGCCCACCAGTGCCAGCAGTTCACCCGGCTCCACGCGGAAGGCCACATCGAGCGGGATCGGCGCTGCGGTTCGT
Source organism: Brevirhabdus sp. (assembly GCA_024637315.1). Taxonomy (GTDB): domain Bacteria; phylum Pseudomonadota; class Alphaproteobacteria; order Rhodobacterales; family Rhodobacteraceae; genus JAHEAO01. The sequence goes on from JAGXFH010000061.1 coordinate 52,680, forward strand.
GCCATCACCTCCAGTGCCATCAGGACAACCTTCGCCCGACGCGGGCCGACAGCCAATAGGTCAGCGCGATGGTGAACAGCGAAATGGCGACCAGAACCGCCGACATGATGCCTGCGGACCGGGCGTCAAACGCCTGTACGCGGTCATAGATGGCAATGGCGATGGTCCTGGTCTCGCCGGGGATCGAGCCGCCGACCATCAGTACGATGCCGAACTCGCCCAGTGTATGCGCGAAGGTCAGCACCATAGCCGTCATCAGCCCCGGCCAGGCAAGCGGCAGTTCCACTTTCCAGAGGGACGCCAGCGGTGACATCCCGCAGCAGCTTGCCGCCTCTCGCACCTCGATCGGGACCGCTTCGAACCCGCGCTGCGCGGGCTGGATCGCGAAGGGCAGGTTGAAGAGGATCGAGGCCACGACCAACCCTTCAAAACTGAACACAAGCTGGTGGCCGAACAGGCTCTGCCACAGCTCGCCCACCGGCGAATTGCGCCCGAAGGCGACCAGAAGGTAGAAGCCCAAGACCGTGGGCGGCAGGACCAGCGGCAGCATGACCAGCGCCTCGACCAGCCCTTTGCCGCCGAACTGGCGGTAGGCAAGGAACCGGCCCACCAGCACCGAGACAGGCAGAAGGATCGCCACCGTCCACGCAGCCAGCCGCAGGGAAAGGGTCAGTGCGGTCCAGTCCATGGATCACTCGTCTTTCGGCAGGACAAAACCGTAACGCTCCATGATCGCGCGGGCGGCAGGTTCGGTCATATAGGCGTAGAACGCCTCGGCCACCTCGCCCGCGCCGTTCAACAGCGCCATGCGCTGGCGCAGCGGTTCGTGCCAGTCCTCGGGGACCAGGGCATAGGTGCCGCGCGACGCAACCTTGGGGGCCAGTGCCAGTGAATAGGCGATGATTCCGCCCTCGGCATTGCCCGACAGCGCGAATTGTGCCGCCTGGCTGACATTTTCACCCAGAACGAGCACCGGTTGCAGATCGTCCCAGATGCCCTTGGCGATCAGCGATTCCTTCGCGCGCATGCCATAGGGCGCGTGATCGGGATTGGCGATCGCAAAGCGGGAGATCTGGTCCGCTGCCAGCATCCCGGCCAGATCGTTCATCTCCGGGTCGGGCGTCAGGGTTGATCCGTGCGGCACCACCAATGCCAGCCGGCCAAGCGCATAAAGATCGCCTGCGTCGCGGGTGAGCCTGTCGGCATGCAGGTCCGCGATGAAACGTTCGTCGGCGGCCATGAAGATCTGGAAGGGCGCACCTTCGCGGATCTGGCGGGCGAAGTTGCCGGTCGATCCAAAGGACAGCCGCACCGCCATTCCTGTCTCGGCCTCGAAAGCCTCGGCGATCTCGGCGACCGCGAATTGCAGATCGGACGCGGCGGCGACGACCGGCGCGTCATCCTGCGCGGCGACGGGTCCGGCGGCGAGGGCGAAAGCAGCGGCAACCGCAACAACGGAACGACGGATGCAGGATGCAAGCATGCGGTTCTTCCTGATGATATGTTTCATGGACCATATCGCAGGAAGACGTTCTGACGGGCAAGCGTTATTTTCTTTCGGGAATATCCCTGAGCATCGCCTGCATTGCGTCCAGACGCATGACGCCGGCCTCGGCCGCATCCGTCTCGAAGGCGCGATAGAGGCTCAGGACCGTCCGGCCGGTTTCGGTCAGCACGGCTCCACCACCGCCGGGACCGCCGCGTGTGCTGTCCACAAGCGGCTGCTTGAACATGGCGTTCAACGTGCCGATCAACTGCCAGGCGCGCTTGTAGCTCATGCTCATCTCGCGACCCGCCGCGGCGATAGAGCCGCAGCGGTCAATGCGCTCCAGCAGTTCGGCCTTGCCGGGCCCGATCATTTCCTCGTCACCAAAGACAATACGGATGCGCAGGGTCGGGCGTTTGGTATCTACATTCATATCCCGACTATCGCGAACCGCATCAGCCCAATGCAAGAGCAATCACCTGATCAGATCAGGGCTGTACCCGGTCTTCAGGGCAACCAGCAGCGATGCGCGCGCAGGGTCCACAGGCCGATCGCAATAGTTCCTCTTGTTCAGTGAAGTCCCGCCAATATTGCGCGTCAGGCGCAGGACCGTGCAAGGTGTCGCCAGCATTCCTTCGCGGGAAGCCCGACCAGGCAAACCTGGTCTGGTTTTCGCCGGGCATGGAAGCAGGCATTGATGCCATGGCCTGCTTGCATGCCGAACCTCAGCCCGCCGCCGGGTTGAACCCGTGGCGGGCGTGAAAGCGGCGCAATTCCTCGTCCGAAGGCGCGTACCCGGTAAAGGTCTTCACATAGGCGGGCATGCGCGACATGCGCTCGGCAAGGCTTTCCTGCATCTGCATCGAGATATAGCCGATCTGCACCAGATAGACCGTGCGGGCGCGCACATCGGCCTCGCCCGGATCATAGCCGAAGCGTTCGAACATCCGGCGGATCGCGGCAAGCCGCGCCGCGTCCGCCGCGTTGACCCGCGCCGCAACCGCGTCAGAGCTGTGCGCCCAGCCCCGCACCGCAAGATCGAACCGCGATTCGAACGGCCGATCGTCAAGGAATACGCTGATCAGGGTCAGCGCCGCCTCGGTGATGGTTTCGGCATAGGCGCCCGCCGCCGCGACAAGGCTGCCGGTATTGCTGTCGTCCCACATGTCCAGAAGCGCATCGAGCAGCGCGCCGCGATCCTTGAAGAACCAGTAGAAACTGGTGCGCGACAGGTTCAGCCGCTTGGCCAGCGGTTGAATCTTCACCGCGTCGAGGCCGCTTGTCACAAAGGCGTCGCGCGCCGCATCAAGCCACAGCTCGCGCGATCCGCGCCAGCCGCTTGCCTTCTCGGTCGTGTCGATGGGGTCCGCCGTCGTCATGGCAAAAGCCTATCGCACGGCCCTGGCGGAGGCAATGAAATGATCAGTGATGAACACAAACTTGACATGTATGAACATTCTTGGAATCCTCCCCGCAGCCAAACGGAGAACGCCGATGTCGACCGATCCCCTGCTTCAGCCCTACCAGCTCAAGCATCTGACCCTGCGCAACCGGATCATGACCACCAGCCATGAGCCGGCCTACCCCGAGGACGGCATGCCGAAAGAGCGCTATGCTGCATATCACGCGGAGCGCGCCAAGGCCGGCGTCGCGCTGGCGATGACCGCCGGGTCGGCGGCGGTGTCCACGGACAGCCCGCCGGTCTTCAACAACATCCTGGCCTACAAGGACGAGGTGGTGCCGTGGATCCGGATGCTGACCGATGCCTGCCACGATCATGGCTGCGCGGTGATGATCCAGCTGACCCACCTTGGCCGCCGCACCAGCTGGTCCAAGGGCGACTGGCTGCCGTCGGTGTCGTCCTCGAAACACCGCGAGCCGGCGCATCGCGCCTTTCCCAAGCTGGCCGAGGATTGGGATATCGAGCGGATCATCACCGACTTCGCCGATGCCACCGAACGGATGAGGGCGGGCGGCATGGACGGGATCGAATTGCAGGTCTACGGTCACCTGCTGGACCAGTTCTGGTCGCCGCTGACCAACGATCTGGACGGGCGCTATGGCGGGCAGAGCCTCGACAGCCGGATGCAACTGCTGTGGGATGTGCTGACCGGGATCCGCAAGCGGGTCGGCGACGATTTCATCGTCGGGCTGCGCTACACGGCGGACGAGGCCGAGGCCGGCGGCATCAGCCCCGAGGAGGGACTGGAGATTTCCAGGCGCCTCGCGGAGTCCGGCATGGTCGATTTCCTCAACGTGATCCGCGGGCGGGTCCATACCGATCCGGCGATGACCGATGTGATCCCGGTGCAGGGGATGAAGAACGCGCCGCATCTGGATTTCGCCGGCGCAGTGAAGAAGGCCACCGGCATGCCCACCTTCCATGCCGCGAAGATCCCCGACGTGGCCACCGCCCGCCACGCTGTCGCCGCGGGTCTTCTGGACATGGTCGGGATGACCCGCGCCCACATGGCCGACCCGCATATCGTGCGCAAGATCATCGAGGGGCGCGAAGAGGACATCCGCCCCTGCGTCGGCGCCACCTTCTGCCTTGACCGGATCTATGCGGCCGGCGAGGCGCTGTGCATCCACAACGCCGCGACCGGCCGCGAACTGACCATGCCACATGACATCGCCCCGGCGCCGGCGCGCCGCCGCGTGGTTATCGTCGGCGCCGGTCCCGCCGGGCTGGAGGCGGCGCGCGTCGCCGCCGAGCGTGGCCACGATGTGACGGTGTTCGAGGCGCAGCCCGAGCCCGGCGGGCAGGTGCGGCTGACCGCGCAGAACCCGCGGCGGCGCGAGATGATCAGCATCATCGACTGGCGGATGGCGCAATGCGCCGCGCTCGATGTGGTGTTCCACTTCAACACATGGGCCGAGGCCGAGGACATCACCGCGCTTGCCCCCGACGTGGTGATCGTGGCCACCGGCGGGCTGCCCAATACCGAGCTTTTCGAAAGCCGCAAGGAACAGGATCTGGTGGTGACCGCATGGGACATCATCGCAGGCGACGCCAAGCCGGGGCAGAACGTGCTGATCTATGACGAAAGCGGAGACCATCCGGGGCTGATGGCCGCCGAGGTGGCCGCCAATGCCGGTGCGAAGGTCGAGGTGATGACGCCGGACCGGGTTTTCGCCCCCGAAATCATGGCGATGAACCTGGTGCCCTACATGCGCGCGCTGCAGGACAAGGACGTGACCTTCACCGTCACCCGCCGCCTTCTGGACGTGGCCCGCGACGGCAACCGGCTGCGCGCCACCATCGGCACGGATTACAGCGGCTTCACCTCTGAAAAGACCTATGACCAGGTGGTGGTGAACTATGGCACGATGCCGCTTGACGCGCTTTACTTCGCGCTCAGGCCGCTTTCGTCGAACCAGGGCGCGGTCGATTACGACGCGCTGATCGCCGGGACCGCGCAGACCGTGACCCGCAACCCCGAAGGCGCGTTCCAGCTTTTTCGTATCGGCGACGCGGTCAGCGCGCGCAACACCCATGCGGCGATCTACGACGCGCTGCGGCTGGTCAAGGACATCTGAGGTGCGGTCGACAAAGACGATCCACGTCATCTCTGCCCATGCCGAGGGCGAGGTGGGTGATGTGATCGTCGGCGGCGTTCTGCCGCCTCCGGGCGAGACGATCTGGGAGCAAAGCCGCTGGATCGCCCGCGACCAGAGCTTGCGCAATTTCATGCTCAACGAACCGCGCGGCGGGGTGTTTCGGCATGTGAACCTGCTGGTGCCGCCGAAAGACCCGCGCGCGCAGATCGGCTGGATCATCATGGAGCCCGAAGACACCCCGCCGATGTCGGGCAGCAACGCGATCTGCGTGGCGACGGTGCTGCTGGACAGCGGAATCATCCCGATGACCGAGCCGGTGACCGACATGCTGCTGGAAGCCCCGGGCGGGCTGGTGCGGGTGCGGGCGGACTGTGCCGGGGGCAAGGCGACGCGGATCACCGTCGAGAATCTGCCATCTTTCGCGCAGCATCTCGATGCCGCGCTGAAGGTCGAGGGACTGGGCACGCTGCGGGTGGATACCGCCTTTGGCGGCGACAGTTTCGTGATCGTCGATGCCGCCGCCCTGGGTTTTGCGATCCGGCCCGAAGAGGCGGCGGATCTGGCCCGTCTTGGCGTACGGATCACCAACGCGGCGAACGATCAGCTGGGCTTTCACCACCCGACCAATCCGGACTGGACGCATATCAGCTTTTGCGCTTTCGTCACCCCGGTCAGGGACGGCGTGGCGCGCAGCGCGGTGGCGATCCGGCCGGGCAAGATCGACCGCTCACCGACCGGCACCGGCGTTTCGGCCCGGATGGCGGTGCTGGCGGCGAAGGGGCAGATGGGCGTGGGCGACCGGCTGGACTGCCGCTCGATCATCGACAGCCGCTTTTCGGGGCGCATCGCCGGAGCCTGCGACCTGAACGGCACCCCGGCGATCATTCCGGAAATCACCGGCCGCGGCTGGATCACCGGGACGCATCAGCACATGCTTGACCCGGATGATCCCTGGCCCGCAGGCTACCGGCTGAGCGACACGTGGGGCGCGTCATGAAGATCGGCGTCATCGGAACGGGAACCATCGCAACCGCACTGGTGCGCGGCATTGCCGGCGACGGCCACCAGATCACCGTATCAGAGCGAAGCGCGGCGCACGCGGCGGGTCTGGCGCGGGACTTTGCAAATGTCAGGGTGGCCGGCAATCAGGCGGTGCTTGACCAGAGCGATACCGTGTTCCTCGGCCTCTTGGCCGAGACCGCGCCCCGGATTCTGGCCGCGCTGCGCTTTCGGCCCGATCACCGGGTGATCTCGCTGATGGGTGGCGCCACGCTGGAACAGGTCGGCGCGATGGTGGCCCCGGCGCGCGCGAATGCGGTCATGCTGCCGTTTCCCGCCATTGCGCAAGGCGGCTCTGCCGTCCTGATGCTGGGCGATGCCGATCTGGTGAATTCGATCGTCGGCGCGCGCAACCAGGTGTTCGTCCTGAAGGACGCGCAGGATCTCGCGGCCTATCTCTGCGCCCAGGCGGTGCTGTCGCCGGTGGCGCGGATGGTGGGCGATGCGGCCCGCTGGCTGGCGGCGCGCAGCGATGACCCGGCGCAGGCCGAGGCGTTCCTGCGCGCGCTTGTCGCGTCAAGCCTTGCGGGCACCGAGACCGGCGCGCTGATCGAGGCGCTCAACACGCCGGGCGGCTACAACCAGCGCCTGCGCCTGCATATGGAGGCGGCGGGAACCGGCGCGGCGCTTGCCCGCGGGCTGGACAGGCTGGAGCGCGGCGAATGAGCCTCAGGCACGTGTTCGCGCCGCTGACGCTGCGCCACAACACCCTGCGCAACCGCATCGTCTTCGGCGCGCATACCACCAACATGGCGCAAGACGGCCTGCCCGGCGATCAGCATCTGGGCTATTACCTGGAACGCGCCAGGGGCGGCGCCGCGATGATCACGGTCGAGCCGATGCCGGTGCATGCCGCCGCGGTTCTGACACGCGGCAATTTTCGCCCCGGATCGGACGCGGTTATCCCGCATTTCGCCCGGCTGACCGCGGCCTGCAAGGCCGAGGGCGCGGTGATGATCCAGCAGCTTTACCATGTCGGCGCGCATGGCGACTGGGACAATTCGTGGCATGCCAACTGGTCCCCTTCGGGCGGGCCAAGCTATCATGACAACGATGGCAGCCACCCGATGACGCCCGATCAGATCGAAGAAACCATCGAGGCGTTCGTGCAGGCCGCGATCCGCTGCCAGAAGGCCGGGTTCGACGGGGTCGAGGTCTGGGCCGCCTACCACTGCCTGCTCGATCAGTTCTGGACCGGGTTTTCCAACCAGCGCAGCGACGAATGGGGTGGCAGCCTTGCGAACCGCACCCGGTTCTCGCGCGAGATCCTGCGCCGCATCCGCGCCGCCTGTGGCGAGGCGTTCATCATCGGGCTGTCGGTCTCGGACGGTGCCGATACCGGCGTCTTGCCCAGCCGCGACGAGATGGTCCGGATCGTCGCCCTGCATGACGCCGAGCGGCTGATGGACTACGTCACCGTCGGGGCTGGCAGCTATATCGACTTTCACAAGATCATCCCCAGCTTTCAGTATCCCGAGAACCTTGGCGCCGATCTGGCCGCGCAGCTGAAAGGCGCAAGGCTGGCCGCCAAGATCATTGCCGAGGCCGGCATCCGCACCCCGGAAAACGCCAACACCGTGCTTGGCGCGGGCCAGGCCGATCTTGTCTCGATCGTGCGCGGGCAGATCGCCGATCCGTATCTGGTGGCCAAGGCCGGGGCAGGGCGCCCCGAGGACATTCGCGGCTGCCTGTCGTGCAATCAGCAATGCTGGGGCCGGCGCGGCCGCGACTATTACATCTCGTGCCTGATCAACCCCTCGGTTGGCCACGAATATCTCTGGGGAGGCGACCGGTTTGTCCTGGCAGAGACCTGCAGATCCGTGCTGGTGGTGGGCGGTGGCCCGGCCGGGCTGGAAGCGGCGCGGGTGGCGGCCGAGCGCGGGCACCGCGTCACGCTGGCCGAGGCCAGCGCCGATCTGGGCGGGCAATTCCGGCTGGCGGGGCTGCAACCGCGCCGCGCCCAGATCACCGACCTGATCGACTGGTACCGGCGGCAGCTGGACAGGCTGGGGGTCGATCTGCGCTGTAACAGCTATCTGGAGGCCGGCGAGATCGCGGCGTTCGGGGCGGACGCGGTGGTGCTTGCCACCGGGGCGCAGCCGGACGGCACCGGCTTTCAGAAGGCCCTGCCGCATCTGCCGGGGTTGCCCGGTATCGCCTGCGGCAATGTCTGGTCAGCCGAGGATGTGATGCGCCGCGCCGCGCGACCGGGCAGACGCGTCATTGTGCTTGACGAAGGCGGCCACTGGCGCGGGATCGGCACCGCATGGCATCTGGCCGAGGCCGGGCACGCGGTCACTATCGTCACGCCGGATGCGATGATCGCCAGAGAGTTGACGCGCACCGCCTCGGATGTCCCGGCGCGCCAGCAGCTTGCCCGGCTTGGCAGCCGCTTCGTGACGGAAAGCGCGATTGCCGAATGGACGGGCGAAGCCGCGCGCGTCGTGTCCTTGCTGACCGGCGAAGAGCAGGTGATCGCCGCCGACGCGCTTGTTCTGGCGACCGGCCGCAGGGCCGATCACGACCTGCCCGACAGCCTGCGCGCCATCGGACAACGCCCGATCCTGATCGGTGACGCCAGCGCCCCGCGCTTTGCCGCCGCCGCCATCCATGACGGCAGGACGACCGGCCTTGCGCTGTAGGGTGCTACCAGGGTGTTTCGGTCGTCCTGCCGGAACAATGGGTTGGCATGAAGGCTGCGGTGCGAACATGCACGGAGTTGCGGGAACCGGACGCCGGTCAAGCCAACCCGAATGCCGGCGTCAGGTGACCGTCACCGTCATCGAGCCCAATCCGTCAGCCGCAATTTCCATCACGTCGCCCTTCACCACGGGGCCGACGCCCGAAGGCGTTCCCGACAGGATCACGTCACCCGGCGCGAGCTCGAAATACTCGGAAAGATAAGAGATCATTTCCGGCACCTTCCAGATCATCTGGTTCAGGTCGCCTTCCTGACGAAGCTCTCCGTTCACCTTCAGCGTTATGCTGCCATTCTCAAGGTGACCGATGTCGCTGACCGGATGAACCGGACCGACCGGGGCAGAACGCTCGAACGCCTTGCCGATTTCCCAGGGGCGACCCATCTTCTTCATCTCGCCCTGCAGATCGCGCCGCGTCATGTCGAGCGACAGCGCATAGCCGTACACATGGTCAAGCGCACTTTCCAACGGGATGTTCTCGCCGCCGGATTTCAGCATCACCGCGACCTCTACCTCGTGGTGCACATCCGAGGTATGGGGCGGGTAGGGGAACTGGCCGGACGTATCGAGATTGTTGGGATTCTTCTGGAAGAAGAAGGGCGGATCGCGGTCCGGGTCATGGCCCATCTCGATGGCGTGGGCGGCATAATTTCGGCCGATGCAGTAGACGCGACGCACCGGAAACAGGGCATCGGTTCCGGCTATTGGCACAGCCACTACGGGTGGCGTTTGGATCGCGTATTGGGCCATCGATTCCTCCAATGGGCAAATGTTACAGGAAATCGCATAAAGGGTAATCGCATCCAGATCAATCCCGACCAATATTCAGAACCCGAAGAAATCAATTGACTGTCGAAGAGCGCCGCCCCTATGCTTTGGGTGACCAGGCCAATTGATCAACCAAACTGGATGTCAGGTAAAAACGTGCTGATAAGGCCGGAAACAACAGAAGTCGAAGCGGCCACGGCGACGCTTTTGGCGTTCATCGAGGACGGGGGCTATGTGCCCGGCGACCGGTTGCCGTCCGAGCGCGATCTTATCGTCCGCTTCGGAATGACGCGGTCAACGTTGCGAAAGGCGCTTGAAGCGCTGGAGCGGGACGGCCGGATCTGGCGTCATGTCGGCAAGGGCACATTCGTGGCGGCGCATAGCGGCGCGGGATCGCTTGGGCTTCTGGCCGATTTGAGCCTTCAGGTCAGCCCGTTTCACCTGATGCGGGCCCGCCTGTCGCTTGAACCCGCGATTGCGCGGGAATCCGCGATCAGTGCCACCGACGAGGCTGTGACGCGGATCAAGCTGGCGCGGGATCGGGCTGCGCAGGCCCCGACATGGGACGATTACGAGGCGCAGGACGATCTTTTCCACCGCTCCGTGGCCGAGGCCACGGGGAATGCTCTGTTATTGTCGCTGTTCGACCATCTGAACCAGGTGCGCCGGGCGGTGGCCTGGCAAACCGTGGTCCGGGACTCGGTGCGCCCGTCGCGAGAGCATCCGAGTTTTGCAGAGCATGACAAGATCGTCAAAGCCATCGAGGCGCGTGACCCCGGTGCGGCCCATATCGCGATGCGAGAGCATCTGGGATCTGTGTCGGCGCGGCTGTTCGGTGAGGTTTGACGAGGCAGGAGTCGCGGCGGGCAAAGCAGACTCAAGCAGCGTGTGCGAGTTGCAATCAAGTTCATGCAGTTGTTTTCTCAGGGAGGAGAATCATGAAAAACTGGCTTAGAAAATTTACGGCGGGCGTATTTGCCATCGGCATCTGCGCGACGGCCGCGCAGGCGGACACGATCCGCATAGCACTGGCCGAAACCCCTTCGGACGAGATGGCCGCGTTCTTTGTCGCGCTTGATCGCGCGAAAGCGAATGGGCTGGACTATGAATGGACTGCCTTTTCGGACGAAGAACTGGCGATCCAGGCTGTTCTGAGCGGGCAGATGGATATCGGGTTCGGCACCCCCTATGCGGCCATGCAGCGCTCCAAGGCGCCGCTTCGCATCATCTTTCAGCTGACGAAGCTGAAATTCTTTCCGGTGACGTCGAAGAAATACGAGACACTGGAAGATCTGGACGGCCAGCCGATCCTGCTGCATTCACGTGGTGGCGGCACCGACTCGATTGCCAATGTCATCGAAGAGAAAGTGGGCATCAAGTTCGGCGAGCGGTCGTATGTGCCGGGCTCGGCCAATCGTGTCGTCGCCCTGATCGCCGGTCAGGCCGATGCGACGATCATCGATCTGTCCAACAAGAACAAGATGATGGAGCAGGCCCCTGACCAGTTCAATGTTCTGCCGATGTTCGAGGTGGACGCCAGCGACGAGGCGCTTTTCGCCAACCTGGACTGGATCCAGGCCAACGAGGACGATGTGCAGATTTTCGTGAATGCGCTGCTGAGCGTCTGGCAGGACATGGCCGAGGATCCCACGATCATCAGCAGTGAAACCGATCCCGACGGCCCGATCGGCCAATTGCCGAAGGAGATTCTTGACGGGCTGGACGAATTCTATGCCAATGCTGTCGAAGGTGGGGTCTATGATCCGAACGGCGGGGGACGCAAGGCGGCCGCGGCCGATATGGAATGGTACACCGAGGCAGGCCAGCTGGAAGGCGATCCGGCCAGCCTGAACATCGAGGACTTCTGGTACCTTGTGCCGCTGGACGCAGCAATGAACTGAAACGGACGAAGGGGCACCGCCAGACGACTGGCCGGTGCCCCATCGTCACTAGCAGGTTTCCGGGGTCGTTCTGATGTCCAACCGATCAATGTATTTGAAACTGCTGTCCGCAGTTATCGTCTTTGGCGCTTGGGAAATCGCCGGGCGGATACCGGTAAGCTATGCCTTCCCGACCTTTATCGAGTCGATGGTGGCGCTTGCGCAGATGACCTTTGACGGAACGCTCTTCACGGCCTATGGCGAGACGCTGAGACCGCTGATCATCGGCGTTGCGATCTCTGCATTCATCGGCATCGCGATGGGTCTTTGGATCGGGCTCAGCAATTGGTTCGATTGGTTGTTCTCGCCGATCTTCATCGTCATGCAGGCCGCACCGCTTGCGGCATTGATCCCGCTTCTGGTCATGGCCTACGGGATCGGGCTTACCTCGAAGGTCTTCGTGATCTGCATCATGGCCATGCCTGTCATTGTACTGAACACGGCCAGCGCAGTGCGCAATACGCCGTCGTCGATCAAGGAAATGGCGCGATCGTTCATGGGCAGCGATCTGGAGATTCTGCTGAAGATCATCATACCCGCGGCGTCGCCGGTGATCTTTTCGGGTCTGAGGCTTGGCGTATCGGCCGGGTTCATCGGCGCGATCCTGGCAGAGCTCAAGATCACCCCTACCGGCGTTGGAGACATCATCACCTTTAGCCGCTCCATCGCAGATTATCCCAGTATGTATGCTGCAATCTTCTCGATCATCCTTCTGGCGGTTCTGTTCTTGAACCTGTTGGAAAGGCTTGAGAATCTTCTTTTCGAAGGGAACAACCGTGGTTATGTCTCAGACTAAGGGCGCCTTTGCCAAAGCAGACCCGCTGTCGGGTGAAAACGCTGTTACGGCCCACAAGATTTCCAAGTCCTACGGCGATGTGGAGGCTTTGAAGAACCTGACGCTGGAGTTTCCGCGCGGTCAGCTGACATCGCTGCTTGGCCCGTCCGGCTGCGGCAAGACAACCCTGTTGAAGATCATCGCGGGCCTGCTGGACCCCACTTCAGGAGAGGTCAAGGTCAACGGCAAGACGGTTACCGGCCCCGGCCCCGACCGGGCCTTCGTCTTTCAGGATTTCGCCCTGCTGCCTTGGGCCAGCGTGATCCGGAACGTCGCGTTCGGTCTCGAATTGCGCGGAATGGCGAAGTCGGAGAGAGAGGCGATTGCCGCGAAATATATCCGCGACGTCGGCCTGGCGGGGTTCGAGAAAAGCTATCCGCATGAATTGTCCGGCGGCATGCGCCAGCGCGTCGGCCTTGCGCGTGCGCTGGCGGTGGATGCGCAGGTTCTGCTGATGGACGAACCGTTTTCAGCGGTCGACGAACAGACCCGCCGGAAGTTCCAGGAGGATCTGCTTTCGCTGGTTCAAAACGAGAACAAGACTTTCATTTTCGTGACCCACTCCATCGAGGAAGCCGTCTACGTTTCCGACCAGATCGCGATCCTGCTGCCACGACCGAGCCGGGTGCACGAGATCATCCGCCCCGGCGGGTTCCGTGAGAAGGGTGTCGACAACATCCGACGAGACCCGGAATATCTGGATATCGTGGACGAGATCTGGGCCTCTCTTCGCAGCTACGTCGAATAGGGAGAGGAAAGATGAAGGTTTACGGCTATCACCTTCCGGCCATGTCCTCGTTGATCCTGTGGGGCATTCTTTGGGAAATCGTCGGCCGATCCGGCCTGACGTTCTTCATTCCCCCGTTCTCGGAAGTCATCGGCACGCTTTTCGTCATCATCGGAACCCCGGCCTTCATCAAGGCGCTGTCGGAAACCGCCTATGCGTTCTTCGCGGGCGTGTTCTTTGCCGTCAGCATCGGGATTCCGGTCGGGATCCTGATGGGCAAGAACCGCCTGATCGACGAACTTCTGTTGCCGTGGGTGAACATGTTTCTGAGCGCGCCACTGACGGCACTGGTGCCGGTGCTGATGGTGCTGTTCGGGTTCGGAATGAAATCCATCATCATAACAACCACGCTGTTCGCGATATGGATCATCATCCTGAACGCCAGGGCCGGTGTCCGGCAGATTGATCGGTCGATGGTCGAGATGGCCCGCAGCTTCGGGGCCAAGCCGCTTGACGCGTTCTTCAAGATCTATTTCTGGGCGGCGCTGCCAGAGATTCTGGGCGGCGTCCGGATCGGGGTGATCCGGGGGGTCAAGGGTGTCATCATCGGGCAACTGCTGATTTCCATCGTGGGCTTCGGCGCCTTGTTCGAGCTGTATTCCACCAACTTCCTGATGAAACACTTCTGGGCGGTTCTGATCGTGCTGTTCGCAATGGCTTTCGCGCTGTCAGAGGTTCTTGCCTATCTCGAGCGGCGCGTGGCCTATTATGCGGCCAAGAGGTGACCTGACCGGGCAGGCGCGATTTCTGTTCAATGATCACGCCTCGTGTCCAAGATACTAGATTGGTTGGTATTGATCTTGTTTAGATCCTGATGTAGAAAACCGTAACGCTTCAACTGGGAGGTCAGAAGTGCCCAATTACATGCTTCTGGCTTTGCCGTGACCGATACGATAGCCGTTGGCGCGGCCGATATCCGCAACGGCACACTGTCGCTGAGCCTAGCCAGTTGGGACCATGACAGGATCATGGCGCTGCATGATGGGCGCGTGACGATCCCCGGCGTGGCGCTGGAAAGCGTCACCAGGCCGACCTCCGACCTGTTTCCGCTGGCGGTCACGACCGCGCCCTATGACATCACCGAGATGTCGATCTCCAGCTACATCCTGCAAGTTTCGCGCGGCGAGGGGGCGTATATCGCGATCCCGGCTTTCGTCAGCCGCGCCTTTCGACACTCTGGGTTCTTCGCACGCGCGGGGTCCGGGGTGACAAGTCCGGCGGATCTTGCCGGGCGCAGGATCGGCGTGCCGGAATACCAGATGACCGCCGCGTTGTGGATGCGGGGCTTGCTTGGCGACGACTATGGTGTGGACACCACCGGCGTGCATTGGCGCACCGGCGCGCTGGACGAGGGCATCCGGCGCGAGCGGCTGGACCTGGACCTGCCGGACGGCATGGTGGTCGAGCCGATCAACGACGGCGAGACGTTGCAGGACCTGCTGCTTCGCGGCGAGATCGACGGGCTGCTTGCGCCAAAGCCGCCAAGGGCCTTTCTGGACGGTAACCCGGATCTGGTCCGCCTTTTTCCGGATTTCGAGGCAACAGAGGCAGAGTATCACCGTCGCACCGGCTTCTTTCCGATCATGCATTTGATCGGCATTCGGAAAACCGTCGCCGAGGCGCATCCGTGGTTGCCCAAAGCCCTCTATGACGGGTTCGTCGCTGCCCGCAATCTGGCGCTTGAAAGACTGCACGCGGTCTGGATGGGCAATGCCAACCGGCTTTCCCTGCCTTGGTTGGGGGCCTCGATGGAAAGGACCTTGTCGGTGCTGGGCCGAGACTACTGGAGCTACGGCGTCAGGGCCAACCGCGCCGAACTGGACGCGGTCTGCCGCTATTCGGTCGAGCAGCATCTGGCCAAGACCAGGGTCCCCGTCG
Organism: Brevirhabdus sp.; assembly: GCA_024637315.1. Classification (GTDB taxonomy): domain Bacteria; phylum Pseudomonadota; class Alphaproteobacteria; order Rhodobacterales; family Rhodobacteraceae; genus JAHEAO01. Next base: position 67,693 of record JAGXFH010000061.1, read on the forward strand.
AAGATCTTTTCCACCCTTCGGTTCTGGAGACCTGAGGTGGCGCTGGACATCTTCACCGCCGGGCTTGGCTGGACCGTCACCCTTGTCCTGCTTGCTGTCAGTCTTGCAAGCTCGTTCATCACAGCTGCGTTCGGAATTGGCGGCGGCGCGATAATGCTTGCGGTTCTGGCGACGCTGCTTCCGGCGGCGGCGATCATTCCCGTGCACGGTCTGGTCCAGCTTGGATCCAACGCCGGCCGCGCGGGGATCCTGCTGCGGCATTTGCACCCCGGCGTGATGGTTCCATTCCTGATCGGGGCAGTCATCGGAGTGGCCATGGGAAGTGCGCTGTTCGTACAACTGGAGCCTGCCCACATTCAAATCGGCGTCGGCCTGTTCATCCTGTGGAGCATCGTCTCGCGCCCGCCCGCCTTCATGCGCCAGTCCGCCGCCTATGCCGGCGGATTTTCGAGCTTTCTGACGATGTTTTTCGGCGGCACAGGCCCTTTTGTGGCGGCCTATGTCAAGACATTGCAGCTTGACCGCCTGTCGCATGTCGCAACCCAGGCGACACTGATGACGCTTCAGCATCTGCTCAAGACCATCGCATTCGGATTGCTGGGTTTCGCATTCTCGCAATGGGCGGGACTTCTGGTTCTGCTGATCGTGGCCGGATTCCTCGGAACCATCCTTGGCCGGCAGGTGCTGACAAGGATCAATGAGCGGCAGTTCAGGCTGGTGCTGAGTGCCATCCTTGGGGTGCTTGCGCTGCGGCTGATCTATGCAGGGGCTGCCGACATGATCGGGCAGAGGTTTGGGGAGGGCTCCGGAGTTTAGCAGCAAGATCGTAACCCGTGAGGAATGCGCAGCCATCCGGGACTGAAAAATGAAAGCGCGCCAACTAGGAGGATAAAATGACTGTAATCAACACCATGAACCGACGCGGATTTCTGAAGACAACCGTCGCCGCGTCAGGGGCGCTGGCGCTTCCGGGGATCGTCCGGGCGCAGGATGCCTATCCGTCCCGCAACATCAACACCATCATCCCCACGGCCGAAGGCGGCGGCGCCGACCGCAATTTCCGCGCCTTCACCAGCGTCTGGAAGAACAAGCTGGGGACAGAGTTCGAACCGGGCTACTACCCCGGCGCCTCGGGCCGTGTCGGGTACGAGATCTACATGGGCAAGCACGAGCCCGACGCCTACAGCCTGATCTTCGGCAACATGGGGCCGGAGGTGCTGAACTGGGCGATGCAGGCACCAGATTTCGACATCAACGACTATTTCTACTTCGGTCAGGTCGATGTCGATCCCTGCTGCCTGTTCGTCGGCGCCGAAAGCCCGCTTCAGACACTGGATGACGTAATCGCAGAGGGCAAGAAGCGCCGTCTGACCGTCGGCACCAGCCGCATGGCGCATCCGGCCTCGATCGGGCTTCTGGCGCTTGGCGAGAAAACCGGCGCGGACTTCAACCTCGTGCCGCTTCAGGGTGGCAAGGGCACCGTCGCCGGCGCAGTCACCGGAGAGGTCGATTTCTCGGTGCTGACCTCTGGCTCGGTCATCGCGGCGGGCGAAAGCGTCAAGACGCTGCTGGTCTTCGGCAAGAACCGGGTCGGCGAGCGGCTGAACAACGCGCCGGACATCAACGATGCGTTCGGCATGGACCTGCCGGAAATGCTGTCGGCCCGCGCCTTCGGCATCCACCGCAAGGCGGCAGAGGATTTCCCGGATCGCTATGAAAAGCTGACCACCACTTTCCGGGAATGCTTTGACGATCCGGCATTGATGGAAGCGTACCTGGCCACTGGCGGCACGCCTGAATACCTGAGCTATGGCGGAGCAGAGGAATGCGGTGCGTTCGCTGCGTCAATGCTGGAACTGGGTGCCCGCTACAAGTCGTTGCTGAGCGGCGCCTGAGCTGACACGCGCGGCGGGGCTGTCCCGCCGCGCGTCTGAATGCCCCCAAATCCCGAGGACACCCATGACATTGAAGCCCGACGCGCCCAAGCGACAGCTCGGCGGAGAGCTTGTAATTCCAGCGCTGGCAATCGCCTTCACCTTGTATTTCTTCAGCACGATCTGGAACTCTCCCTGGACGGCACAGGTCAGCGCGTTTCTGGTGGGCGGCATCCTGTTGTTCGTTTGCGCGATCTTTCTTGTCAGGGTGGCGCTGATGCTGCGGTCGGGTCAGGGGACTCTTGGATTCGGCAATCTGTTCACCCGCGAAGACATCAGATCCGGCCGCATCGGGCTGTTTGCGACCACCATCGGCTATTGCGTTCTGATCGACCGACTGGGGTTCACGCTGACGACCTTCCTGTTCCTGTCGATCAGCATGTACGTGTTGAGCAAGGGCAGGAACGTGGGCTTCATCACGCTGATCTCGGCAATCATGGCGCTGGCTGGCTGGGCGGTGTTCATCTGGGCGTTCGACACGCGGTTCCCGCGCGGCTGGTTTGAAACGACGATGAAGGCGGTGCTGGCCAATGGATAACACCACTGCACTTCTGTTCGAGGTCTTCCTTGAGACCGCAAGCTTCTGGTACATCATCGTGCCAACGATCTTTCTGGGCCTGATCGTCGGCGGCATCCCCGGCTTTTCCGCCGCCAATACCATCATCATCCTGATGCCCCTGACGCTGGCGATGAGTCTTCAGGGAGGCCTGGTCTTCATGGTGGCGCTTTACTGCTCTGCCCGCATGGGGGCGGGGATTCCGGCGATTCTGGTGAACATCCCCGGCACGGCAGGGGCGGCGGCCACCCCGCTGGACGGATATCCGATGGCCAAGCAGGGCAAGGGCCAGCAGGCGCTTTCGATTTCCTTTGTCGCGTCCTGCATTGGTGGCCTGCTGACCACGATCATCGCGCTGGCAGCGATGCCCATCCTGGCGCGCGTGGGCTTTTACATGCATTCGACCGAGATGATCGTGGTGATGCTGTTCGGCATCTCGCTGATCGCCTCCATCGCCGCACAGGACATGGTAAAGGGACTGATCGCGGGGTTTCTGGGCCTGATGATCGGATCCATCGGCACGGATGTCGTCTATGCCACGCCGCGCGGCACCTTCGGTTTTCTGGAGCTTTACGATGGGGTTCCCCTGATCCCGGCACTGGTCGGTCTTTTCGCAGTGTCCGAGGCGTTCATCATCATCGAGAAAAAGCTGATCGTGACGCATGAGGGCGACGTCAGGAAACCAAGCTGGCACGCCACGTTCGAAGGCGTGAACATCGCGCTGAAACGGTGGTGGCATATCGTCTGGACCTCGATCATCGGTCTGGTGATCGGCGTGATCCCCGGCGCTGGCGCCTCGATCGCCAGTTTCGTTGCCTATCAGCAGTCGCGATCGTTCTCGAAGACGCCGGAACTTTACGGCACCGGTCATCCCGAGGGCCTGATCGCGCCGGAAGCGGCGAACAACGGGGTGACCTCCGGGACGCTGGTGCCGCTGCTTGTACTGGGCATTCCCGGCGGTGCGACCGCCGCGATCATGCTGGTCGTCCTGCAGTATCATGGCGTCAGCTTCGGACCGTCGCTATTCGAAAATCAGCCTAAGGTCGGCTACGGCATGTTCATGGCGATGGCCATTTCATACGTGCTGATGATTTTCACCATCTTGCCGCTCAGCCGGTACATGAGCCATGTGACGACGATCCCGACGATCTACCTTGCGCCGATGATCATCTCTTTCACGTTGGTCGGCGCTTTCGTGCCGCGTGAGTACATGTTCGACCTGTATCTGGCACTGGGGTTCGGCGTCTTGGGCTATATCGCGCGGCGCACCGGCTATCATGTCGCGGCAATCCTGATCGGGGTCATCCTTGGCCCGCTTCTGGAAAAGTACTTCCTCTGGTCGCTGAAGAAATCCGATGGCGACATCATGGTGCTGTTCTCGTCGAACCTTGGCAACATCCTGTGGCTGTGCCTGCTGCTGTCACTGGTTCTGCCCGCCATCTTCGCCTTGCAGCGGAAACGTAAATCACAGGGGATCCCGATCCAATGAAACAGGAAGTCGAGTATCAGCTGACCCGCAACATCGAACGGCTGGGTCACCTTCCGATCGAGGGTGGCGGCCAGATCGTGGTCGAGGGCGGCTATGCCTATATCGGCCATATGAAACCGCCGATGGGCACGTCTGTCATCGACGTCTCGAACCCTGCGGCTCCTGTTGTCGTGGCCCATGTGCCGCCACCGGACGACTGGTCGCATACTCACAAGGTCCGGGTCCGCGGCGACATCATGATCACCAATGTCGAACAGGATCGCCGCCATTTCCTGCGCAAGGCCGACAAGATCGCGGGCATCCGGAAAGAGCTGGGCGACGGGGCCACCGACGCGCAGGTTGCCGAAAGGCTGGGGGTCAAGCCCTCTGACATCGCGGATCTCGAACAGGCGCTGGCGCGCGGCTACCACAGCGGCGGGTTCCGGGTCTGGGACATCTCTGACAAGACCGCGCCGAAACTGATGTCTTACGTCAAGACGCACGGCTTTGGCGTGCATCGTTTCGATATGGACGCGAACTACGCCTATATCTCGACAGAGATGGAAGGCTATGTCGGCAACATCCTTGTGGTCTACGATATCTCCGATCCCGCCAACCCGACCGAGGTTTCGCGCTGGCACATGCCGGGCCAGCATGTCGCGGGCGGCGAAACCCCGACCTGGGACGGCTACGGCGTCAGGCTGCATCATGCGATGCGCAGCGGAGACGAGCTTTGGGCCGCCGTCTGGCACGCCGGATACCGGGTGCTGGATGCCAGCGATATCCGCAACCTGACGGTCAAGGGCAGCTATCGCTTTCCGGCGGCCATCCCCGAACCGACCCACACCGTGATGCCGCTGGAACAGCCGATCAACGGCCGCCGCTATGCGGTGGCGATCGACGAAGAGCATGACCACCGACCGGGCCGTCTGCATGGCTTCATCTGGGTGATCGACGTGACCGATCCCGCCGCGATGGAACCTGTGGCGGCATGGGATCTCAGCGAACGGTCGTGCCCTTGGGTGGGCCAGCCCGGCGTCCGGTTCGGCGGCCATCAGTTTCGCGAAAAGCTGGACGACACGCTGGTCTATGCCACCTGGTTCGCCGGTGGTCTGCGGGTTCTGGACCTTGCCGATCCGAAGCTGCCGGTCGAGGTCGCGCATTACATGGTGCCCGGACCTGATGGAACGCCCCCGCAATCGAACGATGTCGATGTCGGTGATGACGGTCTGATCTATCTGCTGGACCGCACCAACGGCATGGAAATACTGAGGATGACGCGATGACCGACCCCGACCTGCTTGCGCCCAGCATCGACCCGAACACCAAGGCGCTTGGCATCCGCCGTGTCAGCGCAAGAAACGAGGCAACGACCCGCACCGTCATGATGGTGCGCGACCATGTCGTGATCACCGACGAGAAGGGACTGAACACCGGTCCCACCCCGCTGGAAATGGCGCTGAGCTCGCTTCTGGGCTGCGAGGGCGTGATCATCAACCGGTGTGCCGAGGCGATGAACTTTGCCTATACCGCTGTCGACATGGAAGCGGACGGAGAGGTTGACCAGCGCGGATCGCGCGGCGTGCAGGGCGTGCGGCCCTATTTCAACTGGGTCCGGATGCGCATCCGCATTCATACCGACGAACCGCAGGACCGGCTGGATCGGCTGGTCCGCAACGTGGAATCCCGCTGCCCGGTGATGAACCTGTTCAAGTCCGCCGATGTCGATCTGGAGATCAAATGGGAGCGTGTGGAGCAGTGAGCCTGACAATCCGGGTGAATGGTCAGTCGCATGAAATAGCGTCTGATCCCGACACGCCGCTGATCTATGTCCTGCGCGATGAACTGAAGCTGAAGGGCGCCAAGCTTGGCTGCGGGCTGGAGCAATGCGGCGCCTGCGCGGTTCTTGTGGATGGCAAGGCGGTGCTGTCCTGCGTCACTGCGGTCGAGGCGTTCGACGGGCAGGACATCACCACGGTCGAGGGGATATCCGCCGAGGAAACCGGGCGTCGCGTGCAGGCGGCATTCGTCGAAGCCTCGGCTGCGCAATGCGGCTATTGCACCGCGGGTCTGGTGGTCGCTGCGACGGCGCTTCTGACCGAAACGCCGGATCCCGACCGTGAAACGATCCTTGCGGCGCTGACCCCGCATCTGTGCCGCTGCGGGTCGCATCCGCGGGTTGTGAAGGCGGTCCAGCGTGCGGCCGGATCATGAGCATCGCACAGTATCCGCTGATCTCGGACTGGATCACCGTCAGCGACGGGCGGCTTGTGGTGACCAGCGGGAAGGTCGATATCGGGCAGCGCATCTCGACCGCGCTGGCTCAGATCGTCCATGAAGAGCTTACGGTGCCGCATGGCCTGATCGACATGGCCCCGGTCCGCACCGGCCGGTCGCCGGATGAAGGCATCACATCGGGCAGCAACTCGGTCGAGCAGTCGGGCCAGGCGCTGCGCTGCGCATCCGCCTCGCTTCGCGAGGTGCTGGTGAGTGTGGCGGCCACCCGGATCGGATGTCTGCCAAAGGATCTGGTGCTTTCGGACGGCACGCTGCAGCTTCCCGCGACGAACCACCGCCTGTCGATCGTCGGGCTTGCGGGCGACGTGGACCTGTCGTGCCGCATCGACCCCGAAGTTGCGTTCCTGGAGGTTCGTCACGAAACCAGCCCGCGGCCTGCGATGCGGGGCATTGCCGCGATGGCTGAAGGCAGCTTCACCTTCGTTCACGACATCGACGTGCCGGGAATGCTGCATGCCCGCGTCGTTCGTCCGCCCCACGCCCATGCACGCCTGGAGGCGACGGCTGACGGTGCCGAAGCGCGGCTTGCGTCCGAAGGACTGCGGCTGATCCGCGACGGCAGCTTTCTGGCCGTCACGGGGCCGCAGGAATGGCCGGTGGTCAAGGCTGCCCGCAGGCTGGCTCTGAGCAGTCGCTGGGATGTCGGTGCCGGGTTGCCCGAGACGCAGATCTTCACGCGGCTGAACGCGACCGGGGCCGTTAGAATTCCGGTCATCGACGGCACACCGACGCCGGGCGACATCGGCGACCCCTTGCGCGATCCTGTCCACAGCGCGCGATACGAGCGTCCGTATCAGCTGCACGCAGCCCTTGGACCCTCTGCGGCGATGGCCGTCTGGCAAGACGACACGCTGTCGATCACATGCCACAGCCAGGGGATATACCCGCTTCGCGCAAGCATCGCGGACAGTCTGGGGCTCGATCCAGAGAGCGTGGACATCAGCCACGTTCCCGGCTCGGGCTGCTATGGCCATAACGGAGCCGATGACGCCGCATTCGAGGCCGCGTTGATCGCGATGCAGATCCCTCGGACGCCCGTTCTTGTGAAATGGACCCGCGAGGACGAACATCGGTGGGAACCCTTTGCTCCGGCAATGGCGGTCGACCTTGCGGCGACGGTTGTGGATGGAAAGATCTCTGCATTCTCGGCCGAAGTCTTCAGCGACACCCACCGGGGCCGCCCGCGTCCCGGCCCGGACCGGGCAGGGCCCAGCCGGCTGCTTGCCAACCGGTACCGCGCCGATCCCATCAGCCCGGCCGAAGCGCAACCCAACATGGGTCATCATGCCGGAATGCATCGCAATCTCGACCCGATCTATGACTTCCCGGTCAAGCGGCTGGTGAAGAATCTCGTTACCGGACTGCCGCACCGCACCTCGGCGATGCGCTGTCTTGGGGCAGCGGCGAACATCTTTGCGCTTGAAAGTTTCATCGACGAACTCGCGCGCGGCAACGCGCTCGATCCGTTCGAATTCCGACGCGCCCACCTTTCGGACGCGCGCGCTGTCGCCGTGCTGGATGAGCTGAGGCGACTGGTTGCCGAACTGCCCCCCCGATCACAGACCGGCGGACGCGGCATCGCCTATGCGCAATACAAGAACCAGATGACCCGTGTCGGGATATGCGTCGATCTGGAGGTCAGCGACCGGGCAGAGGTTCGTCTGACACGCGCGACCATCGTGGCCGATGCCGGGCGAGTGGTCGATATCGAGGGCCTGAAGGCGCAGTTGGAAGGTGGCTTCATACAGGCCGCAAGCTGGGCGCTGTGTGAAGAAGTCCGCTGGGACCGCGACGGTATCCAGTCATATGACTGGGACGAGTACCCTGTCATCCGCTTCGACAACATACCGGTTTTCGACGTCAAGGTCCTGGACCGGCCCAGGGAAAAGTCGCTTGGCGCGGGCGAGGCTTCGCCGGGTCCGACGATAGCCGCGATCGCCAATGCCATACATGATGCAACCGGACTGCGCCTGCGCCGCATGCCATTCACCGCGGATGCGATACTCCGACATGCCAGCGCGCAGTAGTGCTGGCGCTGGATGTCGATCTGCTCCTTGGACAGGCTGTCCAGCGCGCCCCTTGTGGGGTCTGTTGCCGGAGAGTTCAGGATCCTGAGCCAAGCACCGAGCACCTGTTTGCCGTATTCACGCAGGATACCGTTGGGATCGACGGATCGCTAGATCGTCACCGACACGAGCGGATTGCTGGTCGGCCCCGATTTCCACAGCGGCGGCGCAGTTGAACTTGAAATTGTCTCGACTGTAAAGGAAGTGTTCCTGGTCAATGCGAGAAAGTGTTGGTTCTCACTCCTCCCGGAGCCTTCCAGCACGAGCCGCGGCGGCAAGGCGGGCGGGTGGCGCGCGTTCATGCGTCTTGAAGTGGCGCGGCGATCGCCCCTGCATCCGCAAGCAGGCTGCAAATCTCTTCTACTCCCATCCGCGCCCGCAGATTGGCGAAGACGTAAGGTCGCTGGCCCCGCATCAGCTTGGCGTCGCGGTCCATGACCTGCAGGCTGGCGCCGACGTGAGGGGCAAGATCGGTCTTGTTTATGACAAGGATGTCGGATTTGGTAATGGCAGGACCGCCCTTGCGCGGGATCTCTTCGCCTGCGGCGACGTCGATCACATAGATCGTAATGTCTGCAAGCTCGGGGCTGAACGTTGCTGACAGGTTGTCACCGCCGCTTTCGATCAGGACAATCTCGACTTCCGGGTGGCGCCGGATCATCTCGGCCACGGCGCCAAGATTGATCGACGCGTCCTCGCGGATCGCGGTATGCGGACAGCCGCCGGTTTCAACACCGATGATGCGGTCGGCGGGCAGAACTTGCATCCGCATCAGCGCTTCGGCATCTTCCTGGGTATAGATGTCGTTGGTGATCACGCCGATGGAGTGGCTGTCGCGAAACGCCTCGCAAAGCGCCGCGGTCAGCGTGGTCTTGCCTGCCCCCACCGGGCCGCCAATACCCACGCGCAAGGGGCCGTTGAAACGGGTCATGTGCGGAAAATCCTCGTGTGTTGGGTTTCATGTCGCATCGCCGCGATATCGGCTAGAAAGGCCGTGCTGGAGAGTTGGCCGAGATCACCGTGCTGGGTCGCATCAGCGATCTCCTCGCACAATGGCGCAAGCCGCCGGATCTGCCTTTGCCCGTCGGTTTGCCCCAGCGGAACAAGGCGGATGCCCGCCGAGACGATGTTGCTGGAAAAGGCCTGTAGATACATCGCCGCAGTCAACTCCAGCGGCAGGCCAGCCAGCCGGGCCGCGCGGCCCACGGCGACCGGATGACAAAGCGCGGGCAGGTCGAAGCCCCAGATCGCGGCAGTCGTTTGCGCGAAGGCTGCGCCCTGAAGGCTGGTTTCCAGCAGGCGTTCTCGCGCGGGCGCGAAGGCGCTGCAAATCGCGTCGATCTCAGTAACTTCGTCCGAGTTCTCGCATCGAAAGGTCGCAGCCAGCAACAGGGCGTCGGCCTGTCCGCTGCCGTGCTGCAGAACCTCCGCCACCCAGATGAAAAGGCTTTCGGGGTCGGCGACCGTTTCATCCTCGATGGCGGCCTCCAGCCCGTGCGAATAGCTGAACGCGCCGACCGGATAGGCCGGCGACAGCCATTGCGCCAGCGTCAGGATATCGGCGCTGTCAATGGGCATGGCCATGCGTCCGGCCATGGCCATAGGCGCCACCCTCGGGGGTGAAGGGTTCGACGACTTCGCGGATCGACGCGCCGATCTTCTCCAGCATGTCCCGGATTACGTGATCGCGCTGGATCAGCAAACGTTCATTCTCGATCTGGCAGGGTGTGTGACGGTTGCCGATATGCCAGGCAAGACGCAGCAGATCGGGACCGGTGATTGCAAGCAACGGTTCCTGCGCGGGGCGGATACCGACAAGTCGGCCGTCCTGCAGCAGGAATGCATCGCCATCGTTCAGCGACAGGGTGTGTTCCAGATCGACAAGAAACCGCTCGCCTCCGTCGGTGGTCAGCACCTTGCGTCTCAGAAACCTGTCGTCATAGGTCAGCGTCACCCGCTCCTGCGGATCATGGGACTGTATGATGGATTGGCAGAGGGGCAGATCCATGGGCATATCCTCAGAACAAAAAGTACCGCTGCGCCATCGGCAGAACCTCGGCGGGCTGGCAGGTCAAAAGCTCTCCATCGGCGCGCACCTCGTAGGTTTCCGGGTTCACCTCGACATGTGGCAGGGCGTCGTTCAGGATCAGATCCTTCTTGCCGATGCCTCGCGTGTTCGATACCGCCAGCGTCATCTTCGCCAGACCCAGCTTTTCACCGATCGCCTCTGCCTGCGCGGCTGCCGAGACGAAGATGACAGCAGAGTTTTCAACCGCCCGTCCGAAGGCGCCGAACATCGGCCTGGAATAAACCGGTTGGGGCGTCGGGATCGAGGCATTGGGATCGCCCATCTGAGCCATTGCAATGCTGCCGCCGATCAGCACCATTTCGGGTTTGACGCCAAAGAATGCAGGATGCCAGAGCACCAGATCGGCGCGTTTGCCTTCCTCGATACTGCCGATCTCGGTCGACATGCCATGCGCGATCGCCGGATTGATGGTGTATTTCGCGATGTAGCGGCGGACGCGGAAATTGTCATTGTCGCCGGTCTCTTCGGCCAGCCGCCCGCGTTGCTTTTTCATCTTGTCGGCAGTCTGCCAGGTGCGGATCAGCACCTCGCCAACCCGGCCCATGGCCTGACTGTCGGATGCGATGATCGAGAACGCACCCATATCGTGCAGGATGTCCTCTGCGGCGATGGTCTCGCGCCGGATCCGGCTTTCGGCAAAGGCCAAGTCCTCGGGGATCGACTTGTCGAGGTGGTGGCAAACCATCAGCATGTCGAGATGCTCTTCGAGCGTGTTGACTGTAAAGGGTCGCGTCGGATTGGTCGAGGACGGCAACACATGCGCCTCACCGCAGATCTTGATAATGTCCGGCGCATGGCCACCGCCTGCGCCCTCGGTGTGGAAGGCGTGAATGGTGCGGCCCTTCATGGCCTTGACGGTATTCTCGACAAACCCGCTTTCGTTCAGCGTGTCGGTGTGAATCATCACTTGCACATCCATTGCGTCCGCGACGGTCAGGCAGCAGTCTATGGTGGCAGGCGTAGTACCCCAGTCTTCATGCAGCTTCAGTGCGCAGGCGCCGCCCAGAACCTGCTCTTCCAGCGCCGCCGGCAGCGAAGCGTTGCCCTTGCCGGCAAAGGCGAGGTTCATCGGGAAGGCGTCGGCAGCCTGCAGCATCCGCCCGATATGCCAGGGTCCGGGCGTGCAGGTCGTGGCCAGCGTCCCGTGCGCCGGTCCGGTACCGCCGCCAAGCATCGTGGTCAGGCCGGAATGCAGCGCGTCCTCGATCTGTTGCGGGCAGATGAAGTGAATATGGCTGTCGAACCCTCCGGCGGTGAGGATCTTGCCTTCACCGGCGATAGCCTCGGTGCCGGGGCCGATGATGATGTCGACCCCCGGCTGGGTGTCGGGATTGCCGGCCTTGCCGATCTTGTCGATGCGTCCGTCCTTCAGCCCGACATCGGCCTTGTAGATGCCGCTGTGGTCGACGATCAGCGCGTTGGTGATGACAGTGTCCACCGCGCCGGCCGCGCGGGCGACCTGCGACTGGCCCATCCCGTCGCGGATCACCTTGCCGCCGCCGAATTTCACTTCTTCCCCGTAAGTTGTAAGGTCATTTTCGACCTCGATCACCAGATCGGTATCGGCCAGCCGCAGACGGTCGCCGGTGGTCGGGCCGAACATGGCGGCATAGTCAGCGCGTAGGATCCTGGTCGGCATCAGAGATCTCCCATCACATGCTGGTTGAAACCGAAGACCCGGCGCGCACCGGCGATCGGAATCAACTGCACCTCGCGCCGCTGCCCCGGCTCGAACCGCACCGCGGTGCCAGCGGCGATATCGAGGCGCATGCCGCGCGCGGCGTCCCGGTCAAAGTCCAGCGCGGCATTGACCTCGCCGAAATGATAATGGCTGCCGACCTGCACCGGGCGGTCGCCGGTGTTGGCGACCATCAGCGTGATCGCTTCTCGGTCCTGGTTCAGAACCAGCGTTCCATCGGCGGGGAAGAACTCTCCAGGGATCATCGGGTTGCCTCAGCGAATCGGGTTGTGGACCGTGACCAGCTTGGTCCCGTCCGGGAAGGTCGCTTCGACCTGGATGTCGTGGATCATCTCGGGCACGCCCTCCATGCAGTCGGCCCGCGAAATCACCTGCCCGCCGGCCTCCATCATGTCGGCGACGCTACGACCGTCGCGCGCGCCCTCGACGACGAAGTCGGTGATCAGCGCGATTGCTTCTGGATGATTAAGTTTCACGCCACGCGCCAGCCGCTTGCGGGCCACCTCGGCGGCCATGGCCACCAGCAGCTTGTCCTTCTCTCTCGGGGTCAGTTGCATCTCAGATCATCCAGGTTCGGGGAAGGTCATTCCCGGTCAGGCGGTTCAGGATCGGGATCAGCGACGCGCGCAGGGCAAAGCTGTCGGCCGCAAGCAGGCGCAGAAACAGGATGTCGTCGCGCAGCAGGCTCGCGCCGCCGGTCGTGGACAACATGGCGCGCAGAGGAGCGAGTTGCGCCTCTGCATCCGTCGCGATGTAGACAAGCGACACCATCGCCCCGGCGCCCCCTGCGATCGTCGGTCGTCCCAAATGCTTCGCGAGATCGCCCGAGAATGTCATCGCATCGAGGAAAACGATCTTGCCGTCACGGCGGATCTCGATCCGGTCGCGAAAACTGGCCTCGGTCAAGGTCTCTCCCTTCGCCGCGCGGCCAAAGACCAGCGGTTCGGCCAGAAGCAGCGAGGCGGTCGCGGCCATGTCGACCGACAGGGTCCGGTCGACCGCGCATCCGCGATACAGGATCGTCTCTTGCGGTACCCAGTTCACCCGCGCGCCGTCGGCAAGAGAAATCCGGTTTTCGATGCGGGCGCGCTCTTCGGGTTGCGCCTGATAGGCGCGTTCGGCCGCCTGGGTCGTAAGGGTCAGTTCTGCGCCACTTTCGGCGCCAAGCGACAGGGCAAAAACGTCGCCGCCGGTCACGCCGCCCGCCGTGTTCACCGCCACCGCGTGCAGAGCCGCGGTGCGCTTGCGGGGAAACAGCAGCTTGAGCGAGCCCGATTGCCGCAAACCGGCGATGTTCGTACCGCGCGCATCGGCCGTAGCCACAAGGTTGGCCCCGCCCCGCGCCCGCGGCGGCACCGAGGCGTTGTGTAGCGCGAATTTGCAATCAGCGACGGTGATGGCCGTGTCCCTGGGCGACTTCTGGTTGGCCCTCGGCATTCCTCGGTTCATGGCCTTTGTGCCAGCCCTAACGCCATTCCAGTCCCCAAGACGAAGGATTTAGCCTATGGTTTAGGCGTCCGATGTGACATTTGCCCATTAATTGGGCAAGCGCACTGGCCCGGAAGGTTTTCCGCAGCCGCGCGATTGCCATCCATGCTGCAATGCAGAATCCATGCAGTGCCCGCCGGGAACAAGATCTGAGGAGTGGGGGGTGTGTGACGACCAGTTGAATTGGACCTCATCCTGGCCGCCACACGGATCGCAACATGAAGCTGCGAGGCAGAGGTATGGAATTCGGCGCTCTCGCGCAAGGAATTTCACGGCTCGCCTCGCGAGGAGAAACGCATGAATTTTCTGAAAATCGTACTCGCCGGCACGGCGGCCGCTGCTGCTCTGTCAACGTCTGCACTGGCGGCAGACTGCCCGATCAAAGTGGGTGTGCTGCACTCTCTTTCCGGCACGATGGCCATTTCCGAGACCACGCTGAAAGACACGATGCTGATGCTGATCGACGAGCAGAATGCCAAGGGCGGCGTGCTCGACTGTCAATTGGAAGCCGTCGTTGTCGACCCGGCCTCCGACTGGCCGCTCTTCGCCGAAAAGGCGCGTGAACTGCTGACGGTGCACAATGTCGATGTGATCTTCGGTAACTGGACCAGCGTGTCGCGCAAATCGGTGTTGCCGGTCATCGAGGAACTGAACGGCCTGCTGTTCTACCCGGTGCAATATGAAGGCGAGGAAAGCTCGAAGAACGTATTCTATACCGGCGCCGCGCCGAACCAGCAGGCGATCCCGGCCACCGACTATTTCCTTGAGGAACTGGGCGTCGAGAAGTTCGCACTTCTGGGCACCGATTACGTCTATCCGCGCACCACGAACAACATTCTCGAGGCTTATCTGCAGCAAAAGGGAATCGCGGCGGACGACATTTTTGTCAACTACACGCCGTTCGGCCATTCTGACTGGTCCAAGATCGTCGCCGACGTGGTTGCGCTTGGGGCCGATGGCAAGAAGGTCGGCGTTATCAGCACAATCAACGGCGATGCGAATATCGGGTTCTACAAGGAACTGGCCGCGGCCGGCATCAATGCCGACGACATTCCGGTAGTGGCGTTCTCGGTCGGCGAGGAAGAGCTTTCCGGCCTCGACACCTCGAACCTCGTCGGGCATCTCGCCGCGTGGAACTACTTCCAGTCCGCGGAAGACGAGGCCAACGAAGCGTTCGTCGTCAAGTGGAAGGAACTGATGGGCGAGGATCGCGTCACCAACGACCCGATGGAAGCGCATTACATCGGCTTCAACATGTGGGTGAATGCCGCCACCGAGGCCGGCACCACCGAAGTCGACGCCGTGCGCGCCGCCATGTACGGTCAGGAATTTCCCAACCTGACCGGTGGAACGGCCGTGATGCTGCCCAACCATCACCTGGCCAAGCCGGTGCTGATCGGCGAGATCCAGGCTGACGGTCAATTCGACATCATCAGTCAGACCGAAGAGGTCGCGGGCGATGCGTGGACCGACTATCTGCCGGAATCGGCGGTTCTGACCTCGGATTGGAAGGATCTTGGTTGCGGCATGTACAACACCGAGACCAAGACCTGCGTCCAGACCCTGTCGAACTACTGATCGGCACACCGACCACCCGGAAAGGGCGTCAGCGCCCTTTCCCGTTTCGGGGGACCTTCCACCACATGATCCGCTCCATACTGGCCAGCCTGGCGTTTCTTGCCTCCACAATCACGGCCATTGCGCAAGCCGGTCCGATGCAGGACGTGCTTCAGGAACACGCCGACATCATAATCGAGAGTTCCCGAACCAGCATCGCCCCGGCGATCGCCGCCATTGCAGATAGCCGACTGCCCCAGGCGCAGGACGTGTTGCAGGCCTGGCAGGCCAAGGAGATGTGGCAGCGCCCGTCGGACGGGCTGTTCTTTCGCGGCGAGCAGATGGACGGCAAGATCATCCGGCTTACCGATTTCGACAGCGGCGAACCGGCGGGCGAAGCTCCGAGTTCGGAACTGGAGCAGATCAAGCCGAACAGCGGCATTCGCGCGTTGATCGCCATCGCGCTGGTGCAATTCCAGCTTTCCGACCCCGACCCCGCCAAACGCGCCGATGCCCTGATCTCGATCGAGCGCGACCCGAAATCCGCCGCGCTTGCGCCCCTCCGCGCCTCGATCGAGGGCGAAACCGACGCGGTCCTGCGGGCCAAGAAACTGCGGCTGGAGCGGCTTCTGACCATTGCCTTCGACGAGACTGAGGCGGCCCGTATTGCCGCGATCGAGGCAATGTCCACTGATCTCGGTGTCGATGTGCGGGCCACGCTGAACCCTCTGGTGGTCAGCACACTGAGGGTTTTCGAGGACGAGATCCCTGCATCACTGAACGTCGCGCGTATCCTTGCGCCCGGCAGCGATGCGCTGCCGGAAGCGCAGGCCTATGAGCTGCTGGTCGCCGAGGATCTTGCCCCGGCGCGGATCGGCGCGGATCATATCCGCGAAACCTTGGCGGCCAATATCGACGCCGGATCGGTGGCCGGTGTTGCGGTGGCGCAGTTGGGTTCAGAGGCGGCGCGTGGCCGCGCCTATGCCGCGCTCGTCGCGGCCGACAAGGCGGCGCCGATGCTGTCCGAGGAAGAGGTCGGGGCGCTTCTGGACGCGCACCAATTCGCCGAGATCTACCGCGAACCCTCCGCTGCCGTCACCACAGCCGCCAGCAAGGTCCTGACCCGGATCGAGATGCGGGTCGGGCTCAACCAGGCCATAGATCTGTCGCTGGACGCGCTGTCGCTGGCCTCGATCTATTTTCTCGCCGCGATCGGGCTGGCGATCACCTTCGGGGTTATGGGCGTGATCAACATGGCGCATGGCGAATTCATCATGATGGGCGCCTATACCGGCTACGCGGTACAGCAGATCATCCCGAACCACACTGCCTCGATCCTGGTGGCGATCCCGCTGGCCTTCGCCGTCACCTTCGCCGCCGGCGTGGCGATGGAACGGCTGGTGATCCGCTGGCTTTACAACCGCCCGCTGGAGACCCTGCTGGCGACATTCGGCATCTCCATCGCCCTGCAGCAGCTGGCCAAGAACATCTTCGGCACCCAGGCGCGGCCGCTGACCTCACCCGACTGGCTGAACGGCGCCTGGGTGGTCAACGATATCGTCTCGATCAGCTATATCCGCATCGCGATCTTTTTCCTTGCGCTGATCTTCCTCGGCGTCTTCCTGTTCATCATGCGGCGCACCCGGCTGGGGCTGGAAACGCGGGCCGTCACCCAGAACCGGCGGATGGCGGCGTCGATGGGGATCAATCCCAACCGGGTGAACATGCTGACCTTTGGCCTCGGCTCGGGCATCGCGGGGATCGCCGGCGTGGCCATCGGGCTGTTTGCCAAGGTCACTTCCGAAATGGGAACCGACTATATCGTGCAAAGCTTCATGACCGTGGTCGTCGGCGGCGTCGGCAATGTCTTTGGCACGCTTGCGGGCGCCGCGATGATCGGGTTTCTGCAAAAGGGTATCGAGTGGTTCAACCCCTCGAATACGCTCGCCGCCCAGACATACATGATCGTTTTCATAATCCTGTTCATCCAGATCCGGCCCCGCGGAATCGTCGCGCTTCGGGGCCGTGCGGCGGGGGATTGAACGATGCAAAGAACATTCATTTACCGAAACCCATCCTTGCTGATCTTTCTGTGCGGCCTCGCACTGTTCACGCTCGCCGTCACCGTCTTCTCCGAGGCTTTCGGCGCCGGATTCATCTCGACCTCCTTTGTCAAGACACTGGGCAAGACGCTGTGTCTCTGCCTCGTCGCCATCGCCATGGATCTGGTCTGGGGCTATTGCGGCATCCTCTCGCTTGGCCATTTCGCGTTTTTCGGGCTGGGCGGCTACATGATTGGCATGTGGCTGATGTACGAACGCACCCGTGAAATCGTCGCGGGCGCGATGGCCGAAGCGACGATTCCACCGACCGACGCCGAGATCGTCGCCGCCATCGGCAACCAGATCTTCGGTGTCGTCGGTGCCAGCGAGTTTCCTGTGATCTGGGTCTTTGCCGACAGCCTTGCCATCCAGCTGGCACTGGTGGTGCTGGTGCCCGGAGTGCTGGCGCTGGTCTTCGGCTGGCTGGCGTTCCGCAGCCGTGTGACGGGTGTGTATCTTTCGATCCTGACGCAGGCGATGACGCTGGCACTGGCGCTTTATCTGTTCCAGAACGACAGCGGGCTGCGCGGAAATAACGGTCTGTCGGGATTGCAGAACATCCCCGGCCTCGACCATCTGCCGCAATCGGTGGTCTCGGTCTGGTTTCTCTGGGCCTCTGCGGTGGCGCTGGGGCTCGGCTATCTGCTCGCCACCTGGCTGGTCAGCGGCAAATTCGGCTCGGTGATCCGCGGTATCCGCGACAATGAAAACCGGGTACGGTTCCTCGGCTACTCGGTTGAGGGTTACAAGCTGGCCGTTTTCACCCTGACTGCCTGCATGGCGGGGATCGCAGGTGCGCTCTATTACCCTCAGGCTGGCATCATCAACCCGGCAGAGATTTCGCCCATCGCCTCGATCTACCTCGCCGTCTGGGTCGCCATCGGCGGGCGGGGCCGGATCTATGGCGCGGTCATCGGCGCCACATTCGTCAGCCTGGTGTCGAGCTGGTTCACCGGCGGGCAGGCACCGGATATCGACCTGGGGTTCTACACCATCAACTGGGTGGATTGGTGGCTGATCGTGCTGGGCCTGTCTTTCGTTCTCGTCACGCTTTTCGCGCCGAAGGGCATCGGCGGGTTGGTCGATCTCTGGACGCAGCGGCGCAGCCCCGACCGACACGGCGCCGATCTTGGCCCCGATCCCGGCGCGTTGCGCGAACAGGAGGCTTTGGAATGAGCACGCTTCTCGAGGTCTCCGGCGTTTCGGTCACTTTCGACGGGTTCCGCGCGATCAACAATCTCAGCTTTCAGATCGGCGATGCCGAGATGCGTGCCATCATCGGGCCAAATGGTGCGGGCAAGACCACCTTCATGGACATTGTCTCCGGCAAGACGAAACCTGACGAGGGCCGCATCCTCTGGGGTGGCATGAACCGATCCTTGCTGGGACTGTCAGAGGCGAAGATCGCGCGCGCCGGGATTGGCCGGAAGTTCCAGAAACCCACGGTGTTCGAGGATCAGACCGTCCGCGAGAACCTGCTGATGTCGCTCAAGGCAGAGCGTCGTGTGCTGGCGGTTCTCTTTCACCGACCGGCGCCCGGCGAACTGCACCAGATCGAGGAACTGGCTGAAGAGATCGGCTTGCACGACCATCTCGACCGGAAGTCAGGCGAACTCAGCCACGGCCAGAAGCAATGGCTGGAAATTGGCATGCTACTGGCGCAGGAACCGCGGCTTCTGCTGGTGGACGAACCCGCCGCCGGCATGTCTCCGGAAGAACGCGAGCATACCACCCGTATTCTGGTCGAGGCCGCCCGAACGCGGGCGGTCTTGGTCGTCGAGCATGACATGGAGTTTGTCCGCCGGCTGAACTGTCGTGTCACCGTTCTGCATGAAGGGTCGGTTCTGGCCGAGGGCAGCCTTGATCATGTCACGGCGAACCAGAAAGTCATCGATGTCTATCTGGGGCGCTGATCCATGCTGACTGTCGAAAACCTGACCCTGCACTACGGACATTCGCAGATCCTGAACGGCATCTCGCTGGAGGCGCAGCGCGGTCAGATCACCTGCGTCTTGGGCACCAACGGCGTCGGCAAGACCAGCCTGATGAAAGCCATCTCGGGAACGCATCCCCGCTCGGGTGGAACCCTGACGCTTGACGGTGAAGCCTTGCGCCCACTCCCTGCGCACTTGATGGCCCAAAAGGGCGTCGGCTACGTGCCGCAGGGCCGCGAAATCTTTCCTCTGCTCAGCGTACGAGAAAATCTCGAAACGGGATTCAACTGCCTGCCTGCCGGAAAGCGTCTTGTACCCGAAGAAATCCTGGATCTGTTTCCGGTGTTGAAAGATATGCAGAACCGGCGCGGCGGCGATCTTTCGGGTGGTCAGCAGCAGCAGCTTGCCATCGCTCGGGCTCTGATCACTCGTCCCCGGCTTCTCTTGCTCGACGAACCGACCGAGGGCATCCAGCCCAACATCATCCAACAAATCGGTGACGTGATCGGGCAACTTCGTGACCAGGGAGAGATGGCGATCATATTGGTCGAACAATTCTTCGATTTCGCCTACGGGATTGCTGACCAATTCTGCGTCTTGCGACGCGGCAAGGTGATATCGTCGGGATCCAAATCATCCATTTCGAAAGCAGATCTCTTGAAGGGCGTTTCGGTTTGACCGGTCGCATCACCCGCTATGGAGCATGACCCTGCTCTAACCAAAGAGCCATTCCCAAACCCGCGCCCACAGAGATTTCTTCTGGGGAGAAACTGCGGGCGCAAGTTCGGGAAATACCGACTTCTTCAACAAAGTACTCGTCACAATACAAACACTACTCAGGTCACTCGTTATGCACAACTCAGGTCACTCGCTATACCGTCATGATAGGCCACGGGCTGTTCCCGTGACAGTTGTCCTTTGGGTCAGGGTCCCCCCTTTTGAGGCGAGCAAATCATCGAGTTCCGTGGCCATTGATGCGGGGCGGTGTACAATCCGTCAGACTTCCGCCCAACAGCGGCCGTGTTCCCGACGCCGGACGGCCATGAGCCGAATCGGACCGCCGACGCAGACCTTCGCGCCAGCGTCGCTTACTCAATCGCCAGGCCGGCCCCGGGGCATGGTTCCAATATCGTGCACAGGAACGTGATCGTCTCCGGCCAGTGTTGGTGGTAGGCTCGCGCCAAGCGCTGGTTGGCGCTTGCAACGAAGAGGTATGCGACATGAAGACACTGATCACGGCCGGATTTTTCGCAATCCTTGCCGGGCCGGCACTGGCCTTCCAGTGCCCATCCGATATCGCCGCCATCGATGCCGCGCTCGAGACTGCGAGCCTCAGCGAGGAGCAATTGGCACGAGTGAATGAGCTTCGTATGACCGGTGAGACCGAACATGCGGCGGGCAACCATCAAGCCTCGGTCGATGCGCTGGCTGAGGCGAAGGCATTGCTCGGAATCTGATGCTTTAGCCACCTCGGTTGACCGCAGGGCGGACCCGGCCACTTGTCGGGTGACCTATGATAGGTCCGGGGGCGCAATGCGCCGTGTCCTGGCCCATGAAAGTGCGGCCAGGGGCCTCAGCCGAAGGGTCGGTATTCCGCGTTATGCGGGTATCCACATAACCCGGAGTATGACCCGGTTCAGTTCGCGCTCGCTCATCAAAATCCATCCCATGCCCGATCTCTCTGCCTGTTCTGATTGGGGCAGAGTGCGACACTTCTACTTTGCAGATCTGGGACACTTTGACTTTGCGTGGAATCTCAAGGGTCGTTGCGACAGTTTCCGCTATCTCAGTTTCATCAGTTCTTCCCTAAAGGCCTCAGTCGGGGTTCGCCATCTGAGGCACTTCCTGGGTGTGCTATTCAAGCGGTCACAAATCGACTTCATATCTC
>JAGXFH010000062.1 GCA_024637315.1 Brevirhabdus sp.
GCTCAACCCCGTTTGTGACAACATGCTCATGAAACTCTCCGCCGTTTTTGATGAGCACAGCATTGGGGGCAAAACGCGAACATTCAGTTAAAGGCGCTGAAAAACAGAGGCAAATTTTCCAGAAGGTCCGCCATTGGGGTTGCGCCGCAGGCAAGCCCGCATCGCCGTTGCGCTTCGCGCCGGAAAGATCGGACCGGCAAGATCGAAGCGACAGCTGTTTCTTTTCAGCCGAAAATATCCCCGCCGGAGGCATCCGCCTTCGCCGGCCCGCGCTGCCGTCAGCGGGCGGGTGCTGTCCCGGCATGGCGCGCGATCATCGCGATCATCTGCGCCAGCGGTGTCGGGGCGTCGGCCTGCCCCGTCACCCAGAGATAGAGATCCTGATCGTTCTCGCCCAGAAGCCGGTCGTAAAGCGTCAGCTCCGCTTCGCCGAGGCTGCCGATACGGGCATCGGCAAACGGTCCCAGGATCAGGTCCATTTCCTTGGTGCCGCGCCGCCAGGAACGCATCTTGAGGCGCTTGAGCCGGTCGGCCGGCGCCTCGATCATGATGCGGTGACGCTTTTCAGTTCGGCCCGCAGGCGCTTTTCCAGCCGCCCGATCCGTTCCGCAAGCGTTACGGCCTGGCCGCGCAATTCGCGCATTTCGGCGAGCAGCGCCGAGACGTCGGCGGAAAGCTCGACCTGATCCTCGGGCGACGAAACGCCGTCACCCTCGCCGGTCAGCAGCCAGCGCATCGAGACGTTGAGAACACCGGCAAGCATCTGCAACTTGTTGGCGCGGGGTTCAGCGGTGTCATTCTCCCATGCCTTGATGGTCTTGTCCTTGACGCCAAGGCGCGCGGCAAGATCGCTCTGCGAAAGCCCGGTCAAGTCGCGGGCGGCGGTCATCCGGTCGCCGAAGGTTGCGGCATTGTCGGAATACCAGTCGGTCGGTTTGGTTGGTTCGTCCATCGGGTGGCCTTTCATGCTTGATCGCGGTTGCGGCGCAACCTATGACAGCCACGCCTGACATACAAACCGGAGTCCGACGCAATGCCTTTTCTTGCCGACACTCTGGCGCGGGTAAAGCCCTCGCCAACCATTGCCGTCTCCAACCTGGCGGCCGAGATGAAGGCCGCGGGCAAGGATGTGATCGGGCTCGGGGCCGGAGAGCCTGATTTCGACACGCCGCAGAACATCAAGGACGCCGCCAAGGCCGCGATAGATGCCGGCAAGACCAAGTATACGGCCGTCGATGGCATCGCGGAACTGAAAGCCGCGATCTGCGCCAAGTTCAAGCGCGAGAACGGGCTGGATTACACCCCCGCGCAGGTCAGCGTCGGAACCGGCGGCAAGCAGATCCTCTACAACGCGCTGATCGCGACGCTCAATCCCGCAGATGAGGTAATCATCCCGGCGCCCTACTGGGTCAGCTATCCGGACATGGTCCTGCTGGGCGGCGGAACACCCGTGCCTGTCGAATGCCCGCTGGAGCAGGATTTCAAACTGCGGCCGGAGCAGCTTGAGGCGGCGATCACCGACAAGACCAAGTGGCTGATCTTCAACTCGCCCTCGAACCCGACCGGGGCGGGCTACAGCCGGGACGAGTTGAAGGCGCTGACCGATGTCCTGATGCGCCATCCGCATGTCTGGGTGATGACCGACGACATGTATGAACACCTGGTGTTCGACGATTTCGAGTTCTGCACCCCGGCGCAGGTCGAGCCGGGACTCTACGACCGCACGCTGACCTGCAACGGCGTCTCCAAGGCCTATGCGATGACCGGCTGGCGGATCGGCTACGCGGCGGGTCCGGAAGAGCTGATCGCGGCGATGCGCAAGGTGCAGTCGCAGTCGACCTCGAACCCGTCCTCGGTCAGCCAGTGGGCGGCGGTCGAGGCGCTGACCGGGCCGCAGGACTTCCTCGCCGAGAACCGCAAGACCTTCCAGCGCCGCCGCGACCTGGTGGTCCGCGCGCTGAACCAGTGCGAGGGCATCACCTGCCCCCGCCCCGAGGGTGCGTTCTACGTCTACCCCTCGATCGCCGGCTGCATCGGCAAGACCAGTGCCGGCGGCACCCGGATCGGGGATGACGAGACCTTCGCCAAGGCCCTGCTGGAAGAGACCGGCGTCGCCGTGGTTTTCGGCGCCGCCTTCGGGCTTTCGCCGAACTTCCGGGTCAGCTACGCTACCTCGGACGCGCTGCTGGAAGAAGCCTGCGTCCGGATCCGCCGGTTCTGCGCCGGTCTGACCTGAAGGAGAAACAATGGCCAAGGTAACCCGGCCGGCGATATCGAATGACCCGATCAGCGCGCCGGAGGTGCAGCCGGGAGGTCCGCGCATGGTCTTTGCGGTCGGTCGTGACGGCAGCCTGCCGCGCTGCATCGGTAACAGGGGGCTCTGATGGCGGGCATCGAGCTTCCTGAATATTACTTCCGGGTGCGCGAGAACGGCGCTTTCGTCTTTCGCGTCGATACCGAGAACCGCCAGCGGCGGATCGAGATGGACCAGATCGCCGTCATCAACATCAAGAACGGCGAGGTCAAACCGCAGGGCGACCGGGTGTTGTCGGATCAGGACAAGGCCGCCATCGCCCAATGGATGGAGGCGCGCATCGCCGTGCTGGCCGAGCGTGACATCGACGACATCCGCCGCACGATCGACCACCTGAACCTGACCGCGCATTGGGCCAACAGCCGCGCGACCGGCGCTCAACTTGACGAAGTGACAGACGCGCTGTTGCTGGCGATGCACGATCTGCGCTCGGTTCTGGTGCGCAAGAAAGCCGACCGGCTGGGCAAGGAAAACCAAAGCCTTTCGGAAAACCCCTGAATCGGGAATTCACTGCCTCTCGCTGCGCCCGAAGGCGAATTCCGATGCTTTCTGTCTCACCTGTTTCCCGAACCACTGTATCGGCCCGCACCGGAGATCGTCGGATCGTCCTCGGTCGCTGTTTGGGCGCGGAACAGCCAGAATCTGGCCGACAGGCTGATCCAGACCGTGACAAGGCCGATCACCAGCCCCATCCAGACGCCCAGCCCGCCCCAGTCCAACCAGAAGCCCAGACCATAGGCGACCGGCATCCCGACGAACCAGTAACAGATGATCGCGATATACATCGGCACGCGGGTGTCCTGGATGCCGCGCAGCAGGCCGATGGCCATGGCCTGCCCGCCATCGGCCAGCTGGAAGAGAGCCGCCATGTAGACCAGCCCGACCCCCACGGCGATCACCGCGGGCGTATCCGGGCCGCTGGGATCGAGGAACAGTGACAGAAGTTCGCTGGCGAACAGGTAGAACACGCCACTGGCGACGATGGCTATGCTGATCGACAGCATCACCGCCGCCAATGCGCCCTGCCGTAGCCCATACAGATCGTCCTGCCCCTGTGCCTGGCCGGCGCGTATGGTGGCGGCGTTGGACAGGCCCAGATGGATCAGGAAGGCGAACGACGCCAGTTGCAGCGCGATGCCGTGGGCGGCCAGCGAGATCGGGGAAATCCAGCCCATCATGATCGAGGCGCTGGCGAAAAGACCGGTTTCGGCCAGGATCGTCAGGCCGATCGGCCAGCCCAGCGCAAAGATCCGCGCCATCGCCTGGTTGTCCGGCCGCCAGAACCGAGAGAAAAGCTGATGCCCCGGAAATGTGCGAACAGCGTAAAGGGCAAGGATGATGAAGGCGATGGTCTCGGTCAACAGGGTCGAGATCGCCGCCCCCCGGACGCCTAGCTCGGGAAAACCGAGATGGCCGAAGATCAGCACCCAGTTGGTAAAGCCATGGATCAACGCTGCGCCGACCGTGACCCACAGCACGACCGCCGTGCGCTCCAGCCCGGAAAGGTAGGATTTCAGCACCATGATCATCAGCGACGGGTAAATCCCCCAGCCCGCGATCAGCAGGTAATCACCGGCCAGCCGGGCGACCTGTGGGTCCTGCCCGGCGTACAGCAGGATGCGTTCGGCAAACAGGAACACCGGCGCGGTGATCGTGGCGTAGATCAGCGACAGCCAGAACGCCATGCGGGTGGCGCGCCGCACCTGCACCTCGTCATGGCGCGCCATCGCCGAGGCGACGACCGCGGGCAGCGCCGAGGCAAAGCCCGAACCGACGATGAACAGAACGAACCAGAACATCCCGCCGATGACGACCGAAGCAAGTTCATCGACGCCGTACCAGCCCAGCATGACGGTATCGGTGACATGCACGCCGAACTGCGCCAGATGGCTGCCGACAAGCGGCAGGCCAAGCACCAGCAATGCACGGGTGTGCTGACGTTTGGTCAAAGCGCGCGTCATTGCAGTGCCATAGGCGGTTTCCCGAACCCCCGCAAGATGCTCAGAGCATCGCGTCGGGCAGCGCGCGGGACGCCGTCGGCGCGACCCCCGGTTCGATCATCTGCGCGGATCGGCGATGTACTTCCGCCAATGATGACGCTGCTCGAAGCCCAGCATCTCGCGCGCCTTGCGGTTGGAAAAGAAGGTCTCCTCGAGGCCCATTTCCTGCCTGAGCGGAACCCCCTCGTAATAGCGCGCGATGATCTCGGGCGTCGTCAGCGCGACCGAATGGTCGTCATTCGAGGCGTTGAATATCTGAAAGCCCAACCCGTCGGTCTTCAGGCAGAGATCGACGATCTGCCCCAGATCGCGGGCGTCGATATAGGCGAAGAAGTTGCGCCGGCGCATGTCGGGATTGACCAGCCATGTCGGAAAGTCGGTTTCGTATTGCTCGGGCGAGATCACGTTGTTGATGCGCAGCCCGTAGATGTCGGCGCCGGTGCGCTGGTGAAACGACCGTCCCGTCACCTCGTTGACCACTTTCGACATCGCATAGCTGTCCTCGGGCACCACCGGGTGCTCTTCGTCGACCGGGATGTACTCCGGCTTGCGCTCACCATCGGCGAAACAGATGCCGTAGGTGGTTTCGGACGAGGCGAAGACGATCTTGCGGATACCAAGCTTGGTCGCCGCCTCCATCACGTTGTAGGTGCCGATCACATTGACGCGGTAGGTCTCGTTATCGGGCACCAGCAGGATCCGCGGCACCGCCGCGAAATGCACGACCGCGTCGAATTTCGGCACCCCGGTTCCCGGTTCCAACTCGTCGAACCCGGCATACGAGGAGAGCGCATTGAACATCTGCCCGCTGTCGGTGATGTCGGCGGTCAGGTTGTCCACACCCTCCAGATCCAGCGGCACCTTGTCGACGTTCAGCACCCGGTGGCCCTGCTCGATCAGGTAGGGCACAACAACCCGGCCCGCCTTGCCGCTACCGCCGGTAAAAAGAACACGCATGTCTCTGCCTCCATATCGAGATCGCTTCGGTTATAGTCTCAACACCCGAAAGTGCAATTCCGCCGCCGCGACCGAAGCTCCGTCGCGCAAGCCCGATCGCAGGGGCGCGCTTGACGTCAAGAGCAACAAGATGACCCGGACGTCGGTCACCGGGTGTGCTCTGAACACTTGCGAAACGCGTCATCGGCGTGACCGTTGAAAAACGGCGCATCGGGACTGGTCGGCAAGCGAACCGGCGACGCGCCAAACACCGCACCGCACGAGGCAAACGCGATCCATCGGCGGTTGAGGGGGCCGTCCTCGATCCCTCGTCGGATGCACCCTAGTCGGTCAAAGTGGCCTTCGGCGCGGCGGGATCGGCGCCGCCATTGGGTTTCGCCTTGTCGGCACCGTGACGCTGGCCGGGATGCAGCGACGTGCCAAGGATGTGGTCCGTGCGATGCACCACATGTTCCGCCCGCCCGACGATCAGCGGGTCGGCCGCATGCGCGATCTTCGCGTCCTTGCCCGGATAGTCCAGCGAGTTCAGGAAATGCAGCATGCAGTTCAGCCGCGCCCGCTTCTTGTCGTCCGACTTGATGATCGTCCAGGGCGCGTCGGCGGTGTCGGTGTAGAAGAACATCGCTTCCTTAGCTTCGCTGTAATCGTCCCATTTGCCAAGGCTGGCCTTGTCGATCGGGGACAGTTTCCAGCGCTTCAGCGGATCGGTCTCCCGGCTTTCGAAGCGGTTCATCTGTTCATGCTGGGTGACCGAGAACCAGTACTTGTAAAGCCGGATCCCGCACCGGACCAGCATCCGCTCAAGCTCTGGCGTCTGGCGCATGAATTCCAGGTAGTCGTTGGGATTGCAGAACCCCATCACCCGCTCGACCCCGGCGCGGTTGTACCAGCTGCGGTCGTAAAAGACCATTTCGCCGGCGGTGGGCAGATGCTCGACATAGCGCTGGAAGAACCACTGCCCGCGTTCGGTGTCAGTGGGCTTGTTCAGCGCCACGACCCGCGCGGTGCGCGGATTGAGATGTTCCATGAACCGCTTGATCGTGCCGCCCTTGCCGGCGGCATCGCGGCCTTCGAAGAGGATCACGAATTTTTGCCCGGTCTCCTGCGCCCAAAGCTGGACCTTCAGCAATTCCGCCTGCAGCTTCGCCTTCTGGGCCTCGTAGCTGCGGCGCGACAGGCGGTCGGCATAGGGATAGGATCCGGTTTCGAACACTTCGCGGATATTGTCGGCGGTGACGGCGGGCAGTTTCGGTGCGGTCATTCAAGCAGTCCTCCTGATGGCAACGCCAAGGATATCCGATTGCCGGGGCCCCTGCCTTGATCGGTGTCAAGAGCGGGGTGCGCCGGGCATCGCAAGGCGCGGGGCTGCCGGCGGGGATATTTGCGGCCACAAGGACGGCAGACGGCGGCCGGCGCGCGCTCAATCCCCATTGCCCCGCCAGCGCGCACCTGCCAAAATGCCCGAAACCAAAAAGAACGAGAGCAGCTCATGGCCGACGACCTTCTGACCAGCACGGGCGATCCCTTGTACGATGCCTCCTCGATCGAGGTGCTCGAGGGGCTGGAACCGGTGCGCAAACGCCCCGGCATGTATATCGGCGGCACCGATGAACGCGCGCTCCACCACCTCGTCGCCGAGGTGCTCGACAACGCGATGGACGAGGCGGTCGCCGGCCATGCCACCCGGATCGAGGTCGAACTGCACGCCGATTACTCGGTCACCGTGCGCGACAACGGCCGCGGCATCCCGGTCGATCCGCATCCGAAATTCCCCGGCAAATCCGCGCTCGAGGTGATCCTGTGCACGCTGCATTCGGGCGGCAAGTTCTCCGGCAAGGCCTACCAGACCTCGGGCGGCCTGCACGGCGTCGGCATATCGGTGGTCAACGCGCTCTCCGATCACGTCCGGGTCGAGGTCGCGCGCAACCGCGAGCTTTGGGCGCAGGAGTTCTCGCGCGGGCTGCCCCAGGGCCCCGCCCGGCCCGAAGGTGCCGCCCCGAACCGGCGTGGCACCTCGGTCACCTTCCACCCCGACGCCGAGATCTTCGGGCATCTGAAATTCAAGCCCGCCCGCCTGCTGAAAATGGTCCGCTCCAAGGCGTATCTGTTTTCCGGCGTCGAGATCCGCTGGAAATCCGCTGTCGATGACGGCGAGACCCCGGCCGAGGCGACGTTCCACTTCCCCGGCGGGCTTTCGGATTACCTCGCCGAACAGCTGCACGGCGCCTCGACCTATGCCGACCGCCCCTTCGCCGGCAAGGTCAGCTTCGAGGAAAAGTTCGGCCAGCCCGGATCGGTCGAATGGGCGATCAACTGGACGCCTTCGATCGACGGCTTCATCCAGTCCTACTGCAACACCGTCCCCACCCCCGAGGGCGGCACCCACGAGGCCGGGTTCTGGGCCGCGATCCTGAAGGGCATCCGCGCCTATGGCGAGCTGGTCAACAACCGCAAGGCCCGGGACATCTCCCGCGATGACCTGACCACGGGCGGCTGCGCGCTGATCTCGATCTTCATCCGCGATCCATCCTTTGTCGGCCAGACCAAGGACCGGCTGTCGACCGAAGACGCGCTGAAACTGGTCGAGAATTCGGTCCGCGACCATTTCGACAACTGGCTGGCGTCAGACACCAAGTCGGCCGGCGCGATCCTCGATTTCCTGGTGCTCAGGGCCGAGGAACGCCTGCGCCGGCGCGCCGAAAAGGAAACCGCCCGCAAGACCGCCACCAAGAAGCTGCGGCTGCCCGGCAAGCTGGTGGATTGCTCCGCCACCGCCCGCGAGGGCACGGAGCTGTTCATCGTCGAGGGGGATTCAGCGGGCGGCTCGGCCAAGATGGCCCGCGAGCGCAAGACCCAGGCGCTCTTGCCCCTGCGCGGCAAGATCCTGAATGTGCTGGGCGCGGCGTCATCGAAGCTCGGAACCAATGCGGAGATATCGGATTTGTGTCAGGCGCTCGGCGTCGGCATGGGCAGCAAGTTCCGGCTCGACGACCTGCGCTACGACAAGATCATCATCATGACCGATGCCGATGTCGATGGGGCGCATATCTCGGCGCTGCTGATGACCTTCTTCTTCACCCAGATGCGCCCGATGATCGACGCCGGCCACCTATACCTCGCCTGCCCGCCCTTGTACCGGCTGACCCAGGGCGCCACCCGCGTCTATTGCCTTGACGAGGCCGAACGCGACGCCTGGCTGGAAAAGGGTCTGGGCGGCAAGGGCAAGATCGACTCCAGCCGCTTCAAGGGTCTGGGAGAGATGGACGCCAAGGACCTGAAAGACACCACGATGAACCCCGCCACCCGCAAGCTGATCCGGGTGTCGATCGACGAGGACGAACCCGGCGAGACCAGCGACCTTGTCGAGCGGCTGATGGGCAAGAAGCCGGAACTGCGGTTCCAGTACATCCAGGAAAACGCGCGGTTCGTGGAGGAGTTGGATGTATGAGTGTGCCTCACCAGAACATTGATTTCATATTTTTTGTATGTATATTAAATGATCGAATGGGATGAGGCGAAACGCCGCCTGAACCTTGACAAGCATGGCGTCGACTTCGCCGGGATGGATGGATTTGACTGGGACAAGGCCGTCACCCGCGAGGATGCGCGCGGCGAATACGGCGAACGGCGGTTCGTCTCTGTCGGCTGGATCGGATCAAGACTTCATGTCTGCGTCTGGACGTATCGAGAAGAGGCGTTTCGGCTCATCAGCCTGAGAAAGGCCAACGATCGCGAAAGGAAACGCTATGGGCAAGCGCAAGAGCTACATTGACAAGGACGGCGAGGCGACGGAACTGGACGAAGCCTGGTTCCACGACGCCAAGCCGATCGACGCCTTCCCCGACGCCGCCCGCACGCTCCGCCCCGGCCGCCCGCCGCTGCCCGAGAGCGAGAAGAAACAGCGGGTGACGATCTACCTCGACCGCGACGTGGTGGAGCGCTTGAAGCAGGACGGCAAGGGCTGGCAGACCCGCGCGAATGCCAAGCTGCGCAAGGCGCTTGGGCTGGGCGGGTGATGGGGAATTGGCCGGATTTGCGGTTCGGGTATGCTCTGGAGAACGCCCGGTTCGTTGCGGAGTTGGATGTTTGAGCATCCCGGAGACAAATTTAAACGCGCGAAGCCTCGCTTGGCGGCTATTTCGCGAAGCCGCCGATGAAGATTATTTAGTAGCTCGCTGGTCCGTATCGGCTGGGCTGGATTATCAGTTTGCTTGGAGTTCGCAGCAGGCCATTGAAAAGTACTTGAAATGCGCGCTCTTATTAAACGATGTTAACGTCAAGTTCTACGGGCACAAGCTATTGCCAATGTTCCAAGCTCTCAAATCCTTGGATACTGGGCTGGTGCCTGACTTATATTGCCCGCCTTCGTATTTTCCAAATCAGCTTCAAACTCTCAGCGGCCGGTTCGAACTGACGGTGGATGTGATTCGTCGTTTCGATACTTCGGGCGACACTAATAACCGATACCGAAACTACAGCTTAGCAAGCGACCGGTTTGATCTGCATAAACTTGATGAGCTTTGTTTTAACATTCGACGTTTGACGATGCCTTTGAATATGATGTTTGACGAGACAATGAGATATCGAGATGCACTCAAGAAGTTCCCCAATCTGCAACTTCATCCGTTCAAGATAAATGGTAGCCCCGGAGATGCGAGATTTGACAAACGGAACGCAACATTTCTTTGGCGAAATTTCTCATACAACCAGGAGGGAGCGTTAGAAGTCGGTAAAATCTCGGTGGGGTTTTCCTCTAAGAATTCAGAGATTTACTTGGCCACAAAACGCGGTGAAGACGCGATGGAGGCTATTGATTGGGTCTTAGAGAACGCTTGGTTTTCAAAGGAAGACCGCCAATTCCTACGAACGGTGACAAGCAAGCCGTAGGGTGGGCTTCAGCCCACCATCCCCACCAACCACCCCGCGAAACGATGGGTTTGCTTCGCCTCGCGTTTGATCCGTCGGGCATGATCGCCGCCCCGTGCGGCTTGCCCCTCCCGTCATTCGTCCGGGCGTAGGGCGGGGGTTTACCCGGCCAATCGTCCATCCACTCTGCACCAACCCAAGGGCAGCGCCCGATCGCGGGTGGGCGCTCCTGCCGCCCGAGGTCCGCGCTTTATCTCTCCGTCACATCCCCGGCCGATCCCCGCACCGGCGGTGCAGAAGCGCCCGCCCGGTCGTGCCGGAGGCACGCCTACGGCGTGATGCGGTCGGGCGCTGCCCGGCGGCGCTGCGCGCCTTGTTCCGGGCTTGGAACAGCAAGCGCAGGGTGCGGGCGCGCACCGGAACCCGCGTCGCGTCCCGGCGCCACAAGCCTGCCCCCCCGGCCCCCGGCTGACCCATCTCGTCGGGAAATCCCGCTTTCCCAACCTCTTGTGTCAATCCCCACCGCCCGCCACCGCGAAACCGTTAACAAATCCTGAACGGATTTTTCCAACCCCTTGATTTTACGAAACATCCCCTCCCGTCCACATGTGGACAGGCGGCTTTCCCCGGTTTGCTGCCCCCTCACCCCCCTTGCGTCCGCCCCCAACAAGCGTAGACTCGCCTCGCGGGCGGCATGGGCAAGAAATACCCGACCGGCCCCGCGCTGCCTTAGGCCAATCATCGCCCTGACGCGCGTCAGGCAACCCTGAACACCCAAAGCATCGCGACCGACCGGCATCAGCCGGGCGGACCTCCGAAAAAAGGGTGACCCCATGTCCAAGGACAAGAACCGCGGCAATCGTGAAATCAAGAAGCCGAAGAAAGCCGTCGCCAAGCCGGCCCCCGCCGCCAATACCGGCAGCGCCAAGGCCGACACCGTGATCGGCGGCAAACGAGTCAAGTAGACTCTGGCGCAGGGCGAGGGTTCGCACCTCCAGCGAGGACCGGCGGCCCTGCTCCTGCAGCCCTTCCAGACGGGCCACGGGTTCTGCCCCCGCTGGCTGGTCGAGGTCCTGTCCATCGGCAGGCCCGAATTGGTTCTGAAGACCAACGGAAACGCGGCTATCTTTGACAGACATTGCAGGTTCATGCCCCACTCGTGTTAGAATATCGTGTGCTGATCCTGATCGCCTCGGCGGGCGGGCGATGGGTTGAAAGACGGATCCGGATCGACGGGCGAAACTGAGTATCTTGACTGTCGACCGCGAAAAAGGTTCAGGAATGACGCCCCCGATCGCAACCCTGAAGGATGTCGCGGAACTTGCCGGCGTGTCACGTTCGGCGGTCTCGCGCACATTTACCAAGGGCGCGTCGGTCTCTGCCAAGACCCGCGAAAGGGTGATGCGGGCCGCAGATCAATTGGGCTACCGGCCGAACTTCCTGGCCCGCGCACTCAGCACCCGGCGAACCCGGCTGATCGGCCTTGTCTCGAACAACTTTCACAATCCGGTGTTTCTGGAAGTGTTCGATCTTTTTACCCGCGGCCTTCAAGATCGTGGGCTTCGCCCGCTTCTGGTCAATCTCTCGAACGAGACAAATCCGGGCAATTCCGTTCAGCTGTTGCAGCAATATTCGGTGGATGGGGTGATCGTGGCGTCTTCGACGTTGCCACCGATCTTTGCAAAGGCGTTCCGCGATGCCGGGATGCCGGTGGTTCACGCCTTTGGCCGGCAGACCGACAGGCCCAAGTTCGATGTCGTGGGGATCGACAATATCGCCTGCGGCGGCATCGCTGCCAGATGCCTGATTGAACGCGGATACCGCCATGTCGGCTTCATGGGGGGGCCGGAGAGCGCAACTTCGACCCAGGACCGCTGGCTCGGGTTTCGCACCACATGCGCCGAACATCCCGGCATCACGCTCAGCCACAGCTTCGCCGCCGCCTACACGTTCGAGGCAGGACGCGCCCAGATGCTGCGCCTTCTCGGGACTCATCCAGCCGAGGCCTATTTCTGCGGCGACGATGTGCTGTCGATCGGTGCGCTCAGCGCGGCCGCGTCCAACGGAATCCGCGTCCCCGAGGATCTCGGCATCATCGGCCTGAACGACATGGAGATGGCCGGCTGGCAAAACATCAACCTGACGACAATCCGCCAGCCGATCGACCAGATCGTCGCCGCCTCGATCGAGTTGATGGTGGCATCGCTCGACGATCCCGACCGCAAACCTGAGGTCCGAATGCATGTTTGCGAAATCATCGAGCGCGGAACCTTGAACCCCCCGCCCACAGCGGTTCGGGAAACACCTCAGACAGCGAATCCCGATTCAGTCCCTTCCCGAAACGCTTAGGCGGAACATCGGTGGTCGGGCATCGACCCACGCCCCGTTCTGCCGAGCGGACGCGACGGCCCCGTGAACCGCTGCCATCGAGCGCAATCCGTCCTCGGCTTTCGGGTAGAGCATCGCGGCAGGGTCCGGCGCGCGATCCTCTTTCCCG
This sequence comes from Brevirhabdus sp., assembly GCA_024637315.1. GTDB lineage: Bacteria > Pseudomonadota > Alphaproteobacteria > Rhodobacterales > Rhodobacteraceae > JAHEAO01. The sequence goes on from JAGXFH010000062.1 coordinate 12,635, forward strand.
GCACGGATCACTTCGGCCAGATCCGCATAGATATTGGCAAAAGCCAACGGCATGCCCTCGGCATGGCCGATCGTGACTCGGCTGGCGCGGTCGGCAGCCGGCGACAGGCCCGCCTCACCGCGCTCGATGACTTGAACGCGACCGCCCGTCGGCGACCAGTAGAGCTGGTTCGGTTGTTCCTGCGCCCATCGCAACCCGCCCTTTTCCCCAAAGACCTGCAGCGTCAGCCCATGCATCCGCCCGACCGCGACCGAACTGGTCCAGAGTCGACCAACCGCGCCGCCGGTCATCCGGAAATTGACCATCGCATCATCTTCAAGACTGCGCGACGGTATCGTCGATGCGAAATCGGCAGACAGCTTTTCGACCTCTTGCCCGGTCACGAAACTGGCCATGTGAAGGGCATGAATGCCACAATCGGCGAATTGCGCCGACACACCCGCCTGCGCCGGATCGTAGCGCCAACGCACGCGCGGATTGTCGGCGTCGGCGGCATCGGCGTGATGGCCATGTGCGAATTCCGCAACGACGACGCGGACCTTCCCCAGATCGCCGCGCGCAACCATCGCCGCCATGTGGCGGACAAGAGCATAACCGGTGTAGCCATAATTGACCGCGCATATCCTGCCTGCGGATCGCGCGAGTTTCACGATCTCTTCCCCCTCTTCGACGGTCATCGTCATCGGCTTCTCGCAGAGCACGTGAAACCCGGCCCCGAGAAAAGCCATGGTGATCTCGAAATGCGTCGCATTGGGTGTTGCGACTGTCACCAGATCAACGCGATCGTCGCGGGCCACCTCGCCGTCCAGCATCTCGCGCCAGTCGCCATAGGCGCGATCCTCAGCTATCCCCAGCTTTCGCGCATAGGCGCGTCCGGCCTTGTGATCATGGTCCAGCGCTCCCGCGACAAAGCCGAAATGGCCATCCAGTCCCGCGCCCAGCCGATGTGCGGGTCCGATCTGGCTGCCTTCGCCACCGCCGACCATACCCCAATTCAGTTTTGCCATTCGGACTGTTCCCTATTTGAACCCGATCGAAGCCAGATAATCCCGGTTCGCCCTCGCATCCGCGATTGGAGAGGTGGCCCCCGCCGGATCGCAATCCTGCTCGACGGTACACCAGCCGGTGTAACCGGACTGCAAAAGAAGGTCTCGAACAGCGGGGAAATCCACATCGCCAAACCCCAGGTTGCAGAAGATGCCTTTCCCGCAGGCATCATAAAAACCGGTCCGGCTCTCGATGGCACTGGCTTTGACCTTGGGGTCTATATCCTTGAAATGCATGTAGGATATTCGGCTGATGTTGCGCTGCATGAATGCGACCGGATCGAAGCCGGCATAGGAATGATGGCCGGTATCAAAGCAGATTTTCAGGATCTTCTCGTCGATCTCAAACAAGAGCCGCTCCAGTTCCGGCTCGAAATCTATGAACCCGGCGGCATGGGCGTGGATACCGACGGTCAGGCCGAAATCTTCCGCCCCCAGCCGCGCAACGGTACGGATCCGGTCCGCGAAATCTGTCCATTCAGCTTTGTCCATCTGTTCGGCCTCCGCAGCGCGCCCCGCCGTTGGCGCACGTCGCGGCGAGATGCTGTCGATCAGAACCAGATGCTGTGCGCCATGCGCCTTGAGCGCCTTGCAGGTTCGCACGGCGCCATCCATTACATCGTCCCATTTGCCGGGATCATGGAAGGCGCGAAAAACTACACCACCGATCAGTTCCAGCCCAGCTTCGTCCAGCGCATCCGACAGCAATGCGGGATCTTCGGGCATGAAGCCGACAGGACCGAGTTCGATGCCGGAATAGCCTGCATCGGCGCATTGAGTCAGCACGTCCCGCCAGTTCGGATTGCGCGGATCGTCCGCAAACTCGACACCCCAGGAACAGGGGGCGTTGCCAATTCGGATGGTCATGATCGCAGCGCCTTTGCTGTTTCAGAAATCGGACACGCTTTGCCAACGGCCAGTTGCATGAGACGCATGGGCTGTCGCGACAACGCGTGACACGTCCAGCCCGTCCTGGAACGTCGGCCAGACTGATCTACCCAATTCGATCGCGCGCAGGAAGTCCCGCGCCTCGATGATGATCTGGTCCTGATAGCCGGTGCCATGGCCCGGGCCCTGACAAAACGGCAGATAGTCAGGGTGGTCCGGCCCGGTCAGAATCTTGCGAAAACCACGCTCGGCCGGTGCGTCCTCGGCCTGGTAAAGCCATAGCGCATTCTGATCTTCCTGATCGAAGCGGATCGCACCCTTTGTACCGTGGATTTCGTAGGCGTAGCCCATCTTTCGCCCCGTCGCGACACGGCTGAACATCAGATGGCCGGCCACACCGTTTTCAAAGCGGATCATCATCTGCGCCTGATCGTCATTTGTCACCTCGACCGGTCCATCCGGTCCCGGGCGAGCGCGGTGCACCGTTTGAATGTCGGCGTTGAGCGACGCAATCGGTCCGATCAGTGCTAGCGCCGCGTTGATCATGTGCGGCGCCAGATCGCCCATCGCGCCATTTGCCGCCCCCTGGCTGCGCCAGGTTGCCGGCTGGTCGGGGTTGGCAAAGAAATCCTCGTTATGTTCGCCGCGAAACCAGGTCACGTCACCGATCTTGCCGGCCGACAGCAACTGGCGCGCGAATTGCGAGGCCGGTGTGCGGATGTAGTTGAACCCGATCATGTTGACGACGCCGCTTTTCTTCGCGGCGGAAGTCATCGCGCGGGCATCATCCAGCGATCCACCTAGCGGCTTCTCGCAGAATACCGGCTTGCCGTGTTCGAAAGCAGCCTCGGCGATCGCTCGGTGCGTTTCGGGCGGTGAGGCGATGATCACTGCCCCTACCCTTTCATCCGCGACCAGCGTCTTCCAGTCATCCGTCGCGCGCTGAAATCCGTAGACGGACCTGTAACGTTCCGCCTTCTTGGCGGACCTGCTGCAGATCATCTCCAGCTGCGGCCGCAACGCAGTCTCGAACACCGGCCCGACGGCGGCCATCGCCACGGAATGAGCCTTACCCATATAGCCGCCGCCGACAATGCCGATGCCGATTTCCCTCATCCGCCACCACTCGGAAAATGATTATGCAACCGGTTGCAAAAACAGTATCCTTGTGGCAAATCCCGCCGTCCTTGGCAAACGAAATTGCGGCTGACTGCGCGATTCCACCCGAAACCGCGGATGCGGAGGCCTATTGACGGATTGTGCCGATGGACAGCTTGCTGAAAGCAATTGCGCGCAGGAACTTCGTGATCATCGGTCGCGCAGGAATGGATTTCTACCCCGATCCGCCGGGCACCAGAACTGAAGAAGCGGAACGCTTCGTGTCGTGTCTTGGCGGCTCTTCGGCCAATATCGGCGTGGCGCTTCGACGGCACGGCATCAACGTCGCCTTGGTGACAGCGGTTTCGGATGACGCTATCGGTCGTTTCTGCCTCAATCAGCTTGACCATTACGGGATCGACCGGCGTCATGTCCGTTCAGTCGGCGGCGAGGCTCGTAATTCGTTGGCGGTTGTGGAGAGCCGGGTCGAGGATCACCAGTCGGTCATCTACCGCAATGGTGCCGCGGATTTCCAGATGACAACGAAAGACATCGAAGCGGTCGATTTTTCCCGCTTCAGTGCATTGATCACGACCGGCACGGTGCTGGCGGCAGAGCCATCGCGCTCGGCCACCTTCCACGCCTTCGATCTGGCGAAGAAGGCAGGATTACCAATTCTGTTCGACATCGACTATCGGCCCTATTCCTGGCCTTCGGCGACGGTCGCATCCGAGGTGTACTCGCGTGCCGGGGCCCTCTGCGATGTCGTCATCGGCAACGATGACGAATTCGGCTTCATGGCAGGTGGCAAAGAAAAGGGTCTGGCCAAGGCGCGTGAACTTGTCCGGGGGGGTGCCGCGTTTGTCGTCTACAAGATGGGCGAAAATGGGGCGATCACGTTGGCATCGCACGCGGAATTCCGGACCGGCATTTATCCGGTCGAAGCTTTGAAACCCACGGGCGCGGGGGATGCGTTCATGGGCGGCCTAATCGCCTCGTTGGCTGACGGCCATGATCTGCACGACGCGGTGCTGCGCGGCTCTGCTTCGGCGGCCATGGTTGTATCCAGGGTGGGTTGTGCCCCGGCGATGCCGACCACCGCACAGCTGGAAGAGTTCCTGTCCGCACATCCCGGCGTCAAAGCGACCTGAAGGACCAAAACATGCACATCCCGCCCTATGACAATCAGAACAAACCGATCGTCGATGTCGATGATCCCTGTGTGCCGCTGACCTACTTCAACATCGTGAAGCTCAAGGCCGGACAAGCCTTTGAATACCGCGTTCCGGGCTATGAAACCTGCATCGTACCCGCCACTGGCGCGGTCAATGTCATGGTTCGGGGAGAAGATTACAAGAATGTCGGCGGTCGAGGCACCGATGTCTGGGATGGAGAGCCCGAGGGCGTCTATGTCCCCAGCAACACAACTGTCCACATGGTCTGCACCTCCGACGCCGCAGAAATCTTCGTGGCGGGCGCGCAGTATGATGAGGTTCTTGAACCGTTCGTGGTTCGCAGCGGTGACCTTGACCTCGTGCAATATGGTTCGGACGACACCAAGACGCACCGCAAGATCAAGCACATCCTTGGGCAGAAGCACCACGGACGCGTCGGCCGACTGCTGGTCAGCGAGCTGTTCACCGTCGGGCAAGGCGGCTGGTCCGGATTTCCGTCGCACAAGCACGACACGGACCGATTGCCCGAGGAAACCCGGCATGACGAAACCTACAACTTTCGGTTTCGCCCCAAGCACGGCTCTGGCGTTCAGATGTTGCAAAGAGAGGATGGCAAGCCGGGAGATGCCTATCATATTGTCGACGGGTCAACGATATGCCTCGACAAGGGCTACCATCCCTGCGCCGTCCTGCCGGGATACGAGATGTATTATTTCACCATCCTCGGTGGCCTCAGCCAGCGGTCCCTAGTGCAGTATTTTCAACCCACTCACGCCAACCAGATCGAGACTATACCGGGCATCAAAGACATGATTGCGAAGTTCAAATGACAGTCGCCACCCTTGCGGATGTGCTGCAGCCCGCGCTGAAGGGCGGCTATGCGGTCGGCGGGCTTGTCGTTCTGGGTTGGGAAGATGCGCGCGCCTATGCTTCCGCGGCCGAGGCGGAAAATTCACCGCTGATCCTTCAGGCCGGTCCGAGTTGCCGGGCACACACGCCCCTGCCGATCCTCGGCCGAATGTTCCGGTACCTTGCCGAGAATGCCTCGGTACCGATCGTGGCACATCTCGATCATGGATACAGCCAGCAGGACTGTCGCGAAGCGATCGACTGTGGATTCACCTCCGTCATGTTCGATGGCTCCCGCAATTCTCTGCACCAGAACATAGATGAAACCGCTGCGATCACAGAGCTGGCCCATGCCGCAGGCGTATCCGTCGAAGGCGAGGTCGGCTTCGTAGGCTACGCCGAAGGCGAGGCATCGACCGGAACCGACCCCGAAGAGGCCCGCAGATTCGCTACCGAGAGCGGGGTCGATGCCATGGCCGTCTCGATCGGCAATGTCCATCTGAAACAGGAACAGGGGACCGAGATCGACCTTGACCGTCTGCGCGCAATCGAAGCCTTGACCGACCTGCCGCTGGTGCTCCATGGCGGCTCGGGCATTCCCGTTTCCGTCCGGACAAAACTGGCCCGGAGCAGCCAAATCTGCAAGTTCAACATCGGGACAGAGCTTCGGATGGCTTTCGGACAGGCGCTGCGAAAGGCCATCAGCGCGGATCCGGACCGGTTCGATCGTGTCGCCCTCCTGCGGGAAACCCACGCGCCAATGGTTGATGCCGCCAGAACTGTCATCCGGGCGCTCGCCGCGCGTCCGTAACCTCTGCTGGAAGGAGCCGCAAAATGCCGCACCGAGTATCGCGAACCGAACGTGTCTGGCTTGATCCCTCGTCGGGCGATTACGAGACGTTCGTGAAACTTGTCAGCCGCTCGACCATCCCCGAAGACTGGCCGCTTGCCGATCGCATCGAAATGAACGCGCCAATCTACAAGGGCGACATGATCCGTACGCTTGATGAAGAGCACCGACGAGATCTGATGGCAGAATGGGTCGAGGTATTCTCCAGCGGTCCCGGTTTGATCGTGATCGAGGGGGCTTTCGGCGATACCGCCCCGATCGACCGGGCCACGACGCTGTTCGAAGAGATGATCGAGAAAGAGCAGCAAGCAGGCCATTCCGGGGCGGATCACTTTGCCAAGCCTGGTGCGAATGACCGCGTCTGGAACTCACTTGAAAAACACTGCCTCGCCGATCCCGAGAGCTTTGCCCTCTACTACGGCAACGTGGCGGTGGCAGCCGTCAGCGAAGCCTGGCTTGGTCCGGGTTATCAGATCACCGCGCAAGTCAATCGGGTCAATCCCGGCGGTCAGGCGCAATCGGCGCATCGCGACTATCATCTTGGGTTCATGACGCCCGACCAGATCACCCGCTATCCCGCGCATGTTCACACGATCTCGCCGGTGCTGACATTGCAGGGGGCAATCGCGCATTGCGACATGCCGCTGGAAAGCGGGCCGACGCTGTATCTGCCGTTCTCGCAGCTTTATTTTGAGGGCTACATCGCCTTTGCTCGGCCAGAGTTTCAGACCTACTTCACCGAGAACCACGTCCAGTTGGCGCTGAAGAAGGGTGACGCGGTGTTTTTCAACCCCGCCCTGATGCATGCCGCTGGATCAAACACATCGACCAGTATCCGCCGGATGGCGAACCTTTTGCAGGTCTCCTCGCCGTTCGGCCGCGCGCTTGAGGCGGTGGATCGGGACGCGATGACGCGAACCCTCTACCCGGTCCTGCAGACCCTCAAGGGGCAAAACCGGTTGCCGCCCGCCGAGGTCGCCGCGGCCATTTCAGCCTGCGCAGAAGGCTATCCATTCCCTACCAATCTCGACCGGGATCCGCCGGTCGGGGGCCTGGCGCCGAAATCGCAGCAGGTTCTGATGACAGAGGCGCTGGAAGCGGGGCAATCTGCCGAGGATTTCTGCGCGGTGCTGGACGATTTGCGAATCAAGCACGAAACCCGTTAGTCGCGGTCGCGCTCATAAATCCAGTCGTGATGGGGATGGTTCCGGAACCGCCATTTCCGCATAGGCCCGGCCATGACGTTGAGATAGTACATCTCATAGCCCCACGGCACGCCGCAGGGATGATAGCCCTTCGGCACCAGCACCACATCGTGGTCATGCACCGTCATCGTCTGGTCCAGCGAACCATCCTCGGTCCAGACCCGCTGGTGGCCATATCCCTGTGACGGATTCAGCCGGTGATAGTAAGTCTCTTCGAGGTAGGTGATCTCGGGGTAGTTGTCCTCGTCATGCCGGTGAGGAGGGTAAGAAGACCAATTGCCAGGCGGGGTGAACACCTCGGTGACCAGCAGGCTGTCGGCAACATCGCGTTCTTCCATGGCGATCGTGTTGATCTGTCGCGTATTGCCGCCCTTTCCGCGCGTCACCGTCGCGATGCCGGCTGGCCCGATGATCTGCGCCGAATGCCCACCGGCACCGGGGGCCGAGCAGACCGCCAAGGTGCAATCCGTGGTCGCGGTCGCACTCCATTCGCTCTGATCCGGAATGTAGACGCAATGCGGCGGAGCCTTTTCGAACACGTCCATCCGGTCGCCCAGTTCACCGAAATCCAGGTCGCCGGAACTCAAAAGCGCCCGACCTTCGACGAGAACCAGAATGACCTCGGCATTGCCGGTCGGCTCGGCCGCCCTCTCGCCAGCCTTCAGTCGGTAAAGCCCGAACCCGACATAGGACCAGCCGGCATCGGCCGGCGTGATGCCATGCACCTTGCCGCTTGGTGCGGCGGGGCGGCGAAGCATTCCTTTCATAGGTCGCTTTCCTCCTCTGGGGGATCGAAGGCCAGAAAGAACGCATAGGCGCAGTATAGACCGATCCCAACGAACAGGCTGCCCCAGAAAGTATAGCCCCCCCAGAATTCGAAAAGCCCCCAGCCGAGACAGATCGCGACCACCGCGATCCGCCGCCAGAGCGGGATGAAGAACCGGTGCTGAACGTCAATGATCGGTCGCCTAGCCATCTGACCGCTCCTTCAGCGCCGCCTCGTAGGATTCTCGGGCCGCGTTGACTTCCTCGCGCTCCGAGACTTCGGGAACCGCCACTTCCCACCAGGTTCCGCCATGCGGGGTGGACGGATAGGGGTCGGTTTCGATCACGATAACGAACGGCCCGGTGGCGGACTTCGCCTGTTTCAGCGCCGCTTCGAGATCGGCGATCGACCCGGCCTTGACGGCAGTCGCGCCCATTGATCCGGCATGGGCGACAAAGTCGATCTGGCTGGGCTGCTGCTGATGCGCGTCCTTCAGCAGATTGTTGAACTCTGCGCCGCCGGTCGCCGTCTGTAACCGGTTGATGCAGCCGAAGCCGCGATTGTCGATAATGACAACAGTGATCTTGATCCCCATCATCGCCGCCGTCGCCATTTCCGAGTTCATCATCATGTAGCTGCCGTCGCCAACCATGCAGACTATATCGCGCTCTGGTTCGGCCATCTTGATGCCAATGGCGCCGGCAATCTCGTAACCCATGCACGAAAATCCGTATTCCATGTGATAACTGCCCGGCTTCCCCGCCTTCCAGAGTTTGTGCAGTTCGCCCGGCATCGTGCCAGCGGCGCACATCACCACCGTCTGAGGACCCGCGGTGCGCTGAACCGCGCCGATGACCTGCATGTCCGAAGGCAGGGCATTGCCGTTGTCCGGAGCCGCCGTCACCGGATCGACAGCCGCGAACCATTCGGCCTTGCGGCCAGTATCCGGGCTTGCCGAATAGTCGCCCAGTTGTGCCGACACCTCTTCCAGCCCGACCCTTGCGTCGGCGACCAGCGCCATCGCGCCGTGTTTGGCCGCATCGTAGGCGGCCACGTTCAGCGAAATCAACCGGCGCGCCGGATGCTTGAAAAGCGCCCACGAGCCTGTCGTGAAATCCTGAAACCGGGTTCCAACGCCCAGCACAACATCCGCCGACGCGCAGACCGCGTTGGCCGACGTGGCGCCGGTCACGCCGACAGGGCCGAAATTCATCGGATGGTCCCACGGCAGCGCGGATTTGCCGGCCTGGGTTTCGACCACGGGAATCTGATGAGTCTCGACGAAATCGCGCAAGGCATCCACCGCCCCCGAATAATGCACCCCACCGCCCGCCACGATCACCGGCGACTTGCCTGCACGAAGGGCCTCTGCGACCGCCTCAAGCTCTGCCCGATCCGGTCGGATTCGGCGCGGGCGCCAGATCATCGGTTCAAAGAAACTCTCGGGCCAGTCATGGGCCTCGGCCTGAACGTCCTGACAAAAGGCCAGCGTCACCGGCCCGCAATCCGCCGGGTCGGTCAGCACCGCCATCGCGCGTGGCAACGCCGTCAGTAGGTGCTGCGGCCGGACGATCCTGTCGAAGTACCGTGACACTGGGCGAAAGCAGTCATTGGCAGACACCGTACCATCCTGAAAATCCTCGACCTGCTGCAACACCGGGTCTGGTCCGCGGCTGGCAAAGACATCGCCGGGGATAAAAAGGACCGGCAGCCGGTTGACATGGGCAAGCGCAGCAGCCGTCACCATGTTGGTCGCACCCGGCCCGATCGAGGATGTCACCGCCATTGCCCGCCGCCGCCGGGACTGCTTGGCATAAGCAATCGCGGCATGCGCCATGCTTTGTTCATTATGTCCACGATAGGTCGGCAGCCGGTCCCGCACCCCGTAAAGCGCCTCGCCCAGCCCGGCCACGTTGCCATGTCCGAAGATCGCCCATATGCCCGCGAAGAATGTCTCGTTCTCTTCTGTCATCTGCACCGATAGCCAGCGCACCATTGCCTGGGCGGCGGTCAGGCGAATTGTCGTCATGCTCGGTTCTCCTCTGATCAGCGTCAGCCCAAGATGTCACTTACGAGAACTGTCCGGTTTTCTGCGACTGACAGCACTGCCGCTTCTGCCAGTGCCAACGCCCGCAGACCGTCCAGCCCTGACACCGGCGGCGGCGCGCCATCCTGCACTGCCTTGACGAAGGCGGCTATCTCGGCGGCATAGGCGTCTGCATAGCGGGTGATGAAAAAGTGCTGGTTCGGCGGTCTTGTGTAACCTTCCGGCCCCGCAAACTCAATCCGCGCCTCGGCGTGGTTGAGCGCCGAAACCGAGCCTTCGGAACCATGAACCTCGATCCGCTGATCATAGCCATACGTCGCCCGCCGCGAATTGTTGATCGTGCATTGCCGCCCAGATGCGGTGCGCAGGATCAGATTGACGCTGTCGAAATCCCCCAACTCGCCGATCTTCGGATCGACCAGCACCGAGGCGGCCGCCTGCACCGTGTCGACTTCCTCGCCCAAGAGCCAGCGCGCGACGTCGAAATCGTGGATCGTCATGTCGCGGAAGATCCCGCCGCAGCGCTTGATGTAGTCGTAGGGCGGTGGGCCCGGATCCCGGCTGGTCAGTGCGATCATTTCGACTTTGCCGATACGCCCCGCATCAATCGCCTGCTTCAGGACATTGAAATCCGGTTCGAACCGGCGCTGAAAGCCGATCATCAAAAAGCTCTTCGTCTCGTCGACCACTTTCAGACAATCACGCACCCGGGCGAGGCTCAGGTCGACCGGCTTTTCGCAGAAGATGGCCTTGCCGGCACGGGCGAAGCGTTCGATCAGGTCTGCATGGGTGTCAGTCGGTGTGCAGATGATCACCGCGTCGATATCCTTGGCCGCCTCTATTGCGTCGACAGAGCGGATATCACAACCGTACTTGTCCTGGATGGCCTTCGCTGCGGTCTCGAGAGGATCCGAGACCGCGACCATCGCGGCACCAGCAAGGCCTGCGACCGCAGCAGCATGAACCTGGCCGATTCTCCCGGCACCCAGAATTCCGAATCTCAGTGTCATTGATCTGTCCCTTTCGACCCAAGCTCCGACGACGTGCGCGCCTGTCCAATAGCCTGCGCTTCAGGCGGCGCCCTCGAACTCCGCGCCGGTCTTGGCACCGGTGATATAGGCCACGACATCCTGCCCGTCAGTCTCGTTCTTGCTCAGATTGGCTACCATGCGCCCGCGACGGAACACCACGATACGATCCACAAGGTCGAATACCTGACGCATGTTGTGGCTGATCAGAATCAACGGCTCACCCGCCTCTTTCAGCGTGCGGATGATGTTCTCGACCTGTGCGGTTTCCTGCACCCCCAGAGCCGCCGTTGGCTCGTCCATGATGGTCAGCTTGGAATGAAAGGTCGCCGTGCGCGCGATGGCAACGCATTGCCGCTGACCGCCCGACATATTGCGGATCGCGTTGTTCAGGTTTGGTATCTTCACCGCCGTACGCTTCAGACCTTCCTCTGTCGCCCGACGCATTCCCTTCATGTCAAGGATCGAGAATGGCCCAAGATTGAACAGCACCATCTCGCGCCCAAGAAACAGGTTCGACGGCACATCGAGATCATCCGCCAGCGCGAGGTTCTGGAACACGGTCTCGATCCCGGCCTCGCGCGCGTCCAGAGGGCCTGCGAAATTCACCTCGCGCCCGTCGAAGATGATCTTGCCGCGAGTTCGTTGCTCGACTCCGGTGATCTGGCGTACGAAAGTCGACTTGCCCGCGCCGTTGTCACCCATGATGGCAACATGCTCGCCCTTGCGCAGCTCGAAATTCGCGCTCTCCAGCGCATGTACACCGCCGTAATGCTTGGTCAGGTCTTCGGTCTTCAGAATCACATTCGTCATGGCTCAACTCTCCATCGCGCGGCGTCTCTGCCGATACATGTCAGCCACAACGGCTGCGATGATGATCGCGCCCTTGATCATTTCCTGATAGAACGCGTCCAGCCTGAGGAAGGTGAAGCCCGATATGATGACCCCGAAGATGATCATCCCGATGGTCGTGCCGACAATGGACCCCCGCCCCCCAGCCAGCGACACGCCACCGATCACGCTCATCGCGATGGCATCGAGTTCATACATGACCCCCATGCCCGACTGCGCGGTCAGCCCGCGTGCCGACAGGACCATCGCGGCCAACCCGGCCAGCAGGCCAGCAATCGTGTAGACCAGCACCTTGTGACGCTCGACGTTGATACCGGACATCCGCGCGGCATCTTCATTTGATCCGATCGCATAGGTATGCTTGCCATAAACCGTGAAACGCAAAATCAAATAGAACAGGATCGCGACTCCGAGGAAGATGAAGACCGGCGTCATGCCTTGGCCCATTGCGGCATACTGGTCGGTCGGGAAGGAAACCGGCTTGCCCTTGGTCCACCACTGCGCCACGCCGCGCGCCGACACCATCATGCCCAGGGTTGCGATGAACGGCGGGATCTTTGTGTATGCGATCAGCAAGCCGTTGATCAGCCCGGCTATCAGCCCACATCCCAGACCGACAACGACCGGTATGATTACCGGCAGATCGACCCACCCTTGCTCGATGAACACTGCCCTGGGATAGGTGCCGACTTGCGCGAAGCTCGTCGCGATCATCGCGGTCGCGCCGACCACCGATCCCGAAGACAGGTCGATGCCGCCCGAGATGATCACCTGCGTCACACCGATAGCGATGATACCGATGATCGAGACCTGCAGGATCATGATCTTCAACCGGGTGAGGTTGCCGAAAAAGCTTTGGTCCCGGACAATCCAGCCGAGTATCTCGAAGACGATCGCGATGCCGATCAAACCGATCAGGGCATTGAATTCGGGCGGCCAATGGCGCTTTTTCCTCGATGTGTCGATTATGGCTGCCGGTGCTGTCGCATCAGCCATCGCCCTGTCCTCCCCCGAAACTCCGGATCATGTCAGCTCTCGGTCGCTCCGGGCCGGTCAAGCCGCCCCGGAGCCTTGTCAATATCCTGACAGGCCTCAGTTTTCGCCCAGGAAGGACTCGATATTGTCAGCTGTGACCAGTTGGAACGGTATATACACTTTTTTATCCACATCCTCGCCGGCGACCAGCTTCAGCACCGTATCGACCGCGCCTGCGCCCTGTCCCGCAGCATCCTGGAACACGGTCACGTCGAGATCGCCGTCCTGCATGGCTTGCAATGCGTCGGCGGTTGCATCGACGCCGCCCACGATGACGTCGGACATATCCATTCCAGCCGCCTTCATCGCCTGAATCGCGCCAATGGCCATCTCGTCATTGTTCGCGATGACGGCATCGAATTCGACGCCTGCCGACAGCCAGTTGGTCATCAGGTCTTGCGCCTCGACCCGGCTCCAGTTCGCGGTCTGCTCTTCGACGATGGTCATGAAGTTGCACATGTCGATGCCGACCACATCATGCACGTCCTTGGTCCGTTGCACTGCGGCCTGGTTCGACAACTGGCCCATCATCACCACGACGTTGGCCCCACCAGCCTTGCCCGCTGCCCTCAGCATCTTGCAAACCTCGAAACTTTCCAGCGTGCCGGATTCGATCTCGTTGGACGCAACGAAGGCCTGATTTTCGGGCAGTTCGTTCACGTTGACCGGTTCGCGGTTGACGTAGACCAGCGGAATGCCCGCCTCTGCGGCGGCATTGCTCATGGCAACGGTCGCATCCGTGTCGACCGGGTTGACGATGATCGCGTCGACGCCCGAAGCGATGAAGTTCTGGATCTGGTTCAGCTGTTTGCCGACGTCATCCGTCGCGTCCTCTACCTGCAACTCGACACCGTCAAGGCCGGCGGCATGATCCACCATGGCGTTGCGCATGACCGTCAGCCAGTTGTCATCGAACCGCGCAATGGTGGCGCCGATCGTCTCAGCCATGGCCGACGTCGCCAGCAGCGAAGTCAAACCCGCAACAAGTAGTGTCTTCTTCATTTTCTTCCTCCCATAGCGGTGTCCGGCGCACCAGTTATGCAGATGCCGGATGCCCTTCCTGGGCAGCTTCAAATCGGTCTCTCGCTCACGGACTCGCTTGCTTTGGACCGGACGAATTCGAATGACCGGGCGATGTCCTCGCCCAGCGTAGCAGAGTTGTGGACTTCCGGCGCGAAAGCCTCGATGGAAAACGGTCCTGAAAATCCCGCCTCGACCAACCCATTGATCTGCTCGATATTTCCCAGCCGGTCTCTTTCGTCGACCAGCACGCGATGCTCGTCCCTCATCTCGCTGGTGGCAAGGGCCGGATCGGTGACGCCGGAAAGATGGACGATCCCGGTATGATCGGAAAACAGCGCTCCGCCGCCAGCCAGATGATGGTGAAACGTATCATGCACCAGCTTGAAGCAGTCACCTCCGCCGACGGCTTCGATTGCATCGACGGCCTCGGCCTTGTGACGCAGGGTGCAGCTTTCGAACCCCAATGGCTCAACCAATCCGACCAGCCGATGCGCTTGCAACATCGGCTTCATCTCGCGCAAGGCCAGTCGAAGATTGGCCTGGCGTTCGCCGTTGCCAAGACCCATGCCGTCATTTCGCGGGATAAGGCTGATGGCCTCGGCCCCGGCCGCAACCGCGATAGCCATCAGATTGGCAGCCTCGGCGCGTTTCCGCTCCGACCAGTTGTTGAACTGCTTGACCTCCGCCACGGCCAGAATGCGTAGCCCGTTCCGTCGCGCCGCGGCACCGGCCTGGTCGGCCGACAGACCATCGAATAGCTTTGTGGTCAGGTCGTTGCGAACCTCGACACCCACACATCCCAGTCGCTCGCACAACTCCAGAAGTGCCGGGAAACTGAAACTCGCCGCTGTCATGTGATTCAGCGCGATCGGCAACATCGCCGACATCTCCTCCCGATTGCCCGCCTTGGGGCAAGACAGTCGTCTTTAGCGACTTTCAACTGAATCAGATTGGCGCTCCTGCATTGTTTTCGTCAACTCGCCAGGCCGAAAGCCACGCGGTTTCTCGCATTCTTGCAAGATCACAGGTCTCGTCATGATGGTTTTGCATCATTGCTAAACAGATTCGGGCAGATATAAGTCCGGTCTCAAGAACCGCTGACCGCTGACATCCGTGACCCCTCGAGCAGCAGCACTCACCATCAGATCCACAACCTCTCGGCAAAGGATGCGCAGAGGCGTCGCGATTGCCAGCGTCACGAAGTTGTCCTGCAACCCGGCGCGGGACTCGGGCGTGATCTCGTTGACCACCAACGCCACTTGGCGCGGCTGACGCACTTCACGCAAGGCGGCGATAGCACCTTCCATGCCGCCACCGGCGATGTATATTCCGCGCAGATCCGGGGTGCGCGCCAGAAGATCAAGCGTCGCCTCGTAGGTCAGTTGCCGTGTCTCCAGATTGACCAGCGTATCCAGCACGCTGAATTGAGCCGCATTCTCGCGAAAGTAGCTGCGAAAACCCGTCTCGCGCAATTCGTGTCCATGCCAGCGATAGCCGCCGACAAACACCGCCAGCTTGCCCGGCCGGTGGACGGCGGTAGCAATCATCGAGGCCGCAACCCGCCCGACTTTCAGGTTGTTGAGCCCGATGTAGGATTGCCGGACTCCTTGCGCAAAGTCATTCAGCAAGGCGAAGCACGGAATACCGTTGGACTGTAGAACATCGACCGCCTGCGTCACTTCGTGGTGGGTGACAGCCGTCGCGGCAACCACGTCCACCTGATCCTTCATGCCCGTCATGATCGCCGCAAACTCCGCCGGCGATTGCGACTGCGCGAATTCGATCTTAACGGTCGCGCGGACAGTCGCTGTCTCGGCAACCGCGCGATTTATCTCGCTTACCCACTCTTGGTAGAAAGCCTGTCGCTGCTTTTGCAGAACGATCCCCAGGCGCACCTCTTTCTGTGCGCTCTGCATCCTCTGGCCGATCAATCCGGCGGCGTGATAGTCGATCTGGCGGGCTGCCTCGTAGACTGCGCGGGCTGTCTCTTGACGGACCTTCTGGCGTCCATTCAGAACTCTGTCGACCGTGGCGACACTGACGCCCGCCTTGAGGGCCACATCCGCGATTGTCGCCCGCCTTGCCATTATCCCCTCACCGGTTCTGCCGAAAAACCATCATCCGTGAGGTGGTAGTATGAAAGAATTCGTACGAATATGGAACCGTCATGAGACGCCGTTGCTACTGGCTCATCGCAAGTCCATAGGGCAAGTCCTTTGCGGCATTGCGATACCATCTGATGATCCTCGTCCTTTCGTCCGGTTCCATGAAAGACACGTTCGCCGGCGGCATGGCGTTGCTGACGCCGGCTTGCAGGTAAATTTGCCGCGCTGCCCGGGCGATGTCTGCCGGCGTCTCCAGCAGAATGTTTTTCGGCGCACGATGGATGCCTTCCCAGCCCGGATCACGCGCATGGCACATAGCGCAACGTCCAGGCACGATGTTCATGACTTCATCAAACCCGTCCGCGCTGGCGTACACCTGCTCGACCCTCGTCAACTCCCGCGCCTCCGACTCCTCGTAGCTGTCGTGCATCAACGGCGCGGTCGAGAGCCACATGACGCAGATGAACAGGACCACAGTCACAAGCCACGTCCAGGTCGGGTTGCCGCTGCGGGCATGCAGCGCGTTGAAGTAGTGCCGGATGGTCACGCCCATCAAGAACACCAGCGCCGCGATCAGCCAGTTGTATTCGGTGGCGAAAGCCAGCGGATAGTGGTTTGCCAACATCAGGAACAGAACCGGCAAGGTCAGGTAGTTGTTGTGGGTCGATCTGAGCTTGGCGATCTTGCCGTATTTCGGATCCGGGGTCCGGCCCTCCTGCAAATCCTTAACGACAATGCGCTGGTTCGGCATGATGATGAAAAACACGTTTGCTGTCATGATTGTCGCCGTGAACGCGCCAAGATGCAGAAGCGCCGCCCGGCCGGTGAAAATCTGGTTGTAACCCCAGGCCATCGCGACCAGCAGAACGAACAACAGCACCATCAGAAAGGTTGGCCGCTCGCCCAGTCCCGATTTGCAGAGGAAATCGTAGACAAGCCAGCCGATCGACAGCGAAGCCGCCGAGATCAGAATGCCCTGCCAGATCGCCAGATCGGCCTTTTGCGAGTCGATCAGGTAAAGTTCCGCACCGGCCCAGTAGACGATCATCAGCAAGGCGGCCCCTGACAGCCACGTCGCATAGCTTTCCCATTTGAACCATGTCAGGTGCTCGGGCATCTGTTCGGGCGCGACCAGATACTTCTGGATGTGATAAAAGCCGCCTCCGTGAACTTGCCACTCTTCGCCATGCGCGCCGGCCGGCAGATGCGGCACTTTGCGCAGCCCCAGATCGAGCGCCACGAAATAGAACGAAGAGCCGATCCAAGCGATTGCGGTGATGACGTGCAGCCAGCGAACGGCAAAGGACAGCCAATCCCACATGATAGCCAAATCTTGCATTGCCGACCTCCTGATTGACGGTTGACCGACGCTATCGCGGAACGGCATTGCCTTGTATCGGCAAAAAGACCCAAGCAGCATCAAACAAAAGCTGAAAATGGCGGATCTGTTCCGGATCGTCGGACTGCGGCGTTTCAGCTGCCGCGATAGGTTGAAAAGCTGAACGGCGACAGCAGCAGCGGCACATGATAGTGAGTGTCTTCCGACATCCCGAACCGTAGCGGGATGATGTCAAGGAACCGCGGATTCTCCTTCGGAACGCCGGCAGAATCCAGATAGTCGCCCGCATGGAACAGCAGTTCATACGTTCCGCGCTCAAATTCCGACGACGGCAGCACCTGCTCGTCGGTTCGACCATCATCATTCGTGACCAGGGATCGCAGCAGGTCGCGGCGGTCGCCGACGATCCGGAAGAGTTCGATCTTCATTCCACTGGCTGGCCGCCCCCATGCTGTATCAAGAACATGCGTTGTCAAAAAACCGGCCATGACATCCCTCTTCAATTGATTTCCCGCGAAACATGCCCGCTTTGCCGTCTGATTGTCACTGCGGTGTTTCCATTATCTCTTTCAAGAACATTGCGAAAGTCATCTGTATTTCTTTGTTCTACAACTCAATCCAATGAAAGGAGATCCCTTGGTGACTCGCTACCTTCGAGACATGCGTGGCTATGGTGCCACCCCGCCAGACCCGAACTGGCCCAACGCGGCAAAGATCGCCGTGCAATTCGTCATCAATTACGAAGAAGGCGGCGAAAACTGCGTGTTGCACGATGATGCGGCGTCCGAGGCCTTTCTGTCGGAAATCGTGGGTGCTGCGGCGTGGCCCGGACAGCGACACTGGAACATGGAGTCGATCTATGAGTACGGTGCTCGGGCCGGATTCTGGCGGCTGCACCAATTGTTCACTGAATACGACATTCCGGCGACGGTCTTTGGCGTTGCCACTGCCCTGGCCCGCAGCCCCGAACAGGTCCGCGCGATGCAGTCCGCCGGCTGGGAGGTTGCCAGCCACGGACTGAAGTGGATCGAGTACAAGGACTTCGCGCCCGAAGATGAGGCGGCCCATATGGCCGAAGCCATTCGCCTGCACACCGAGGTGACGGGCGAGCCTCCGCATGGCTGGTATACCGGGCGGTGCTCGGTCAATACCGTCGCCCTGGCCGCCGAGGCGGGCGAGTTCGACTATGTGGCCGACAGCTATGCCGATGATCTGCCATACTGGGTGCGCATCGGGTCGCGCGATCAGTTAATCGTGCCCTACACGCTGGATTGCAACGACATGCGCTTTGCCACGCCTCAGGGTTTCAATTCGGGCGATCAGTTCTTCAGCTACTTGAAGGACAGCTTCGACGCACTCTATGCCGAGGGCGAGCGCGGTCAGGCCAAGATGCTGTCGGTCGGCCTGCATTGCCGGCTGATCGGGCGTCCGGGCCGCGTGATGGCCCTTCGCCGCTTCATGGATTATGCCAAGTCGCATGCGGATGTCTGGTTCGCCCGCAGACTGGATATTGCGCGGCACTGGCAGAAACACCATCCGCCGGCTCGGTTTGATCGGCCATCGGAAATGGAAAAGGCAACGTTCATCGCAGCCTATGGCGGCATCTTCGAGCATTCGCCGTGGATCGCAGAGCGCGCATGGGCGCTGGAACTGAGCCCTGCGCATGACAGCTCCACCGGCCTGCATAACGCCCTGTGCCGGATCTTCCGTTCCGCCAGCGAAGAAGAGCGACTGGGCGTCCTTGCAGCACACCCGGATCTGGCCGGAAAGCTGGCCCAGGCCAGTCAACTGACCGCAGAGTCCACGTCAGAGCAGGCCGGCGCCGGTCTTGATGCACTGACAGATGACGAACGCAAGATGTTCACGGACCTGAATGACGCCTACACTGCCAAGCACGGCTTTCCATTCATCATTGCGGTTCGTGACAATACCAAGACCTCGATCGAGGCCGCGTTCAGACGGCGGCTCGACAATGATCGCGCCAGCGAATTCGCCGAAGCCTGCCGTCAGGTCGAGCGGATCGCCGAGTTGCGGTTAAAGGATTTGTTGCCCAGATGACCCGGCCTTTGCAGACCTCACCGCTGACCGCCGAAGCCTTTGCACCCTACGGAGATCTGCTGGACGTCGCCGGGGCGCCGGACAAGCTGATCAATCAGGGCATGTGCGGACGTTACCATGACCGCGCGTCTTTGGATTTTGCCGATGGACGCGCCGGAATCAGCCTGTTCGATGCCAAGGCACGCATGCTGCCCCACATCGTGGACATGGTCGAGCGGCACCCGGATGGCAGCCAGGCTTTCATTCCGGTCAGCGGTGTTCCGTATCTCGTGGTGGTCGCTGACGATGACAACGGCACACCTGCCAATCTCCGGGCTTTCGTCGCAAGACCGGGTCAATCGGTCAATCTGCATCGCGGCGTCTGGCACGGCGTGCTCACCCCACTGAACGCTCCCGGCCAGTTCGTCGTCATCGACAGGATCGGCGCCGGCGAAAATCTTGAGGAACACTGGTTCGATGATCCCTATGTCGTCGAAACAATTGACGACAAGGCCATCGAAGACGTGGCCGAACAAGAGCACTGAAAACCTCAACCACTCAAGTCGAACAGGAGTAACGAGACAATGGCAGACACTTCTCTCGGGACGGCGGAGCAACTTCGCGATCCCGATTACACACCACCGATGGCCAAGGCGATCCCCTTGGGCATCCAGCACGTGCTGGCGATGTTCGTTTCGAACGTGACACCGGCGATCATTGTCGCTGGCGCCGCCGGATTCGGGTTCGGATCGAACTCTCCGGATTTCCCGGAACTGATCTATATGATCCAGATGGCGATGGTGTTCGCGGGCGTCGCGACACTTTTCCAGACCATCGGCGTGGGTCCGATGGGTGCCCGCCTTCCGATCGTTCAAGGAACGTCATTCGCATTTCTGCCGATCATGATCCCGCTTGTCGCGGGCAAGGGCGTCGATGCGATGGCCGGCCTGATGGGTGGCGTTCTGATCGGCGGCATCTTTCAGGGCTTCCTTGGCCTGATCATCAACAAGATCCGCTTCGCCTTGCCGCCGCTTGTGACCGGACTGATTGTCACGATGATCGGCCTGGCGCTGGTCCAGGTCGGCATTCAGTACGCCGCCGGCGGCGTGCCGGCGATCGGAACCGAGGAATATGGCAGCCTGCAGAACTGGTTCGTCGCGCTCGTGGTCATTGCCGTGACGCTGGGGCTGAAATTCTTCACCCGCGGCATGTTGTCGATCTCGGCGGTACTGATCGGGCTGCTGGCGGGCTACGGCGTTGCCCTGATGATGGGGATGGTCAGCTTTGCCAATGTCGGGCGCGCAGCCAGCTTTGCGCTGCCAGATCCGCTGCATTTCGGACTGGAATTCCAGTTTGCGGCGATCGTCGGCTTCTGCTTCATGGCCATCGTCTCGGCGATCGAGACAGTCGGCGATGTTTCCGGGATCACCAAGGGCGGTGCCGGGCGCGAGGCCACTTCGGAAGAGTTGTCCGGGGCCACATATGCGGACGGCTTCGGCTCGGCCGTTGCCGGACTGTTCGGTGGCCTGCCGAACACCTCGTTCAGCCAGAATGTCGGTCTGATCGCGATGACCGGCGTGATGAGCCGGCATGTCGTGACCTGTGGCGCGATCTTCCTGATCATCGCCGGTCTGGTCCCGAAAGTCGGCGCGATCATCTCGACAGTGCCGATCGAAGTGTTGGGCGGCGGCGTCATCGTCATGTTCGGCATGGTCGTGGCGGCCGGTATCTCGATGCTGTCGGACGTCGACTGGAATCGCCGCAACATGGTGATCTTCGCGATCGCCCTTTCGGTCGGCCTCGGTCTCCAGCTTGAACCGGGCGCTGTGCAGCACCTGCCAGACACGCTGCGCGTGCTGATGACATCGGGTCTTTTGCCCGCTGCGGTCATTGCCATCGTGTTGAACCTGGTCCTACCCAAAGAAATCGCCGCCGAATCCACCGAGGAAGTCGCCGGCGGCATGTCCGGACATGGCGCAGGTAAACTTCCCCACTGATGGCTTGAAACGACGAACGCGGCCCGGTTTCGGGCCGCGTTCTTTCTTCTCAGATACCCGCTCGCAAATGCTTGCCAAGCATTGCATAAAGAGTTGAAGGTGCGAGAAAGAAGATCCCGCATCCGCCGAAACTGCCTGCCGATCAAGCGCGTAGCCCATGCGACGTGTTCGACGACAGGCCAACCACCACGCCAAGACACTCTGCCTGGAGAGATCAGAATGACCGACAACAGCCCCGATATCGACCCGGTTGAAAGCCAGGAATGGCAAGACGCGATCGAGGACGTGATCCAGCGGGATGGAGCCAATCGTGCGCATTATCTTCTGGACAAGGCGGTGCAGCAGGCTCGGGCAGCGGGGGCCAACCTGCCCTTTTCCGCAACCACTCCATATCAGAACACGATCCCCGCGGATGACGAACTGGAAATCCCCGGTGACCAGGAGATGGAATGGCGCATCCGAACCATCAATCGCTGGAACGCAATGGCGATGGTCGTGCGGCGCAACAAAGAAAGCAGCGAATATGGCGGGCATATCGCGTCTTTCGCGTCTTCCGCGGTGCTCTACGATATCGGTCTGAACCACTTCTGGCGCGCAAAGTCCGCAATTCACGGTGGCGATCTGGTATTTTTTCAGGGCCATGCGATCCCCGGCATCTACGCCCGGTCCTTCATGGAGGGCAGGATCAGCCAGGAACAGCTTGAATCGTTCCGCTCCGAGGTCGATGGCGGTGGGTTGTCCTCTTATCCGCATCCTTGGCTGATGCCGGATTACTGGCAGTTCCCGACCGTCTCGATGGGCCTTGGGCCGCTGATGGCGATCTATCAGGCTCGCTTCATGAAATACATGCACAGCCGCGGACTGATCGACATGGGGGACCGCAAGGTCTGGGTGTTCCTCGGTGACGGAGAGATGGACGAACCCGAAAGCCTTGGGGCGATCAGCCTGGCGGCGCGCGAGGGGCTCGACAACCTGATCTTCGTGATCAACTGCAACCTGCAGCGTCTGGATGGGCCGGTGCGCGGGAACTCGAAGATCGTGCAGGAGCTGGAGGGCGAGTTCCGGGGCGGCGGATGGAACGTGATCAAGCTGCTGTGGGGCAAGGGCTGGGACGAATTGTTGGAAAACGACACCAGCGGCAAGCTGCGCCAGCTGATGGATGAAACCGTCGATGGCGACTACCAGACCTTCAAATCGAAGGACGGAGCCTATATCCGAGAGCATTTCTTCGGCAAGTACCCCGAAACCGCTGCCTTGGTCGAGAACTGGACCGACGACCAGATATGGGCGCTGCGCCGCGGCGGGCATGACCCCAAGAAGGTCTACACCGCTTACAAGCGGGCGACCGAAACCAACGGCAAGCCGACTTGTCTGCTGATCAAGACGGTCAAGGGCTATGGCATGGGCACAGGCGGCGAAGGGATGAACACCTCGCACCAGCAAAAGAAGCTGGCCGAGGATCAGCTGCGCGCGATGCGCGACCGCTTCAAGATCCCTGTCAGCGACGAGGATTTGCCGAAAGCGCCTTTCGTGACGCTCAACAATGCGCAAAAGGCCTATCTGGGCGACCGGCGTCGTGCCCTTGGCGGCGAATTCCCTAAGCGGCATTGGCGCGATGCCCCCAAGCTGGCGATTCCACCGCTCGAGACGTTCAAGGCACAGCTGGACAGCACGGGCGACCGCGAGATCTCGACGACGATGGCATTCGTTCGCATCCTGACCACGCTGCTGCGCGACAAGAACCTGGGAAAGAACGTAGTGCCGATCGTGCCCGACGAAAGCCGGACCTTCGGGATGGAAGGCCTGTTCCGTTCGGTCGGCATCTACAATCCGAAGGGGCAGAAATACACCCCGCAAGACGCCGACCAGATGATGTTCTACAAGGAAAGCGAGACCGGTCAGGTCCTGCAGGAAGGCATCAACGAAGCCGGCGCCATGGCCGACTGGATCGCGGCGGCCACATCCTATGCCACGCATGGCGTGCCGATGATCCCGTTCTTCATCTACTATTCGATGTTCGGCTTCCAGCGGATCGGCGATCTGGCCTGGGCGGCAGGCGACAGCCGCGCGCGCGGCTTCATGCTGGGCGGTACCGCCGGGCGAACGACGCTGAATGGCGAAGGTCTGCAGCATGAGGACGGACACAGCCACATCCTTGCCAGCACGATCCCGAACTGCATCACCTATGATCCGACATTCCAATACGAGGTTGCCGTGATCCTGCATCATGGGCTGGAACGGATGTTTCGGGATCAGGAGGATGTGTATTTCTACCTGACGCTGATGAATGAAAACTACGCCCACCCGGCAATGCCGATGGGATCGGAAGAGGGCATCATCAAGGGCCTCTACCGCCTGACCAAGACCGCCAAACCTGGCAAGAAGCATGTCAACCTGATGGGGTCCGGCACGATACTGATGCAGGCGATCAAGGCGGCAGACATGCTCAAGGCCGACTTCGGCGTCACCTCGGACATCTGGTCCGCCACATCGCTGAATGAACTGGCCCGAGACGGCCAGGATGCGGTTCGCCACAACAGGTTGAACCCGCTCACCAAGCCGCAGGTGCCCTACGTGACGCAACTGCTTGAAGGGGCGAAGGGTCCGGTGATCGCCGCCACCGATTATATGAAGAACTATGCCGAACAGATCCGCGCCTTCGTGCCGCAGCCCTTCACTGTTCTCGGGACGGACGGGTTCGGACGCTCCGACAGCCGGGTCAATCTGCGCCGTTTCTTCGAGGTCGACGCGAACCACATCGCGGCAGCTGCGATGGCCGAGCTCTACAAGACCGGCGCGGTGGCCGAGAAGGACATGCGCGCAGCGCTCAAGAAGTACGAAATCGACGGCGGCAAGCCGAACCCGCGTCTGGTCTGACCGGTGGCAGTGAGGAGATTGAAGAGATGACAACAGAAGTCAAAGTTCCCGATATCGGCGATTTTTCGGATGTGCCGGTGATCAACGTCCTCGTCAGCGTCGGCGATGTCGTGGCGCTTGAAGACCCGCTGATCGAACTGGAAAGCGACAAGGCCACGTTGGAAGTGCCCTCAAGCGCCGCAGGCAAGATCACCGAGATCAAGGTGTCCGAGGGCGACAAGGTGTCCGAAGGCAGTCTGATCCTTCTGCTCGACGCCGACGCAGACTCTGCCGCTGCGGATCCGGAGACGGACAAGCCAGAGCCGGAAACCTCCGCCGCACCCGCACCCGCGGATTCACAGCAATCCACCCCGACCCCGCCGCCGGTTCAAGAGGGTCCTCCGGCGGTTACCG
This sequence comes from Brevirhabdus sp., assembly GCA_024637315.1. GTDB lineage: Bacteria > Pseudomonadota > Alphaproteobacteria > Rhodobacterales > Rhodobacteraceae > JAHEAO01. Next base: position 37,245 of record JAGXFH010000062.1, read on the forward strand.
ATAGCGGATTCGGCAAGACCCATGCATCGCCGTCGGTCCGCGCCTTTGCCCGAACAGTCGGTGTCGACCTCAGCAAGGTGAACGGCACAGGCCGCAAGGGCCGTATCCTGCGCGAGGATGTCATGAAGGCGCTCAAGTCGACCGCAGCGCCCGCCGCGGCGGGCGGTGCCGTGCAGGGCGGCATGGGTATCCCGCCGATCCCGACTGTCGATTTCAGCAAGTTCGGCCCGGTCGAAGATGTCGAGATGTCGCGCATCAAGAAGCTGTCCGGCCCGGCGCTGCATCGCAGCTGGCTGAACATCCCGCATGTGACGCACCAGGAAGAGGCTGATATCACGGAACTGGATCAATACCGCAAGGAACTTGATACCGACGCCAAGACAGACGGTTACCGGGTGACCCTGTTGTCCTTCATCATCAAGGCCAGCGTTTCGGCACTCAAGACCCATTGGGAATTCAACTCTTCTCTGCATCCTGACGGCGACAAGCTGATCCGAAAATCCTATTACAATATCGGTTTCGCCGCCGACACACCGAATGGCCTGATGGTTCCGGTGATCAAGGATGCCGACCGCAAGGGGATCATCGACATTTCCAAGGAACTGGGAGAGCTTTCAGCCAAGGCCCGCGACGGCAAGCTGAAGGGCGACGAGATGGCTGGCGCCACCTTCACGATCTCATCGCTTGGAGGCATCGGCGGAACCGGGTTCACGCCGATCGTCAACGCCCCCGAAGTTGCCATACTGGGCCTCACCCGGTCGAAGATGGCCCCGGTCTGGGACGGCGAGGCGTTCCAGCCTCGCAACATGCTGCCGATGAGCCTGTCCTACGACCACCGCGCAATCGACGGCGCGCTGGCGGCGCGCTTTGCGGCAACGCTGAAACACCTGCTCGGCGACGTGCGCCGGCTGATGCTGTAAGGGGGGGCCGCAGATGGAAGTCAAAGTTCCCGATATCGGAGATTTCACCGACGTACCGGTGATCTCGGTGCTGGTCTCGAGCGGCGACAAGGTCGCAACGGAAGACCCGCTGATCGAACTCGAATCCGACAAGGCGACGATGGAGGTTCCGTCGCCGGCCGCAGGCGTCGTGAAAGACATCAAGGTCAAGGAAGGCGACAAGGTCTCTGAAGGCTCGATCATTCTCGTGCTCGAAGGCGCTGAGGCGGCCGATGCAGCCAAGGATAGCGCCCCTGCGGCCGCGGCCGCAGAAGCGCCGAAAACCGTCGCCGCGACCGGCAAAGCCAGTGGTCCCGGCGATATTCACGGCGAAGTCGTGGTCCTCGGCTCGGGCCCCGGCGGCTATTCTGCAGCGTTCCGCGCGGCCGATCTTGGCAAGAAGGTGATCCTGATCGAGAAATACGACGTTCTCGGCGGCGTCTGCCTCAATGTCGGGTGCATCCCGTCGAAGGCGCTTCTGCACGCGGCCAAGGTGATCACCGAGGCCGAAGAGATGGAAGAACACGGCATCAAGTTTGCCAAACCCAAGGTCGACGTCAAGGCGTTGGAGAGTTGGAAATCCTCGGTCGTGAAGCAGTTGACCGGCGGGCTTTCGGGCTTGGCCAAGGGTCGCAAGGTACAGGTGGTGACGGGCTACGGCAGGTTCACCGGCCCGAACATGATCGAAGTCGAGGGCAAAGACGGCAAGCAAACCGTCAGCTTCGACCAATGCATCATCGCGGCAGGTTCCGAACCCGTCACGCTGCCCTTCATTCCGCATGACGACAAGCGGGTCATCGACTCCACCGGTGCGCTGGAACTCGACGGCATTCCAAAACGCCTGCTCGTTCTCGGCGGCGGCATCATCGGGCTGGAAATGGCCTGCGTCTACGACGCGCTCGGATCGAAGATCACCGTCGTCGAACTGATGGACCAGATTATCCCCGGCGCCGACAAGGACATCGTCAAGCCGCTGCACAAGCGGATCGAGGGACGCTACGAGAAGATACTGCTGAAGACCAAGGTTACGGCTGTCGAGGCGCAAAAGTCGGGCCTCAAGGTCACGTTCGAGGATGACAACGGCGAAACCTCGACCGACACATTCGACAAGGTGCTGGTCGCGGTCGGTCGCAGGCCCAACGGCAAGCTGATCAATGCCGAAGCCGCAGGCGTCGCCGTCGATGAGCGCGGCTTCATAGCCGTCGACAGCCAGCAGCGCACCGGCGTCGCCCACATCTTCGCCATCGGTGACGTCGTGGGCCAGCCGATGCTCGCCCACAAGGCAGTGCATGAAGGCAAAGTCGCGGCAGAGGTTTGCGCGGGCCAGAACCGGCACTTCGACGCCCAGGTTATTCCCTCGGTCGCCTATACCGACCCCGAAGTCGCTTGGGTGGGCGTGACGGAAAACCAGGCCAAGGCGCAAGGCTTGAAGGTCGGCAAAGGCGTCTTTCCCTGGGCCGCTTCGGGGCGCTCTCTGGCTTTGGGTCGGTCGGAAGGCATCACCAAGCTGATCTTCGATGAGGCGGACGACCGGGTGATCGGCGCGGGCATCGTCGGCCCGAATGCGGGCGATCTGGTGGCCGAAGTAGCTCTTGCCATCGAGATGGGGGCCGACGCGGTCGATCTCGGCCACACCATCCACCCGCACCCGACGCTCTCGGAAACAGTCAATTTCGCCGCGGAAATGTTCGAAGGCACAATCACCGACCTGATCCCGCCGAAGCGCAAGAAGCACTGAACCAGGGCGGCGGATCGCAAAAACCGCCAAACGCGCAAGTCCGCGCGTTTGGTTCCGATGCTCTAGCGACCTCCGGCAGTCGCAATGGCCTTGGCCATGTCGTCATATCCGCGCTGTTGTGCATGCTGCAAAGGCGTCACACCGTCCCGATCGGCAATTCCCGGATCGGCGCCGGCATCGAGCAACGCCTCGACCGTCGCCAGATGGTCGGGGCCGCCGTCGCCCAGCACAACCGCTTCGATCAGCGCCGTCCACCCCAGATTGTTGACATGGTCTAGCGGCGCTCCCCTCGCGATCAAACGGCGAACCACTTCGGCATGCCCCAGATGCGCTGCCGCGATCAGCGCGGTGCCGTCATACCGGCTGGTCACCAGATCCGCCCGGTTGCCCAGTTCCAGCGCGAGTGAAACCAGTTCGGGGTCGTTGGCGACAGCCGCGATCGTCAGGACGTCATAGGAGCCCTGCTCCAGCGCGTTCATGTCCGCGCCTGCTTCGGCGAGCGTCTTCAATACCGCGTCGTTAGAGGCGAAGGCCGCCACATGCGCCGGCGTTCGACCTGCCGGATCGCGTTCATCCACATCAGCGCCATCAGTCAACAGCGCTTGAAGTGTAACCAAATCTCCTGAATGGGCCGCCCGATGCAGACCCTGATAGACAGCAATCTGCTGCGCCGAAGGTGCATCCTGCGCCATTGCGGACACGCCCAGCCAAAAGCCAACAAAGCCAATCGTCAGCCTGAACATTCCGCTATCCCCTGATTGCAGCGCTTCGGGACGAGTTGAATCGGAGACTCTCTGCCCCGCGCTGCACTCGAACGCGAATTCCGACGCGTGCCGTCTCAAGAATTTCCCGATAGGCTGCAAATGACCAGAGCACTTCAGAAATCGACATAGGTCGCAACGCCCTTGCTGACCGCCAGATCAACCGCCGCCGCCGCGACCGCGAGATCCTGCAGCCCAACCCCGGTGCCGTCGAAAAGGGTGATCTCGTCGTCGGACTTTCGGCCTGGATGGGTGCCTTCGATGACCTCGCCGAGGGCAGTGATGTCGCTTTCCTTGATCAGCCCTTGAGCGATGGCGTGCTGCGCTTCACCCAGGGTAATGGATTGCGCGACCTCGTCGGTGAAGATGCTTGCGCGGGCCAGCAGGGCCGGCTCGACCTCTTGCTTGCCGATCGTGTCGGTCCCCATGCAGGCCAGATGCGTGCCGGCACGGATATGTGCATCCATCAGGGATGCTGCGGGCGAGGAGGTGATGGTGATAATTACATCTGACTGCGCGCCGAGACCTTCGAGGCTGACCGCCTCGAAGGGTAGCCCCAGCTCCGTGGCAACCTTGCCGAGAGTCGGCAACATATCGGGGTGCAGGTTCCACGCCACGACCCTGTCGAAGTTGCGAACCTTCGCAGCCGCGCGCAACTGAAACGCCGCCTGATGACCCGCACCGACCATGCCCAGCACTTTCGCACCCTTGCGCGCCAGCCGGTCGATCGAAATCGCAGAGGCGGCCGCGGTCCGCAGCGCGGTCAGAAGATTGCCACCGACCATCGCGGTGGGGCGTCCGGTTTCGGGATCGAAGAGATAGACTGTCGACTGGTGGTTGGTGATGCCCTTATCGGCATTGCCTGGAAAATACCCGCCCGCCTTGACGCCCAGATTGGCACCTGCGCGGTCGAGGCCGGATTTGAAACCGTATTGCCGCCCCTCGCCCAATGCCTCGCGGACCACCGGGAAGTTATAGGCATCCCCGCGCGCCATCGACGCAAAGACGGCCTCGACCGCCTTGAAAGCAGCGTCGTCGGTGATCAGGCTGGCGATCTCTTTTTCGGGGACAACGTACATCGGAGGGGCCTTTCGCAAAAAAAGGGGCCGGGACTTGCCCGGCCCGAAGGTAAGGGAGGATCGTCTCAGTACGCCTTGCCGCGAGCCGAAACCGGCCAGACGGTCTCGACCTTGCCGTTCCGGACTCCGACATACCAATCGTGCACGTTGCAGGTCGGGTCGCAGTGGCCAGGCACCAGCCGCAACTTGTCATTGATCTCGAGGACGCCATTCGGATCGTCGACAACGCCATGTTCGTCCGAGCATTTGATGTATTTGACATCGTCGCGGCCATAGACGAAGGGCAGGCCGCTGTCGACCGACTGCGCCTTGAGGCCTGCATCGACAATCGCAAGGTGCGGCTTGGCATGGCTCATCACCGAGGTCAGGATGAAGAGCGCATTTTCCCACTCTCCCTGGTCGATCCGGTTGCCGTCCTTGTCGTGGATACGCCCGTAATCAGCATCCATGAAAGCGTAAGAGCCGCACTGAAGTTCATTGTAGACGCCCGAATTGCTCTCGAAATAGTAGCTTCCCGTGCCACCGCCAGAGACAAGCTCCGGCTCCAGACCGACCTTTTTCAGCCCCTCTACCGCGTCCTTCACCTGGGCGATGGCCGCATCGAGTTTCGCCTTGCGGTCCTCAAACTTGTCGATGTGCTGCATCGCACCCTGGTAGGCTTGGATGCCAGTGAACTTGAGGTTCGGCGCGACGTCGATGGCTTTGGCGATCTCGACCACAGCCTCGGTTGTGGTCACCCCGCAACGGCCAGCCCCGCAGTCGATCTCGACAAAGCATTCAAGCGTCGTGCCATGCTTCTGAGCGGACGCAGATAGGTCCGCAACGTTCGCTACATCATCGACACAGACGATGATCCGCGAGCCAAACTTCGGCAGCCGCGCCAGACGATCGATCTTGGCCGGGTCTCGGACCTGGTTCGAGATCAGCACATCCTTGATGCCGCCCCGCACGAAGACCTCTGCCTCGCTGACCTTCTGACAGCATACGCCGACAGCGCCTCCAAGACTTTCCTGAAGCTTCTGCACGTCCACCGACTTGTGCATCTTGCCGTGCGACCGGTGGCGCATGCCATGCGCCTTCGCGTAGTCGCCCATCTTCTTGATGTTGCGCTCCAGCGCGTCGAGGTCGAGGATCAGGCACGGCGTCTGGATGTCCTTCTCGTCCATTCCAGGTTTGGCCGGAATGTCGTAGCCGACGTCGAGCGCGTTGATGTTCACGGGTGCGTTCATGGGAGCCTCCTTGGCTTACATCCAGGGCAGTTTGTCGAGGTCGACATTGCCGCCGGTGATGATGACGCCGACGCGCTTGCCGGCAAAGATGTCCTTGTTTTTCAGGATACAGGCAAGCGGCACGGCGCTCGACGGCTCTATCACGATCTTCATGCGCTTCCAGATCAGCTTCATCGCTTCGATGATCTCGTCTTCGGAGGCGGTGAAGATGTCAGCGACGTGGTTCTGCACGAAATGCCAAGTAAGGTCTTTCAACGGCACTTTCAAACCATCCGCAACGGTTTCCGGCGCGTCATCGGCGATGATATGACCGGCCTTGAAACTGCGATAGGCATCGTCGGCCTGCTCAGGTTCGGCGGCATAGATCTTCACCTGCGGCCCAAGATTGGACAGCGTCAGACAGGTGCCCGACACCATGCCGCCACCACCGATCGGCGCGATCACCGAGTCCAGCCCCTCGACCTGTTCGATCAGTTCCTTCGAACATGTTCCCTGACCGGCGATGACACGCGGATCGTTGTATGGATGCACGAACTCCGCCCCGGTTTCTGCGACAACCTCGGCAAAGACCGCTTCGCGGCTCGTGGTCGACGGCTCGCACTCGACGACACGCCCGCCGTAGCCTTTCACGGCATCCTTCTTGGCTTGGGGTGCGGTCCGCGGCATCACAACCGTGCATGGAATCCCGCGCCGACCAGCAGCGTAGGAAAGGCAGGTGCCGTGATTACCAGAGGAATGCGTCGCCACGCCCTTGGCGGCCTGCTCATCGGTCAGTCCAAAGACCGCATTCGAGGCCCCTCGCGCCTTGAACGCCCCCGCCTTTTGAAGGTTCTCGCATTTGAAGAACAGACTGGCGCCCATCAGGTCGTCGATGAACCGAGAGGTCAGAACCGGCGTACGGTGAATGTAGGGTTTGACACGTTCATGCGCGATCAGCATGTCGGCGAGGGTCGGGATTTCCATGACTTCGCTATCCTTCATTACGCAGCCGCTTTCATCGGCTGGGCAACCGTTGCGCGGAAATGGTCCTGCGCAGAGGCAACGCCAGAGCCAAGCTTGATCGGCAGGCCCAGATCGACCATCACCATCTCGGCGGTTGCCAGACCCGACAAGGTCATGACATCTGTCAAGCTGCCCAGATGTCCGATCCGAAATACCTTCCCTGCGACCTCGCCAAGCCCGACACCAAAGGCGACCCCGTAAGCCTCTGCGGCGCGCGTCACGATGGCTGTCGCGTTGAATCCGACGGGGGTTAGGATCGCACTGACGGTATCAGAATACACCTCGGGCGTCTCGGCGCACAGCCGCAGCCCCCATGCGCTCACCGCCGCCCGGACACCGTCCGCGATTCGCTTATGGCGGGCAAAGACATTGTCCAGTCCTTCGGCCAGCAACATGTCACTCGCCATCTTGAGGCCATTCAGCAAGCCGACGGCCGGCGTGTAGGGGTAGGCATTGTTGGCATACCCCTTCGCCATGTCGCGGACGTCAAAGAATGTGCGCGGTAACTTCGCGGTCTCGAGCGCGGCCATTGCACGCGGGCTGAACCCGACAATCGCAAGGCCAGCGGGCAGCATGAAGCCCTTCTGGCTGCCGGTCACGGCGATATCGACGCCCCAATCGTCCATCCGGAAATCCATCGATCCGATCGAGCTGACGCCATCGACGAACAGCATCGCCGGGTGTTTGGCCGCGTCGAGCGCGCGCCTCACGGCTGCGATATCAGACCTGACACCGGTCGCGGTTTCATTATGCGTGGCCAGTACGACCTTTATCTCGTGGGCCGTGTCGGCGGTCAGGATTGCTTCATACCGGTCTGCGGGAATCGCGGCGCCCCAAGCGGCCTCGACGATCTCGACATTCAGATCATGGCGCTGGCACATATCGATCCAGCGATGACTGAACATTCCGTTCCGGGCCGCCAGCACCTTGTCACCGGGCGACAGAGTATTGGTTAACGCGGTTTCCCAGCCGCCGGTGCCGGTCGACGGGAAGACGAAAATCTCGGCTGTTTCGCTTTTCAGCACCTTCTTCACACCCGCCAGCGCGGGGTGCAGGATCTGGCCGAACAGCGGCGAGCGATGATCCAACGTCGGCATGTCCACGGCCTTGCGCAAAACTTCGGGCATGTTCGTGGGACCAGGGATGAAAACGGGGTTCTGGAAGCTCATGATTTGCCCTCCTGTGGCGATTGCCGTCACTCTAGTCCAAGCGTCGCATTTTCCCAATTTTTTTGAAAAATTATTTCAATATAGAGATTCCCTTGAAAAGGGTATAATTTACAATGGTTTGTATTTTTTCATTAGCCAGAAGCAATTTTCGCCACTATGCAGAAAGACCTGATCGTTTTCCGGATCGGGGAAAGAAAATGCAGCCACCCGCCCGCCGCAAGGGCCGCCCCAAGGGTTTCGACAGCACCGATTCCCAGACGACAATCCAGTCGCTTGACCGGGCGCTAAACGTCCTTGTGGCTCTGGCCTCGGGCAACGGCATGACACTGACCGACATTTCGACCGTACTGGATCAGTCTCCCGCCACGATGTACCGCGTCCTGACGACGCTCGCATCACGGGAATTTGTCGAAATCGACCCGCAAAGGCAGGAATGGCATATCGGACCGATGGCGTTCCAGCTCGGCTCCGCCTTCTTGCGGCGCAGCGGGGTGATCGAACGCAGCCGTCCGGTGATGCGCGACCTGACGGCGGCGACGGGAGAGACATCAAACCTCGGAATCGAAAAGGACGGCGACGTCATGTTCGTCAGCCAGATCGAGACGCACGAATCGATCCGCGCGTTCTTTCCGCCCGGAACGCTTTCGCCGATGCACGCCTCTGGCATCGGCAAGGCCCTGCTGAGCATGTTCGAAGAGGATCGGCTCGCGCGGTTCCTGCGTGACCACGACTTGCAGCGTTTCACCGACAAGACCATCAGCGACCCTGCCCGACTGGTCGAAGACCTGCGGCTCATCCGCGCCCGCGGCTACGCCGTCGATGACGAGGAAAAGACCACCGGCATGCGCTGCGTCGCCGCCGCAATCATCAATGTTCACGGCGAAGCTGTAGCCGGGATCTCGGTCTCTGGCCCCACCCATCGGATGACCGAAGGCGAGATCGGCCGTATCGGCGATCTGGTCAGGGACGCCGCCGCGAACGTATCACGCGGGCTTGGCGCCCCGGACGCCTGATCACCCTGCCGCAGCCTTGACCCGAGCGGCGTTCTTGGACAACTCCGGTATCGCCAGCGCCATATGCCGGTTTACATCCTTGTAAAGCAGGTAGCGGAATGGGCCGGGACCACCTGCATAGCAAGCCTGCGGGCAGAAGGCGCGCAGCCACATGTAGTCGCCCGCCTCCACCTCGACCCAATCCTGATTGAGCCGGTAGACTGCCTTGCCCTCCAGCACGTAAAGCCCGTGCTCCATCACATGGGTCTCGGCGAAGGGGATGACCCCTCCGGGCTGGAAGGTGACGACCGTAACATGCATGTCGTGGCGCAGATCGGCGGGGTCGACGAAGCGCGTGGTCGCCCACGCACCGTCCGTGTCCGGCATCGGCGTCGGTGCGATGTCGTTCTCATTGGTGACGAAGGCGTCAGGCAGCGCGAGCCCTTCGACAGCCTGATAGGCCTTGCGGATCCAGTGGAACCGGGCCGGAACCTTGCCAGTGTTGCGAAGCTGCCAGTCGGTATCCGGCGGCAGATAGGCATAGCCGCCCGTCCTCATGTCGTGCGCCTCACCGCCGATTGTAAGGCTGATGCCGCCCCCGACCACGAACAGAACCGCCTCGACCCCCGAATCAGTTTCGGGCCGGTCACTGCCGCCGCCCGGTTGCACCTCGGCGATATATTGCGAAAAGGTTTCGGCAAAGCCGGAAAGCGGTCGCGACAGCACCCAGAACCGGGCGCCGTCCCAGAAAGGCAGAAAGCTTATCACGATATCGCTGAATGTGCCTTTCGGGATAACCGCATAGGCTTCGGTGAACATGGCGCGGTCGGTCAGAAGCTGCGTCTGCGGCGGCAAGCCACCTTCGGGAAAGTAGTAGGGGCGCGTGGACATCGGATTATGCTTTCTGCAGGAATTCGTACCTGTCCACCAAATCCTGCCCGGCACCGCATTCCAACTCTTTTCCCGACTTGAATCACCTGAAGGATTGATCGGAAAAAACTGAAAATGGGTGCTCCGCGCAAACTGCCCGGTGTCCGGGCAACCACCGATCGCCGAAGTGTGCCGTTTTGCTCGCTGCTGCTGACAGGCGTTGAGATTGCCGTCAACTACTGGAATAGTGACTTTCAGATCATCGGGCGCACCCGCCTTTGATCGTCAAAGTGGAGGACTACATGATTAACCTAAAATCCAAGCTCGGCGGCATCGTCGTCGGGGCGACGCTGGTCTTTGCACCGGCGGTTTCGCAAGCTGAAGAATTCATCAACATCCTCACCGGCGGGACGTCCGGCGTCTACTATCCACTGGGGGTGGGCCTTTCGAAAATCTACGCCGACAACATCGAAGGCGCCCGTACCCAGGTTCAGTCGACGAAAGCCTCGGTCGAGAACCTGAACCTGCTGCAGCAGGGAAAAGGCGAACTGGCGCTTGCGCTGGGCGACTCGGTGAAACTGGCTTGGGAGGGCGACGCAGAGGCCGGGTTCAAGGAGCCTCTGGCCAAGCTGCGCGGAATAGCCGCCGTTTACCCCAACTACATCCAGATCGTCGCTAGCCATGAATCCGGCATCACGAAGTTCGAGGATCTGATGGGCATGAGCCTGTCCGTGGGTGCGGCGAAGTCGGGGACCGAGTTGAACGCCCGGAAGATCTTCGAGGCTGCGGGAAAGAGCTACGATGATCTGGGCAAGGTCGAGTACCTGCCCTTCGCTGAGTCGGTCGAGTTGATCAAGAACCGGCAGTTGGATGCAACCTTGCAGTCGGCCGGCCTTGGCGTCGCGTCGATCAAGGATCTGGCGACATCTTTGCCGATCAACGTCGTGGCCGTACCGGCAGATGTCGTTGCAACCCTTGGAGCGCCGTACATCTCAGCCGTGATTCCGGCAGGCACCTATGACGGTCAGGACGCGGATGTGGAAACAGTAGCCGTCGTCAACTTCCTCGTGACACATGAGGATGTATCGGAAGAAACCGCCTATCAGATGACCAAACTGCTGTTTGAGAATCTGCCGGAACTGGAAGCAGCCCACAATGCCGCCGCGTCCATCAAGCTGGAAAATGCGCTTGCCGGGATGCCGATCCCGCTGCACCCGGGCGCGGAGCGCTACTACAAGGAAAAGGGCATGATGTAGGTATCAGCCAGCGGGCATTCGCAACGGATGCCCGCAACTGCCGTCCGGGGAGGGAAAGATGCAGAGCACCGATCAGCCGACTGAACCGCCAGACAACCAACCCGTTGCCGAGCTTCACGATCCGTTGGCGGCCAGCTTTCCCGGCAGTCTTGAAGGGCGAATTCTGTTCTGGATCGCGGTGGTGTTTTCGGTCTTTCAGATCGCCACGGCCGCGCACCTGATCGACTTTGCCAGTCAGGTGACCCGCGCCTTCCATGTCGGCTTTCTCGGCCTCTTGGGGTTTCCGCTGCTGGCGGCCTTGCGTCAAAAGGCCGGCGCCATGCGGGTGGTCGCCTGGGGCATGGCCGCCCTGTGCGTCGGGGTCGCCCTTTACCAGTGGTGGGAATACACGCCACTGCTGCTTCGCGCCGGTGATCCGCTACCACGGGACATCGTCGTCGGCGTGATTGCGCTTTTTGTGGTTTTCGCTGCCGCCTGGGCGCTGATGGGCCCCGCCCTTCCGATCATCGCCGGCAGTTTTCTGGCCTACTGCCTGTTCGGAGAGTATCTGCCATCGCCCCTGAACCACCGCGGCTATGACTTCGCGCAGGTCGTCGATCACATGGCTTATGGGACCGAAGGCATCTACGGCATTCCGACTTATGTATCTTCGACCTACATCTTCCTGTTCATCCTGTTCGGCGCATTCCTTGAACGGGCCGGGATGATCCGGCTGTTCACCGACGTTTCGCTGGGGCTGGTTGGCCATCGTCAGGGCGGAGCGGCAAAGGTGTCGGTGGTCTCGTCCGGTTTGATGGGAACCATATCCGGCTCTGGCGTGGCCAATGTCGTCACGACCGGGCAATTCACGATACCGCTGATGAAGTCCTTTGGCTATCGCCCTGCCTTCGCAGGCGGGGTCGAGGCGACGGCGTCGATGGGCGGGCAGATCATGCCGCCGGTCATGGGCGCGGTCGCCTTCATCATGGCAGAAACCCTCGGCGTCGAGTATATCGAGGTCGTGCAGGCCGCGCTGATCCCGGCGATCCTGTATTTCGCTTCGGCCTTCTGGATGGTCCATCTGGAGGCAGGCCGACACGGGCTCAAGGGCATGTCGGCAGACGAACTGCCCTCGCCATTGAAGGCCATTCGTGAACGCTGGCATCTGATCCTGCCGCTTGCCGTTCTGGTGTATCTTCTGTTCTCTGGCTACACGCCGCTCTTCGCAGGGACGATCGGACTGGCGCTGACGGTCATGCTGATCCTTGGCGGCTCGGTGGCGCTTGGCCTGCCCGCCGGGGTGATCCGGATGATCTTCTGGGTTGGTCTTGGCCTGACCGCGGCTGCATTCTTCAAGTACGGCATCACCATCGTGGCCGCCGCCATTCTGGCGCTGATTTTCGTGAACATATTCGTCAAGGGCGGACACGAGACCTTGGCGATCTGCCGTGACAGTCTGGCCGAAGGCGCGAAGACCGCGCTGCCGGTCGGCATCGCTTGCGCGCTCGTCGGCGTGATCATCGGCACGATGACGCTGACCGGTGCGGCCAATACCTTTGGCCAGTTCATCGTCTCTGTCGGCGAAAGCAGCCTGTTCCTGTCGCTGGTGCTGACGATGATCACCTGCATCATACTGGGCATGGGGATTCCGACGATCCCGAACTACATCATCACGTCTTCCATCGCTGGCCCGGCACTGCTGACGCTTGGCGTGCCGCTGATCGTCAGCCACATGTTCGTCTTCTACTTCGGCATCCTCGCCGATCTCACCCCGCCGGTGGCGCTTGCCTGTTTTGCGGCGGCACCGATCGCGCGGGAAAGCGGGCTGAAGATCTCGATGGAGGCGATCAAGGTCGCGGCCGCCGGCTTCGTCATTCCGTTCATGGCGGTCTACACCCCGGCCCTGATGTTGCAGGATGGCGGCCCGTTGGCAGCGTCGATCGGCTACATTCCGGCGGTCGGATATATCGTGCTGAAGACGCTGCTGGCGATCGGGCTGTGGGGCACGGCGGTCATCGGCTGGCTTGGCCGCAGGCTGAACTGGATGGAAAGGGTTCTGGCGATGTTGGCAGCCTTTACGCTGGTCGCGGCCCTGCCGCTGACGGACCAGATCGGCTTTGCCCTCTTTGGTGGTTTCGTCATCCTACTTTGGCAAGCGAGGGTGCGCAGCCCAGCATGAGCACCTGCCTGATGATTGCCGCCACCGCGATCCATCTGGCCGCGGCAGAGTTCGACCTGTCCTGGCAGCATTCGGTCGAGAAGACGACCTGGCGCGAAACCTGGATGATCAGGGATGGGCTGCTGGAACTGCGCGAGGCTGCCGTCAAGGGATCAGGGGCGGGCATGGATCCCGGCGAGGGCGCAAATTTGCAGGATGGCTGGTGGGTCTGGGCGCCCAAACCGCTGGCCGTGGAGGCTCTGGTTCTGGCGGCGTCCGGAGCAACCAACGGCGGCTGGCGTCTTTGCAGTAGCGGCGCCTGCCATGACATCGGCGGCGACGCCGGTGCGCCCTTGAACATTTCGGTATGTGCGTCAAACGTCTCGCCTAGTGAAAATCCCGAGACCTCGGAATGATCCGGGCATTTCGCGGATGCCTGTGCCGGGCTGATGTCAAAGGTCTCAGTACGTGGTCGGCCCGAGCGACCTGTATCGCCAGCCGATCGTTCGACAGACCGTCCAAAGCATCGGTTCGATCCTTCAAATGGTGTGCAACAATATGGATGACATCGTCGTCGCGTTGGACATGGCCACGCACATCAATCAGTCGCGCGCCCATGATGACCTTGCGGTATCGAGTCATCACTTTGGGCCAGACGACAAGATTGGCGACACCGGTTTCATCCTCAAGCGTGATGAAGCACACCCCTTTCGCACTGCCGGGGCGCTGCCGGATCAAAACGATCCCGGCCAGCGAGATCGGCTGACCGTTGCGTGTCTTCGGCAAATTGCCCGCCGCTGTATAGTTCTGGCGGGTCATGCTTTTGCGCAGGAAGAACATCGGATGTGCCTTCAACGACAGGCGCATGGTCTGGTAATCCGCGACCACATGTTCGCAGATCGGCATTTGCGGCAGGCTGACGGCAACCTCGCCACCCTCATCTCGGGTGTCAGAGCCGGAGAAGAGCGGCAAATCAGGCGCATCCCTCAAAGCCCGCGCGTTCCAAAGGGCCTGCCGCCGGTCCAGTGACATGGACCGGACTGCGTCCGCAGCGGCGAGATTGCGTATCGTGCTGGCACTGATCCCGGCGCGTGCCTTGAGGTCTTCAAGATCGACATAAGGCATTGTTCGAACCGCCGTGATCCTGTTGGCAACCTCCTTTCTGATCCCGTCCGCCTGCCGGAACCCCAACCGCACCGCGAACCTTTCATGCCCGGCAGGCTCCAGCGTATTGTCCCATTCGCTGTAATTCACATCCGGCGGGCGCACCTCGACCCCGTGCTCGCGGGCGTCTCGCACGATCTGCGCGGGGGCATAGAACCCCATCGGTTGAGAGTTCAGCAAGGCCGCCGCAAAGACATCCGGGTAGTGATGCTTGATCCAACTCGAAATGTAGACCAACAGGGCGAAACTGGCAGCATGGCTTTCAGGAAACCCATAATCCCCGAACCCCTTGATCTGATTGAAACATCGATACGCGAACTCGGTGTCATAGCCCCGCTCGATCATCCGCCCGACCATTTTTTCCTCCAGCTCTCCGATCGTGCCGCGCGACCGGAAGGTCGCCATGGCCTTGCGCAGCTGATTGGCTTCCTCGGGAGAGAACCGGGCCGCGACCATTGCGATCTTCATGGCCTGTTCTTGAAAGATCGGCACGCCAAGGGTGCGTTTGAGGATGTTTTCCAATTCTTTCGGATCATGCTCTGGCCCCGGCGACGGATAGTGTTCCGGCTCTTTCCCGCTCCGGCGGCGCAGATAGGGATGCACCATATCGCCCTGGATGGGGCCGGGGCGCACGATGGCGACCTCGATCACCAGATCGTAGAATTGGCGCGGCTTCAGGCGCGGCAGCATGTTCATCTGCGCCCGGCTTTCCACCTGGAATACCCCGACGGAATCGGCCTTGCAGAGCATGTCATAGACGGCCGGGTCCTCTTTTGGCACCGTTGCCAGATCGAAACGCTGACCATAATGCGCGTCGATCAGATCGAACGCCTTGTGGATGCAGGTCAGCATTCCCAGTGCCAGTACATCAACCTTGAGAATGCGTAATTCGTCGATATCGTCCTTGTCCCATTCGATGAAGCTACGCTCTGGCATCGCGCCGTTGCCGATGGGTACGGTCTGGGTCAGCGGATTCTGCGTCAGAATGAACCCACCCACATGCTGGCTGAGGTGGCGGGGCATTCCGATCATCTGGTCCGCCAGCTTGATCGTTCGCGTCATGAGGGTATCGTTGAGATCGAGTCCCGCCTCCGCTGCCTCTGCCGCGCCAACCTTTTTCCCGGCACTGCCCCAGATGGTCCTGGCCAGCGCCGAGGTAATATCTTCGCTCAATCCCATGACCTTGCCGACTTCACGGATCGCCATACGCGGGCGGTAGTGAATGACGGTTGCACAGAGGCCGGCGCGGTCACGGCCGTATTTCTTGTAAATGTGCTGGATCACCTCCTCGCGCCGTTCATGCTCAAAATCCACGTCAATATCGGGAGGTTCCCGGCGTTCCTCGGAAATGAACCGTTCAAACAGCAGGTCATGCTTCGAGGGATCTACAGCGGTGATACCCAGAACGTAACAAACCGCAGAATTGGCGGCGGACCCGCGCCCCTGGCAAAGGATTGGCGGGCTGACTTCATGCCGTGCAAATTGAATGACATCGTGGATTGTAAGAAAATATTGTGCGATGTTGAGTTTCCTGATCATCGCCAGTTCCTTTTCCAGAACAGCATGGATCCTATCAGGGACGCCTGCGGGATAGCGCCGCGCCGCGCCCTGCCATGTCAGTTCCGCCAGATAGTCCTGCGGTGTGCGGCCTTCGGGAACAGTTTCCTGCGGGTATTCGTAGGCCAGTTCCGCAAGGTTGAACCGGCAGGCATCGGCAACCTCTCGCGTAGCGCGGATCGCATGCGGCCAATCGGCGAAAAGCTTCAGCATCTGTGCGGGGGATTTCAGGTGCCGTTCGGCGTTGGCATTCAGCAGGAAACCCGCTTTCGCGATGGTCGTCTTGTTCAGGATACATGTCATCACGTCCTGCAATGGACGGCGATCAGGGGCATGGTAATGCACGTCATTCGTGGCGAGGATCGACAGGCCATGCTGTCTTGCCAGATTGTCCAGCCGATTGATCCGCGCCCGGTCATCGCCTCGGTACAGATAGCTGGCCGCGATATGCCGAAGGGTTGGCAAAGCGCGGGGCAAAATCCGCAGATTGATGGCGAACTGGTCAAGGTCATCCTCTGGCAGAACGATCAACTGCACACCCGTGGCGTGGGCGGCCAGATCATCCAGGGTGAGGTCGCAGACGCCCTTCGCCTGCCAGTCGCCATTCACGTCCTGCATCTTGCCTTTCGAGAGCAACGTGCAAAGCCGCCCATAGGCTGCCCGGTCACGTGGGTAGGCCAGAAACGCCACGCCGGTAACAAGTTGCAGGCGGCATCCGATCACCGGGCGCAGGTTGGCCTTCCTGGTTTCGGCATGCAGCCGGACCACACCGGCCATCGTATTGAGATCGGCAATGCCGATGGCGTCATAGCCAAGCGCCCAGGCGGTCGCGGCCAGATCCACAGCATCCGAGGCACCGCGCAGGAATGAAAAGCAACTTGTGACGCCAAGCTCCACGAAGGGCATGCGTGGATTTTGGGGAAAACCGCCTTCGGGCAGGGTGCGCCGCGGCTTGCGATTGTCGTTTTCCGGCATCAGGCAAACATCCCGTGCACGAACCAGCGCGGGTCACCGCCGCGACCGTCATCATGCAACCCCTCGCGGTACAGCCAGAACCGACGGCCGGTATGATCTTCTGCCTTGAAGTAATCGCGCAACCGCGTACCGGGCTTGTCGACCCACCATTCCGGCGCGATCCTTTCGGGGCCGGCATAACGGGTGATCCGATGTGTCTGCCGCCGCCAGATGAACTGGACGGGCGGGCCTTCGGGGACGGCATAAAGCACGCGCACCTCTTCGGGATGCTCCAACAACCGGATCGGACGTTCCCTTGACACCTGTGACGCAGCCGCTTGCGTGTCTCCAATCGCGCGGGTCCACCCTTCCGCCCGTTCAGGCACATGGCTTTCGCGCAAGACCGGGCGGGTGACGAACCGCGCCCCGAACCGGGCCGTCAGACGGTCGATCAGACGTGCAAGCTGCAGATCTCCGTCCGCCCCGCCATCAAGCCGGGTCTGGACAATATCCACCGCTTCGACGGCGCCGGCTTCCAGCGTGATCAGGTCGAACCCGAAACCTGGATTGATGCGTTCAAGCTTGTCATAGAAGAGACGCCGCAGATGATCGGCATCCCGACTGGGCGCAGACGTTGCCACGTTGACCGTGCTGACCTCTCCATCGGTGCGATAGACGGCAAGATGAAGATGGCGGCAGCCGAAACCCCTTTGCGCCAGTTGAGCGCACAAATCGTGGCAGAGTGCCGCAAGATACGGCGCCGGATCCAGTATCGGCTCTGGCAAGCGGCTTTGCGCCCGAAACCTCGGCAGCGCCTCGACACTTGAAACCGGTTCGGCAAGGCGTCCCATGGCCTGATCAAGCCGGAGTACCGGGTTATCCGGCAGATCGGCGCGCACGAAGCGACGGGTAAGAGGCAGTCGAGGCATGTCGGCCAGGGCGCCAATCGTTTTCAGCCCCAGACGACGCAGAAGCAGCACGGTTTCGTCGCCAAGTCGCAATGCCGGCACGGACAATGGAGCAAGCTGCGAGGCAATCTGATCGGCACTGCAAATCTGCCGCACACCGCCATACCGCGCCAGCGCCCAGGCCGCCCCCCAAGTCGGCGCCACCCCAAGCCCGGCAGTCAGGCCAAGCAGGGACAGACGGGTTTCCATCTCGACCAGCATCGCCGCCTCTCCCCCCCAAAGATGGTCCGACCCTGTCGTATCCAGCACCAGCCCGTCCGGACCATCCGCAACCGTCCACGGGCACCAGCGCCGCGCCCAAAGGACCAGCCGATCAAGCGCGGCCCTGTCCCCCTCTGTATCGGCATATTCCACGCGCAGATCGGGGCAAAGCGCCCGCATATCCACCACCCGGGCCCGCATGCGGAGACCTGCAATCCGGGCGGCCCGGTTGGCGGCATGGATAACCGGCCCGTGCTGCCCTTCGGTGGCCAGCACCATCGGCACCTCATCCGGCGGCGCGTCGCCGGATCGCTCCATCACTCTCTGCCACCGCTCCATCGCGAAATGGGGCAGAAAAATCGACACGATCCGCCGCGCTGTCATAGCGGGCGACCCATGTTCCCGGTCGCGAGTGGCGAGAGCGAAACAGGTCCACCCGCCACTGCGGATCGCCGGGCGCTACCGGATCGTGGGGATGCGGGGCCGAAGGCATCGACGCCACCCGCCAGCGCTCCCGTGCCGCACTGAGATCGGGGTTTGTGGCGCGCCGGATCAGCCAGCAGGGAATTCCATTTGCCTCGGATCGCAGCGCCAGCCGCTTTGTCGCGGTGAAACCAAGCGCAGGCGGTTCTCCCCAGACCTCTCCGATCACGGCCGCAAGGCCCTTGCAGCGCAACCCATCCTCCATCGCCAGAAGAACATCGACAGCGCGGGTGACATCCACCCGCAGGATCGGCCAGCGCCGATTGAGCCCGGGCAGATAAAACCGTCCGGCTTCCTTTCCGGACAACCTGTCCTGAACCCATAGAACCGGTTGTGCGCTGCGCTGGATACGCGAAAGAATAAACCCGACGGCCCCCGCATCCACGGCGCTTTCGGGAAACATCTCGGACAGGCTTCTGGACTGGCCAATAGTCCTTGTGTCCAGCTGGTTTTGATTGGCAGATTGCCGCGATGCAAAAAGGTAAGACATGCACTGCACAGAGAATCCCGATAAATGTTCTCTGTTTGTTCTAAAGAAATGCCGGTGATCCGTCAAATCATCTGAACGTCATCGGGTGGGGCTGCCTTGCCCGCCCGAATCCCTCGCCAGCGTCCCCGATTGTATCGCCCAGACACAATCCGCCCTGGACCCGCTGTTCAGACGTGTTGATCCGCACCGCGACGGGCTGATCCTGTTGCACTGACGCACGGCGCGCGAGCGCTCTTTCATGGCAAGGCGGATGTCCTCGGACCGCTCGGTCAAGCCTCGCTGATCCTGCCGACAGCCGTGAAATGCTTCGTGTTCAACGAAACCCCACCACTCGCCCTGATCGAGGGGACCTCAAGCCCAAAAGCCGCCAGAGTCTACTGACTCTGGCGGCTGGCTTGTCCGATGGGTTGGAACATCCGAAGGACAGATGGATCAGGAGTCCAAGAAGCGATCCACTTCCTCGCGGGCCTCTTCCTTGGTCTTGCCGTAGCGCTCCTGGATCTTGCCTTCCAGCTGCTCACGGTTCCCCTCGATCCGGTCGAGGTCGTCATCCGTCAGATCGCCCCACTTTTCCTGCAATTTGCCCCTCATCTGTTTCCAGTTTCCTTTGATTTGGTCCCAGTTCATTTTGACATCCTTTCCTGTGATGCGTGGTGTGCGCATTAACGCCTCTTGCCACCATTGGTTCCCATTTTCGACGGTCGGCATGTTCCTGCCGATCGTCCCGGCGGCGCGGAACCAAGCCCTCCCCGGAGGGTTAAACTTCCATCGAAGCGCTGCACTGCGGCGCGGAAAAAAGGAGAATGATATGTCCACGAAACACATCCTCGGTTCGGCGGCTATCGCCGCCCTGATCGCGGGCGGGGCCGTGGCCGAAAGCCACACCACCGCGGAAACCGAAACCGACGCCACCTCGACCGCACAGGTCGAAGGCACGGTCGGCGATGCAGGCGCGACAGCCGAGACCGGCACCGCCGTAGAAGGCGAGGCGTCGACAGAAACAGAAGCCACCGACACTGGCGAAACCGAAATGGCCGCCGACCCCGCCGCACCCGAGGCGATGGCCGATGCAATGGTCGATGTCGACATCGCCGAGATCGAAGCCGAGGCACTTACAGGTGCCCGCGTCTACGATCAGAACGACAAGTGGATCGGCGAGATATCGGAAGTGCTGATCGGCGCTGACGGGGCGGTCAGCGAGGTTGTCATCGACATTGGTGGTTTCCTCGGGATCGGCGAAAAGCCGGTCGCGCTTGGCTTCGACAGTCTGTCGGTTAAATCGGATGGTGACGCATCCTACACGGTCTACGTCACCTATACCGAGGCCGAGTTGGAAGCTATGCCGACATATGAAGGCTGATCCCAATTCATAGGGCAAAATCAGGGCGGGTCCCAAACGGGGCCCGTTTTCGTTTGATCGGGAACAAAGCACCCGACAGAATGCTCAAATAACCGGGGGACGTCGGGTGACTGTTGAAACGCTTTCCAGATGGGCGCTGATCGCACTTGCGACAATCGCAATCTTCGCCGCGCTTTGGTTGGCGAAATCGGTTTTTGCGCCCCTCGCCTTGGCTTTCGTCATTGCCGTCATGCTGTCTCCACTGTCGGATTTCTGGAACCGGCTCGGGGTTCCGGTGATAATCGGCAGTCTGTTCAGCCTCAGCCTTGGTCTGGCCGTTCTGACGGCATTGGTCCTTGCCCTCGAACCGCTTGCCGCAAACGTCTACGAAAAGGCGCCGCGCATCAAATGGGAACTTCGCGAATCGCTTACCGGCCTGCAAGACGCGATGCGAGGCCTCGACGAGGTCTCGGAAGAGGTAAACAAGGTGATCTCTCCCGAGGACCCTGAAAAGGCCGATGCTGACGGCGAAGAGGCAGGCGTCGAGATGCCGCGGCTCTCGGATGCGCTGTTTCTGGCCCCTGCCATTCTGGGCCAGGTGATGGTCTTTGCCGGCGGTCTCTATTTCTTTCTGCTCTGCCGTCAGGATGTCTATCGCTGGCTCGCCAAGTTCAGCCGTGGCACGGACGACGCGACGGTGCAGGGCTTTCGCAAGGCGGATCGCCTGGTTTCCAGATATTGGCTGACGATCACCATGATCAATGCCGGGTTCGGGATCGCCGTCGCGATCGCGCTGCAACTCATCGGGATGCCGGGCGCGTTAATGTGGGCTTTTGTTGCAGCGCTCATGAACTTCGTGATGTATCTCGGGCCGGTCATCGTCGCCGTAGCATTAACCGTTGCAGGGACGGTGGTGTTCGACGGGTTCTATTCGTTCATGCCCGCAGCAATCTTCGTGACCCTGAATGTGATGGAGGGGCAGTTCGTTACACCATCTCTGGTCGGCCATCTCATGCGGGTCAATCCGCTGCTGGTGTTCTTGTCGCTGTGCCTCTGGCTCTGGCTCTGGGGTCCGATCGGCGGCATCGTGGCCATTCCGCTCCTGGTCTGGGCAATTGCGGTCAGCAATGGCCTCTCCGCCGGTCAGTCTGCCCTGACCGACTCGGAGGAGCCGCCACCGTCACTGATTCTACGCTAGCGTCGCTGACACCGCGTCGGATCAGGCCTTCAACTCTTCGTCGGTCCGCAACCGGGCGCGGAAACCACAACCTGACACGGTAGACGCCATCGTTGGTTTCGGTTTCAAGTCGGCCGTCCAGTTGGTGGGCGAACGCTTTGATCAACTGCTCACCCAGACCGCTGCTGGAAACGGGGATTGCAACGTTCAGAGGCTCGCCAGTAGAATTGGCAATTTCCAGATAAGACATCGCCCCTTCCTGATCGGAGAGGCGGACCATGATCCACGGCTTTCCGGATTCGGGTTTGCCAATATACTTCAGGGCATTGGTCACCGCTTCGGAGGCCATCAGGGACAACGGCACCGCCTGATCCGGATAGAGCACGGTCGGTTCAAAATTCAGGTCAAGCCGAACCCCTCCATCTCGCAGCAAGCCGGCGTTCAGGACACGGCCAACGACCGCATGAAGCAGCTCGTCGGCGCGCACCCGGCCCTCTGCCGATGTCTCGTAGAGATTCTGATGCAGAGTCGCCAGACTCATCACCCGGTTCCGGACGTCGAGCAGCGTGGTCTTGGTATCGGGGGCCGTCGTCTTTCGGATCGTCATGTTCAGGATCGAGGCGATCAACTGAAGATTGTTCTTCACCCGGTGATGCACCTCTTTCAGCAGTACATTCTTGTCATGGATCGTATCTTCCAGTCGGGCCTCGTCCACCAGAACACTTCCGGCCAGCCGTTCCCAAGTCTCGTCGATTTCCTGCAACTCGGTCGACAACGAGCGCCCCCCCTTCGGCGGGCTGATCTGCCGCGATCGCATGAACAGCAGCATCCGCGCCCGCAGATTGCGAGTAGGTCGGATCACCAGTCGCTCGACCGCCAGGTAGGCGATCGCCAAACAGGCCAGCCACATCAGAACAGGGAACAGCACCGGCATCGCCAGGTTGATGGCACCGGGGGCGAAGGCCAGCCGTTCCTGTTTCCAACTGCCCATTGCGTAGACCAGGTTCGACACCACCGGCACGACGGCAAAGACACGCTTCTGGCCGTCCACTGTCCGACCGGTAAAGGCGGTCTGCGGCAAGCCGACGAAACCAGCCAGGGGGCGGCCTTGCGGCAGGCGCAGCTCGACATCGTCCAGCCCGCCTTGAGAGGTCAGCACCTCGCCCTCTTCATTGAACGTGATAAGATCGACCGGCCGGTCACCTGGCAATTCCGCGAACGCCCTCTGAAGCCGGCGATGCGGCAACGAGACCGAGATATGGCCATCGTACACGCTCCCATTCATCACTGGCAGAAAGATCCCGATGACCGAGGTCTCGCTGAACTCTGACTCCCTGACCATCATCGTTCGGGGCCGCGGTTTGTCACGCATCTTCTGGTATCTTTCCGACCCTGAAAGATCCAGACCGCCACCTGCCGAAGCGCAGGCCAAGATACCGTCCGCATTGACATATCCGGCAAAAGAGAACGCGTCGGAGTCCTTTAGAAAACGGTTCAGCGTCGATTCGCACAGTTCCGGGTCGTCGCGGATCGCAGGCATGAACGACGCAAGCGCCTGTGCCGCACCGAATCCGATACGGATCAGTCCCTCCTCGCCGCCCGCAGCCTTCGAGGTCATGGCCAGAAGACTAGCCTCGGCCCGGCGATTGGATTCCTCGATCAACTGCAGGGTCTGCGCCAGCGCAATGATCCCAATCGGCAACAACGCCAGCGCCAAAAGCGCCGCGATCCGGAAGGCAAGGCCCCTGCTGACCAAGCGCAACCGGTTGATCACGCCATGTGCCTCTTGGAGGACAGCGTGGAGTTGAGGACAGCCATCGTCGACTTGTCGGTCAATTCAAGCTCGTCCTCTTCGTCCAGTTCCAGCAATTCCACCAGCCGAAGGCGGCCGCGATTGACGCGACTCTTTATCGTCCCGATCGCCACCGCGCAGGTTTCAGCGGCTTCCTCATAGGAAAACCCCATCGCCCCGACCAGCATCAGCGCCTCGCGCTGTTCTGAAGTCAACTCTGCGAAGGCGACCTCGAAATCCGCCATCGCCATGCGCCCATCATGATCGGGCTTTTGTGACAGCGTCGCCGCCATCTTTCCGTCCACATCCGCGACCTCGCGCTTGCTCTTGCGACGGTCCGAATAGAATGTGTTGCGTAGGATGGTGAACAGCCAAGCCCGCATGTTGGTGCCGGCTGCGAATTTGTCGATGTTCTTCCAGGCCTTCACGATTGTGTCCTGCACCAGATCATCGGCGGCGGATCCATTGCGCGTCAGACTGAGCGCAAAGGCCCGCATCGCCGGCAAGTGTCCGACAATCTCGTCTCTGGGATCCAAGGGGCTCGGTTCCTCATCACCACTCATTTCGAATCGTCCTGCTCCTTGAGTTGCTTCAACAACTCCGCAAACCGATCCGGAACGTCTTCCTCTACGGTTTTCTGGTAGACTTTCCTTAGGTTTTCTTCGATCTGTCTCTCCAAGCCAGATTTCGGTATTTCCCGCGCCATCATCAATCCCGCTTGCCTTGCCTAAAAAACTTCCCACATCTGGAACGAAACCACGAATAGCGAGTTTTGTTCCTGGGAAAAGCAAAAAAGGGGCGAAATTAATGCCAGATACCACAGAACAGGTTCCGGTCGGTGAAGTGATCGGCCAATTGCTGCCTTATCTGCGTCGCTACGCCCGCGCGCTGACCGGCAGTCAGCGAACCGGCGACGCCTATGCTGCGGCAACGCTGGAAGCGATCATCCGCGACCGCTCGATATTCGAGGGCGGCCAGTCGCCCAAAGTGGCACTTTTCAAGGCATTTCACGCTATTTGGACCAGCGCCGGCGCACCCATCGAAGGGCGCGAAGGCGGAATCGAGGCAAGGGCACAGTCGCATCTTGCCGCCCTGACGCCAAACACCCGCGAGGCGCTGCTGCTGGCCATCATCGAGGAATTCACCACAAGTGAGATCGCCACGATCATGGGGGTCGGCGAAGACGAGGTGGACCACTTCCTGTCGGTCGCGCGGCGAGAGTTGGAAGACAGCGTCAGCGGCCGCATCATGGTGATCGAGGACGAGGCGATCATCGCGCTCGATCTGCAAAGCATCATCGCGGATATGGGCCACGCGATCACCGGCGTAGCACGGACACATGGCGGGGCCGTGGCATTGGCCAACAAGGAGCGACCCGACCTGATCCTGTCGGATATTCAGCTCGCCGATGGTTCCTCTGGCATCGAAGCGGTGAACGAGATCCTCGCCGCCGCCGGGGACATTCCGGTGATCTTCATCACCGCGTTCCCCGAGCGCCTGTTGACCGGCGACCGCCCCGAGCCAGCTTTTGTCATCACCAAGCCCTATTCCGAAAAGCAGGTTCAACTGGCCGTCAGCCAAGCGATGTTCTTCTCTAGCACCGAGACGTTAAACGTCTGATCGGTCACGAACAAAACGAACGGCCCCGCGCGTGTCCCGGCAGGGCCTTTATCATTCATGCGGCAGGTTTTACGACGCTGCCGTAGCGCGCAACATCCAAGCTGTCTTCTTGTGAAAGGCGGACCGACCGGTTGCCATGTCGGCAGTTACCGGGTCGTTGTTGTCTTCGGCCAGCTTGATCAAAGCATGCAACCGATGTGCGACACGTTCGTGATCCTTGACCAGATCCTCAACCATCTCGATTGCCGAAAGTTCGGACAGCATATCACTGACAGCCGCGCTCTTGGTGATGTCATTGATCCTGTCCGGTGCCAGCTTGCCCAAGGCGCTGATGCGCTCGGCCAATTCATCGGACGCGGCGCACAGGTTGTTGGACTGCTCCCTCGGTCAGATTGTGGATCGAGCAGAACAACGGGCCTTCGACATTCCAATGGCAGACGTGGCTTTTGATCAATAGCCGACAGGTATCCGACAACACGTCTGCCGGCGCCGTCACTATAGCGTCCACATTTTTCACGCCAGTGTCGATTTTGCCAGGTTTTCGCGACGGCTCCCAAACCTTCGGCCGTTCTAGCCTACTAGAAGTGCTTTGGTTTTCACTTGCCTTGCGCCGCAACAAAACAGCGGCGACCGGACCCGGTCGCCTCTGCTGCTTCTGATCGCGGAATTTGCTTCAGACGGGCGGCTTGCCCTTGAGCGCCCGCATGACCAGCGCTATCACGAAGAGCGCAATGAAGACGAAAAACAGGAATTGTGCGATGCCAGCAGACGCGCTGGCAATGCCGCCAAAGCCGAAAACAGCCGCAACCAGCGCGACGACAAGAAATGTTAAAGCCCAGCCAAGCATGATGTTCTCCTTTATGATCTGTTTCAACCGCTTTTCAGCGTGTATCGGCAATTCAACGTCACCTTGCGCGATTGGTTCCGGGATTTGTTTTGTTGGCTGCGGGAACCGAAAGTCATCCCGCTGCGTTTCCCGCCCACACGAAAAATGCACCCCTGAAAGGAGCTGCTGATGGCACGCGCTGAAACCAACGGAAGCAAGACCGAACCGACCACCGCCGATTTGCAGAACGAATTGCAGGCCCTGAAGCGTGATATCGCCAATCTTGGCGCTACACTGGGCGAGTATGGTCGAGCCAGGGGCGAGCATCTGAAGACCGCCGCAAAGGATCAGGCAGAATTTCTGCGCGCCAAAGGAGAAGAGGGCGTCACTTACGCCCAGCAATCAGCTTCGAGCGCCTATCATCAGGCCGAGGACTCGGTCCGCGAGAATCCCGCCGCCGCAGTCGGAATCGCCGCCGCAATCGGCTTTATGGTCGGCCTGCTGGCCGGGCGGCGCTAGGGGCGTATGATGTTCGACAACATCAAGTCAAAAGCCGCCAGCACCGCCCGTCGTACGGCTTTCGGGCTGGCGGCGGGTGTGGCGATGCTGGTCGGCTTTTTTTTCCTGACGCTCGCGGCCTGGATCGTGCTGGTCAATGTGGCCGACAGCCTTACAGCCGCGATTGTTTTGGGCGCCGCCTACATGGGCATCGGACTGATCCTACTGGCCTTTGCCCTGACCCGGCGAAACGAGCCGCCGGTCTATCACGAAGCGCTGCGATCAACCTCTCAGGGGGCCAGCGACCCCGCTTTCAAAGGTGTCGCCGCCGCGTTCTTCGAGGGTCTCGGTGCCGGCCTTACTGCGCGCGATCAGTTTTCGCGATCCCGAGGCGCCGGAGCACGGAATGGATCTGACCGGTCGTGAACGGGCGTTCTACGTAATGCCAGCCGGTCGGCTCTCCCGGCGCAGCAAAATCCCTTCCATAGAGCAAGACCATGGCGCCGCCTCGCAACTCGACAGCCTTGTCAAGGCCAGAGGCCATGACCTCGTTATCGGTCATCGATAGAAACGCCGCGCTAAGATTGGGCAGCGACCGGAACGCCTCCATGCTGACCTCGGTGCTGCGCCAGCTGTGCACAACGGCCGAGGCTACATATTCTTTGATTGATTCGGCCACGTCTTCTGCGATGATTTCATTGTCCTCGATGACGACGAAGATCAGCGGTAAGTCCATTTTCATTGTCCTGCCCCCCCACGGAGCGCCGATGTTTAACAGGTTCCAACCATCGGGATGACTCGATACAGGAAGAGCGGCAATTAACTGTGACATACCCCGAACAAAATAATCGATTTCAGACTCGCTGTGGCGATTGTCCGCTTAGGAAGCTGAGCGCATTCGAGGAATTCAGTCCGCAGACGCTGAAATTCATGCAGCAATTCAAGGTCGGCGAGTTGAAGATCGAGGCCGGTACCCAGCTTTTGATGGAGGGCCACAGCTCACCGCAGCTTTTCACCCTGCTCAGCGGCATGGGGCTGCGCTACAAGACGCTGGAAGACGGTGACCGGCAGGTCGTCAATTTCATATTTCCCGGTGATTTCATCGGGATGCAGGCCGGCATACTGGGCGAGATGAAACATTCCGTCGAGGCGACGACCGCGATGACGCTTTGCGTCTTCGATCGCAAGGAAATCTGGCAGGTCTTCCGAAACGAACCCCAACGCGCCTTTTCGCTGACCTGGCTGGTCGCAATCGAAGAACACTTCCTCGGCGAAGCGCTTGCCTCTATCGGCCAGCGGTCAGCGATACAACGGGTCGCCTGGGCGCTGTCGCGAATCCACAGTCGACTTACC
Source organism: Brevirhabdus sp. (assembly GCA_024637315.1). Taxonomy (GTDB): domain Bacteria; phylum Pseudomonadota; class Alphaproteobacteria; order Rhodobacterales; family Rhodobacteraceae; genus JAHEAO01. The sequence continues at coordinate 64,838 of JAGXFH010000062.1, forward strand.
GCACTCAAACTCAACAATGGCAGCGCGGTGCCCCTGCCCTACCGCCAACGGGACATCGCCGATGCGGTTGGTCTGTCTCTGGTCCATACCAACAAGACGCTTGCAGAACTGCGCAAGAAACAACTTGCCAGTTGGGTGGACGGTCATCTGGTTGTTTCCGACAAGCGAAAACTCGCGAAGGTCGCGGGCGTAGACTTGGACAACGAAGTCTCGCAACGCCCCCTTATCTGATGGCGGGCCAGGACTTCTGAAATGCTCGTGCGAATATCGCGCCGATCAGGCCGGCGAGATCGATGATGACATGAATTGCGGTCCTCTCGGGGGTTTCGAAATGGGCCGGGCAGGCCCGGCCCGCGCCTCCTTCGCGGAACCCGTAGCGCGCCTATCCAAGACCAAACGCTGAAAGGACGATCCATGCCCGCAACCTCGAAAGCACAGCAAAGGGCCGCCGGTGCCGCACTCGCCGCCAAGCGCGGGGAGATTGACAAAAGCGACCTGCAAGGCGCCTCGAAAGAGATGTACGAAACGATGACAGAGGATGAGCTTGAGGACCTGGCCGCAACTTCGCATGACGATCTGCCGGAGAAGAAGGAAGACGACTGAAATCATGGCGGCCCGCAGGCCACCATGTCATGCGATTTGCCTCAGATCCAGTAATACGGGATGCCGTAATGGTCGAAGGTACTCTTCTCCCATTCGCGGTCGCGTTGCCAGTCGTCTGACCGGGCTGGCGCGCCCTGCAACTGCTCTTTCGTGATGTCGGTGACGAAGCCGCCCTTGGCCGTGCTGTAGTCCAGCGCGTCCCACGGGATCGGATAGTAATCCTCGCCCAGACCGAAAAGACCACCGAAGCCCATGACGGCATAAGCGACCTTACCGGATTCCTTGTCTATCATCAGGTGGTCGATATCGCCGACATGATCGCCACCGGGGTTGTAGACCTGCGTGCCGCTGACATCGCGGGACGAGACGAGCGGATGCTGGGATTGGGTCATCTGAACCTCCTTTCAGGGTTGTACCAAACCTCAACGACACCGCCATGGCGAAAGTTCCGTCTGGCCGCCGCTCGGTAGACCGATTCGATGGAGAGCCGCAGCGTAAACTCCGAAAAATCGGCAAATCCCGGAACGGAGATCGCCTCATGACGTTTGATCGATACGACACGGTCCGGCGAAATCGCCGAGGACTGAAGATAAACTGCTTAAACAGGAGCTACGCTATGAAGAAGTTTCTTACATCCACCGCCCTCGCCATACTTGTCGCGGGCCCCGTACTCGGCGCCGCCCATGAGGGAATGTTCGTCGGAGAAGCCGTTCAAGGCGATATCTACGGATCGAACCTGATCGGCATGCGCCTCTACGTCGCCGAGAGTGACATCGACGATACGATGCCAGTCTCTGCCGACACCCGCACCGAATGGAACGATGTCGGCGAGATAACCGACGTGCTGATCTCGCCCGAGGGAGAGGTCAAAGCCGTTCTTCTGGATATCGGCGGCTTCCTTGGCCTTGGCGAAAAAACCATTGCCGTGGATATGGACACCCTGAAATTCCTGCGCGACCAAGACGATGCGAACGATGTCTTTGTTGCCATGCAGGGCAGCCAGGAGATTCTGGAAAGCGCCCCGGAATTTCAGCGCGCCGGTATGAGTGAACAAGAACAGGTTTCCGCCGACACTGCGGCCGAAACCCCGGCTTCGGACGAGCCGATGGGCACGTGGACCCGGCCGATCATCGAGCGTGACGGTTACCAGCCCATCGAGTTCACGGATCTTACGGCCGAGGATCTGGAAGGCGCCACCGTCTACGGTGCCGATGACGGCTCGATCGGCGAGATCGAGGACCTTGTTGTGACCACCGACGGCCAGGTAGAGCAAGCCATCATCGACGTTGGCGGCTTTCTTGGAATCGGCGTACACCGCATCGCGATTTCCTTCGATGAGGTGCAGGTCGTCCGCTCGGATGACGGTGCCGATGTGCGCGTCTATGTCGGCGCCACCCAGGAACAGCTGGAGGCACGGCCCGAATACCAAGGTTGATCCTTCCCGCGATGGCATAGGGGCCGCACCAGGCGGCCCCCTTGTCTTTTGGCGGAAATCCCTACTTTTTCAACTTGCGGCTCATCCTCGCGGCCATGAAGTCGATGAAAAGACGTACTTTCGGATCCTGATGTCGACGATGCGCGTAAAGACATCCCAGTTGCACTGGCAGCGGCGGCGTGTCGTCCGCCACCACCACCAGCGCGCCCGCGGCCAGATGCTCGGCCACGTCGAAGACCGGCGTCATCACGATCCCCTCGCCGTTCAGCGCCCAGCCGATCAGCACATCCCCGTCATCGGATTCATACGGACCCGCCACGCTGTATTTCTGCGGCCCGGCCTCGGTCATCAGGGTCCAGCGATACTCGGTCGCGCCGGGGAAGCGCAGCGCGAGACAGGCATGATCGCCGCGCACGATCTCCTCTCCGGTCTTGGGATGGCCCTTGCGGGCGATATATTCGGGGGCCGCGCACAGAACACGCGGGCAGTCGGCGATCTTGCGCAACTTCAGGTTGGAATCCTCCGGCGTTCCCAGAAAGAACGCCACATCCAGCCCCTCGGCCATCACGTCGATCTTGCGGTCCGAAAGGCGCAGACGGATATCGATCAGCGGGTAGTCCTTCTTGAAGGCCGGCACGTCAGGCGCAATCAGCCGCCGCCCGATCCCCAACGGCGCAGCAATGTAAAGCGACCCCTTGGGGTTCTGCGTCACGTTATTCACCGCCGCCTCGGCTTCCTCGACCGCATTGAGCACGTTGCAGGCGCCCTCGTAAAACAGCTTTCCCTGCTCGGTCGGCTGCAAGGTGCGGGTGGTGCGGATGAACAGCCGCACATTGAGATGCGACTCCAGTTGCCCGAGTCGCGAGGAGGCGACCGCCGGCGACACACGCAGATCGCGCGCCGCTGCCTACATGCTGCCAAGCTCGTAGGTTCGTACGAAAGTCTTGAGATTCTCGAAATACGACATTGGCCGCCCTTCGCTTCTGCTTGAAACAGGTGGTCTATTTACTCAATACACCAAAAGGGCCGCCGATCCAGAAGCTGAAAATACCGACGCTCCCACCGATAAGAACCGCGATTCGGACCAAACCCGCCAAGACCGAACCACCTGGGTAACGGGGACATATGCTATTGTGGCCCGGCCATCCCGCCCGCTGCAAGACGTCAGCAGGGCGGGTTTTCGCAAGCAATCGTGGCGCGATCAGCGCAAACGGGCCATCGTCTGGCGCACTGTCTGGATGCGAGAGCGGTTCGGCGGATGCGTGCCCAGGAAGCGGTTGCCCGGATCCGGAATCCGGGTGAAGAAACGCGCGCCGACGATCGGATCGTAGCCGGCCCGGTAGGCGATGACGGTGCCCAGCTCGTCCGCTTCCAGCTCAAAATCCTTGGAAAAGGTCCGCGCGCCGACATTGGCGCCCAAATTCTGCAATGCGCCCGGATCCGCGCCGACAGCGGCGGCAAGAATGCCGCCCAGAGCCGCACCGGCAGCAGCAGTGTTGCGGGTCCGCCCGAGATGGCCGGCAATGTGATGCGCTGCCTCATGCCCCATGACAAAAGCCAGTTCATCAACATTTTGCGCCTCAGCAATCAACGCCACGTTGAAGGCGATCACCGGACGGCCCGCCCTGTCGACGGTCTGGTAGGCGTTCGGCGGTTGGTTTGCGCGGGTGTCGACCACGATCTGGAAATCGCAGTTCGCCGTCGGCGCACGATTGCGGCAGATCAGTTCCGCGACCGGTTCCGTTCTTCTGACCACACCGGTGAATTCACTCGGCGACACGCTGCCCTTTGGCGCGGTTTGCGCAGCGACCGGGCGATCTCTTGTCGGCGCACCGGTCTCGACCGTCACCACCTCGCAGCCCGCCATCAACAGCGCCGCACTCAAAACCAATCCCAACCGCATCGACTTCTCCTCGGACTTTTGCCCGCAATCTAGCAAAGCCGCGCCGAAGGGCCAGACAAGTTTGCGTCAGCCCTTGCATTGGGCGAGCCAACCCATAGGCTGGCGCCATGTTTACGATCGAGCACGAATTCGATGCGACCGTCATCATCCTCGTGGACGAAGGCGCGACGCATCTGCAAGAGGATGTAACCATCAACGCATTCGAGGACTGCGTGACGCTGGAGCAATACGACCCTCGCGCTGACCGGGTGGACAAGATCACGCTCTCCCTCGCTCAGGTCCGCGACCTGACCGCCGCCCTCGACCTGCCCGAAGGCGTCTACCGGCTGCGCCGAAAAGGCGCCTGATTGCCGCCCTCCCGCCGAAAGATCTTGTCGCGCGAGGTCTCTCCGCGCACCAGCGTCAGCGTGGTCTTGGCCACGCCCAAAGACCCGCGCCAGCAGCCGCACCACTTCGCGGTAGGCCTTGCCAGCCTCGGGAACCGCCGCGACATTGACCCGCAACCGCCCCTCCGCCGCGATCACCGCGCTGCGGACTGCCCCAGGCGTCACACGCACGGCAAACTCCGCACCCGGAGCGGCCAGATGTGACAAGCAGCCTTTTTTCACGGCAGGTTTCTCTGGACGGGTTGGCTGGATTTCCACATGGTCAGGCCAACCCGGCGCATAGGACAATAACATGAAAACCGCCTTCTACTGGGACGAACGTTGTTTCTGGCACGCCGGCGGCAATTACGCCTTTACCTTGCCGATCGGCGGGCTGGTGCAGCCGCTGGCAGCAGGCGGACTGCCCGAAAGCCCCGAAACCAAGCGCCGCCTGAAGAACCTTATCGACGTCACCGGGCTTTCGGGCGATCTCGTGCTGCGCCACGCTGATGCCGCGACCTGGGATGATCTCGCGCGGGTCCACCCGCAGGGCTTTCTGCAGAGATTCAAGGACATGTCCGACGAGGGCGGGGGCGAGTTGGGCCTTCGCACCCCCTTTGCGCGCGGTGGTTTCGAACTCGCCGCGCTCTCTGCCGGCCTCGCCAAAGGCGCGCTTTACGCGGTCCTGAAAGGCGAAGCACAGAACGCCTACGCGCTTTCGCGCCCGCCGGGTCATCATTGCTTACCGGACTTTCCAAACGGTTTCTGCCTGCTGGCCAATATCGCGATCGCGGTCGAGGCGGCGCTGGCCGATCGCCTGACCGAACGAGTGGCGGTGATCGATTGGGACGTGCATCACGGCAATGGCACAGAGGCGATCTTCTATGATCGCGCCGATGTCCTGACGATCTCGCTCCACCAGGTTCACAACCACCCGATCGATACGGGCGACGCCGAGGATCGTGGCGAGGGCGCGGGCAAAGGCTGCAACATGAACATCCCGCTGCCCCCCGGCGCAGGCCATGCGACCTATGTCGAAGCCATGGAACGGCTCGTGCTGCCCGCGCTTGCCGGCTTTCGTCCTGACGCGATCGTTGTCGCCTGCGGTTATGACGCCGCCGCCATCGACCCGCTCGGCAGGATGCTCGCCACCGCAGAGACTTTTCGCGCGCTCACCGAACTGGCGATGGACGCCGCGGACGAGCATTGCGACGGTCGGCTGATTTTCGTCCATGAGGGCGGCTATTCAGAGGTTTACGTGCCGTTTTGCGGCCACGCCGTGCTGCAACAACTCTCGGGCAGCACGATCTCGGCCCCTGATCCCTTCGCTGAAATTTTCGCCGCTCGTCAGCCTCCTCCCAGCTTCCTGCGCTACCTGTCCAGTGTGATCGACGAACTGGAATCGCATTTCTTTCCTTGACATAGAGTTGCACCGCGACGCGGCGAAGCCGCGGCGCAACCCCTTGAAGCCCAAGCCGCAATACCCGACATTACGCAGACACTGCCGGAGAAAGACATGCCCAACCCCAATCCCGCCGCGATGGAGTTTCTGCTGACCCGCCGCTCGCGGCCTGCCAAGACCCTGACCACACCGATTCCGGCCGGGGCCGCGCTGATGCCGATCCTTACTGCCGCCGCGCGCAGCCCGGATCATGGGAAGCTGGAGCCATGGCGGTTCATTGTGCTGGAAGGCGCGGCACTGGATCGACTCGCCGATCTGGTCGATAGCCGCGGCGCGGCACTCGGAAAATCGCCGGACGACATCGAGAAAGCCCGCCGGGCCTATGCCGAAGCCGGGCTGATCGTGGCGGTCATTTCATCGCCGAAACCCTCCGAGAAGATCCCCGAGATCGAGCAGACCTATTCTGCCGGCGCGGTCTGCCTGGCGCTTCTGAACGCGGCACAGGCTTCCGGCTGGGGCGCCAACTGGCTGACCGGCTGGCCCGTCCACGATGCCGTGTTCCGCGCCGCCGGCCTGAACCTCGCCGCAAACGAAACCGTCGCCGGGATGATCCATATCGGCACCGAGACGACACCGCCGCCCGAGCGCCCGCGCCCGGATATCGCGGCACTCACCACATGGATTGCCGGATGATCCTCGGTGATTTCGCGAAGGCCATCGGCCAATTGACCGATCCGCGCTTCCGCCGCGTCCTATGGCTTGGCCTCGGGCTTACGGTGACGTTGCTTTTTGCCGTCTATGCCGCCGTACTCTGGCTCGTCAGTCTGTTCGCGCCGGAAACCGTCAGCCTGCCATGGATCGGCGAGGTCGCCTGGGTCAACGACCTGATGTCTGGTGCGTCGCTCTTGTTGATGATGATGCTGTCGGTGTTCCTGATGGTTCCGGTTGCCTCGGCCTTCACCTCGATGTTCCTCGATGATGTAGCGCAGGCGGTCGAGGATCGCCATTACCCGGCGTTGCAGCCTGTCGAGCCGATCGACTGGCTCGATGGGCTGCAGGACACGCTTCGGTTCCTTGGCGTGATCATCATTGCCAACCTTCTGGCCATCATTCTTTATGCCTTCATGGCCATGACGGTGGTTCTGGCGCCATTCACCCCCCTCGTCTTCTGGTCGCTCAACGGCTACCTGCTTGGCCGAGAGTATTTTCAGCTCGTGGCGATGCGCCGGATGGACCGGTCATCCGCCCGCGCGCTCTTTCAAAGACATTCGAGCACCATCTGGCTGGCCGGAATCTTGATGGCGATGCCACTGTCAGTCCCGCTGATAAACCTTCTGGTGCCCATCCTCGGCGCCGCCACCTTCACGCATCTGTTTCACCGGCTGGAAAATGGCCAGACTGCTGCCCGAAAGGCCTAGCTGCCGTCCATGCGCCCGAACATGTCGATGTCGCGCACCGTGATCCCGCCGAACACGATCACGCCCACAATCACGGCCCAAAGCACGATCGCGATCCCTGTCACGATCAGGATCGTGCGCCGGACGTTGAAATTCGCCGGTGCCCCGGCCTGGGTGCCCGGCACGATCTTATCCTCGTCGCCTTGCGTGCGCAGTCGGATCGGCAGCGTGACAAACATGACCAGAAACCAGATCACCGCGAGAAGGACGAGGGCGGATGTGATTGCCATCAGATCTGCTCCAGCTCGATCAGGCAGCCGTTGAAATCCTTTGGATGCAGGAACAGCACGGGTTTTCCATGCGCACCGACCTTCGGCTCACCGCTGCCCAGAACCCGCGCGCCAGCGGCTTTCAGCCGGTCACGCGCTGCCAGAATATCCTCGACCTCGTAACACATGTGATGGATGCCGCCCGCCGGGTTCTTTTCGAGAAAACCGGCGATCGGGCTGGCCTCGCCCAATGGGTAGAGCAGCTCGATCTTGGTGTTCGGCAGGTTGATGAAAATGACGGTCACGCCGTGATCGGGTTCGTCTTGCGGCAGGCCAACTTGGGCGCCCAACGTTTCGCGATACTGCGCTGCGGCTGCGTCCAGATCAGGGACGGCGATGGCAACATGGTTGAGGCGTCCGATCATCGGGCCAGGCTCCTTCTTTGCCGCGCCGTTATCCACTCGGGCACCGCCCGACGCAAGGGGCAGCCTGACGCAGGCCCGCGATCTTAACCCGCGATTCACCACTTGCAGCCCTTAATGCGACTCACCTGATGAACGAGGCCTGCCATGCCCGATTTTCCCGATAGCTTCCCGCTCGGTCAAACGCCCACCGCCGACCGACCGCTCTTGGGCCTGACGGTCCTGATGGTCGAAGACAGCCGATATGCATCCGAAGCAATGCGGCTTTTGTGCCTGCGCTCGGGCGCCCGTATCCGCCGTGCCGACAATTTGGCCTCGGCGCACCGGCATCTCGCAGTCTACCGGCCCTCGGTGGTGATCGTCGACCTCGGCCTGCCCGATGGCTCGGGCGAGGATCTGATCCAGGAACTTGCCCGCGCCAATCCACGTGTCGGCGTCATTCTTGGCACCAGCGGCAATGACGATGGCGCGCCCCGCGCCGCCGCTGCGGGGGCCGACGGATTTATCGCCAAACCGATCGAGAACCTCGCCACCTTCCAGAGCACGATCCTTGCCCATCTTCCCGCCGGTGCGCGTCCCAAGGGGCTGCGCCGGACGTCGGACGAACCCATCGCACCGGATGTACTGGCGCTGCATGACGATCTTGCCCATATCGCAAAGGTGCTGGTCTCTTCATCAGGAGATCAGGCCTCGATCGACTATGTCGCGCAGTTTCTGGCCGGCGTTGCTCGGATCGCCCGCGATGGCGGGATGGAGGATGCGGCGGTGTCGCTGGCCCGCCATCGTGCCAATGGCCAGCCCTACGCCGCCGATATCGATCGGATCACCGGGCTGGTACAGCAGCGCTTGCAGCAGCGAAAAGTCGTTTAGGGCGTTTGGGGAACTGCTTGAGACGACGAGCATCGGAAGTCGCGTTCGGGCGCAGCGAGAGGCCGCGCAACTTCCATTTTTCCAAGGCGCTTTACCTCCGCGCCGGGTCGGAGGCCGCAAGCACCGGCGCGGTAAGGTCCGACAGGCGCAGCCGCTGGGTGCCATCGGCGGTGAAATTACCGGGCGCAAGCCAGGAATCGAACGCCACCTTCAGAGCCGGCCATTCCGCGTCGATCGAGGCAAACCACGCTGTGTCGCGGTTGCGTCCCTTGACCACGGCGGCCTGCCGAAAGACGCCCTCGTAGCTTAGCCCCAGACGTTCGGCCGCGCGGCGCGAACCGAGGTTCAGCGCGTCGCACTTCCACTCATAGCGCCGGTATCCGGCGTCGTAGGCCCAGCGCATCATCAGATACATCGCCTCGGTCGCGGCGCGGGTCCGCTGCAATGCGACAGAAAGATTGATGTGCCCCACCTCGATACTGCCCGCTTCGGGCGCGATCCGCAGAAAGCTCGCGACGCCCTCGCACCTGCCGGTTTCGAGATTCCGAATGGCGTAGAAGAACAGGTCGGTCGAGCCCTCCAGTGATCGCACCCAATCGGCATAATCCGCCTGCTCCGCAAATGGTCCGTAGGGCAGATAGTGCCAGATCCGGTCGTCCATCTTGTTGGCGGCAAACAGATCCTCAGCATGCGCTTCGGACCGCAACGGCTCCAGCCGCGCATACCGACCCTCCAGGACCTCGCCAGAAGGGCGCGGTGGTGGCGCCCAGTTCGGCACCGGCATCCCCTGATCTTGCATGGTGTCCACGCCTCCCTAAATCGCTCTGCAACCGGCTCTGTTTCCGCGGCATGGTCCCGGCGGCACTCACTCCTCGGGAATCACCCGCAGCCGCAATTCGCGCATCTGCTCGTTCATCGGCTCGCTCGGAGCACCCATCATCAGGTCTTCGGCGCGCTGGTTCATCGGGAACATGATGACCTCGCGGATATTCGCTTCGTCGGCCAGCAGCATCACGATCCGATCTATGCCCGCGGCACATCCGCCATGCGGAGGCGCGCCATATTTGAAAGCGTTGACCATGCCGCCAAAGCGCTTTTCGACCTCGTCCTTGCCATAGCCGGCCAGTTCGAACGCCTTGAACATGATCTCCGGCTTGTGGTTCCGGATGGCACCCGAGACCAGTTCATAGCCGTTGCACGCCAGGTCGTATTGATAGCCCAGCACCTGCAGAGGGTCGCCCTCCAGCGCCGCCATTCCGCCCTGCGGCATCGAGAATGGATTGTGCGAGAAGTCGATCCGCCCCTCTTCGTCCTTCTCGTACATCGGGAAATCGACGATCCAGGCGAAGCGGAAGGCGTTCTGCTCCGTCAGCCCCAACTCGCGGCCGATCTCGTTGCGCGCACGCCCCGCAACCGCCTCGAACTGATCCGGCCGGCCACCGAGGAAAAACGCCGCGTCGCCCTTGCCGAGTTTCAACTGGGTGCGGACGGCTTCTGTCCGCTCAGGCCCGATATTCTTGGCCAAGGGGCCAGCGGCTTCCATTCCGGAGCCGTCTTCCGCCTCGCGCCAGAAGATATAACCCATCCCCGGCAGGCCCTCTTTCTGCGCATATGCATTCATCCGGTCGCAGAACTTGCGGCTACCGCCACCCGGCGCGGGAATGGCACGGATCTCGGTCCCCTCATTCTCCAGAAGTTTCGCGAATATGGCGAAGCCTGAACCTGCAAAATGCTGGCTGACCTTCTGCATCTTTATCGGATTGCGAAGGTCCGGCTTGTCCGTCCCATACCAGAGCGCACTGTCGACGTAGGAAATCCGCGGCCAGACAGAATCGACCTTGTGGCCACCCCCGAACTCCTCGAACACGCCCTGGATCACCGGCTGGATCGTGTTGAACACGTCCTCCTGTGTCACGAACGACATCTCCATATCGAGCTGGTAGAAGTCGGTGGGCGACCGGTCGGCGCGCGGGTCTTCGTCGCGGAAACAGGGCGCGATCTGGAAATACTTGTCAAACCCCGAAACCATGATCAGCTGCTTGAACTGCTGGGGCGCCTGCGGCAGCGCGTAGAACTTGCCCGGATGCAAGCGGCTTGGAACCAGAAAGTCGCGCGCGCCCTCGGGGCTACTGGCGGTGATGATCGGCGTTTGAAACTCGTTGAACCCCGCCGCCCACATCCGCTTGCGCATGGACGCCACGACGTTCGAGCGCAGAATCATTTTGTGTTGCAACGCCTCGCGCCGCAGGTCGAGGAACCTGTACCGAAGCCGCGTCTCCTCTGGATACTCCTGATCGCCGAACACCATGAGCGGCAACTCGTCCGCCGCACCCAAGACCTCGATCTCGCGGATGAACACCTCGATTTCGCCGGTCGGCAGCTTCGGATTCACCAGTTCGGAATCCCGCGCCTTCACCTCGCCGTCGACCCGGATGCACCATTCGGAACGCACCTTCTCGACATCGGCAAAGGCGGCGCTGTCGGGATCGCAAAGGACCTGCGTGATGCCGTAGTGGTCGCGAAGATCAATGAACAGAATTCCGCCATGATCGCGAACCCTGTGGACCCAACCCGACAGGCGGGCCGTCTGGCCGACATCTGATTTGTTCAACTCGGCGCAGGTATGGCTGCGATAGGCGTGCATGGCGGCCCCTTGGACATCGAAACTTCAGGTTCGCGCCGATACACCTTGCCCGGCAGCGGAAGTCAAGCAGGCATGGCGATGGCGGCAGAACGCCCACGCCGACACTCATCGGGCCGAGATCTTTACACGACCGGGAACTTTCGCCAGAATATCAGCGTTTACCAAGATATGCCGAAGTTTCTGAGGCGACCAGAGTAAATTGACCGACGCCGTTGATGATGCCGGGTGGGCATCACAGGGGGTGGACATGTGGATAGGATTTCTCGACAGGCTTCTGGATCACTTCGTCCAGACCGGAGACCTTCAAGTCACGATGCCGGATGGCGGCAGACACCGCTACGGTGACGGCACGGCCCCCCGGATCAGCATCAGCTTCAAGGATCCCAGCCTGCCGGCCCGGATGATCCGCAATCCGCATCTGGCGCTCGGCGAAGGCTATATGGATGGCGGCCTGACCATCGAGAACGACGACCTTCGCGGTCTGCTGACGCTTGCCATGACCAACCTTGCGCGCCAGCGCCCGCCGATCTGGTGGCAGCGCCCGCTGATCGGCCTGCGTCGTTCGCTGCGGTTCGTGCAGCAGTTCAACCCGGTGGGCAGGGCGCGGGCTAATGTGGCGCATCATTACGATCTGTCGGGAAAGCTCTACGATCCCTTCCTTGACGAGGACCGACAATATTCCTGCGCCTATTTCCGGCATCCCGACGATACTCTGGAACAGGCCCAGATCAACAAGAAGCATCATATCGCGGGCAAACTGCTGCTGAAGTCCGGCATGCGGGTGCTCGATATCGGCTGCGGCTGGGGCGGCATGGGCCTGACACTGGCCCGTGATTATGGAGTCAGGGTCGTCGGCGTCACGCTATCGCGCGAACAGCACGCCTTGGCCCGCGCCCGCGCCGAGGCGGCAGGGCTGTCCGACCGCGTCGACTTCCGCCTGATGGACTACCGCGAGGTCAGCGGCACCTTCGACCGGATCGTGTCGGTCGGTATGTTCGAGCATGTCGGCGTGCCGCATTTCCGCGAGTATTTCAACCATTTGAACCGGATGCTGGCCCCAGACGGCGTGGCGCTGATCCACACCATCGGCCGCGCCACCCCGCCAGGCTGCACCAGTCCCTGGATCACCAAGTATATCTTCCCCGGCGGCTATGTCCCGGCAATGTCCGAAACCATTGCGGCGGTCGAGAAAGAGAACCTGTTCGCCACCGATGTCGAAATCTGGCGCCTGCATTACGCTGAGACACTGAAACACTGGCACGACCGCTTCATCGCCAATATCGACACGGCCCGCGCGCTTTACGACGACCGCTTCTGCCGCATGTGGCGATTCTACCTGATCGCGTCGGAACTTTCGTTTCGGCTTAACCGGCAGGTGGTATTCCAGTTCCAGCTTGCCCATCGGCAAGATGCGGTGCCGCTGACACGCGATTATCTCTATGATACTGCAAGTACGTCTCGTTTGCGCCACGCTGCGGAATAGATCATCGCCAGAATTGAATTCTCTATCCAGACCGCACGAACCCCGATCCGCGATCCGGCCACATTTTTTCCCATATCTGTTGCTATCAGACCAAAAAAAGACGCCGACTGGGGCGTGCATTTGGATCGGATCGAAGGGCAGGACATGCTTCGGGACAAGGCGACAGCCGCGGTCATCGCGATAATGCTAACGGGCTACCTGTTGTTTCTGTGCTGGGACAACTGGTCTCCCGACCTGTCTGCGCTCTATTTCGCGGCGAAGTTCTTTGCACTTGGCGAATACTCTCAGATTTATGCTGCGCCCGAAGGCTTTTTCGGCCCTGACATTCCTGCATCTTGGCAGAACCTTATGTATTCGATGGGGTATTTCGAGGAACAGGCCCTGCCCTATGTCTATCCGCCGATCTGGGCGGCAGTTTTCGCGCCCATGGCCTCGGCCATGACGCCACTGGAATTTTCCAACCTTTTCTACCTTCTGCACGTGCCGATGGTCACGGCCAGCATCTTCCTATGCTACCGGATTGTGCAGCCTCGGAACCTCAGCCTAGCCAGTTGGACGATTCTGTCAGCCGTACTCGTCTGGCAGTCGATGGCATCGCTCTTCGCGCTGTTTCACAATCAGCCGCAGATCGCGGTGGCATTCCTCACACTGCTAGCGATGGAAAGATCGCTCGCCGGAAAATCCGTGGCAGCCGGTGTCGCGCTGGCAATCGCGGCAACGATCAAGATCACTCCCGCTGTCTTCATCCTGGTTTTCCTGCTCGACCGCGATTGGCGAGCTTTGAAAGCCTTCGTTGTCACCGGGGGCGCGATAACGCTTGCCAGCTTTGCCATCGGCGGGGTCGATCTGCATCTGAAATACATAGATCGCATTGCCTCGATCAGCAAAATCATACCCGGAATGGAGGTGAACTGGGCCTTGGAAAGCGCACTTTATCAGGCCTATCTGTTCCTGTTCGGCACGGAACATATCCGCGGTGAACATAACTTCAACGTCTGGACGGAGCCTGTCTGGATCACCGTTACCACAAAGCTCGTGCTGGTCTCGATGCTTGGCGGGCTGGTTTGGGCGACCTACCGGTTGACGCGTGAAAACCGGATGAAGGTTTTGCCCCTCGGACTGACGCTGGCCATCGGCCTTTGCGGTCCGCTGGCTTGGGCGCATTACTTCCTGCCGGTTGTTCTTCTGCTGCCGACCCTGCTTTGCCTATTCCCCATCCGCCAAGGCTTTGTCCTGTTTCTCGTATTCGCAGTCTTGTTTCATAAGGCGATCATGGGACCGATCTTCGCGCAGGAGTTCGAATACTACGTGGCCATGCTGATCCGCACGACCGCGCTATTTGGGTTGTTCGCGGGGATTGTCGTTGCCGCGTTGCGGATGGAATCCGCGACCGGCGCCCGATCACAAGGCGCCAGCCCAGCGCTTGCCGTATCCTGAACGCACCCCCCCAGCCGCATCTTCTGAACACGAACGATCCGGCCTGAATGTTTCGGCCTCAGTGGCGATACGGAATTAGTAGGGTCAAAGCCGCGCCGGTTTGCCAATCAAGCCTTGCACATGAGGTTGCTATCCCTATAACCCCCGATAATTTGCGTGCCCTCTGCCCGGCGCGCTGAAGCGTGGGGAACGGGGTTATGCCGAAAAGAACCGATATCAAATCCATCATGATCATCGGCGCCGGTCCCATCGTCATCGGACAGGCCTGCGAGTTTGACTATTCCGGCGCACAGGCCTGCAAGGCACTGCGAGAGGAAGGCTACCGCGTCATACTGGTCAATTCGAACCCCGCGACGATCATGACCGACCCCGAACTGGCCGACGCCACCTATATCGAACCGATCACGCCCGAAGTCGTCGCGAAGATCATCGAAAAGGAACGCCCCGATGCACTCTTGCCGACGATGGGCGGCCAGACCGGGTTGAACACCTCTCTGGCACTGGCCGATATGGGCGTACTCGACAAGTTCGGCGTGGAGCTGATCGGTGCCAACCGGGCCGCGATCGAAATGGCCGAGGATCGCAAACTGTTTCGCGAGGCTATGGACCGGATCGGGCTCGAAAACCCCAAGGCCACGATCATCGCCGCGCCGAAGAAAGAGAATGGCAAATACGATCTCAAGGCGGGTGTGGCCGCCGCGATCGACGCCATCGAATATGTCGGCCTGCCCGCGATCATCCGTCCCGCCTTCACGCTTGGCGGCACCGGTGGCGGCGTTGCCTATAACCGCGAGGACTTCGAACGCCTGTGCCATTCGGGCCTCGACGCTTCGCCGATGGCACAGATCCTGGTCGACGAAAGCCTGCTGGGCTGGAAAGAATTCGAGATGGAAGTTGTGCGCGACAAGGCCGACAATGCCATCATCGTCTGCGCCATCGAAAACGTCGATCCCATGGGTGTACATACCGGCGACTCGATCACCGTCGCCCCTGCCCTCACCCTGACCGACAAGGAATACCAGATCATGCGCAACGGCTCGATCGCCGTGCTGCGCGAAATAGGGGTCGAGACCGGCGGCTCGAACGTCCAATGGGCGATCAATCCCGCCGACGGTCGCATGGTGGTGATCGAGATGAATCCACGCGTTTCGCGCTCCTCGGCGCTGGCGTCCAAGGCCACCGGCTTTCCGATAGCCAAGATCGCCGCGAAACTGGCCGTGGGATATACGCTGGACGAACTCGACAACGATATCACCAAGGTAACGCCCGCCAGCTTCGAGCCGACCATAGATTACGTTGTCACCAAGATCCCCCGTTTCGCATTCGAGAAATTCCCCGGCTCCAAGCCGGAACTGACCACCGCGATGAAATCGGTAGGCGAGGTCATGGCCATAGGCCGCACCATCCACGAGTCCCTGCAAAAGGCGCTGGCCAGCATGGAAACCGGCCTGAGCGGCTTTGACGAGGTCGCGATCCCGGGCGCGCCCGACAAGGCCGCCATTATCAAAGCCCTCTCCGCCAAGACCCCAGACCGCATGCGCACCATCGCGCAAGCCATGCGGCACGAATTGTCGGACGAAGACATCCACGCTGTCACGATGTTCGATCCTTGGTTCCTTGCCCGCATCCGCGAGATCGTGGAAGCCGAGGAAAAGTTGCAAAAGGACGGATTGCCGTTCACGGAAAACGGCCTGCGCGCCCTGAAGATACTGGGATTCACCGACGCAAGGCTTGCGCATCTCACCGGCCGGACCGAAGACAATGTGCGGCGGGCTCGTCTGAATCTGGGCGTCCATGCCGTGTTCAAGCGCATCGACACCTGTGCCGCCGAATTCGAGGCACAGACCCCCTATATGTATTCTACCTACGAAACCCCGGTCATGGGCGAGGTCGAGTGTGAAGCGCGACCGTCGGACCGCAAGAAGGTCGTTATCCTCGGCGGCGGGCCGAACCGGATCGGTCAGGGGATCGAGTTCGACTATTGCTGCTGCCATGCCTGCTTCGCGCTGACCGATGCGGGCTATGAAACCATCATGATCAACTGCAACCCCGAAACCGTGTCGACGGATTACGACACATCGGACCGCCTCTATTTCGAGCCGTTGACCTTTGAACATGTCATGGAGATCATGCGCCTCGAGCAGGAAAATGGCACCCTTCACGGCGTCATCGTCCAGTTCGGCGGACAGACGCCGCTGAAACTTGCCAATGCGCTTCAGGACGCCGGCATCCCGATCCTCGGCACCTCACCTGACGCCATCGACCTGGCCGAGGACCGCGAACGGTTCCAGAAGCTGTTGGCCAAACTGGGGCTGAAGCAGCCGGTTAATGGATTCGCCAGCACCGACGCACAGGCGATGGAAATCGCGCAGCGCGTCGGCTATCCGCTGGTGATCCGCCCTTCCTACGTTCTGGGTGGTCGCGCAATGGAGATCGTGCGCGATGATGACCATCTTGCGCGCTACATCCGCGATGCGGTAACCGTGTCGGGCAAGAACCCCGTCCTTCTGGACAGCTATCTGACCAACGCGACCGAGGTTGATGTGGACGCCCTTTGCGATGGCACGGATGTGCATGTGGCAGGCATCATGGAGCACATTGAAGAGGCTGGCGTGCATTCCGGCGACAGTGCCTGTTCACTGCCGCCCCACACCCTATCGCCGGAAATCGTGTCCGAGATCGAGAAGCAGACCCGCGCCCTCGCCCTCGCCCTCAATGTCGTGGGGCTGATGAACGTGCAGTTTGCGATCAAGGACGGTGAGATCTACGTGCTCGAGGTCAACCCCCGCGCCAGCAGAACCGTCCCGTTCGTCGCCAAGGCCACTGACAGCGCCATCGCCTCTATCGCCGCCCGGCTCATGGCGGGCGAGATGCTCTCGGCCTTCCCCAAAGCCAGACCGCACCAGCCGGTCAGCGACGACGTGACTATCCCGATGGGCGACCCGCATACCCTCGCCGATTTCCGCACGCCATGGTTCAGCGTCAAGGAGGCGGTCATGCCCTTCGCACGCTTCCCCGGCGTCGACACGCTGCTTGGCCCTGAAATGCGCTCGACCGGCGAGGTCATGGGCTGGGACCGCACCTTCCCGCGCGCCTTCCTGAAGGCGCAGCTTGGAGCAGGAACTATCCTGCCCGACGCTGGCACGGTCTTCCTTTCGATCAAGGAGGCTGACAAGACCGCGCAACTGATCGAAACCGCCCGCCTCCTGCTCGATCTTGGTCTCGACATTTGCGCCACTCGCGGCACCGCCGCTTTCCTCGCGAGCCACGACCTGCCCTCCCAAGTGGTGAACAAAGCTTATGAAGGCGGCCGCACCATCGTCGACGTGATGAAGGATGGCGGCATCGTACTGGTGATGAACACGACCGAAGGCGCGCAGGCGATCGAGGACAGCCGCTCGATGCGTAACGTCGCGCTGATGGACAAGATCCCCTACTTCACCACGCTCTCCGCCAGCCACGCCGCCGCTTTGGCGATGAAGGCGAGCAAGGAGGGCGAGTTGGGGGTCAGGAGTTTGCAGGGCTGACAGATATTCGACGATCAGTGGTGATCGACGGTTCCTGATGCAGCATCATCCGAATGGCCGGTGCTTTCGACGATGGTGCACAGCTCGGATTTACCAGATTGCTTCGGAAGGGCGAGCCATTAGCCGGTCTTGTCAAGCACCAGCACGTCCTGCGGGCCGTCATTCTTTTTCTGCTGCTCGGCGTCGCGCTTGGCGCGGACGGCCTGCAACTGCTGGATCATCTCACTGGGCATCCGACGACGAGAGGCGAAGGGCTGCGGGGCCGCTTCGGGATCAGTCATGGCGGCGGGCTGCGGCTTGGTGCGCCGCAGACCGAAAATGAAGTCATCCTGGCTCAACGAAATCGGCCCCATCGGCGCGAACTGCGTACCGTTCGCACTTACCGGCCCGGCGAAGCGCCTTTGATCGTCCAGAAACGCATCCAGCGCCTCTTCCAGCTTGGCGGACATGCCATGCAGGCCAAACTGTTCGGCCTTGTCGCATAGGTCCATGATGACGTCGAACATCCAGTCATGATCTTGCATGCTTCATCCCCATGATGCGTGCGAATCTGCGTTCATGCAGAGTGGTCGTTTTTGGTTAACAGACCCCTACCGACGCGGGAACCCTGTTGAGGCAAGGTCAGCGGCGCAGATCGGCACCGGCGCGTTTCATGGCGAGAAATTGCTCAAATACCCGCTCGATTCTGGGCGAAACGGCATCTTTCCGCCCGGATCTTTGACGGCCCCCCGCGATCTAACCTGCCAAGTAACGTGAGTCCGGATCGACATCGCCGACAGGGAGGCCGACAAGGTGCTTTTTGGATTAAGGTGAAACACCGGGTTTTGCGGGGCCGAAGCCTGGTATCCCTCGCTGGCGTTTCTGCGAAACGTGGGGAAAACCGCCGAATCTGCGCCCGAAGTTCTTCAAAATCTCATGAGTAGGTGGGCAACATGGCCCAAGGTTCCTGTTAAGGGTCAGCCTTCCGGAACCCGGAAGGTCAGCGCAGCCCAAAGTGATTCCCAGACCGGGTCCGCGCTTGGATCTTCGGCCTCCAGGGGCAGCATGACAACCGAGTCGAGCAGGTATTCGTGCCCCGGTTCGACCGGGACATCCGCCCGACCCTCTGCATCGGTCATCATGGTGAAGGTCACGACTTCGCCTGCGGGATCTCGGTCGAAAACCTCGATCTGAACCTCCGACCGGGGCTGACCCTCGAACATCACAAGAACGGGCAAACCATTGGAAAGATTGTCGAGATAGGGGTTGGCGCCGGCGACGATCTCTGTTCTCAGGCCAGTCTTCCGATCTTGACCCTGCCCCGACCCCACGGCGACGAGCGCCTTTGCGAACCGGCGGTAGCGTTCCTTGACGCCGTCCTGCGGCAGGCCGCGTTCGGCGTGCAATTCCAAGGTGCCGGCCAGTTTCTTATGCTCGACGAAACTGACAAACTCCTCCCAAGAGTCCCATGTCAGCAGACTGTCGTCTGTTTCATGCACCACCACCCAAAGCCCGTCTTCCGGCGGCGCCATATTGAGCGCCGGTCGATCGCCGACCCGGCCTTCGACATCTATCACGGTGTCGCCGCCAACCATCTCGAACCGCTCGAAATTCTGCGGTATATAGGAAAAACTTGCACCCTTGAAATTCTGTCCGACACGCAAATCCGCTACGATGCTCTGTCCGGTCTCGGGCTGATAGTCATGCGGCGCGATCCAAAACTCGTGGCCTAGCGCGGGCAAAGTGCTAACTAGGAGAAAAGTCAGGGTTTTAAGGGCAGGAAATATCATGACAGGTCGTGCTCCGCAGAGGTTCTTTATCAAGCTGGCACGGATACTGGTACAGTCAACCCTATGCTTGATCACAGTGATGTATTGTGTCGTTGCAGGTCCAACCTCGGCGCATGAAATCCGCCCTGCCATCGCCAATGTCAGCGTCTCGGCAGACAGGGTCGATGTCGCTATCATGCTGTCTTTGGAACCCCTTGTCGCCGGCATCGACTTGTCAGAGGTCCAGGACACCAACGCCTCGCCCCGAGCTGACCGCTACGATGCGCTCCGTGCCGCAGAACCCGAAGTCCTTGCCGACAGGTTCCGCGCCGCCTGGCCCGACATCAGAACAGGCATACGTCTGGAGTCCGGCGGCGATGCGTTGCCGCTGACACTGGAAGCGGTCGAGGTCACGCCAGAGCCGGATATCGAGTTGCCCCGCGAGGCACAGTTGCGCCTCTCCGCCGCGCTGCCGCCCGGCGACAGTTCTGTAACCCTGGGCTGGAATGCCGCTTATGGTCCGCTCGTCGTACGTCAGGTTCTGGCAGACGGCGCTGGCTATTCCGGATATCTGACCGGAGGCGAAGACAGCCAGCCGATCCCGCGCACCGGCAGCGCCGAGCAGCCCTGGCTCACAGCCTTTGTCGACTATGTCGGTATCGGATTTGAGCATATCGTGCCCAAGGGACTCGATCATATTCTGTTCGTTCTGGGGCTCTTCTTCTTTTCGCTGAGCCTGCGCCCATTGCTCTATCAGGTCACAGCTTTCACTGTCGCTCATACGGTCACGCTGGCGCTGGCGGTTCTGGGATATGTCCAATTGCCGGCCAGCATCGTCGAGCCTTTGATCGCCGCCTCGATCGTCTATGTCGCGGTCGAGAACATCCTTCTGACCCGTTATCGACCCTGGCGCACAGCGGTGGTTTTTGGCTTTGGCCTTCTGCACGGGCTGGGGTTCGCATCAGTCCTTGGCGATATCGGCCTTGATCCGGCAAGGTTCATCACCGGATTGATCGGCTTCAATATCGGGGTGGAGCTTGGGCAGCTTGCGGTGATCGCAGCGGCCTTCCTGACCGTCGGTCTATGGTTCGGTAACCGGCAATGGTATCGTCCCGTCATCGCCATCCCGGTTTCAACCGCCATCGCGGTCGTCGGCGGCTACTGGTTCTTCCAACGGGTTTTCCTGTAGCGGGGCTCAGGTCGTCTCGGACTCAAGATGCAACTTTATGTTGAGCAGTATTTCCTGCATCGCTGTCGTCTCTCGCAGCAGCCGCTTGGCCTCGTTAATGGTAATGATACCATCTGCGATCGACTGGTTGTATTCGGCCATCAGCATTCCGAAGCGTTGACTTAGCGTAATCACTTCGCTGTTGACCCCGCCGCCGCCAACTGCATTCCGTTGTGCTGCATCGTAGGACAGTGTTATCTGCTGCAATTCCGCCAGTGCGCTGGTGATATGAGGATATTTCGCCGCAACTTCGAGTGCCGCGAC
>JAGXFH010000063.1 GCA_024637315.1 Brevirhabdus sp.
CTGCGACGGCTCAAAGCCCGAACCTTCGATGCACTATTCCAGTCGGTCGCAAAAACCTGTGAACTCTTCCCGCCCGAGGAGTGTCGCAACTTTTTCAAGGCTGCCGGATACGTTGCAGATTAAATGGACGATGCTCTAGCTTGCCACCTTCGACAGTTCACGCAGGATCTTTTCGCGGATCGCCCGGGGATAGTCGAGATGACCGCGCGCGGTCACGACAAAGCCGTTCCGGGTCACGATCGAGCGCTGGTAGTAGTTGGTCATTGCGACACCCATCGATTCGATGGCAATGCCGTTGATGACGATGCCCTTGGCCTCGGCCGACTGACGTGCAGCGATTGCGGATCCGCCGGCATTTTGCGGCCCGTCCCCCGAGATGTCGATGATCCGGCGCCCGCAATCCGCTACTGCGGTGAACTGGCGGGCGGAAAAGTCGATGGCATCGCCGATGGCGGTGTCGGAATCGACGAACGCCCTGGGCAGGGCACGAACCTCGGCGGCGAAGGCGCTTATGACCTCTGTGCTGGTCATCCGGTTCCATCCAAGCACCAGTCCCTGCCTGTTGACGCCGGACCATTGCACGACCGCCAGTGCCGACTGGCCCTGCAACAGTGTGTCGATCACCTCTGGGTCCAGCAATGCGTCGGCGAGGCCGTCGATCTGCAGCCGGTACTCGCTTGCGTCGATGGAAGAGGACACGTCGATCGAAAGCAACAGCGCCGTGTCGCAGGCCGCTGCGGGCTGCGTCAGGGCCAATGCGCCGAACGCATATCCGAAGACCAGGGTTCGCAATGATTGCAACATGGCCTGACCCTAAGGAGGCGCGGCCCAAGTTTGCAATGAAAATCCAGGTTAAGGGAAAGTGCAGGCTTCTGTTGCCAGGTGCCTGCGAACCCCGCCTTACGCTGCTAGGCGCAAGGGCTTAGTGTCGGCGACACGGACTGCTTACGCAGCCAGAGCCATTGCCGGAGCTTTGTTGTCATTTGCAACTAGCTTTGTCGGACCGATAACGGTGGTGCCTCACCGAGCGAAAGCAATCCCCTTTAGACGTTCGTCGATCCTGTTTCGGCCCCATGATCCCCAAATGAAGGATGTTTGGTGGAGCCGCCGGGTACCGCCCCCGGGTCCGATCCGCTTATTACGAGCGCGTTTATCGCCATAGTCCCCGTTTCCGAGCACAACATGAAGATAGGCGCTTTGCGATGCGATTTCAAGCGGCTTGGCACTTGGCAGGTCAGTCGCGCCTGCGCTTGGCGCGGACGAGTTCGGCAAGGCCGGTCGTGTAGGCCTCGAGCTGCGACAGAGCGGCCACCGCGGTGCCGCCGTCCTGCGCCTCGACCGCATCGGCGATCTGCCCGTGCAGGCCCACGATGGCCTCGCGGGAGCGTTCTGTGAAGGTGATCATGTTCATCAGGGGCTGCATCGCCTCGACCGCGCCGGCGAGCTGATAGGACAGGATCGGGTTGGCCGCGGCATCGACAAGCGCGCGGTGAAAGGCGACGTCGGAGGCGCAGAAAGCCTCGTCGCTGAGGCCAGGCCGGGACTGCCGGCCAATTTCCCTGCGCATCGCGGCAAGGTGGTCTGCGCCGCGACGTTCGGCTGACAGCGGCGCGCAGGCACGCTCCAGCGCATAGCGGGCTTCGCAGGCGGTTTCGAAATCGACCTCGTTCATCGACAAGAGCAGCATCGAGGTGGTGATCTGCTGATCATAGGCGTCCTCGAACCGGATCCGGTTGACGAAGGCCCCGCCCGTGGCGCCGCGCTGGGTGCGGATCAGGTTTTGCGCCGCCAGCCGTTTCAGTGCCTCGCGCACGGTGGGACGAGAGACGCCGAACTGCTCTGCCAATTCCGATTCGGAAGGCAATCTGGTGTCGACGATCAGCTGTCCGGACATGATCGCCTCGCGGATCGCCGTGGCTATCCGAACAGAAAAATCCGTGCTGGTGGTGAGTTTGGTTTTCATGGCTCAATTGTCAGACATTAATTGTTTGACAATTAAAGGGCGCAAGTGGAAAAAAGCAAGGGTCCGGCCGCCGCGGGACCACGATTCAGGAGAGGTCAGGTGGCTTACCGCACGATCACAGCGCCGTCCCTGCGTATGGTCCAGTGGCTGGGGTTCTATGCATTGATCCTTTTTGCGTGGCTCTTGATCTACCAGATGGCGCGCGGCGGGGACGGCTGGATTTGCGGCCCCGACAGCCTGCGACTGCTGCCGTTTGGCGGCTTCTGGGCGCTTTTCCCGATGTGGCTGGTGATGACCGCGGCGATGATGCTGCCGACGCTGGTGCCGGCCTTGAGGGTCTATGAAGAGCTACCGGCACGGGCTGGCGCAACGTCGGCAGGCTGGGTCGGGGTCGTGGCGGGCTATGCGGCGGTCTGGGCGCTGGGGTCGGCGGGGTTCGCCGGCCTGCAGGTCTGGGCGCTGGAAAACGGCCTGCTCGATCTGACGGGGGTCGTGACCTCGCCCTGGATGGCGGCGGCGTTGTTTGCGCTGGCCGGGGCCTATCAGTTTTCGAAACTGAAGGAAGCCTGCCAGAACGGCTGTCTCACTCCGATGCAGTACTTCATCACTCGCTGGCGGCCCGGCACCCTTGGCGGGATGCGGATGGGCGCCGGTTTGGGGGCAATGTGCGTTGGCTGCTGCTGGGCGATCATGGCGCTCGGTTTTGTCGGCGGCATGACCAGCCTTCTGTGGATGGGGGCGGCGACCGTTTTCATGGTGGCCGAGAAACTGCCCGAGATCGGCCGGCATCTGCGACTGCCTGCGGGCGTCACATTGCTGGGAACAAGCCTTGTCATCGGGCTGCAAGCTATTGGCATAGAATAAGAATATAAGACTGGGAGCAAAGAATGGAAGACACTGAACAGACACCATCCGACCGAATCCGGGTGCGCGACCGGATCGTGCAGCAGATGGGCAATTCGCTGCGCCGCAAGCAGAAGCCGACGGAATGGGCGATCAAGGGAGAACTGTTCCTGAACTGCTCCTGCACCGTCTTCTGCCCCTGCGTGGTGTCGCTGGGTGAGCATCCGCCGACAAATGGCGACTGCAAGGCGTGGATGGCGATTGCCATAGATAACGGGCATTTCGAAGGCGAGAGCCTGAGCGGTATCAATGTCGGGCTGCTGGTCGATATTCCGGGAAAGATGAGTGAAGGAAACTGGAAGGTCGCCGCCTACATTGATGAAAAGGCGTCACAAAAGGCTTATAATGGGCTGCTGCAGATCCTCTCGGGCGCTGCCGGCGGCACCACCGGGCTGTTCACCATGCTGGTCAGTGAGATCATCGGCGCCGAGCGTGAGAAGGTTGAGATCGTCCGCGATGGCAGCCGCCGCTCGATCATGATCGGGCGCAAGATCCAGGGCGAGATCGAGATGATCCAGGGCCGCAACCGCGACGAACCGGTGGTGATGACCAATACCAAATACTGGATGGGCCCGGACGTGATCGCGGCGCGCGGCCTGAAAAGCCGGGTGCGCGATTATGGCCGGGTGTGGAATTTCGACGGCAAGTCAGGCGAGATCTGCGCGATCGACTGGAGCGGACCGGGGAAATGACCGGCTTGCGGGGCGCGCAGTGATGGCCGTTATCGCACCGTCGCGCCGGATCCGGCGGACGCCGTTCAGCGAAGGCGTCGAGGCGGCGGGCGTCAAAGGCTACACTGTCTACAACCATATGCTGTTGCCGACCGTGTTCGAGAGCATTCAGGCGGATTACCGGCATCTCAAGGACCATGTCCAGGTCTGGGATGTCGCTTGCGAGCGGCAGGTCGAGTTGCGCGGTCCCGATGCGGCGCGGCTGATGCAGATCCTGACGCCGAGGGATCTGAGCACCATGCAGCCCGGCCAGTGCCTCTATGTCCCGATTGTCGATGAAACCGGCGGAATGCTGAATGACCCGGTGGCGGTGAAGCTGGAAGAAGATCGGTTCTGGATCTCGATTGCCGACAGCGACCTTCTGCTCTGGGTCAAGGCGGTGGCGCATGGCTATCGGCTGGAAGTGTCGGTGGAAGAGCCGGATGTCTCGCCGCTGGCCATTCAGGGGCCGAAGGCTGAAGACCTGATGGCGCGGGTCTTTGGCGATGCGGTGCGGGATATCCGGTTCTTTCGCTTCCGACATTTGGAATTTCAGGGCCGTGATCTGGTGGTGGCTCGGACGGGCTATTCGAAACAGGGCGGGTTCGAGATCTACGTGGACGGGTCCGACCTTGGGATGCCGCTGTGGCAGGCCCTGTTCGAGGCAGGGCGCGATCTGAACGTTCGGGCCGGCTGCCCGAACCTGATCGAGCGGATCGAGGCGGGCCTCTTGAGCTACGGCAACGACATGACGCGCGAGAATACGCCGCATGAATGCGGTCTGGGCCGCTTCTGCGACACCGAAGAGGCGATTGGCTGCATCGGACGCGACGCGCTGCTGCGCGTGGCCCGTGAGGGGCCGATGCAGCAGGTCCGCGCGATCGAGATCGTTGGCGATCCGGTGCCGCCCTGCGACCGGGCCTGGCCTTTGATTGCCGGCGACAATGTGGTCGGGCAGGTGACCTCGGCCGCCGCATCGCCTGATTTCGACACCAATGTCGCGATTGGCATGGTCGCCATGACGCATTGGTACCCGGGCACCGAACTGGTCGTCGAGACGCCGCTTGGCGCTCGACCGGCAGCGGTGCAAGACAGATTCTGGATTTAGGAGGACAGATCATGTTCAAGGCATTGGTTGTGGACAAGGATGACGAGGGCAAGACCAGCGCCTCGGTCAAGGACCTGGAACTGAGCGATTTGCCGGATGCCGACGTGACGGTGGCGGTCGAGTACTCGACGGTGAACTACAAGGACGGCCTTTGCATCGGTCCCGGTGGCGGGCTTGTGCGGAACTATCCGCATATCCCCG
Organism: Brevirhabdus sp.; assembly: GCA_024637315.1. Taxonomy (GTDB): domain Bacteria; phylum Pseudomonadota; class Alphaproteobacteria; order Rhodobacterales; family Rhodobacteraceae; genus JAHEAO01. Next base: position 4,886 of record JAGXFH010000063.1, read on the forward strand.
GCATCGACTTTGCCGGAACCATCGAGTCGTCCTCGGACGACCGCTACAAGCCCGGCGACAAGGTCGTTCTGACGGGGTGGCGGGTCGGCGAGGCGCATTGGGGTGGCTATTCCCAGAAGGCCCGCGTCAAGGCCGGCTGGCTGGTGCCTTTGCCCGATGGTCTGACCACGCGGCAGGTGATGGCGGTTGGAACTGCCGGGCTCACCGCGATGCTGGCAGTGATGGCGCTGGAGGATCACGGCATGACGCAGGGTCACGGGCCGGTACTGGTGACCGGGGCGGCGGGCGGTGTCGGATCGGTCGCCACGGCGGTTCTTGCCAGCCTCGGCTATGAGGTGGCGGCAGTGACCGGGCGACCGGAGACGGCGGATTATCTGACCGGGCTCGGCGCGTCGCGCATCGTGCCGCGTGAAGAGTTGACCGAAGTCACCCGTAAGCCGCTGGAGGGCGAAAGCTGGTCGGGCTGCGTCGATGCCGTGGCCGGCGCGATGCTGGGCCGGGTCTTGAAACAGATGAAATACGGCACCTCGGTTGCCGCAGTCGGTCTGGCCGGCGGTGCCGCGATCGAGGGTGCGCTGATCACCCCCTTCATCCTGCGCGGCGTCAACCTTCTGGGCATCGACAGCGTGATGCAGCCCTACGCCAACCGGGTGCGGGCCTGGCAGCGGATCGCGAAGGATCTGCCGATGGACAAGCTGGAGGCGATGGTGCAGCCCGCGACGCTTGCCGACCTGCCGAAGCTGGGCGCGGATATCCTGAAGGGTCAGGTCAAGGGCCGGGTTGTCGTCGATGTGAACGCCTGAGGCCGATCCCGGCACAGCGCCCCTGCGGGCAGCTTGACGCTTCGCGCATTCCCCGCCATGCCTTGCTGCGGAGGTATGGTCATGCAGTTGGATGTCGATTTCGTCCGGGGCCAGTTCCCGGCCTTTTCCGAGCCGTCACTGGCGAAACAGGCGTTCTTCGAGAATGCCGGCGGCTCTTATGCCTGCGGTCCGGTGATCGAGCGGCTGACGCGGTTCTATCGCGAACGCAAGGTGCAGCCCTATGCGCCTTATGACGCCAGCCGCGTCGCCGGCGAGGAAATGGACGAGGCGCGCCAGAGACTGGCGGCGATACTGGGAGTCGCGACCGACGAGGTCAGCTTTGGCCCCTCGACAACGCAGAACAGCTACGTACTGGCGCAGGCTTTCCGGCAGCATATGCAACCCGGCGATGCGATCATCGTGACCGATCAGGATCATGAGGCCAATAGCGGGCCATGGCGGCGACTGGCGACCGAAGGCTTCGAGATCCGCGAATGGCAGGTCGATCCCGAGACCGGGCATCTCGATCCTGCCGATCTGGACGGTCTGCTGGACGACAGGGTGCGGCTGGTGTGTTTTCCGCATTGCTCGAATGTCGTGGGTGAGATCAACGATGTCGCGGCGATCAGCGCGAAAGTGCATGCGGCGGGGGCGGTGGTCTGCGTCGACGGAGTCAGCTATGCGCCGCACGGGTTTCCGAATGTCGGCAAGCTGGGGGCGGATATCTACCTGTTCTCGGCCTACAAGACTTATGGGCCGCATCAAGGGATCATGGTGATGCGCCGCGCGCTGGGAGAAAAGCTGCCCAATCAGGGCCATTTCTTCAATGGCGACGTGCTGTACAAGCGATTTACGCCCGCCGGACCGGATCACGCCCAGATCGCCGCCTGCGCGGGGATGGCCGATTACCTGGAGTCGCTCTATTCACGGCATCACAAGGACCGCCGCGATGCGGCGGAACGGGCCGCAGCGGTGCATGATCTGATGCGGGCTCATGAGGCAAGGCTTTTGCAGCCGCTGCTGGATTACCTGGGCAGCAAGAACTCTATCCGGCTGCTGGGACCAAAGACAGCCGCACAGCGGGCGCCGACCGTGGCGGTCGAACTGCCGGGACCTGGCGACGATGCCGCAGCCGCGCTGGCGCGACATGGTGTCAATGCGGCGGGTGGCGACTTTTATGCGGTACGGCCTTTGCGCGCGATGGGCGTCGATCCGGCCAAGGGCGTGCTGCGCCTCAGCTTTGTTCATTACACGACCAAAGCCGAGGTTGACCAACTGATCCGCGCGCTAGATCACGTGCTGTAGTCGGGCGGTAGCCCCAAAAGATCGAGAGACAGTGCGTGTCAGACAGCCCCATTCTTTTATGGTTCCGTCGCGATTTGCGACTGGCGGATAATCCAGCGTTGACGGCCGCCAGCGAAACCGGCCGCCCGGTCATTCCGGTCTTCATTCACGACGAGGTTGTCGAGGGCCAAGGGGCCGCGCCGAAATGGCGGCTGGGGCTGGGTATCGGGGCCTTTGCAGAGGCTTTGGACGGCATCGGCTCTCGGCTGACCCTGAGGCGCGGCGCGGCGCTGCAGGTCTTGCGCGACCTGGTCGAGGAAACCGGGGCCGGGGCGGTCTATTGGTCGCGGCTATATGATCCGCGCGCCATCGCGCGCGACGAGGCGGTGAAATCGGCGTTGCGGGACGAGGGCATGAAGGCGGAGAGTTTCAACGCGCATCTGATGTTCGAGCCCTGGCAGGTCGAAACCCAGAAAGGTGAGTACTACAAGGTCTATTCGCCCTTCTGGCGGGCGGTGAAAGACCGTGATGTGGCAGCTCCGCTGAAGCGGATCGAGTCCTTGGCGGCGCCCGAGAATTGGCCGGTATCCGAGAGGCTGGACGACTGGGAGATGGGGGCTGCGATGCGGCGCGGCGCGAAGATCGTTAGGCCGCATGTTTGCGTCGGAGAAAATGCAGCCGCCGATCGGCTGGCCGCGTTCATCGAGATCCGCGTGACCGACTATAAACGCAAGCGTGATTTCCCCGCGGCAGAGGCGACCAGTCGGCTGTCCGAGAACCTGACCTATGGCGAGATATCCCCGCGCACCATCTGGCATTCCGGGCAGCGGGCGTTGCAGGAAGGCAAGGCGGGGGCCGAGCATTTCCTGAAGGAACTGGTCTGGCGCGAATTCGCCTATCACCTGATCTATCACACGCCGCATATCACCAAGGACAGCTGGCGCCAGGAGTGGCAGGACTTTCCCTGGCGAGGCGATGGTGAGCTTGCCGAAGCCTGGCGGCGCGGGCGCACCGGTGTGCCCTTCGTCGATGCCGCGATGCGCGAGATGTACGTGACCGGCACCATGCACAACCGGGCGCGGATGATCGTGGCCTCCTATCTGACCAAGCATTTGCTGACCGACTGGCGGGTCGGTCAGAAATGGTTCGAAGACTGCCTGATCGACTGGGATCCGGCCTCGAACGCGATGGGCTGGCAATGGGTGGCAGGATCAGGGCCGGATGCGGCGCCGTACTTCCGGGTGTTCAACCCCGAAACCCAGGCTGAAAAGTTCGATCCCGAAAGCGCGTATCTGGACCGCTGGATCGCCGAAGGGCGGGACGATCCGCACGAGGATGCGCTGAGCTATTTCAAGGCGGTACCCGAAAGCTGGGGCCTGGCGCCCGAAGAAGGCTATCCCGACCCGGTGGTTGGGCTGGCCGAGGGCCGCAAGCGCGCACTGGCGGCCTACGAGGATGTGCGGAAGTGAACGAAAACAGTTGCTTGCATGCCGGACTTGCGTCTAGCGTAGCGGTAGGCTTGGGGGGAGGGGTGATGCAGGTACTGACATCGACGGAGGGACAGGACAACCTGCCGCGCTATTTCCCGCAGGCCTTCGGGATGGCCAAGGGGATGAACAATGGTCGGCTGGATCTGGTGCTGCCCGACGGCCGCAGGTTCCGCGCCGACGGCAAGAACCCCGGCCATGTGGCGGAACTGGTGATCCATGACCCGGATATCTTCGCGCGGCTGATCCGCGAGGGCGACCTGGGCTTCTGCGATGCCTATCTGGAAGGCGGCTGGTCGACACCTGACTTGCAGGCGTTCATGGATCTCGTCCATGCCGACAACGAGGACATCTATGACGGCTTTCCGGGCATCGGCCTGCTGCGGACCTACGAACAACTGCGCTTCTGGTGGCGATCGAACAGTAGGCGGCAGGCGCGGAAGAACATCTCTTACCATTACGATCTGGGCAACGATTTCTATAGCGCCTGGCTGGATGAAACGATGACCTATTCTTCGGCCAAGTTCGACAGCGGGCAAGAAAGTCTGGAGCACGCCCAGGTGCAGAAATACGCCAGTATGGTCGACCAGATGGGGGCGAAGCCCGGCGATCATGTGCTGGAAATCGGCTGCGGCTGGGGTGGGTTCGCAGAATATGCAGCCGGGCAGCGCGGATTGCGAGTGACGGGGCTGACGATCTCGCAAGAGCAGCATGATTACGCGGTGGCGCGGATCGCGCAGGCTGGGCTGTCGGATCGCGTGACGATCAAGTTGCAGGATTACCGGGATGAGCGGGGGCGCTATGACGGGATCGCCAGCATCGAGATGTTCGAGGCGGTCGGCGAAAGGTATTGGCCATTGTACTTCAATACGTTGCGCGACTGCCTTAAACCTGGAAAGGCGGCGACATTGCAGATCATAACGGTCCACGACCGGCGGGTTCAAGTCTACAAGCGCGGTGTCGACTTCATCCAGAAATACATCTTTCCGGGCGGCATGCTGCCCAGTCCGACGGCCTTGCGGGCAGAGATCGAGCGGGCCGGGCTGCGGGTCGCGCGGTCGATCGAATTCGGCGAGAGCTACAGCCAGACGCTGCGCCGCTGGCACGATAGCTTCAACGAAAGGTGGGACCAGATCGCCGGTCTCGGATTTGACGACCGGTTCCGGCGGATGTGGAATTTCTACCTCACCTCTTGCGCGGCAACCTTTCAAAGCGGTAATTGCGATGTAACGCAGATTACCGTCACAAGATCGGCCTGATCCCGAATGCCAACCGCCGCCAGATTGTTCGCCGCCGTTTTTTTCGCCACCCTTGGGTGGTTCGCCTCGGACCTGGTCAAGCCTCTGCTGCCCGAGGGCACGCAGACCGGGTGGCTGAACGAAACGATGGCGGTGATCGGGGCTCTTTCCGGCTGGACGATGGCGGGGGCACGGGCCGGAGACGGTATGCGCTCGGGGCTGGGATACGGGCTCACCACTTCGGCGCTGATCGTGTTCTGGGGCGTCCTGGTCTTTTCCGGTTACGAAATGCTGGACCTGTCGCTGAAGAACCGCTTTGGCGGACCGATGCAGGCGATCAAGGCGATGATCGGCATTGCCATGGATTACGTCAAGCTGATCAGCACGCCCGAGATCATCGGCACACTGGTCGTGGGCGGCCTGTTCGGCGGCTGGCTGGCGGAATGGGCCGCCAAGCGCTGGTCTTGAAGCGGGTGCGTTCGCTGTTCTTTTACGGGACCTTGTGTCACCTGCCGCTGCTGCGGCTGGTTCTTGGTGGTCTGGATCATTTGCAGATCTCGAAGGCGGTGCTGAACGATCACGCGGTTCACTGGGTGGCGGGGCAGAGCTTCCCGGTGATCGTCGAGGCCAGGCAACAGGTCGCGCAGGGTGTTCTGGTGCGCGGGCTGACGGATGACGATATCGCGCGACTGGATTTCTATGAAGGCGGCTACGACTATGTGCTGGTGGATATCGACGTTCGCGCCGACAACGTCCGGCATGCGTCGCGGGTGTACAAGACCGCCGGCGACCGGTGGTCCTTGGGTGCGCCCTGGAGCTTGCAGGACTGGGTGCGGGACTGGTCGGAAGTGATCATGATCGCGGCCGAAGAAATCATGCAGGGCTATGGCCGGAAGGACCCGCAGGATGTCGCGCGGTGGTTTCCGCAGATCATGCGGCGCGCGGCCTCGCAGGTTCGGGCTGGCAGGATGGCCGCGGCCAGATCTGTGCGTCAGGACCCGGGGCGTGACCGCGTCGAGGTCAGCGCTGCACGGCGGCCCTATTCAAGCTATTTCGCCTTGCGGGAAATGGATCTGACCTTTCCGCATTTCGATGGCGGCCGAAGCGGCGAAGTGACGCGGGCGGCCTTTGTTTCTGGCGACGCGGTGACGGTATTGCCCTACGATCCGGTACGCGACCGGGTGATGGTGATCGAGCAGTTCCGTTTCGGCCCTTACCTGCGCGGTGACCCGCATCCCTGGTCGCTGGAACCGGTCGCCGGGCGGATCGATGCCGGCGAAGACCCCGAAACCGCGGCCCGGCGCGAGGTGGCGGAAGAGGCTGGACTGGCGATTGACCGCCTGTTGCCCGTCTCACGCTACTATCCCTCGCCCGGTGCGATGACCGAATATCTGTTTTCCTATGTCGGTCTTGCCGATCTTCCGGATGAGGCAGCGGGTCTGGGCGGGCTGGTATCGGAGGCCGAGGACATCCGCAGCCAGCTTATGTCTTACGATGCGCTGATGCAGATCGTCGGCAGCGGCGAGGCGGAAAACGGGCCGCTGATCCTGACCGCACTCTGGCTTGCCCGTCACCGCGAAGCGATCCGGCAGGGTGCTTGAGTTTCAGCCCTCTGCGGCCTAAACAGAACGCGACATTTTCATGGGGTGCGTGACATGCAGGTAAAGACGGATCTTTCCGACAGTATCGGCAATACCCCCCTGATCCGGCTCAAGGCGGCAAGCGACGCCACGGGATGCGAAATCCTGGGCAAGGCGGAATTCCTGAACCCCGGCCAATCTGTCAAGGACCGTGCCGCCCTCTACATCATTCGCGACGCCCTCGCGGCAGGCAAGTTGCGGCCCGGTGGGACGATCGTCGAGGGTACGGCGGGCAATACCGGGATCGGCCTAGCGCTGGTCGGGGCGTCATTGGGGTTCCGGACCGTGATCGTGATTCCCGAGACCCAGAGCCAGGAGAAGAAGGATATGCTGCGGCTGTCCGGCGCTGAACTGGTGCAGGTTCCGGCTGTCCCCTACAAGAACCCCAACAACTATGTCCGCTACTCGGAACGGCTGGCGCAACGGCTGGCGCAAAGCGAGTCGAACGGCGCGATCTGGGCCAACCAGTTCGACAACGTGGCGAACCGGCAGGCGCATCTGGAAACCACCGGGCCCGAGATCTGGGACCAGACCGATGGCAAGGTCACGGGATTCGTCTGCGCGGTCGGTTCGGGCGGGACGCTTGCGGGCGTCGCCGCGGCGTTGCAGCCGCGCGGCGTCAAGATGGCCCTGGCCGATCCGATGGGGGCGGCGCTTTACAGCTACTACAAGACCGGCGAGTTCAAATCCGAAGGCACCTCGATCACCGAGGGTATCGGGCAAGGACGGATCACCGCCAATCTCGAGGGATTCACCCCCGACATGGCCTATCAGATCCCTGACGAGGAAGCCTTGCCGATCGTCTTTGACCTTTTGGAGCATGAAGGACTGTGCCTGGGCGGATCGAGCGGGATCAACGTTGGCGGCGCCATCCGCATGGCCCGCGAAATGGGGCCGGGAAACGTTATCGTGACGATCCTGTGCGACTATGGCAACCGCTACCAGTCGAAGCTTTTCAACCCGGCATTCCTGAAGGAAAAGGGCTTGCCATATCCCGAATGGCTGGACCAGACGCCGCGCATCCTGCCCACAGTATTCGAGGACTGATGCGCCGTCTTGTCGCCGTTCTGACGCTGTGCCTGATCGGGCTTGCCGCCGTCGCGGCGGGTCCGACGATCCTGCTGGCGCAGACCCAGGAGGTCGCTGCCGGTCTGGATTACGAGGCATGGGAGCCGGTCGCGCTGCGTGCCGAAAGCGTTGTTGACGACGCCCGGGCCTCGACCACGGCGCTGGAAGACCTGCGCGCCGAGATCGTGGCGTGGCGACAACGGTTTCAGCAGGCCCAGGCTGCCAATAACAGCCGGACCACGACGCTGCGCGACCAGATCGCCGCGTTGGGCGAACCGCCCGCAGAGGGTGTCGAAGAACCGCAGGACATTGTCGACCGTCGCAAGGAACTGCAAAGCCAGTTGCAGCGTGCCGAGGCGCCGCGGCTGAAGGCGGAAGAGGCGCATTTGCGGGCAGACGGGCTGGTCAAGGAGATTGACGCGATCATCCGCGAACGCCAGACCGAACGGTTGTTGGAGTTGGGGCCATCGCCATTGAATCCGGCGTACTGGACCGAGGCGGTGCTCGACCTTCGCGCATCGCTGTCGCGGATCGTGGAGGAAACCCGCGCCGCATGGGAACGTCCCGCACAGCGTTCCGCTTTCCTGGAAAACCTGCCGTTGACTGGGCTCTTCCTGGTGCTGGCTCTGATCCTGCTGGCGCGGGGGCGTAGCTGGATGGAACGATTGACGCGCTACGTTCAGCGCGACGGCAAGGATGAGCGATATCGCGGATTGCAGGGGTTCTTCGTGTCGCTCGGGCAAGTGGTGTTGCCGGTTGGCGGCATCGTGATGCTGACGCGGGCTCTGACCTCGACCCAGCTCTTTGGAACCCGAGGCGATATCCTGCTGGATGCGTTGCCCGCGATGGTGCTGTCGTTCTTCTTCGCCCGCTGGTTGGGGTTGCGGCTGTTTTCCGATGATCCGACCCACGGATCGCTGCTGGGTCTGGAACCGGGAAAACGCGCCGAGTTGCGGCTTTATTCAAGCCTGCTGGGACTGCTTTTCGGGGTTTCGATCTTGCTGGTGGGGCTAGGGGAGCACGATGATTACCCGGAAGCCAGCCGCGCGGTCCTGACCTTCCCGGTCCTCTGCCTTGCCGGGCTGATCCTGTTCCGGCTGGGCTCTATCCTGCATGGCAACCAATCAGTGCCGGATGCGGAAGAGGAAGAAACCGTGACCGGCCTCAGGGCCAGGCTGGGCGCGCTTCTGGGGCGCGGACTGGTGCTGGTGGGCATCGCCGGGCCGCTGATCGGCGCGGTCGGATACAACACGGCGGCGATGTTCTTCATCTATCCGACTGTGCTGTCGATCGGGCTGATCGGATTGTTGCTGGTCCTGCAAGGGGTGATTCTGGATGCCTACGCCGCGGTCACCAAAAAGACCTATGAGCAAACCCACGAGGCACTGACGCCGGTCCTGATCGGATTCCTGCTCGTGGTGGTTTCGCTCCCGCTCTTCGCGCTGTTCTGGGGCGCGCGTGTCGCCGATCTGACCGAGCTTTGGACGAAGTTTCAAAAGGGCTTCAGCGTCGCGGGTGTCACGATCTCGCCTAGCGTTTTCCTGACCTTCGCGGTGGTCTTTGCCATAGGTTATGCGGTGACCCGGCTGTTGCAGAGCGGGCTGCGCACGACGGTTCTGCCGAAAACCAGGATCGATGTCGGCGGACGAACGGCAATCCTGTCCGGTATCGGCTATGTCGGTATTTTCTTGTCGGCGATCTTTGCGATTACCTCTGCCGGGATCGACTTGTCGTCGCTTGCCATCGTCGCCGGTGCGCTGTCGGTCGGCATTGGTTTCGGCCTGCAGAACATCGTTTCGAACTTTGTCTCCGGCATCATCCTGCTGATCGAGCGGCCGATCGCCGAGGGCGACTGGATCGAGGTCGGCGGCCAGTCCGGGTATGTCCGTGACATCTCGGTCCGCTCGACCCGGATCGAGACCTTTGACCGGACCGACGTGATCGTTCCGAATGCCGATCTGGTATCGGGGGTGGTCACCAACTGGACGCGGGGCAACCTGATCGGCCGGGTCAGGGTGCCGGTCGGCGTGGCCTACGGGACCGATACGCGCCTGGTCGAGAATATCCTGCGGGAAATCGCTCGGGACCATCCTCTGGTCACGCTGAACCCGGAGCCTGCGGTGATCTTCATGGGGTTCGGCGCCGACAGCATGGATTTCGAGATTCGGGCGATCCTGCGCGATGTGAATTTCGTGTTGTCGGTGAAGAGCGACATGAACCACGAGATCGTGAAACGATTTGCCGAAGCCGGGGTCGAGATCCCGTTCGCGCAACGCGATGTCTGGTTGCGCAATCCCGAGGTGCTGCGCGGTATTTCGCCGGCGCCGGAGCCCGCCGCCCCGGACGACGACGATGATACTCGAGAGGAGACCGCATGACGCTTCTGCTGTTTCGCGACGACGCGTACCTTGCCGAGGCCGAAACCGTCGTCGCCGCGCATACGCCCGAGGGCGGCGTGGTGCTGGAGGGCAGTATCTTCTATCCGCAGGGCGGCGGGCAGCCCGGCGACAGCGGCGAGATCGTCTGGTCCGGCGGAGCCGTGCCGATCGCCACGACGATCAAGGGCGATGCCGATCAGATCGTGCTGGTGCCCGGTGCGCCAAAGACCCTGCCGCCGGTCGGAACCCGGGTCATGCAATTGCTCGACTGGAACCGGCGCCTTGGCCATATGCGGGTGCATACGGCGCTGCATCTGCTGTCGGTCGTCATCCCCCTTCCGGTGACCGGTGGTTCGATCGGCGCGGCCAAGGGGCGGCTCGATTTCGCCATGCCGGATCCCGATATCGACAAGAACGCGCTGGAAGAACGGCTGAACCAGTTGGTCGGCCGTGACTTGCCCGTCACCGAAAGCTGGATCACCGATGCCCAGCTGCGGGCCAATCCAGGACTGGTCAAGACGATGTCGGTCATGCCGCCGATGGGGCAGGGTCGGGTGCGGCTGATCAGGATCGGCGAGGACGGGGACCAGATCGACCTGCAACCCTGTGGCGGTACGCATGTGGCTCGTACCGGCGAGATTGGCCAGGTCCGTATCGGCAAGATCGAGAACAAGGGCCAGCAGAACCGCCGTGTGAACATCCACATCGGCTAGGCCGTTTCGGGTTCGGTTCCGCAGATGATCTGAACCGCGCCCGCGTCCTGCTTTGCCCCTTGCAATCCGGACCGCACAAGGGCTAAAGACCGCCCCACGGAGAGGTGGCCGAGTGGTCGAAGGCGCACGCCTGGAAAGTGTGTAGGCGGGAGACCGTCTCCAGGGTTCGAATCCCTGTCTCTCCGCCACCGACCCCCGTCTCCGTGGCAATTTACTTTTCTTCCCTGTTATGTCGCGACTTTTCCGAGGCTTGCCATGAGCGTTCGGTGTCAGAGACGCATGTCATCGACGCAGTTTCCCAGTTCTGTGCCGCCCGTCTCTGTCGGGTGCATCACGCGCTTCGGTTAGGGCCAGATTTCCCTGCTAACAGGGAATTAACAGGGAAATTCGCCAAAATCCGGTGTTTTTGAGGTTTTTCGCTGATAATTACTGCCATTTATCAATGGCTTGCGCGCCAGTTCCCTACGCAAATTAACAGGGAATTTTTCGATGGCTATCAGGGTAATTATTTTGCGGAACAGGGAACCGATCGCTTGGTATCAGGGATTGGTTTTGGATTATGCAAAGCCGTAGATTTGTTCCTGCAGGGCCCAATCCAGCGGGATCGGCTTGCGGATGATCCGCTCCAGGGTCAGCTCCGCTGGCTGAGACCCATCCAGGATTGCGCGTTGAATTTTCGGGGACAAAAAAGCGAGCTGCGCACGTGTGCGGACATAGGAGTCAGAATGTGGGGTCGCGGTTGCAATCCGGGTCAACGGCTTACCCTGTTTCAAGTCATCGACCCACTGATGTGCGTGCGCCAGAGCGCGCAGTAAGGTCTGGTCCGGCTCCGGTCTGTGATCGCCGGCGATCAGCCTGGCTTCGATCCCACGCCGCCGAAGGGCGAATGGTGCTTCGATCGTCAGCGCTGCCGGATCCAGGTCCTCGGGGTTGAGCCCCAGCTTGGCGGCAAAGGCTTCCGAAACCAGGGTCAAAGTGATCGCCTTTGAAGACAGTGTTCCCGTGGAGAGAAGGGTTTCCAGCAAGTTGGGTGCCCCATTTTTTAGGTGTTGTGTCAGTGCACGCAGGTGCCGCTGGATTCCATTGATGCCTCTGAGATCGGGCGTAGAGCAAAGCCGATGTGCCCGATCTCGTTTTTCGATATGGTCGGCGATGAGTTCAGCGACGAGTTTCTCCAGCGCCGGGGCCGGCAACCTCCAGCCCCGCGGATCCGGTCCGCCTGAAATCAGACGGTTGGAAACATAGTACCGAAGCTGACGGCCGTGGCGCCTGGTGTGAGTTGGTGTCAGCCGATCGCCGGTCTCGTCGCGTAGCTTTCCGGTCAATGGGGCAGGTTGCAACTTTGGCCC
>JAGXFH010000064.1 GCA_024637315.1 Brevirhabdus sp.
GTCCGACACCGTGTCCATCAACTTGTTGAAGGACAAAGAGTCGATGCGCTCAGACGGGGCCGTTTCCACGGCGCGCTGGCGTTTCAAGAACGACACACGGGCCGCTACAGCCTCTGACGAGGCGAGGCGCGACGATGCCACTTGGCGACCGTTTGACGGCTCCACGGTCGGCTCAGCACTGCGGCAGTAGCACTCAAGCTGCGTCAGTCCGCTATCTTCCGACAACAGCACGGCGAAGCGTTCGTGTCGCGAGTTGCGCAGCGACAGGGAGCCGGGTTCGTCGGTCATTCCAGCCCGGCCTCACGGGCGCGCTTGATGCGCTCAGCGCCGGAGATTCCCGCAGCGTCGAGCTTGGCGATTACCTTGGCGCGCTCTTCCGGCGACAGGTCCTTCTTCGTCGTGACCGGTCCCGAAAAGGCTTCGCCACCTTCACGTGCAAGGCGCATGCGTTCCTGCGGGCTACGGGCCATGATGTCGGCTCGCGCCTTTTCGGCCTCGGCCTCGTTGGCGCTGTTCAACGCGTTCATGAAGCGACGGCTCTGCGCCTTTTGCGCGAACGCGGGCAGCTTTTGTTCTGCTTCATCGCGCCACGGTGTCCCGGCTTCTTCGCCGGAAATGACGTTAAGGCGGATACTATCCAGTTGCATCAAGTCTTCGCGGTTGACGACAATGCCTTCGCGAGCGGCACTTTCAATTGCGGCATCGGCAACGGCGTTCCAACGCGCCTTCAAGACTTCGCTACCAGCAACGAGATTGCGGAAGTTTTCGTAGTCAGCCATCTACGCGACCTCCATCGGTTGAAGGTTTTGTGCGGCGGCGGCGTACATCTTGCGCTCTACGTCCTGCGTAATGCGCTCAGGGCAGATGCGGCGCAGCCAGTTCAGGACCGGTTGTAGATGATACGGCAAGTCGCAGGATGAAGCCTACAACAAACCCTTCGCCGCCGAAACCGGCATCAACGTAACCATGGTCGATGCCGACAACCCGGCAACGCCGATCAAAGCGCAGGTCGAGGCCGGCAATGTCAGCGTCGACGTCGCGGATGTTGAGCTTTCGGACGCCATTCGTCTGTGTGACGAGGGCCTGCTTGAGGAGATCGATGTCTCGATGCTTCCCCCGGCACCCGATGGCACGCCGGCCGAGGAAGATTTCATCGAGGGTGCGCTGACCGAATGCGCCGTCGCCAGCATCGTCTGGTCGACCGCGGTTGCGTACAACGTCACGGCCAATCCGACTCCACCGGATTCAATCGACGATTTCTTCAACCTGGAGGAATTCCCCGGCAAGCGCGGCCTGCGCAAGGGTGCAAAGATCAACCTGGAAATGGCCCTGATGGCGGATGGCGTTCCGGCGAGCGAGGTCTATGACATTCTTGAAACTGATGACGGCGTCGACCGCGCCTTTGCCAAGCTCGACACGATCAAGGACAGTGTCGTCTGGTGGGAAGCCGGTGCGCAGCCGCCGCAGCTTCTGGCTGATGGCGAAGTGGTGATGACCACCGCCTATAACGGACGGATCTTCAACGCGGCCGTGGCCGAAGGCCAGCCCTTCGAGATCCTCTGGGACGGCCAGATCCTGGATTTCGATCTTTTCGTGGTCCCGAAAGGCGCGCCGAACCTGGAAAACGCGATGAAGTACATCGCCTATTCGACCGACACCCAGCGGCTGGCGGATCAGGCGAGCTGGATCAGCTATGGTCCGGCGCGGAAGTCTTCCGGTCCGCTGGTCGGTCTGTATTCCGACGGCAAGACCCAGATGGCCCCGCATATGCCGACCTCTGAGGCCAATCTCGAAAACGCGCTGGTCAACAACTTCGAGTTCTGGGCCGACCGCGACACCGAGTTGAACGAGCGCTTCAACGCCTGGCTTGCTCAGTAACCAAGATTGCACGGCGCGGGGTCCCCTCGCGCCGTGCGGCCATCAGGGGAAAGACAATGCCAAAGGGCTACTGGATCGTGCATGTCAGCGTGAAGAACGCGGACGAATACGCCGAATATGTTCGACTCGATACACCGATCGTGGAGCGGTTCGGCGGCAGGTTCATCGTGCGTGGCGGACGCAACGACACGCCCGAAACGCCGCAGAAGGACCGGCATGTCGTGGTCGAATTCCCCGATTATGAAACCGCCTTGGCCTGCTACAAATCACCCGATTACCAACGCGCCGCTGAAATCCGCCGCGCCCATTCGGACAGTGATTTCGTGATCATCGAGGGCACCGCATGAGCGAGACGCTCACCACCGTTGACGGCAAACCGCTAAAGCAGGCTCTGGCTGCGGCGCAGGCGCGGGCCAAGCGCCGGGCGTTCTGGCTGGTGCTGCCGCTTTTGCTGTTCATCCTTGTCACCTTCGTGGCTCCGATCGGGCAGATGCTGCTACGCTCGGTTTACAATCCGTCATTCTCGCAGGCCGTGCCGAATTTGTCCGTTTGGTTCGACGAGAACCCGCCGGGCACCGAACCAGACGAGGCGGCTTATGAGGCGCTGGTCATGGATCTGCGCCAGATGCGCGAAGACAAGAGTCAGGGCGAAGCCGGGACCCGGGTGAACTACGACTATTCCGGCGCTCGCTCGATGTTCACCTCGACCGCTCGCAAGGCTGAGCGACTGGAGCCGCCCTACAAGGAAGCCGTGCTGGACGCCGACGACGATTGGGCCGACCCGGTGTTGTGGCAGGCGATGCGGGGGGCGTCCTCTGCCTATACGATGAATTTCTATCTTGCCGCGCTGGACCTTGGCCGCGACGAGAACGGCAATATCGTATCGGTCGACGATAACCGGGCGGTCTATGTGAAACTCTTCGGGCGGACGCTTTTCCTGTCGGCGCTGATCACCGCGACCACGCTGATTCTGGGCTTTCCGATCGCGCATCTGCTGGCCACCTTGCCTTTGCGCTATTCCAACTTGCTGATGATCTTTGTGCTGCTGCCGTTCTGGACCTCGTTGCTGGTGCGCACGACCTCGTGGATCGTGCTGCTGCAAAGTCAGGGCGTGGTCAATGATCTGATGGTCGCGTCAGGGGCGGTCAGCGACGGCAACCGGTTGCAGATGATCTACAACCAAACCGGTACGATCATCGCGATGACCCATATCCTTCTGCCGTTCACGGTGCTGCCGCTTTACTCGGTGATGCGGCCGATCAACCCTTCTTACGTACGCGCGGCACGCTCGCTGGGCGCGACGAGTTGGACGGCGTTCCGCAGGATCTACCTGCCGCAGACGATACCGGGGATCGGTGCTGGCGCACTGTTGGTTTTCATTCTGTCGGTGGGGTACTACATCACGCCAGCACTGGTTGGCGGGGCGTCGGGGCAGCTGATCTCGAACCTGATCGCGTTCCACATGCAAAAATCGCTGAACTGGTCGCTGGCCGCGGCCCTGGCGGCGCTGCTTCTGGGCGGGGTGCTGGTGCTTTACTGGCTCTATGACCGGCTGATCGGCGTCGACAATCTGAAGCTGGGGTAACCGATATGGCCTTGCCGAAACACGCCTCGACGCTGGAACGGATCTGGTACTACATCTATCTGGTGATCTGCGCGCTGATCTTCCTGTTCCTGATCGCACCGATCCTGATCATCATTCCGCTCTCGTTCAACGCCGAACCCTATTTCACCTTCACCCAGAAGATGCTGAGCCTCGATCCGACAGGCTATTCGGCGCGCTGGTATGATCTTTTGCTCACGTTCGGGATGACCGCGCCCGATGCGGCGCGCGACAGTTCATGGTGGGCGGATGTGTGGAACAATGCGGCCTGGGTGCGGGCGGCGAAGAATTCTGTCATAATCGGGTTCTTCGCAACGATTCTGGCCACCGCCCTTGGCACGTTGGCCGCGCTTGGCCTGTCACGGCCTGAAATGCCGTATCGGCGGGCGATCATGGCGATCCTGATCTCACCGATGATCGTGCCGATCATCATCACCGCGACGGGGCTGTTCTTTTTCTATTCGCTGACGGGCCTTGCAAATTCCTATATCGGCGTGATCCTTGCCCACGCGACGCTGGGCATTCCCTTCGTGATCATCACGGTGACGGCGACGCTTGTGGGGTTCGATCATTCGCTGACCCGCGCCTCGGCCTCATTGGGGGCCAATTCGACCACGACGTTCCGCAAGATCATCATGCCGCTGATCCTGCCTGGCGTGGTCTCGGGTGCGCTTTTTGCCTTCGTGACCTCGTTCGACGAAGTTGTCGTGGTGTTGTTCGTTGCCGCCCATGACCAGCAGACCATCCCGCGGCAGATGTGGAACGGCATTCGAGAGCAGATCAGCCCGGCGATCCTGTCGGTTGCGACGATTCTGGTGATCATCTCGATCCTGCTGCTGACCACGGTCGAGCTGCTGCGCCGCAGGTCAGAAAGGCTGCGCGGGCTCAGCCCCGGCTAGGGCAGGATCGCGAGCCAGAGCCAGATCGTGACGATCGAGGTGGCCGTGCCGATCAGCACCGCAGACGCCGCCACCCGCTTGGCCGCGTGGTACATGTTCGCGAACAGGTAGGTATTGACCCCCGGCGCCATCGCCGCGGTCATCACCGCGGAGCGCAGTTGCGCCTGATCGAGCGAAAACGTGTAGCGGCCCAGCAGGTAGGTCAAGCCGGGATGCAGGATCAGCGACACGGCGGCGACGAAGGCGATGGCCCGTATGTCGCCTTCTGGCCGATAGCGCACGAGCACACCGCCAAGGCCGAATAGGGCTGCGGGCAGGGCCGCGCGCACCATCATGTCGATGGCAGCGGTCAGCGGCCCCGGCATCGGGATTTTGCCGATATTGACCACGAATCCCAAAACAATGCCGATGACCAGCGGGTTGGTGAAGATGGATTTCAGAACCCGCAGAATCAGCGCCAGGCCAAAGCCGCTGCCGCGCGACCGGGCGGTTTCCATCAGGATGATTCCGAACGCATATAGCATTGGGGCATGGATCGAGATGATCGCGTAGTTGCCGGACAGCGCATCCGGGCCATAGGCGCGCTCGGTGATCGGCAGGCCGAGCAGCAGCGAGTTCGAGAAGAAGCCGGCGAAGCCGAACGAGATGCAGTCCTCGATGTGTCGGTCGAACAGGACCTTGGCGCCAAGAAAGGCGACGGCAAAACCCGAAAACGCACCGATGTAGAAACTGAACATCAGCGGCAAGCTGAAATCGGCAGAGAGTTCGATGCGAGAGATCGCGGTGAACAAGAGGCAGGGGACCGCGAAGTTCGTTGCAAAGCGCATGAGGCCGTCGACCGCGCTTTCGCTGAACAGCCCGCGCCAGGCGGCGGCATAGCCAAAGCCGAGAACCAGGAAAACAGGCAGGATGACATCAATGAGGGCAGTCACCTCAGACCTCGAAGGTCAGGGTCATGCCGTCATAGGCAGGGGTGATGTGGTCTGGGGTTTCGGCCTTCACCGCCTCGTAGTCGAGATCGTTGTGCATGTTCGTCAGCACGGCGCGTTTCGGCCCGGCGCGGGCGATCCATTCCAGCGAGCGGGCCAGATGCACATGGGTCGGATGCGGTTCGCGACGAAGCGCATCAAGGATCCAGCAGTCGAGGTCATTCAGTACGTCCCAAGACGCCTCGGGAATTTCCGCTACATCGGGCAGGTAAGCTACGTTGTTGATACGAAAACCGAGCGAGTCGATGGCGCCATGCTTCACCTCGAACGGGATCAGCGTGATTGGGCCGCCTGTGCCGTGGATCGTCACGTCGCCTTCGATTGTGTGCAGGTCAAGGATGGGCGGGTAGGTGCTGCCTTCCGGCCGTTCGAAGGCGTAGCGGAAGCTGTTCAACAGCACTTTCTGCGTCCGGGCGTCGGCCCAGACGGGCAAGCGGGTGCGGGTGTTGAAGACGACCATGCGCAGATCGTCGATGCCGTGCAGATGGTCGGCATGGGGGTGGGTGTAGACGACCGCATCAAGGGTGCTGATACCGGCATCCAGAAGTTGCACCCGCAGATCCGGCGAGGTGTCGATCAGCACCCGCGTGGTTCCGGCGGCAACTGTGCGCTCGATCAGCAGCGAACAGCGGCGGCGGGTGTTCTTTGGATTGGTCGGGTCGCAGGCGCCCCAATGACCACCAATGCGCGGCACGCCGCCGGAGGAGCCGCAACCGAGAATGGTGAAGGTAATCCTTGCCATCAGACCTGTGCGTTCCAGGTGGCGGCCTTGACGAAGAGTCGGTTGAAGTTCTCCTGCGTCCGGGTGGCAAAATCAGCGTAGTCGATGCCGAAAATCTCGGCGCCCTTGCGGGCGGTGTGGGCAGTATAGGCGGGTTCGTTTCGGCGGCCGCGGTGCGGCGGCGGCGCGAGGTAGGGGGCGTCGGTTTCCACGAGGATACGCTCAAGTGGGGCTGCGGCGAAGATGTCGCGCAGATCCTGCGATTTCGGAAACGCGGCGATGCCGGACATCGATAGGTAAAAACCGAGGTCAAGGGCTGTTTCTGCAAGCGCCGCGCCCGAGGAAAAGCAGTGCATGACGCAGGCAAAAGCGCCCGCGCGGTGTTCCTCGGTCAGGATACGGGCCATGTCTTGATCGGCGGCGCGGGCGTGGATGATCAGGGGCAGGGCGGTCTTGCGGGCGGCCTCGATATGGAGGCGGAGGCTTTGCTGCTGAACGTCCTTGGTGTCTGCGGTGTAGTGATAATCAAGACCTGACTCGCCGATGCCGACGAATTTCGGGTGCCGTGCGAGGGCCACGAGGTCTTCGACGCGAATCATCGGTTCCTCGGCCGCGCTCATCGGGTGGGTGCCGGCGGCGTAGAATACCGGGGCATGGGTTTCGGCGATGGTGCGGACCTGCGGTTCATTGCGCAGCCGAGTGCAGATCGTGACCATGCGGGTAACGCCGGCAGCCACGGCGCGGCCTACCACATCGGGCAGTTCCTCGGCGAAATCCGGGAAATCCAGATGACAATGGCTGTCGGTGATTTCAGGCGTGTGTGGCATCCTGCCTCTGGAATGGTCTTTCGCGGGCGGGCAAACGCCTTAGCGGGCGGCCAGTTTCGCCGCCAGTTCATCAATCTTGAAGACCATATCAAGGATCAGCGCGGCAGGGTCAAGGTTGACCGCCTTGCCGTGCCGGGCCCGGGCGCCGAGCGTTTGTTGCAACTCGGCCCATTGCCGTCCGGCATTGGCGTCGGGGGCAAGCCTGCGCATCAGGTCGGCCTCGCCCCGCGCTGCCTCGACGATTGGCGGACCGCTGATACCGGTGCGCGCGCTGCGGGCAAGAAAAAGGTCCATCAGCCGCAGGATCAGGTCGAAGCGGGGTTCGTTCTGGCGGCCGACGGCGCTTTCGGCCAGTTTGAGCGCCCCGGGGCGGTCGAGGCGCGGCAGGGTGGCGAAGATGGCGACGATTTCGTCATAGGCCTTCATGCCGTCGAGATTGGTCAGGCGCACGGCTTCGCCGACCGATCCGCCCGAAAGCTCCGAGAGGGCGGCGGCATCGGCGCCAGCGGCAGACCCGGCGTTGTTCATCGCCCCCGCAATGTCGTCGGGCGCGAGGGTCGCACAGCGCAGTTCGCGGCACCGACTTCGGATCGTGGGAAGCAGACGCGAGGGTTGGTGGCTGACAAGCAGGATCGTGGCATCTTCGGGCGGTTCTTCCAGGAGCTTGAGCAATGCGTTGGCGGCGCTCACGGTCATCTCGTCGGCGCTGTCGACGATGACGACCCGACGACCGCCGTCAGCAGCAGAGAGGTTGAAAAACGACTTGAGCTTGCGGATTTCATCGACGCCGATGTCTTGTTTCAGGCGGCTCGCTTTCTCGTCCCAGGCACGACGGACAAGCGAGAGGCGCGGCTCCGACAGCGCCGAGACGCGTCGGGCCATCGGGTGATCCGGGGGAACATCAAGACTGGTTGCCGGCGAAGCGGGCGTATCGGAAAACATGCTGTTGTCAGCCATGGGCGCCGCCAGCAAGAACCGGGCGATGCGCCAGGCGAGCGTCGCCTTGCCGATGCCGCGCGGGCCGGTGATCAGCCAGCCGTGATGCAGGCGCTGAGCGTTGTAGGCGTCCAGAAACGCGGCTTCGGCCTGATCCTGACCGACAAGCGCTTGGGTTTCGCGTGGATGCGGTGCGCCTTCGACGCGGTCAGGTTCGGGCGGGGCTTCCTCGATGCTCATGCCGAGGCAGCGGGGGCGGCTGCCCGCGCGTTAACGATCAATTCGACTTCATCGGCGACGGCCTTCACCTCGCGGTCGCCATCCACCACGACGCAGCGTTCGGGGTATTCATCGGCAAGGTCCAGAAACCCGGCGCGCATTTTCGCCTGCAGGTCCTCCCCGAAGCCTTCGAACCTCTCATCGGCAGTCTGGCGCGAAAGCGCACGAGCAAGGCCCTTGGCCGGATCCATGTCGATGATGAAGGTAAGATCGGGCTCGCGGCCGATCATCAGCGCATGAAGCTTGTCCACCACGGCGCGCAGATCGCCGCGCGAGATGCCCTGATAAAGCCGGGTCGAGTCGGCGAAACGGTCGCAGATCACAATCTTGCCGGCGTCGAGCGCAGGCTGGATCGTCTTTTCCAGATGGTCGCGGCGTGCCGCAGTAAAAAGCAGGATCTCGGTCTCCGCTGACCAACGGTCGGGATCGCCTTGCAGCACGAGGGCACGGATTTCCTCGGCGCCCTTGGATCCTCCGGGTTCGCGGGTCAGCACCACGGTGTGACCGGCCTCACGCAGCCGGTCGGCAAGCATCCTGGCTTGCGTGGACTTGCCGGAACCATCAATCCCCTCAAACGTGATGAACAGTCCGGCTGCCATCAGTTGAGAACTTGCGCCTGACCCAAGACCTTGCGCCAGACGACAAGCGCGGCAGTGCGAAGCCGCGGAACATAACCGCCACGCGCAACGTCGCGGTCAGAGACCAGCGGAACGTGGGCGGGCGGCAGATCCTTGAGGGTCACGACAAGATCCGCAACCTCCTGCCCGGCGCTGATCGGAGCCTCGATCGGTCCGCGATAAACGACCTCTGCCGCCAGCGCGCCGCGTTCCAGCGCGGGCAGAAGCAACGAGATGTCCTCGGCCGCGATCAGGCCGATTTCCTGATGATCGCCCATCCAGACATCGGCGCGAGTAACCTCGGCGCCTTTGTCGATCACTTTTTTCTGGACGAACTGCCGAAAGGCCCAGCTCACGACGCGCTCGGATTCCTCGGCGCGTTCCTTTTCGGAGTTGAGGCCAGAAAGGACAAAGACAATCCTGCGGGTGCCTTGCGTGGCCGATCCGACGATCCCGTATCCTGCTTCCATCGTGTGGCCAGTCTTCAATCCGTCGGCACCGATGCCAAGGTTCAACAATGGGTTGCGGTTGAACCGGTTGTCCGGCGCGCGACCGTCATAGGGGTATTCTTTCTGGCCGAAATAGCCGTAATATTCCGGGAATTCGGTGATCAGACGGGTCGTCAGCATGCCCAGGTCGCGGGCGCTCATCCGGTGGTTCGGGTTCGGCCAGCCCGAAGAATTGGCGAAGGTCGATCCGGTCATGCCTAGCGTCGCCGCTCGGTCGTTCATCAGGCGGGCAAAGGCATCTTCGCTGCCAGCCAGACCTTCTGCCACGACGACGCAGGCATCATTGCCGGAAAGCACGATAATGCCTTGGATCAACTCCTCGACAGTCGGGCGGTCGTTTTCGTTAAGGAACATGGTCGAACCGCCCATGCTCTTGGCCTTCGACGACACGCCGAACTGGGTTTCCATTGTTACCCGGCCATCTTTCAGCGCCTCGAACAGCATGTTCAGCGTCATCAGTTTCGACATCGATGCGGGAGGGATCGGCACTTCGGCGTTCTGCTCCAACAGCACTGTGCCGGTCGTCACGTCATAGACGAACGCGGCGCGCGCCTGGGTTTCGAATGCGTGAACCGGCGTGACGGCCAGAATCGCGGCTGCCAGAAGGGTGGCGAGGTGGATGATCATTGGTCGCATGGCCAGGGACAGGCTCCGCTAGTTGGTGACGGCGTAGGCGTCGGAGAAACCGAGCTTCTTAATCTTGGCCAGCATGGCCGAGCGGTCGGACACCGTTCCGGCAGGACCGGCCAGAACCCGCCAGTAATTCTTGCCGTTCAGCGAGGATTTCTTAACCACCGGCAGGATGCCGTCCTTGCGCAACATGTCGGCGGTTTTGTCGGCATTGGCCTCGACGCTGAAAATGCCGAGTTGGATGAAGGGCTTGTCCAGCGAGAGTTTCATAACCGCGGCCGGCGCAGAAGTGGCCGGCGCAGCGGCGGTCGGATCCGCGCTTAATATGGCGGATTGCGACATTTTCGGTCCGGCTTCGGGAGGCTCTCTGCCCTCGGCCTTGTCGATTGCCGAGGCGGCGACGGCGGCGACCGGGTCGAGCGCGGTCGCCTCGATTTCCTCGGTTGCGAGAGGTTCGGTTGCCGCGGTGGCGGTAACAATCGGTACTTCCTCGCGGCGCAGCGCGACAATGTTCAATTCGGCCGGCGCGCCTGCAAGCATGCCGAGCGCCTCGGCTGCGTCGGACGAGGCCTGGATGCGCGGCCCGGGATTTTCACGTTCGCGCCGAAAGAGCGCCCCGATCACGAATTTTCCGTTCGCCTGATTGCGGATGATCACGCGCTCGGGGTCGGTCACGTCGGAATGTGCCACCCAGACGCCACCAAGCGACGGCCGACCATCCCAGAGACCCGCATCGGTGATCTCAAAAACCTCAGGCGCTTCGATGTCGCGTTCGATCAACGTGGTTTCAGTTCCCGCCGCCGCTTCAGCAGCTTCCTCGGTAGCGGTTTGTTTTTTTTCAAGAAATGGTAAGGAACCTTCTTCACAGGCGGTCAGAAAAATTGCGCCTGTCAGTACCAGAGCCCATCGCCCTGCACCTGCGCTTGCCATGCCGTGCCCCCTTTGTGTGCGGGCGTTGCCACACATTTTGCTCGATCCTCAACGGGCGGGCCCGCCCGTTTCTGGCGACATACTAGCGGTTGCATTCGCGCAAGGGAAGCCGCGGGGGTGGGATCGGCGGCATTCGGCCCCGAAATCTTTGCTTTCAGAATCGGAACCCAGCGCCTATCCCTGCGCCGCCGGAGGAGTGGCAGAGTGGTCGAATGCGGCGGTCTTGAAAACCGTTGAAGGTGAAAGCCTTCCGTGGGTTCGAATCCCACCTCCTCCGCCAATTAGATCGAAATAGACATTATAAATCAGTTATTTGACAGAAAGATATTTCTGTTTATCCCCCATTTGGACCACCATTCGAATTTGGCATCGTTTAACTTTTTTCCTTCGAACTGCCCGCGCTAAAAATTGACTACCCGCGCCGGTCCCTTTGGATGCGGCGCAGCGATTGACCTACCCCCTCCCGGCCCATTCAATTTCCACAAAGAAATCGAGCGCTCCCAGCGCGCTAACCCCAATAGCATTCTCTACGTCCCGGCGTGAGCCGCTCGAAACTCCGCTCACCGCCTTCTCTGAGCGCTGGCAATCCGTTCCTTGCCCTCTATCGTCCTCGGTCCGGTGCTTTTGCCGCCGTGGAACTTGCAGCGCCGCTTGCCGGGTTCGGACAGCAAGCGGCAGGGTAGGCCCTTTCGAGTCCTGGCCCCGCAAGTTTGGCGATAGCGCCCCGCTCTGGCCTTCACGCGGGCAAGATGCATCCCGAACAGCCTGTCCAAGCGGTCTTGTTCCCAGTCGCGGACTAAGACCCCATCCCCGCGCGCGCGCGTACGCGCGCGTATTGGTCCAATAATCCGACAAAACTGTAAGCCCCAGAACCTTGAACATCCGCCCGATGGCCCAGCCGCGCCAGAACCGTTCGGGCTTCTTTTCCCAATAGATGACCGCATGTCGGCCAATCGCGGCGCGTTCGGCAAGGGTGGCTTGTGATAGCCCCGCCGCCTTGCGCTCTGCCCGAAGCTCAGGCCCGGTGATGCCGCAGTATTTGCTTTGAATTGCCATGCGGTCTCCTGGGGGCGCTCGCCATGCGCTCCATCCTCAATCAAACATCAAGCTGACATATCGTCCGTGCCCCTGTGCGAGAAAGAAGACCTCTCCGACAACCTTTCAGTTGGTATCTACAGCTATTCCGGAGGAAATGCAGGAGAGTGGACGCTTCACGTTTCGGGTACCCTTCAGAAA
>JAGXFH010000065.1 GCA_024637315.1 Brevirhabdus sp.
CTCGGCGATCACTTCCTGCGCCACCTCGACTCCGGCGGCGCCGAAAGTTGCGATGCCCGCCGCGCCGCCGCCCTTCATTGTGCGGCTCTGCGCCAGCACTTCGCGCGCGGGCTGCGTTTCCTCGGCAAAGGCGGTTGCTCGGTTGGGGAACCGCTCGCCCC
The DNA here is from genome assembly GCA_024637315.1 of Brevirhabdus sp. GTDB lineage: Bacteria > Pseudomonadota > Alphaproteobacteria > Rhodobacterales > Rhodobacteraceae > JAHEAO01. The sequence goes on from JAGXFH010000065.1 coordinate 162, forward strand.
ACTGCCGCGCAGGCCCGAGATCGACATGGATAAACCCCGAGCGCGGATAGAAGCCGAAGCCGAGGAACCCGACTGCCCGCGCCGCCGCCTCGAACGCCACCGGATCGTGGTTCGACATGGCGATGTCGAAGGCGGTGCCCAGCATGTGCTTCGAGGCTAGGGCGCCGCCAACAGCCCGGTTATGGCTTGGGCTGCGATATCCCGAGCGCACGATCAGCGGCTTGCCGAGCCGGTCGCGCAGCGCCTGCAGCTTGTCCATGGCCCGCGTGTCGATCCTGATCGCGCCGGTGCCCCGGCAGGCGATCTCGGCGGGCGAGAAGTTTGGCCAGCGCCAGGCGCTCTCCGGACGTCACGCCGGTGGCTGTGGAAGGTCGTGGTCATGGGGTGGTCCGAGAACGAAAATCCCGCCTCGAGGGCGGGTACGGGTGAACTGATGGATCAGGTCGGTGTGGGGCTATGGACCGCCGCCGAAGATCTTCAACTTGATGGCGATGCCCGCGAGCAGCGCCAGCATGATGCCGGTGGTGATCATGCGGACGGCGGTCTGCTACCAAGACGAACGCCGCTTGATCGGTAATGGGTCAGTGTATCTGGACGTCGACGACGCGAAGTGCTCTAGATGGCAAGCTGATATGTGGCAAGAGCGGTCAAGGTTACTGGTCAGTGAAAGCTCTATTTCGACGCCTTTTCTCGGAGACGAAAATCGGGGTTGCATGGCCCGCCTCGGCGCTCGGCTTCACTTCGATGCTCTCGGATGTGCTCGACTACCGCTCATACCTTCAGACCGCGATCGATTTCTACCGGACGATTTTTCGGAACCCGGTCGAAGGTCTTATAAGACAGGTTGTCTCTCTGGACATTCCTAATTTCTGGGTGGACTATGCGGCCGTTTGTTTGATCTGTTTCACTATACTTAATTGGTCCCGACGAAAGTCCAGAGGTAAGGACTTCTTGTCAAACCTCGTTACCGTTTGGATCCGTTTCTTCAGGTATATGTTTGAGCTTTTACCGTTCCGTAGGACGCCAGTGGAGGGCGGCCATTTATTCTTGTGGATGGGTGTTCCGGTTGTCTTGATATTGACGATCGGAGTGACCATTGCCTTCCCGATTACCTATTTCCTCTCCCCCGTATTCCTGATCGGATCAATATTCATCGGCGCGGCCGATCTGGTTCCGCGCCGGGCTGGAGTCTTACTGCCGCAACTGTATTTTCGGATCCTCAGCATGCGTAATTCGGTCGAGCAGCCAGAAAAATGGACCGCTGGTCAGGAACGGGGCAAGCAGGAAATTCTTCACCGTCTTCGTGAAAAGGCTAAAGATGGCTTTTCGGGACGGTATGACAAGGATTATACGCCGCCCCTCCGCAGCCATTGGGATCTAGAGGAGTTCTTCGGAACGCGCGGCAAGCCGGCCATCACAAGAAACACCGAAATCGCCATCGAACTTCAACGCGACATGCTTCGGCAAGGATCAATCGAGGCCCTGCGAGCAACAGCTTTTTCAGTTTCGGCCTACTTTTTCCTGATCGCGATTTCTGTCAAGTTCTGATCTGGCTTCCTGCAAGGCGTCCTTTCGATCCCGGACGATGCGGAGGTCGTTGCAGTTCGCGCCATGCGCTCGACGGTCCGAATGTTCTCCATCGCGACGGGTGCAGACGTAGATGCGCTGTTCACCGATTGGGAAGAGAGCCTGAGCAGCAACGGCTATCCGGTCACTCAGGGCGCTGATGAGTTTCTGAACAGGTCGATCGAGTTTTCCGGTCCGGGCATCGCCAATGCAAAGATCATTCTGGCACCGACGACGCACGAAGGTCGTAGTCTGATCGAATTCGACGCCACCCTGAACTGACCTCACGCTGCACCGCGACGCCCAATATGGGCGATGTGTCGGATTGACTGATGGCGACATCACGCGCCGTTGACCCGAAGTGCACGATAGAATCCGATTTCGTCCTGAGTGGCGAATTGTTGGTCAGGCCAGATAATTCAGCCTCACCAACAACCCCTTCACATTCGACACATGCCAGCGCCCACCCCGCCTTGTCATCATGCCGCGCTCGTTCAGCGCCGGAGCGCCGCCGCGCCGTTCGGGTTGCCCAGCTTCACACCGCGGGCCTTTGCGACGGCCAGCGCCTCCCTGGTGCGCCGGGAGATCGCCTCGCGTTCCTGCTGGGCGACAAGGGCCATGATGCCCACGGTCAGGTCGTTCGCCTCCGGCATGTCGACGGCGACGAACCGCACGCCGCTGTCCCGCAGCGTCAGCAGAAAGGCCGCGTTGCGCGACAACCAGTCGAGCTTGGCGATCACCAGCGTCGCGCCGGTGAGTTTGGCAACCTGCAATGCATTCTGCAGTTCCGGGCGGTCCGCCTTGCGGCCGCTCTCCACTTCGGTGAACCGGGCGACGACCCCGGCCCCGCGCGCCCTCACGATGTCGTCGATGGCCTTGCGCTGTGCGTCCAGCCCGAGACCCGACCGGCCCTGGCGCGCCGTCGAGACCCGCTCATAGGCGACAAAGCGCTGCGGGGAAGACTGCGGAATTTTTCCCCCTTGTGGGCCCTTGGCCGTGGCGATCTGCATCCCGGACGCCCTCCGTACACACCTGCCTAACGTTCGTTGCGCAGGTCTGTACGCAAGACAGCGGCTCAAGTGTGGGGCGGAAGCAGATGTTCGAGGGTCAGGACTTCGGTAACTGGGCCAGCCGGGTCAGGCGCTTTTCGACATCGCAATCGGTCGCTGCAAAGTCCGCTGGGACTGGCGCACCGGACATCCCACAGAAATAATCAGATGATGGCAGCGAGGCCTAAAGAGACCGTCTTGCTGTCGTGTCATTTGGCCTGAATGACACGCCAGGTTCATGACAGACCAGAAATTCGATCTTGCCGTTGAACCGACTTCGGACACTTCGAGAATTCCTGAGACCCCATGTGACTTTCCGGCACCGCCACAGAGCTGCAGCGTCAATCCTCAAGTGTTTCAAGAACGTCGGGATCCACGTCGACCCACAGACCATTGACATCGACGGCACACGGCTCGCCGCAGTGAAACACATAGTAAGTGAAGTATCCGTGGTATTTGCGCGCGACGTTGCCGCGACCGAGGAAATCCACAGCCGATCGACTGGACACCTGGTCGAACCGGCCGGGTGATCGGATCTTCTGGCAGCCGGACACGAGGATCGATTGGTTCGGCATAGCCGCCGCCAATGCGTTTTTTGGGATGGCGATCGGTTGAGCATCAGGATGGGTCAGAAGAAAACGGCGATCCAGCCGAACGGTATCGACATGCTGAACCTGAAGAAAGCGGCCGTCGCGCGTCCTGACCGCGTCGCGGCGTCGCAATGCTTCAACTGGAACATGGCCAAACGAGGTCGCGACGCGTGCACCAGCCCCAAAACCAGGAAGAGACCAAAATGGCTTCCTGGTCGCGATCGATGGCTCTTCGGCTTTGGCGGTGTCTAAGTTACATTGTGCTGCAATTCTTTGCAGCAAGGCGGATTCAGAATTTTCTTGCAGTAACATTTTAACCCAATCACCAATTACAACACAGAGGCCCTAAGCCGCCGATTTATAACCACCTTTCCCAAGATTCAACATTTGCCATGGAAACCGAGTGTTTCCATGTTGGGGGTCGCGCGACCAGGCCCTGTATAGCGACCGGAGCATGGCAGGTGGTTTCCAAATGTCTGCTTTGGCGAACCGGACAACCGACAAAATCGATCAGCTGACCGTAGTGAGGCTGCAGCAGACGTCACATTCCCTGATCGTTCACAGATCCTTGTCCTAGAGAATTGCCGACCGGATCACAGTTGCCTTGTCCGGATCCTCGACCCTGTTGCCGTCCACGTCCCGGCAAACGCAATCCGCGTATTCGAAGAGCACCTTGATCACGGTCGGCATCTCGGCCTCACGCGCTTCCTCGACCAGCGCCCTCACCCGGCTGCGCGAGGCCGGGGTGATCCCAAGCTCGCTCATGAACCGCCCCATCAGTTCCAGCTGCTTGTTGGCCACCGAGAGCCAGGGCGATTGCTGCACATAGCCCGAGGGGGTCTTCAGAATAGTCGGGGTCTCCTTCACCCGCTCTTCGGCCTCGACGCAGCGCCCGTAGGCCTGGCAATGGGCCGCAAGCGCCGCGCGATCGACGGTGGACATGTCTCGAACTGACTCGGCCCGAAGTCCAGATCGACAGTGGATCATCTCTCTGTCTTGGGGGTGCGGCGGCCTGGCTTCCACTGGGTGGCTTCCACCAACTGGATTCCGCAAACTGGATTCCCTGGATTCCGCAAAAGAATCCAGCGCGCCGAAGTCGTGATTCGGCAAGCCTTTGATAACGAGTCCTTTTTTTCCAAAATCAGGCGGCAGGTGGATTCCGGGTGGATTCCCCGGTGAAAGTGCCTGTCGCTAGCGAAATGCCGCGCTGCGCCCCCCCGCATACATTCAGGGCCGGGGAGGAACCATGCCAGGGGGATGACGTGATCGGCCCGGTGCCGACCTCCACCGGTAGTCGTCGATGCTGCGCTGCGGCCCGTTATTCCTGCCGTTCGCTGCAACCGCAAAATCTGGAGAAGGGCGAACTCACAGTGTGTGGGACAAACCGGCCTGATGCTGATGCAGCGAAGTCTGTCTCCGCGTGTCAACCAGGTCAGCGAACGGGACGCGGCAGCGCAGCGTGCTTTCCCCGAAGCGGTCATTCAACACAGTCGAAATCGCCAAAATCCAAACCAGCCATTCGCTGCGCCCGCGTCCTACGTCTTAGATGCAGACTTTCCGGACTCATGCAGCCGCGGCGAACGCAAGTGCAGAAAGGCGAACGAGATGCTCGCGTTTTCAGAAGTGGTAATTCGGCGGCGCAGATTATCTCCCCAAACCGGTCTTTCAATCGTGTTGATCTCGGCAGATTTCAAACCGACTAGTTGCGACGTGCAGTCGAGATGTTAGCGCCTTCTGCACGATTGACTGCAGACAAGTGACGCACCCGCACTTCCTCTTGAACAAACATGATTGCGCGCACAGGATTTAGAGAGGCGCAGAACTCCGAATCAAGCACAAC
>JAGXFH010000008.1 GCA_024637315.1 Brevirhabdus sp.
CATCGGCGATCAGCCGCGGACAGCCGGGCTGACAAGCCGACTGATGCAGGGCGAAAGCTACAACGCGCTGGCATCGGTGAGCCAGGAGCTGGACGATGTCGAGATCGCCAGTATCAGCGCGGTGCCGATTCCGGCCGCCTTACCGCTGATGCTGGGCGGGCTGTTCGGGCTGGGCATGGTGGCCAGACGCCGAAAGAACTGAGCGGTTTCAGAAATCTGAGCGAAAGGGGCGCGGTAGCGCCCTTTTTTGTTGTTCTGGACGCCAAAGCGCTTCGGGAGAGCATTGAACCGGAGTTGCATTGCCTCCTGCTGCGCTCGAACACGACTTTCGTTGCTTCTTGATTCAAGCATTTCCGGAAATGCGCTATTTCAGTTCGATCAGCAAATCCTTGGCGTCGATCTGGTCGCCGGGCGCAACGTGGAGGCGCTCGACCGTGGCGTCGCGTTCGGCATGCATGCCGGTTTCCATCTTCATCGCCTCGATCGTCAGCAGCAGGTCCCCCTGCTTGATGTTTTGGCCTGCCGTGACGGCCACGGTGGCGACGACGCCAGGCATCGGGGCGCCGATATGGTCGGGATTGCCCGGTTCGGTCTTGGGCCGCGCCGCACGGGTTGACTTGACCTTGCGGTCAGGCACCCTGATCAGGCGGGGTTGGCCGTTCAGTTCGAAAAATACCTTGGCCTCGCCTTCGGCATTGGTTTCGCCGATCGCCTGACAGCGGATTTCCAGCGTCTTGCCGGGGTCGATCTCGGTGCTGATCTGTTCGCCCGGCTCCATGCCGTAGAAGAAGGTGCGTGTAGGCAGGCTGCGAACCGGGCCGTAGATGCGATGGCGGCCCATGTAGTCAAGGAACACCTTGGGATACATCAGGTAGCCGTTCAGGTCTTCGTCATCGACGGTGAAGCCTTCAAGCTGCTGCGACAGCTCCTTGCGAGTCTGGTCCAGATCGACCGCTGGCAGCGCCTTTCCGGGACGATCGGCAAGGGCCTTCTCGCCCTTCAGAACCTTGGTCTGGATGGCCTTCGGCCAGCCGCCGGGAGGATGGCCAAGGTTCCCCTTCATCATGTCGATCACCGAATCCGGAAATGACACTTCGGTCTTCGGATTTTCGACATCGGCGCGGCTGAGACCCTGGCTGACCATCATCAGGGCCATGTCGCCCACGACCTTGGAGGTCGGCGTCACCTTGACGATATCGCCGAACATCTGGTTCACGTCGTGATAGGTCTGCGCGACCTCGTGCCAGCGGTCTTCAAGACCAAGACTTCGGGCCTGTGCCTTGAGGTTGGTGAACTGACCGCCGGGCATCTCGTGCAGGTAAACCTCGGAGGAGGGGGCCTGCAGGCCGGATTCGAAGGCCGCGTAATGGGCGCGGACCTGTTCCCAGTAATTCGAGATCTCGCGGATCGCGCCGATATCGAGGCCGGTGGCGCGGTCGGTCTGCGAGAGCGCCTCGACCAGCGTACCAAGGGTGGCCTGAGAGGTGTTGCCCGATAGCGAATCCATCGCGGCATCGACGGCATCGACGCCGGCATCGGAGGCCGCGAGGATCGTCGCGCAGGCGATGCCCGCCGTGTCATGGGTGTGAAAGTGGATCGGCAGGCCGATTTCCTCTTTCAGCGCCTTGAACAGCACGCGGGCGGCGGCAGGCTTCAGAAGGCCAGCCATATCCTTGAGTCCCAGAACATGTGCGCCGGCAGCTTCCAGTTCCTTTGCCATGCCGATGTAGTATTTCAGGTCGTATTTCGAGCGATCCGGGTCAAGCATGTCGCCGGTGTAACAAATCGAGGCCTCCAGAACCTTGTCGGCCTCGACCACCGCATCCATTGCGACGCGCATGTTCTCTGCCCAGTTCAGCGGATCGAAGACGCGAAAGATGTCGACGCCAGAACTGGCGGCCTGTGCCACAAAACTTTGTACCACGTTGTCGGGGTAATTGGTGTAGCCGACGCCGTTCGAGGCGCGCAGCAGCATCTGCGTCATCAGGTTGGGCATCGCCGCACGCAGGTCGCGCAGGCGTTGCCAAGGACATTCCTGCAGAAAGCGGTAGGCCACGTCGAAGGTCGCGCCGCCCCAGCACTCCACCGAGAAGAGTTCCGGCAGGTTGGCCGCATAGGCGGGGGCGACGCGGATCATGTCGATCGAGCGCATCCGGGTGGCAAGCAGGCTCTGGTGGCTGTCGCGCATCGTGGTGTCGGTGATCAGCAGGCGCTCCTGCGCCTTCATCCAGTCCGCGACGCCCTTTGGCCCCTTCGCGTCAAGGATCTGACGGCTGCCCTGCGAAGGGGGCTTTGTGCGCTGTTTCGGGGCACGGGGCAGTTTCGCCTCGGCAGGGGGCAGGGCGCGGCCCTGGGTTTCAGGATGGCCGTTGATGGTGATGTCGGCGATATAGGTCAGGATCTTCGTCGCCCGGTCGCGGCGTTTGCGGAACTGGAACAGGTTCGGTGTCTGGTCGATGAACTTGGTGTGGTATTCGTTGTTCAGGAAGGTCGGGTGCTTCAGAAGGTTCTCGACGAAGGCAATGTTGGTGCTGACGCCACGGATGCGAAATTCGCGCAGGGCCCGGTCCATCCGGGCGATCGCGGCCTCTGGCGTCTGCGCCCAGGCGGTGACTTTCTCCAGAAGTGAGTCATAGTAACGGGTGATGACGGCGCCGGAATAGGCAGTGCCGCCGTCCAGCCTGATCCCCATCCCGGTTGCGCCACGATAGGCGGTGATGCGGCCATAATCGGGGATGAAGTTGTTGGTGGGATCCTCGGTGGTGATCCGGCATTGAATGGCGTGACCGCGGAGTTGGACGTCGTATTGGCTGGCAGTGCCGGTGGCCTCCATCAGGCTCTTGCCCTCGGCGATCTTGATCTGCGCCTGCACGATGTCGATGCCGGTGACTTCCTCGGTCACGGTATGTTCGACCTGCACGCGGGGGTTCACCTCGATGAAGTAGAAATTGCCGGTTTCCATATCCATCAGAAACTCGATGGTGCCGGCGTTCTCGTAGCCGACCTGCTCGGCAAGACGCTTGCCGAGGTTGCATATTTCTTCTCGTTGGGCGGGCGAGAGGTAGGGCGCGGGCGCGCGTTCGACGACCTTCTGATTGCGCCGCTGTACCGAGCAGTCGCGTTCCCACAGGTGGTAGATATTGCCTTGGCTGTCGCCAAGGATCTGCACCTCGACATGGCGGGCCCTGAGGATCATCTTTTCCAGATAGCCTTCGCCGTTACCGAAGGCGGATTCCGCCTCGCGGCGGCCTTCCTTGACCTTCTCTACCAGTTCCTCTGGCTTCTGGATCGGGCGCATTCCGCGCCCGCCGCCGCCCCAACTGGCCTTGAGCATCAAGGGATAGCCGACCTCTTCGGCCTGCTTGGCGACCTTCTTCATGTCATCGCCCAGCACTTCGGTTGCCGGGATCACCGGAACACCTGCCTTGATCGCGACCTGCCGGGCGCTCGCCTTGTCGCCAAGCGCGCGCATGGTGGCGGCCTTCGGGCCGATGAATGTCAGACCGTTGGAAGTGCAGGCATCGACGAAATCGGGGTTTTCGGACAACAGGCCATAGCCGGGGTGGATCGCGTCGGCGCCGCAGTCGAGCGCGACGCGGATGATCTCTTCGATCGACAGGTAGGCGGCGACCGGGCCCAGCCCCTCGCCGATGCGATACGCCTCGTCCGCCTTGAATCGGTGCAGCGACAGCTTGTCTTCCTCGGCATAGACGGCGACGGTGCGCTTGCCCAGTTCATTGGCTGCGCGCATGACGCGGATTGCGATCTCTCCACGGTTGGCGATCAGGATCTTCTTGAACTCTGGCATGACGTCCCTTTCCCTGGCTGCGCGGACAGACTAGGTCTTTGCTGCACTGCAGTATAGGGGGGTTGCGACCCGGTTGACGCCGAGTGCGACAGGCAAGGTAACTGCGCCGCCCACGGGGTGAACTCAGATCAGGTTCTTCCGTGCCTCTGTTGGTCGGGCGATAGCCATCTGGCCCATGTTGCAGAGCATATCTTCGGTCAGAATATGCACCACGTGGTCGCCACCCTTTTCGCCCAACGTGGCAAGTCCGTAGTGGAACGCCTTGCCCAGCATGACGAAATCCGCGCCAAGCGCGAGGGCGCGCAAGATGTCGAGACCGCTTTCGATGCCGCTGCAGTAGATCAGCGGATAGTCGGGGCCGGTGACTTCGCGGATCGGTGCGACGCAGTCGATGGCGGCGGGGCCGGCCTCGAACTGACGGGCGGCGTGGTTAGAGATCCAGACGGCGTCGACGCCTTCGGTCTGGCAGCGTTTCGCGTCGTCGGGGTTCAGGATGCCCTTGACGATGAACGGCCCGTCCCACAGATCGCGCAGGCGTTTGAGATAATCCCAATCGGGCGGGACGCGCAACAGGTAGCCGATATGCGCGGTCGAGGGCAGCGGGCCCTTGTGGGTCGAGTATTTGCCGATAAACGGCATCTTCGGCATACCGTGGCGCAAGGTGCCCATCGCCCAGGCCGGACAGGCGGCGATGTGGGCCAGCGTGCGGGGCGTGATCGTAGGCGGATGGGTCAGGCCGCCGCGGGTCTGCCGTTCGCGGCGTGATTGGCTGGGGACATCGACAGTCAGAACAAGCGTGTGAAAGCCGCAATTGCGGATCCGGGCAAGCATGTCGTTCAGGATCTCGGGTTCGCCCGGCGGATAAAGCTGGAACCAGCCCTGGCTGCCGATATCTTCGCTCAGGTCTTCAGGCGCGCGCGTCGCCATCGTGGACAGGCAGAACGGGATCTGCTGCCGCACGGCGAGGCGGGCGAGCATGGCTTCGGCCCCCGGCCACATGGCGCCGGACATGCCGACGGGGGCGATGCCGAAGGGCCTGGCATACCGGCGACCGAGAAAAGTCGTTGTCAGGTCATGCGTGACCTTGCCATGCAGGACGCGCGGCGCCAGCAGCACGTTGTCAAGACCCGTGCGGTTCCGGTGCATGCCCTGTTCGGTTCCGGTGGCGCTGTCGAGATATTCCCACATGAAATGCGGAATCCGCCGGCGGGCCTTGCGGCGCAGGTCTGAAATCGCCGGGTATCGGTTGTCGAGATCCATGATCTCGCTTCTATGACATTGGCCGGAAAAGGCAATTGCGATGGGCGGAACAGAATGTGAACAAGGCTTTTACTTTTACTGCCGGGTGGCTATGGTCCGGGCATGAGCAGTTTCGATGAGAATGAGGCCTTCGAGGCCGCGGGAAGGCCATCGTTATCGTCCCTGGCCATGTCGGCGCGCGGGACGCCCTATCTCGATGACCTGAACCCCGCGCAGCGCGAGGCGGTCGAGGCGCTGGACGGGCCGGTGCTGATGCTGGCGGGCGCAGGGACGGGCAAGACCAAGGCGCTGACCACGCGGATCGCTCATCTTCTGAACACCGGCCGCGCACGGCCGAATGAAATTCTGGCCGTGACCTTCACCAACAAGGCGGCGCGCGAGATGAAGGGCCGGGTCGAGCGGCTGATGGGCCAGACGGTCGAGGGGATGCCGTGGCTGGGCACCTTCCATGCGATCTGCGTGAAGCTGTTGCGCCGTCATGCCGAACTGGTCGGGCTGAAGACCAATTTCACTATTCTCGATACCGACGATCAGGTGCGGCTCTTGAAGCAGCTGATCGTGGCGGCGAATATCGACGAAAAACGCTGGCCACCGAGGATGCTGGCCGGGCTGATCGACAACTGGAAGAACCGCGCCTGGACGCCGGACAAGGTGCCGGTGGCGGACGCAGCGGCGTTCAACAACCGGGGGGTTGAGTTGTATGCGGCGTATCAGGCGCGGCTGAAGGCGCTGAACGCGGTGGATTTCGGCGACCTGCTGCTGCATGTGGTGACGATCTTCCAGACCCATGCCGACATTCTGGCGCAGTATCAGCGCTGGTTCCGCTATATCCTGGTGGACGAGTACCAGGATACCAACGTCGCGCAGTATCTCTGGCTGCGACTCTTGGCGGGCGGGCACAAGAACATCTGCTGCGTCGGCGATGACGACCAGTCGATCTACGGCTGGCGCGGCGCCGAGGTGGGCAACATCCTGCGGTTCGAAAAGGATTTTCCCGGCGCCAAGGTGGTGCGGCTGGAGCAGAATTACCGCTCGACCCCGCATATCCTGGCCGCGGCCTCCGGCGTGATCGCGGGGAACGCCGACCGGCTGGGCAAGACCCTCTGGACCGAGGCGAATGACGGCGAGAAGGTCAGGCTGATCGGTCATTGGGACGGTGAGGAAGAGGCGCGCTGGATTGGTGAAGAGATCGAGGCGATGCAGCGAGGCACACGCGGTCTGGCACCGATGGGGCTGGATTCGATGGCGATTCTTGTCCGCGCCAGCCACCAGATGCGGGCCTTCGAGGATCGGTTCCTGACCATCGGTCTGCCCTACCGGGTGATCGGCGGGCCGCGGTTCTATGAACGGATGGAGATCCGCGACGCGATGGCGTATTTCCGCGTCGCCGTATCGCCCGATGATGACCTGGGATTCGAGCGCATCATCAACACGCCCAAGCGGGGCGTAGGCGACAAGGCCTTGCAGTCGATCCAGCGGGTCGCGCGGGCGAATGGCGTCTCGCTGCTGGACGGCGCGCGGCTTGCGGTTGCCGCTGGGGAACTCTCTGGCAAGGCCAAGGGCGAAGTGGGTAAGCTTGTGGACAGTTTTGATCGGTGGCGTCGATTGACGCTGAATCCGCAACAATCCCATATCGAACTGGCCGAGCAGATTCTGGAGGAATCGGGCTATACCGAGATGTGGCAGAACGACAAGACGCCGGAAGCGCCGGGGCGGCTGGAGAACCTCAAGGAGTTGGTCGAGGCGCTGGAACAGTTCGACAATCTGCAAGGCTTTCTGGAGCATGTTGCGCTGATCATGGACAACGAGACCGACGAGGCCGGCGAGAAGGTTTCGATCATGACGTTGCATGGCGCCAAGGGGCTGGAATTTCCCGCGGTGTTTTTGCCTGGTTGGGAAGATGGCCTGTTTCCGAGCCAGCGCAGCATGGATGAAAGCGGTCTCAAGGGGCTCGAGGAAGAGCGGCGGCTGGCTTACGTAGGGATAACCCGGGCCGAGGAGCTTTGCACGATTTCCTTCGCCGCGAACCGGCGGGTTTACGGGCAATGGCAGTCGGCGCTGCCCAGCCGGTTCATCGACGAATTGCCGGCCGACCACGTCGAAGTGCTGACCCCGCCTGGATTATATGGCGGCGGCTACGGTGCTGCGGCACCGGGATTTGGCGGTGGCGATATCGAGGAGCGGGCGGCTTCGGCGAATGTGTATAACTCTCCGGGGTGGCGGCGTTTGCAGGAGCGCAGCCAGATGCGCGGGACGTCCCAGCCCTCGGAGGCGCGCAACATCGTGATCGACATGACTGCGGTCAGTTCATTCACCCAAGGCGACCGGATCTTCCATCAGAAATTCGGTTATGGCTACGTGATGGCGATCGAGGGCGACAAGCTGGATATCGAGTTCGAGAAGGCCGGGTCAAAGAAGGTCGTGGCCAAGTTCGTGGTGGCCGCGGGCCGCGACGGCGAGGACGTGCCGTTCTGAAGTCGAGTAGACATTTTCCGCCAGATCCCGCGCCAATCGGTTAGGTTGCTTAAAAAGGGAGGGTCCTGATGAACAAGTCTTCGGAATTTGCGGTGGACGAGGCCGCGCTGCGGGTCGATCTGGCGGCGGCGTTCCGGCTGGCGGTGCATTTCAACTGGCACGAATCCGTCGGCAACCATTTCAGCGCGGCGGTCAGCGCCGATGGTTCGAAATTTCTGATGAACCCGAAGTGGCGGCATTTCTCGACGATAAAGGCCAGTGATCTCTTGCTGCTCGATGCCAACGACGACAGCGTGATGTCGGGCCCCGATGCGCCCGATCCGAGCGCCTGGTGCATTCACGGCGCGATTCACCGCGCGCAGCCGAACGCGCGGGTTCTGCTGCATTGTCATCCGAAATACGCGACGGCTCTGGCGACGCTCAAAGACCCGACGATGTTGCCGATCGACCAGAACACGGCGCGGTTCTACGGCAAGGTGGCGGTCGATCTGGGCTTTGGCGGAATTGCCGACAATGCCGAGGAGGGCGCGCGGATCGCACGGTCCTTGGGCAATCACTCGGTCATGATGATGGGCAATCACGGGGTGACGACGACGGCGGGCACGGTGGCCGAGGCGTTCGAGAGCCTCTATTTCTTCGAGCGCGCCGCCGAGACCCAGATGCTGGCCTATGCCAGTGGCCAGCCGCTGAACGTGATGGCGGACGAGATCGCGGAACGCACGGCCGAGGATTGGGTGGCCTATAACGACAGCGCCTTTGCGCATTTCGAGGCGTTGAAGGGGATGCTGGACCGAACCGATCCAAGTTACCGGGACTGAAAGGCGCCGCCTATTTTGGCACGAGGATCAAATCAGCGCCGAGCAACGCTTCCATGAGAGCCAAGCCAATGCCGACGCCAAGCATCTGTGGGGATAATTCGCGCCTGAAGCCATCAGCAAAAGGTTGTTTGGCTCCGGCGTGGTCAAGGTCATGAAGGTGACAAGGGCAGAGAGAAGCTCGAGCGAGGTGGGGCGCAACGTCCGCAATATAGTTCAGTTGGTTCAGGCTAATCGAGAAAATCGACAACAAAGGGCCGGATTGGACCAAGTAGGCGCGCGTATTTGCAGGAGCTTTTCCGCGATGGCCGGGTCAGCAATATCGAGTTGGCGGACCGTGTGGGCCTGTCGACGTCGGCCTGTTTGCGGCGAGTGCAGAACCTGGAGCGGTCGGACGTGATCGGGGCTACAGGGCGGTTCTGAAACCGGCTGCGCTGGGGGTAGGTCTCTTGGCCTAGGTCGCGGCCGGGCTGTCGGAGCATTCGAAAGCGACGCAGCGGGGTTCGAACGCTCGATCGTCCGTCCAACGGAGGAGCGCGGGTGTCACAACGTTGCCGGCAGCGTTGAATACCTATCGCGGGTCGAGGCGCGGGATCTGGCGGATTACAGACATTTCCACACCGAAGTGTTGGTCGCCCTGTCGCAGGTCAAAGGCATCACCTCTTATGTGGTGATGGGGTCGCTGAAGGTCGATCGTGCCTGACGGCACGGCCTCCGGCGGGGATACTTGTGCTGAAAAGAAACCAGTGGAAACAAAACGACGACGCTCTGGGAGGAGAGCGTCGCCGTTCCGTTGGCGGATGCTTTGGGGGAGGACCGCCGCATCCGTTTTGGTATTTGTGCGGCGACATCAGGGAGGAGGTTGATGCCGCCGCTCTTTACAGGCGTCCCGCGGGAGGAGCGGGTTGCCTGATCCGAATTCCTATTTGCCGTATGCGGCTTCGCGAGCGATCGAAGAGATCATCGAGCGGTGAATGCCGAGATCGTCCAGTTCGCGAGCCGTAAGGCGGCTGAGTTCCACGACGGTCTGGCGATACACGCGATACTGGCTGTAGCGCGCGGCGATGCCTCGGGCATAAGCCGACATCCGGTCGACGATGCCAGCATTGATGCTGCGGGTTTCAGTTGCGAATGCCATTTGAGTGCCTCTTGGTGTTGGTCAGTGCTTGGAGCTTCGTTCTCCGTTGACACCAAGATAGGCAAATGCTGCGAGTGCACAATGGGGTATCTGGTCAATGCTGCCATGCAGCAATTGCATAAGTAAAGTTGACCTAAAGTCAGGCGCTTGGATCACTTTCTGAGCAGTCTGGGAACCCGTAGTCCAGGTCTGTCTACTGATCAGGCGCGACGCCTGTTTGACGGGCGAATGGTGAATCGCCGTGTGATCGTTTTCGGGTGCGTGTTTCGCAGTGGACGCCGATTCACAGGGCCGACCTACGAATCAGATCGGCACATTTTGGACCGCACTCTGGGTCAAATACCGATCCTCGCGTCTGCGTTTTGGGAAAATTCACAGTGGTCGCAAATTTCGTGGGAATTTGTGGGAATTTCAGGTTTGCCGTCGAAACGCACCAGATGTAGGTAAGCTAAACAAAAACTATACAATATCGGGTGGAAACGGCAGCCTTACTGATCCCGGTTATTGTTCCATAATGGGGGTTAGAGCCATATTTGTTATGAAGTTCCATATTTTTCTGTTGATTTCCATGAATTCCCATGGCATCCCTGTTCACACGATGAGGACGGGCAAAACGAGGCGACAAGACCTCAAAACTCCCAAGTCAGGTTTCATACAGGCACCCGCTTTCATCGAACCAAGAGATCCGGCGCGCGAGCGAGCAGACATCCCCCCAGGTGGCGCGCGCAGTCGGACAAACCCCAGAAATGGGACGAGGGCGGCGGGTTGATCAGTGGCAGCAGATCAACCCGCCGTTTCCATGTCCGGGGCGGTTGAGGGGCAAGGATAAGGAGCCGCGGGACAGTGGCGCGCAGGTTCAGAGGCGAAAGCCAGCACAAGGTCGACGCGAAGGGCAGGGTCTCCATCCCCGCCCTGTTTCGCCGTGTGCTCGAGGCCGGCGACCCGGACTGGACAGACGGTCTGCGCCCGCAGCTGGTCATCGTCTATGGCGATCATCGCCGAAAATATCTGGAATGCTATACGATAGAGGCGATCGACGAGGTCGATGCCAAGATCAGCAAGATGCCGCGCGGATCGATCGAGCGGCGGATGCTGGAACGGATGATCCACGGTCAGTCGCATCCCACCGAGGTCGATGGCGACGGTCGGCTGGTTCTGCCGCAAAAGCTGCGCGAAAAGATCGGGCTGGAAGACGAGGCTTTCTTTATCGCCTCTGGCGATACGTTCCAGATCTGGAAGCCCGAGACTTACGAGACCGAGGAGGCCTCGAAAACCGAGAAATGGCTGGACGAGCTGCCCGACGACTTTGATCCCCTGACCCTGTTGGACAGAGCCGAAGGGGAATAGGGTATGGCCGTGAAGACACGCCGCATGCCCTCGGACAAACCGCATATCCCTGTCCTGCTGCGCCCCCTGCTCAGGGCTGTGGCGCCGGTGTCTGGTGTCTGGCTGGACGGCACGTTCGGTGCGGGCGGCTATGCGCGCGGGCTGCTGGAGGCAGGAGCCGACAAGGTGATCGGCGTGGATCGGGATCCTTCGGTTTTCGAGATGGCAAAGAATTGGGCCGGGTCCTATGGCGACCGGCTGGAACTGGTACAGGGCACCTTTGGGCGGCTGGATGACTATGCCACCGTGCTGGATGGGGTCGTGCTCGATCTGGGTGTGTCTTCGATGCAGCTGGATCAGGCAGAGCGAGGGTTTTCCTTCATGAAGGACGGGCCGCTGGACATGCGGATGAGCCAGTCCGGCCCCTCTGCAGCCGATCTGGTCAACCAGGCCGACGAGGGCGCGTTGGCGGATATCCTCTATCAGTATGGCGAAGAGCGCGCCTCGCGCCGGATTGCGCGGGCGATCGTGGTAGCGCGAGAGGAGTCTCGGATCGAGACAACGGGCGAACTGGTACGAATCGTCGAAAAATGCCTGCCGCGCCCGAAGCCGGGGCAGAGCCATGTGGCGACACGCACGTTCCAGGCGATCCGGATCGCGGTGAATGACGAGTTCAAGGAACTGGTGGCAGGGCTGGAGGCCGCCGAGCGTGCGCTGAAGCCGGGCGGCAAGCTGGCGGTGGTCAGCTTTCATTCGCTCGAAGATCGGGTGGTGAAGCGGTTCCTGCAGGCGCGGGCGTTTTCTGGCGGCGGCGGCAGCCGATATGCGCCGGAAGTAGCGGCGGCAGAGCCGGGGTTTCGGGATCTTTCCAAGGCGATCGGTCCGGACGAGGACGAGTTGGCGGAAAACCCGCGTGCGCGGTCCGCAAGGCTGCGTGTGGCAGTGCGGACCGAAGCTGGGGCAGAGCCGGTGGACCGGAGTGTTCTGGGGATGCCGGGATTCAAGCGGGAAGGGAAGGCATAGATGCGATCGATGTTGTCCGTATTGTCGGCGCTGGCGGTGATGGGGTTGGCGTTTTGGGCCTACCAGGAGAATTACCGGACCCAGATGGCGCTGCGCGATGTGGAGGATGTGCAGCAGGAGATCGGCACGCTCCGCGAGGAACTTGCGGTTCTTCGCGCGGAATGGGCCTATCTCAACCGTCCGGACCGGCTGCGCGAACTGGCGGACTTGAATTTCGACCGGCTGGGCCTGTTGCCGCTGATGCCGGAACAGTTTGGCCGGGTCGATCAGATCGCATACCCGACAGAGGCCGAGGTTCTGGGTCCGGTGGTGAACCCGATTGACGTGATCGGCATTCTGGAGGCGGCGCAATGATCCGGACCCCTTTGCGCCCGCTGGCGCGTATTCTTTCGGCCCGGCAGAAGGGCGAGAACCCCGACGCGATCGAGCGCGAGAACATCCGGGTAAGGCACGAGGAAATGCGCGATCGCGCGCGGCGGCGCGCCGAGGGTCGGTTGCTGGTCATCGGCGCGTTCTTCCTGTTTGCCTTCGTCGCCGTCGGGTTGCGCATGGGCGCATTGGCGTCGAGCCAGCCAAGTGAGCCGCGAACAGGCGGCGGTGCCGCAAGCATTGTCGCGCAACGTGCTGATATCGTGGATCGAAACGGGCGGATTCTGGCAACCAACCTGATCACCGATGCACTTTATGCGCAGCCGCCCCTGATGGTGGACAAGGCGCGGGCAGCCGCCGAACTGGCCCGGGTGTTTCCCGATCTCGACGAGGCAGAACTGCTCAAGCAGTTCGAAAGCAAGCGAAAGTTCCTCTGGATCAAGAAGCGGATCGCGCCCGAGCAGAAACAGGCGGTGCATGATATCGGCGATCCGGGCCTGTTGTTCGGTCCGCGCGAGATGCGGCTCTACCCGAACGGCAAGCTGGCGGCGCATGTGCTGGGGGGATCCTCGTTCGGTCGCGAAGGCGTGCATTCGGCGGAAGTAATCGGTGTGGCCGGTGTCGAAAAGACTTTTGATGGCTTTCTGCGGGATCCGACGATGGGCGGGCAGCCGTTGCAGCTGTCGCTGGACATGACAATCCAGGCCGCGACCGAGCGGGTGCTGTACGGCGGCATGAAGCTGATGAATGCACGGGGTGCTACCGCAATCCTGATGGATGTGCAGACCGGCGAGGTGATCAGCCTGGTGTCGCTGCCGAATTTCGATCCTAACACCCGGCCCAATCCGCTGCTGGCGGGCGTGCCGTCCGACAGCCCGCTTTTCAACCGCGCAGTGCAGGGCGTTTACGAGCTTGGCTCGACCTTCAAGATCTTCGCGATCGCGCAGGCGCTGGAAGAGCGGCTGGTCAGCCCCTCAATGATGATTGACACCAGGGGGCCGCTGACCTGGGGCAAATACCGGATCCGCGATTTCCACGACTACGGGAAAGAGCTGAGCGTCACCGATGTGATCGTGAAAAGTTCGAATATCGGCACGGCCCGGATTGCCATCATGATCGGCGCGGAACGGCAGCAGAAGTTCCTGGGATCGCTCGGGTTTCTGGAGCCGACCAAGGTCGAACTGGTGGAGGCGCCCGGCGCCAAGCCGCTGACGCCGAAGAACTGGTCGGAGATCTCGACAATGACGATTTCCTACGGCCACGGGTTGTCGGCCAGTCCGCTGCATCTGGCGACGGCCTATGCCTCGATACTCAACGGCGGCACCAAGGTCACACCGACGCTTTTGAAACAGACAGGGGGCCAGCCGGGGCCGCGCGTTGTGTCGCAGGCCACATCCGAGGTGGTGCGGTCGATGCTTCGGCAGGTGGTGGTGCGTGGCACTGCGAGCTTCGGAGAGGTTCCGGGTTACGCGGTTGGCGGCAAGACTGGCACCGCCGACAAGCCCAAGGAACGCGGCGGTGGCTATTACAAGGACAAGGTGATCGCCACCTTCGCCAGCGTATTCCCGGCGCACGATCCGAAATATGTACTTGTGGTCACGCTGGACGAGCCGGTTGAGACCTCTGGCACGGAACCCCGCCGGACGGCAGGGTGGACCGCGGTTCCGGTGGCGGCGGAGATCATCCGCCGGGTCGCTCCGCTCTTGGGTCTCAGACCCGAGATTGAACCCGGTGCCGTTGATAAGGTAACACTCACCTCGAACTAGGCGCGAAGGGCGAGGCCGATAATGGACCGGGCAGACACGAAATCACTGGCAGAGCTTGGTCTGACCGCCCAGCGCGGCCGCGAGGCGCAGGTGACCGGGCTGTCGGTCGATAGCCGGACGGTGCGGGATGGGTATCTTTTCGCGGCCTTGCCGGGCACGAGGGTGCATGGCGGCGAGTTCATCCAATATGCGCTGCGGATGGGTGCAGCCGCGGTTCTGACCGACCGCACGGGCGCGCGGATCGCGAGCGGCGAACTGGCGGCATCGGGTGTGCCGGTGGTTCTGGCAGAAGATCCGCGTCAGGCCCTGGCCTATGCCGCGGCCCTGTGGTTCGGGCGGCAGCCGGAAACGGTGGTCGCGGTCACCGGCACCAACGGCAAGACTTCGGTGGCGACGTTCACCCGTCAGATCTGGACCCTGTTGGGGCTTTCTGCAGTCAATCTGGGAACGACCGGGGTCGAGGGCGCCTATACCGCGCCGCTTGCCCATACGACGCCGGAACCGATCACGCTGCACGGCCTGCTGGCGGCAGCGGCAGATGCCGGAGTGACTCACGCGGCGATGGAAGCCTCCAGCCACGGGCTGGAACAGCGGCGGCTTGACGGCGTGCGGCTGGCGGCGGCGGCATTCACCAATTTCAGCCAGGACCATCTGGATTACCATGCGAGCTTCGAGGATTACTTTGCCGCCAAGGCGGGTCTGTTCGACCGCGTTCTGCCCGATGATGCGGTGGCGGTGGTCAATCTGGATGACGACCGGGGCACCGAGATGGCCGAGATCGCGCTGGATCGGGGTCAGGATTTGCTGACGGTCGGGCACGGCATGGGCGCGCATCTGCGGATCACCGGGCAGCGGTTCGACGCGACCGGGCAGAGCCTGCGGTTCGAGTGGAACGGCGAGGCCCACCAATCGCGGCTGGCACTGATCGGCGGGTTTCAGGCGGAGAACGTTCTGGCGGCGGCGGCGTTGGCGATCGGCGCAGGATCGCCACCCGAGCAGGTGTTCCGGACATTCCCCGAACTTGTCACCGTCCGGGGCCGGATGCAGCTGGCTGCGACACGCCACAATGGTTCGGCGGTCTTCGTGGATTATTCGCATACGCCCGACGCGCTGGCGACGGCGTTGCAGGCGCTTCGCCCGCATGTGATGGGCCGGCTGATCGTCGTCTTCGGGGCGGGCGGCGACCGCGATACCGGCAAGCGGGTCCTGATGGGGCACGCGGCGGCGGAATGTGCGGATGTTGCGATCGTGACGGATGACAATCCGCGATCCGAGGATCCCGCGGCAATCCGGGCGATGGTGATGAAAGGCTGCCCCGATGCGACCGAGGTCGGCGACCGGGCCGAGGCGATCTTGCGCGGGGTCGACGCGCTGCAGCCCGGCGATGCGCTGCTGATCGCCGGAAAGGGACACGAGACCGGACAGACGATCGGCGACGATGTGTTTCCGTTCGACGATGTCGAGCAGGCCAGCGTCGCTGTGGCCGCGTTGGACGGACGGGTGTCTTGACGGCTTTGTGGACCTCTGCCGAGGCGGCGGCCGCCACGGGCGGCGAGGCACGCGGCGACTGGCAGGCGACGGGCATTTCGATCGACACACGGACATTGCAGCGGGGCGACTTGTTCGTGGCGCTGACGGATCAGCGCGACGGGCATGATTTCGTGGCGCAGGCCCTGGCCAAGGGGGCCGCGGCGGCCTTGGTCAGCCGGGTGCCCAAGGGCGTGGCAGCGGATGCGCCGTTGTTGATCGTGCCCGACGTGCTGGCAGCACTTGGCGATCTGGGACGGGCGGGCCGGAGGCGATGTGCGGCAAAGGTTGTGGGCGTGACCGGCTCTGTCGGCAAGACCTCCACCAAGGAAATGCTGCGCGCGATTCTGGGCAGGCAGGGCCGGACGCATGTCGCCGAGGGCAGCTACAACAATCACTGGGGCGTGCCGCTGACGCTGGCGCGCATGCCGGCGGACACCGAGTTCGCGGTGATCGAGATCGGGATGAACCATCCCGGTGAAATCGAGCCCTTGGCGCGAATGGCGCGACCGCATGTGGCGTTGATTACCACCGTGGCAGCGGCGCACCTGCATGCCTTTGAGTCTATCGAGGGGATCGCGCGGGAAAAAGCCGCAATCTTTGCCGGGCTGGAGCCGGGCGGCGTGGCCGTGGTCAATGCCGATCTGGAGGTGACGCCGATCCTTTTGGAGGCGGCGAAGGCGGCCGGCGCCTCGGTTGTGGAATTTGGCACGGTCGAGGGCGCGGCGTTCAGACTCGAGAAGGTGCAACTGGCGCAGGACACTACCATCGTTCATGCCAGCCACCACGGCGTGAAGATGCTGTTCAAGATCATGTCGGCGGGGCGGCATTTCGCAGAGAACGCTCTGGGTGTGCTGGCCGTGGCCGAGTCGTTGGGCGCCGATACCGCAGTCGCCGCCTGTGATCTGGCGCAGTGGGAACCGCCGCTGGGGCGCGGAGCCCGCGAGAGGGTAGTGCTTGATATCGTCGACGACCATTTGACGGTCGATTTGCTCGACGATGCGTTCAATGCCAATCCGGCCTCGTTGAGTGCGGCGCTAGAGGTTCTGGCCGCGAGCCGGCCAACCGACGGGATCGGGCGCGTGGCGGCGGGGCGGCGGATCGCGGTGCTGGGCGACATGCTGGAACTCGGGCCCGACGAGGTGCGGATGCATCAAGAGATCGCCGACCTGCCGACGCTGAAATTGGTGGCGCAGGTGCATTGCGTCGGGCCATTGATGCGCAAGCTTCATGATATCCTGCCTGAACGCCAGCGCGGCGAATGGCACGAAACGGCGGCATCGCTCGCCGCGCGCGCCTTCGCGCTCGTGGATGCGGGCGATGTCATCCTGGTCAAGGGATCGAAGGGCAGCAAGGTGTCGCTAGTCGTTGACGCCATCCGAAAACTGGGTCATCCGCTGACGCGCGAACCACGAGGGAACGAGTAGATGTTATTCTGGCTGACCGAACTCTCGGATGGCGGCGACTTTTTCAACCTTTTCCGATACATCACCTTCCGCGCCGGCGGCGCGTTCTTTTCAGCCCTGATCTTCGGGTTCATCTTTGGCAAGCCGCTGATCAATTTTCTGCGCCGCAAGCAGGGCAAGGGCCAGCCGATCCGCGCGGACGGGCCGCAGAGCCACATCCTCGAGAAAGCCGGCACGCCGACGATGGGCGGCCTGTTGATCCTGAGCGCACTGATCTTTTCGACCCTGCTCTGGGCGCGGCTGGACAATATCTATGTGTGGATCGTTCTTCTGGTGACGATGAGTTTCGGGCTGGTTGGCTTTATCGACGATTATCAGAAGGTCGCCAAGAGCAATGCCAAGGGCGTGCCGGGGCGGGTGCGGTTCATGATCGGTCTGGTCATCGCCGCGCTTGCGGCATATTTCGCGGCTCTCGCGCATCCGGTGGAACTGACCAACCAACTGGCGCTACCGATTTTCAAGAACGTGCTTGTCAATCTCGGTGTCTTCTTCGTGCCGTTCGCGATGATCGTGATCGTCGGTGCTGCCAATGCGGTGAACCTGACAGACGGGCTGGACGGGTTGGCGATCATGCCGGTGATGATCGCGGCGGGCACTCTCGGGGTTATTGCCTATGCGGTGGGCCGGGTCGACTTCACCGAGTATCTGGAGGTGCATTACGTGCCGGGATCCGGTGAGATCCTGATCTTCACGGCGGGGCTGATCGGCGGCGGGCTTGGCTTTTTGTGGTACAACGCGCCGCCCGCCGCCGTTTTCATGGGCGATACGGGATCGCTTGCCCTGGGCGGCGCATTGGGTGCGATCGCGGTGGTCACCAAGCACGAGATTGTGCTGGCGATTGTCGGCGGTCTGTTCGTGGTCGAGGCGCTGAGCGTGATCATTCAGGTGCTGTATTTCAAACGCACCGGAAAGCGCGTGTTCCTGATGGCGCCGATCCATCATCATTTCGAGCAGCTGGGCTGGAAGGAGCCGCAGATCGTGATCCGGTTCTGGATCATCTCGCTGATCCTCGCACTGATCGGTCTTGCGACGCTGAAGCTGCGGTGATGGTCAGGGTCCGCGGATCACAGGAGATGATAGCGGCAATGGCGCCGATGGCGATGCCTGGTCGCTGGCATTTCTGTGCTGTTGACGCCACCGACCCGCGCCGCGACCGGTTGCGCGGCAAAGCCCTCGCCAGCATGCACGAGGCCGAGGGCTGCTCCCTCATCCTCGACGAAGCGCTGGCGCAGGTTGAAGGCTTGCTGTCGCAAGTGCCGATGACGCAGATCACCCTGCAGGTGCATTCCGCGCTGGACGGAGTCGGGCTGACGGCCGCTGTTTCAACGGCATTGGCCGTGGCCGGCATCCCGTGCAACATGGTCGCGGGATTTCACCATGACCATGCCTTCGTGCCGTCGACCATGGCCGAGGAAGCGCTGGCGGTTCTGTCCGCCCGCTCGGCTCAGGCATCCGCCCGTTGATCCCGGTGCGCGGATACCAGGGCCGCAAGGTCGCGGTGCTGGGACTGGGGCGGTCCGGTCAGGCAGCTGAGCGGGCGTTGCGGGCAGGGGGCGCAGAACCCTTGTGTTGGGATGACAGCGCCGAGGCGCGCGAGGTGGCCGAGGGGGTGGGGCTGGTGATCCACGATCTGACACGAAGCGGGGCGTGGGCAGATATCGCGGCGCTGATCGTGTCGCCGGGGATTCCGCATCTCTATCCCGAACCGCACAAGGTGATCGCAGCGGCGATGGAAGCCGGGGTGCCGGTCGACAATGATATCGGCCTCTTCTTCCGCTCGTTTTCGACCGATGACTGGGACAGGTTCGATACGCCGCCGCGGGTCGTTGCCGTGACGGGTTCGAATGGGAAATCCACGACCTCTGCGCTGATCCATCATCTTCTGATCGAGAATGGTCGGGTCTCGCAACTGGCTGGCAATATCGGGCGCGGGGTGCTGGATATCGACCCGGCTGGTGATGCGGGCGTGGTGGTGCTGGAACTGTCCAGCTACCAGACCGATCTGGCCCGCGCGCTGACGCCGGACGTGGCGGTGTTCACCAATCTGACGCCGGATCATCTGGACCGGCATGGCGGCATAGGCGGCTACTTCGCGGCCAAGCGACGGCTCTTCGCGGAAGGTGGGCCGGACCGCGCCGTGATCGGGGTCGATGAGGCCGAGGGGGTGTATCTCTCGAACCAGCTGGCCGAGGGGCCAGAGGATGATCGGGTGATCCGGGTCTCGGTCGAGCGAAAGCTGGCGGGGCCGGGCTGGGCGGTGTTCGCCCGCAAGGGTTTCTTGTCGGAGTACCGCAAGGGGCGGCAGGTCGGGTCGATTGATCTGCGCGCCATTGCCGGACTTCCAGGGACGCATAATCACCAGAACGCCTGCGCCGCCTATGCGGCTTGCCGGGCATTGGGGCTGGCTCCGAAAGCGATCGAGCAGGCCTTCCAGTCGTTTCAGGGCCTGCCGCATCGCAGTCAGTTGGTCGCCGAGCGGAATGGCGTGCGTTTCGTGAACGACTCAAAGGCCACCAACGTGGACAGCGCCGAGAAGGCGTTACAGGCGTTTGCGCACATCCGCTGGATCGCCGGCGGGTTGGGCAAGGCGGGTGGGATCGAGGCGTTGCGGCCGGCTCTGGGGTCGGTCGTGAAAGCCTATCTGATTGGCCATTCGGCGCGCGATTTCGCACTGCAGTTGGGTAATGTGCCATACGAGATCTGCGAGACGATGGCCCGCGCCGTCGCCGGCGCCGCAGCCGAGGCAAAACCGGGCGAAGTGGTGCTGCTGGCGCCCGCTGCGGCGAGTTTCGATCAATATCCCAATTTCGAGAAACGCGGTGACGATTTCATGGCCGAGGTCGAGAAGGCGCTGGCCGGCGTCTAAGAGGCGTCGAGTGCGGATCCGATCCGCGCCAGCGCGCTGGGGCGATACGGCGGCGGCGGGCCTTCCCTCCAGCGGCGGCGCGCGGCGGGGGCCAGCAGATCGGGGGTGTCAGGGCCATCGCGATCGGTCACGGTTGCAAGCCTTGAAAAGAGGCCGCTCCGTGGCTCCGAGCGGTTGTGCAGGGGCGCGAAATCGTCAATCGTCCGGCGGAAACCGTCCAACGCGCCGGGCGTGAATTCAAGCCCCGCCAGTTCAGCGCCTTCTGCGATCCAGACCAGCGCGTTGTCGGAAAGTCCGGTGATGTCGCCACCTCCGCCGACCGAGCCGTGATCGCCGGGGAACCAGAGCTGGTGATACGGGCGCTCCGGTCCGATGTCGCCGTCGTTCAGCTTGTCGAGGTTGTCCCAGAGGGTCGGTGGATAGGTCCGGCGGCGTTCGTCAATAGCCACCGCATGGCGTGCCGACCGAACGCTGCGCGACAGGTCGGCATCGTGAAACCGGTAGCGGCGGTTGAAGACCCGGGCGAGGCCGCGCAGATGCCCCGGTACACCCAGTGCACCGACCGTATCCCAGACACCGAGATAGGCGACCTGCAGAAGATGCCCCGGTTTGTGACCATTTTCGCGGCGCCACTCCCGTTCTTCGGGGCTGGTGGCAATCTCGGGGCATATTCCCAGACGGAACTCGCAGTTTTCGGGTTGGTTGGGGTGGCCTTCCGGACCGTCCGGGCGGGTGCGATAATGCTCCATCGCATCGCCGACCATGTTGATCCGGTTGCGGGGGGGAATACCGCTGGCGCGGATCAGCCCGGCCAGCGACCGGGCGGTATAGGCCCCCCGTGAGAAGCCGAAGATGAAGATGTCGTCGCCCGGCAGGTAGCTGTAGGCAAGCGCCCGGTAAGCCTCGACGATCTTGGCGTCCAGCCCCCAACCGAACGCGCCGCCGCCAATCCGGTCGATATTGCGCGAGATCCAGCTTGCGCCGCTGCCCGTGCCAAGGCCGGGGATGTAAATAAGTTGCTGAAAGATGTTCTCGGTTGACAGGCTCATCGCCTGAGACAGTGCGACCACATTGGTGCCGTATTCCGCATCGGCATGGTTCCAAGTTCCGTCACAGAAAATCGCAATGCGTTTCAAAGGCGTTCTCCAGGAATTGGTCAGCGCGCGGGCGAAACTGCACGCTCAAAGCACAAGAATAACGCATTCTCCAAGATTTGTGCAGTCAGTCCGCGAGTTGGTCGGGATCGGTGCGGATCTTGCGGAGCACCTTGTCGAGGTTGCTCGAGTTGAATTCCCAGCTGCGGCGGTAGTCATCGAGCCAATCATGCGCGAAGCGCATCGGCAGCGCCCGCAGCTTGCGCGGACGAGCTTGCGCCTTCTTGCCACCCTCGATCAGCCCGGCCTGTTCCAACACCTTGAGATGGCGCGAGATTGCCGGCTGGCTGATGCTGAACGGCTCGGTCAATTCCTTGACCGTGGCTTCGCCCTGCATGAGGCGTTCCAGTATGGCACGGCGGGTCGGGTCCGCGAGCGCTGAAAAGGTTTTGTCCAAACGATTTTTAGGCATTACGTAAACTTCTGAAATCCATGACGATTATGTTATTTCAGGATAATAAAGTCAATGCCACATTTTCGTCACAATTTGGCTTCGCAAATCGCTGGCGAAGCGAGGCTTTTTTGGTTAGACTTCGGATCAGACCCGGAAAACGGGCGGTATGTGGCAGTGTTAGGCAGTAGTTCATGACGGAAATGGTCTATGGCACGGTCCCGGCGAGGGACGGCGAGCCGATTCTTCCGCGTTGGTGGCGGACCATCGACAAGCTGTCGATGTCCTGCGTTTTCATCCTGTTCGGCATCGGGCTTTTGCTTGGGCTGGCAGCTTCGCCACCGCTGGCCGAGCGCAATGGGTTCGACGCTTTCTACTATGTTCATCGGCAGGCGATCTTCGGCGCGCTGGCGATGGTGGCAATGATCGTCACCACGATGATGTCGCCGCAACTGGTGCGCCGGATCGGCGTGGTGGGGTTTTTCGCGGCCTTTGTGGCGCTAGCGTTCTTGCCGGTTTTCGGCACCGATTTCGGCAAGGGCGCGGTGCGCTGGTATTCGCTTGGCTTCGGCAGTTTCCAGCCCTCGGAGTTCCTCAAGCCCGGGTTTATCGTCGTATCGGCCTGGCTGATGGCGGCCAGCCAAGAGATCAACGGGCCACCGGGGCGGATGTACTCGCTAATCGTCACCGCGGCGATCGTGCTGCTTTTGGCGCTTCAGCCGGATTTCGGGCAGGCCTGCCTGGTTCTGTTCAGCTGGGGCGTGATGTATTTTGTCGCCGGTGCGCCGATCGTGCTTCTGGTGCTCTTGGCCGGCGGTGTGGTTTTCGCAGGCACGCTGGCTTACAATAATTCCGAGCATTTCGCCCGCCGTATCGACGGGTTCCTCTCGCCCGAGGTCGATCCGCGCACCCAACTTGGCTACGCGACCAACGCGATCCAGGAGGGCGGATTCTTCGGCGTCGGGGTCGGTGAGGGGCAGGTGAAGTGGTCGTTGCCCGATGCCCATACCGATTTCATCATCGCCGTCGCAGCCGAGGAATATGGTCTGATCCTTGTCCTCGTCATCATCGGGCTCTTCACCACGATCACCGTCCGGTCGCTGTTGAGGCTGATGCGAGAGCGCGATCCATTCATTCGCCTTGCAGGCACCGGGCTTGCCTGCATCTTCGGGATCCAGGCGATGATCAATATCGGCGTCGCGGTGCGGCTCTTGCCTGCCAAGGGCATGACGCTGCCGTTTGTCAGCTATGGCGGTTCCTCGCTGATCGCCGGGGGCATCGCGGTGGGGGCATTGTTGGCGTTCACCCGGACGCGGCCGCAGGGCGAGATCGGTGATATCCTGATCCAGCGGGGAAAATAGCGCATGGCAGGGCCGCTTCTAGTGATCGCCGCGGGAGGAACAGGCGGGCATATGTTCCCCGCTCAGGCGCTGGCCGAGGCCATGCTGCGCCGGGGCTGGCGGGTCAAGCTTTCGACCGATGCGCGCGGCGCGCGCTACACCGGGGGCTTTCCGCATGTCGTGCAGATTGACCAGGTCTCAAGCGCCACCTTCGCGCGGGGCGGTGCGGTGGCCAAGGCGGCAGCACCGTTTCGAATTGCCGGCGGCGTGATGGCGGCGGTCATGGGCATGCTGAGGGACCGGCCCGCGGTGGTTGTCGGCTTCGGCGGTTATCCCTCGATCCCCGCCATTTCAGCGGCGAAAATCTTGCGCTTGCCAAGGATGATCCATGAACAGAATGGCATTTTGGGACGAGTGAACCAGTTCTTCGCCCGCAAGCAGCGGGTCAATGCGGTGGCCTGCGGCAGCTGGCCGACCAAGCTGCCCGGTGGCGTGGCGGGTATCCATACCGGCAACCCGGTCCGCGCCGCAGTGCTGGCAAAAGCCGGCGCGCCTTATATTCCGCCGGGCGATTATCCAATGTCGCTTCTGGTGATTGGCGGATCTCAGGGCGCGCGTATCCTGTCAGACGTGGTGCCCGAGGCGGTCGCCGCCCTGCCGGAGGCATTGCGCGCCAACCTGCGCGTGGCGCATCAAGCGCGGGAAGAAGATCTGGACCGCGTGGCCGCCTCCTACGAGAGCATTGGAATCAAGGCGGAGGTGCAGCCGTTCTTCGCGGACGTGCCGCGACGGATGTCGGAGGCGCAGTTGGTGATCAGTCGGGCAGGCGCGTCGTCGGTGGCCGATATCAGCGTGATTGGCCGGCCGTCAATCCTGATCCCCTTCGCCGCTGCCGTTGCCGATCACCAGACCGCCAATGCGCGCGGACTTGTCAATGCGGGCGCGGCCATCATGATCCCGGAATCAAGGCTTGTGCCTGCCTCGCTTGCAGAGCAGATAGAGGCCGTCTTTTCGAACCCGAAGGCTGCGGTACAGATGGCCCATGCGGCGCTTGAAACCGCTCGCCCGGACGCGACGGAAAGGCTGGTCGAAATGGTGGTGGGACTGGCAGGCAAGGGACAAGACGCATGAATGCGGCAGCGGCAACAAAACTTCCGACCGAGATGGGGCCCATCCACTTCGTAGGGATCGGCGGCATCGGCATGTCGGGCATCGCCGAAGTGCTGCTGAACCATGGCTACACGGTACAGGGGTCTGACCTGAAGACCAGCAAGATCACCGACCGCTTGCAGAAGCTGGGCGCCACGATTTTCGAGGGCCAGCGCGCGGAAAATCTGGAAAACGCCGAGGTTGTAGTGATTTCGAGCGCCATCAAGCGCGGCAATCCGGAACTTGATGCGGCGCGCAGCATGGGCATGCCGGTGGTGCGCCGGGCAGAGATGCTGGCGGAGCTGATGCGGTTGAAATCGAATGTCGCGGTTGCCGGGACGCATGGCAAGACCACAACGGCGACGCTGGTGGCGACGCTCCTGGATGCCGGAGGACTCGATCCCACGGTGATCAACGGCGGCATCATCCACGCCTACGGCTCGAACGCGCGGATGGGGCAGGGCGAGTGGATGGTGGTCGAGGCCGACGAGAGCGACGGCACGTTCAACCGCCTGCCCGCCACGATCGCGATTGTCACCAATATCGACCCCGAGCATATGGAGCATTGGGGCACGATCGAGAACCTTCGGCAGGGGTTCCTTGATTTCGTCTCGAACATTCCGTTCTACGGACTCGCCGTGTGCTGCACCGATCATCCCGAAGTGCAGACACTGGTTGGAAAGATCACCGACCGCCGCGTCGTGACATTCGGCTTCAACGCACAAGCCGACGTGCGGGCGGTCAACCTGCATTACAAGGGGGGTGCGGCGCAGTTCGATATCGTCCTGCAAGCCGACGAGATGGTGATCGAGGGCTGTTCGCTGCCGATGCCCGGCGATCACAACGTCTCGAACGCCCTGGCCGCCGTCGCGGTGGCGCGGCACCTGGGGATGAAAGCTGCCGAGATAAAGACGGCACTGGCGAATTTCGCGGGCGTGAACCGGCGGTTTACCAAGGTCGGCGAAGTGAACGGTGTGACCATCATCGACGACTACGGCCACCACCCTGTCGAGATCGCGGCTGTGCTGAAAGCCGCCCGGCAATCCAGCGAGGGACGGGTCATCGCTATCCATCAGCCGCACCGCTACACGCGGCTGTCTTCCTTGTTCGAGGATTTCTGCGGCTGCTTCAACAATGCCGATGTCGTCGGCATCGCCGATGTTTATGCGGCGGGGGAGGAGCCGATCGAAGGCGCCAGCCGCGACGATCTGGTGGCTGGGCTGATCCGCCACGGCCACCGCCACGCCCGCGCCATTGGAACCGAGGACGACCTGGAACGTCTGGTGCGCGAGCAGGCGCATCCGGGCGATATAGTCGTCTGCCTTGGGGCAGGCACGATCAGCGGCTGGGCCAACAATCTGCCCGAAAGGTTGGGCGCGTGAGCTGGTCACTGATCCTTGCCTGTCTCTGGGCCATCGCATCGGCGATCACGGCCATGCTGCCGATGCGGCGGCAATATCTGCCCGGCGTGACACTGCTGGTCGCCGCACCGTTGCTCTTGGCCTTTCTGGGGTATCAGCACGGCATCTGGCTGGTCGTGCTGGGGCTGGTCGCTGCCGCGTCGATGTTCCGCAACCCGTTGATCTATTTCGGCCGCAGAGCGCTTGGCCTGCCGGCCCCGTTGCCCAAGGACATACAGGAGCCCGAACAATGAGCCTTTCCCTCATCCTGGCGTTGCTGTGGCTGGTTGCGGCAAACGTGATCGCGATGTTTCCAAGCAAGCGAAACCACTGGCCGGCGGCCTATCTGCTGATCGCGCTCGGTGTGCCGCTGCTGGGCTACCTGACGTATGAGAATGGCCCACTGGTTGGTGTGCTGGCGCTTGCGGCGGGCGCGTCTCTGCTGCGCTGGCCGGTATTTTACCTGTGGCGGTGGCTGCGCCGGCTGAGCCGGATCGAGCGCAACGGCGTCGAGTGACAAGGCTTCCCGAAGTGCGCGGCGTTCTGACGCCGAACCGATCGCTGGCCGATCTGACATGGCTGCGGGTCGGCGGAGCGGCGGATTGGCTGTTCCAGCCGGCGGACGTGGACGATCTTGCGGTATTTCTGCGGGATCTCGATCCGGCATTGCCGGTCTTTCCGATGGGGGTCGGGTCGAACCTGATCGTACGCGATGGCGGCATTCGCGCGGTGGTCATCCGGATGGGACGCGGGTTCAACGCGATATCCGTCAACGGCAACCGGGTGACGGCGGGGGTGGCCGCGCTGGATGCGCATGTTGCGCGCAAAGCGGCCGAGGCGGGCGTCGATCTGACCTTCCTGCGCACCATTCCCGGCGCCATCGGCGGCGCGGTCCGGATGAATGCGGGCTGCTACGGGTCGTATGTCGCCGATCATCTGGTTTCTGCCAAGGCTGTCACGCGGGCCGGCGAAGTCGTGACACTCGGCCCTGCCGAGCTGAACTTCCGCTATCGCCAGACCGATCTTCCGGAAGGCTGGGTGCTGGTCGAGGCCACGTTCGAGGCTCAGCCGGGCGATCGGGAGGCGCTTGAGGCGAAGATGACCGAACAGGTCGCCAAGCGCGATGCGACGCAGCCGACCAAGGATCGGACGGCAGGCTCGACGTTCCGCAATCCGGCGGGGTTTTCCAGCACCGGGCGCGCCGATGACAGCCACGAGTTGAAGGCCTGGAAGGTGATCGACGATGCAGGGATGCGCGGCGCGCGACTTGGCGGGGCCATGATGTCAGAGATGCATCCGAACTTCCTGGTCAACATAGGTGGCGCAACTGCCGCAGAGTTGGAAGGATTGGGCGAAGAGGTTCGAAAAAAGGTATTCCAAAACAGCTGCATCTGTTTAGAATGGGAAATCAAGCGGGTCGGCGAACCGGCCCCGGAAAATGAATAGCAAAAAGGACCGTCAACAAGGTCCGTTAAAGAGGCGCTAAGTGGGACTGTCGAGCAGGACACCCCCCAAAGTGGCGGTACTGATGGGCGGCCCCTCGGCAGAACGAGAGGTGTCGCTGTCGTCGGGGCGCGAATGCGCGGCCGCGCTGCGGGAAGCTGGGTTTGACGTGGTGGAGCTGGACGCGGGTCCGGATCTTGCCGCGCGTCTTGCTGACATCAATCCGGACATTGCGTTCAACGCCCTGCATGGCCGCTGGGGCGAGGATGGATGCGTTCAGGGGATGCTGGAATGGCTGCGCATCCCCTATACCCATTCGGGGGTTCTGGCCTCGGCGCTGGCGATGGACAAGCAACGCAGCAAGGCAGCGTTCCGGGCCGCTGGCCTGCCGATCGTGGACAGTGTGATCGCAGCCCGCGAAGAGGTCGAGGCGCGGCATGTGCTGGCTCCGCCCTACGTCGTCAAGCCGAACAACGAGGGGTCTTCGGTCGGGGTCTATATCGTGGCCAAGACGGCTAACGGCCCGCCGCAGCTGGCCCGCGAGATGCCGGACCAGGTGATGGTGGAAACCTATGCGCCGGGTCGGGAACTGACCGCCACGGTGATGGGTGACAGGGCCCTGACCGTGACGGACATCATTACCGAAAGTTGGTACGATTATCATGCCAAATATGCCGCGGGCGGATCGCGCCATGACGTGCCGGCCAATCTGCCGGGCGAGATTTTCGACGCCTGCTTGGACTATGCTCTTCGCGCCCATCAGGCGCTTGGCTGCCGGGGCGTCAGCCGCACCGATTTCCGCTGGGACGAAGAACGCGGGCTGGCGGGGCTCGTCCTGTTGGAAACAAACACCCAGCCCGGCATGACGCCGACTTCGCTGTCGCCCGAACAGGCAGCGCATTGCGGGATCGGCTTTCCGGATTTCTGCAAATGGATCGTGGAGGATGCGTCATGCAACCGCTGAACGCGCCTCCGCGCGATCCCGCGCCCAGTCGGACGGCCTACCGTATCCACCGGCTTTGGCTGACACCGATGTTCCGCGCCATGCTGCGGATTGGTCTGCCGGTCGTCGCGGTGCTGGCCTCTGTCGGCTGGTATTTCAGCAACCCGCAGAACATCGAGAACCTGCAAATTAAAGCGGCGGACATCCGGCGGTCGATTCAGGAACGGCCTGAATTCATGGTCAAGCTGATGGCGATAGACGGCGCGTCCGGGGAAATCGCCGAAGATATCCGGCAGATCGTACCGTTGGACTTCCCGGTAAGCTCGTTCGATCTTGACCTGACAGGCATACGGAACCGGATCGAGGAACTGGACGCTGTTGCGCGGGTCGATCTCCGAATCCGCCCCGGAGGCATCTTGCAGGTGCGGGTGCGCGAACGGGTTCCCGCGGTCGTCTGGCGCACCGATCAGGGGTTGGACCTTCTCGATTACACCGGCAGTCGCGTCGCCTCGATCGGGTCGCGCGCTGACAGGATGGACCTGCCGCTTCTGGCGGGTGCCGGGGTCAAGGACGCGGTTCCCGAAGCGCTTGCGTTGCTGGCCACGGCGGCACCTGTGGCAGGCCGCATTCGCGGGCTGGTGAGGATGGGCGAGCGGCGATGGACGCTGGTTCTGGACCGGGGCCAAAGTATCCTTCTGCCCGAAGCGCAGCCGATCCAGGCCCTTGAGCAGATCATGGCGCTGCAGCAGGCGCAGGACCTGCTGGCGCGTGATATCGTGGCGGTGGATATGCGGAACGAAAACCGGCCGACCTTGCGCATGGCAGAGTCGGCCATTGAAGAATTACGCAGGATCAAGGGTTTGGGAGCAGGCGAACAATGATGGACCTCTATTCCTCGCAGCGAGCGATGCGGAATATGCGCAAGGCTGCGATGCAGCGCGGGGTGATCGCAATCCTCGATGTCGGCACCTCCAAGATCGCCTGTCTTGTCCTGCGCTTCGACGGCCCGGAAACCCTGAGAGAGTCCGATGGCGTGGGTTCGATGGCCGGCCAGTCGTCGTTCCGGATCATCGGTGCGGCCACGACCCGTTCCCGAGGGGTACGGTTTGGAGAAATCGACGCGATGCAGGAAACCGAGCGCGCGATCCGCACCGCGGTTCAGGCGGCACAGAAAATGGCCAATGTGCGCGTCGATCATGTGATCGCCTGTTTCTCGGGCGCGGGGCCGCGGTCTTACGGGCTGGCCGGTTCGATAGAGTTGCATGACAGCCAGGTCAGTGAGCAGGACGTGGCGCGGGCGTTGGCTGCCTGCGAGGTGCCGGACTTCGGCGCGGGCCGCGAAGTGTTGCACGCGCAGCCGGTCAACTTCGCATTGGACCACCGATCTGGAATGGGCGATCCGCGTGGGCAGATCGGCAACAAGCTGGCTGTCGACATGCACCTTCTTACCGTCGATACCGACGTGATCCAGAACCTGCTTTACTGCATCAATCGTTGCGATCTTGACTTGGCGGGGATCGCCTCTTCTGCCTATGCCGCGGGCATTTCCAGCCTGGTCGAGGACGAACAGGAACTGGGTGCGGCCTGCATCGACATGGGCGGCGGAACCACCGGGCTGTCGATTTTCATCAAGAAGCACATGATCTACACCGATTGCGTCCGGATGGGGGGCGACCACGTGACGATGGATATTTCCAAGGGCTTGCAGGTGCCCTTGGCGACGGCCGAGCGGATCAAGACGTTCTATGGCGGGGTTCATGCCACCGGAATGGATGACCGCGAGATGATCGAGATTGGCGGCGACACAGGCGACTGGGAACATGACCGGCGCACCGCAAGCCGTGCCGAACTGATCGGGATCATGCGACCGCGCGTCGAAGAGATACTGGAAGAGGTGCGCGCCCGTCTGGATGCCGCAGGCTTCGAGCATCTGCCGAGCCAGCAGATCGTGCTGACCGGCGGAGCCAGCCAGATACCGGGGCTGGATGGGCTGGCGCCGAAAATCCTTGGTCAGCAGGTCCGTATCGGCCGCCCGCTTCGGGTGCAGGGATTGCCGCAGGCCGCCACCGGATCCCCCTTTGCCGCGGCGGTCGGTCTTTGCCTTTTCGCGGCCCATCCGCAGGATGAGTGGTGGGATTTCGAGATCCCGTCGGAACGCTATCCGGCCCGATCGCTAAAGCGAGCGGTGAAGTGGTTCAAGGAGAACTGGTAGAAGCGTCTCGACGGCGGTGGCGGCAAGAATCACATGACCCCGCTTTTCTTCTGTGCTAAACTTATCCACAGGGTCCGAAGAGGCTTGAGGCAGACAGAGCAGTCGCCGCAACAACCTGGAATTGTGTCGGGATCCCGGCAAACGCAGTGTCTGCGAATGAATTGACCTGCATTCAATAAATTGTGGCACTCTAACAAAACTCCGCAACATGTCGGTAATTCGGCGAAATCCCGCTAAACCTTGGAGAAATTCGACTATATTTTGTGGTAGTTTTGTGTTTTTTGGATGACGCGACGCGCGACTCCCCCTAAATTAAGAGTGAGTAGCGTAAGGCGGCCGCTTCGTCGGTCGGTAAAAAAGACAGGCGGGACAGATCTATGACATTGAATTTGAAGATGCCGGAACATGATGACCTGAAACCGCGTATTACGGTCTTCGGCGTTGGCGGCGCTGGTGGCAACGCGGTCAACAACATGATCGAGAAGCAACTGGAAGGCGTAGAGTTCGTGGTGGCGAACACCGACGCGCAGGCGCTTCAGCAATCGACCGCACCCGCGAAGATCCAGATGGGCGTCAAGGTCACCGAAGGTTTGGGCGCGGGCGCGCGTCCGTCGGTAGGGGCCGCCGCTGCAGAAGAGACGATCGAGGAAATCGTCGATCACTTGGCCGGCGCGCATATGTGCTTCATCACCGCCGGGATGGGCGGCGGCACCGGCACCGGAGCTGCTCCGATCATTGCCCAGGCGGCACGGGAACTTGGGGTTCTGACCGTCGGCGTCGTTACCAAGCCGTTCCAGTTCGAAGGCGGCAAGCGGATGCGTCAGGCCGATGAGGGCATCGAGACGCTGCAAAAGATGGTCGATACGCTGATCATCATTCCGAACCAGAACCTGTTCCGCCTTGCCAACGAAAAGACCACTTTCACCGAAGCCTTCAGCATGGCCGATGACGTTCTTTACCAGGGCGTCAAGGGTGTCACCGATCTGATGGTCCGTCCGGGCCTGATCAACCTCGACTTCGCCGATGTCCGCGCCGTGATGGACGAGATGGGCAAGGCGATGATGGGCACCGGTGAGGCCACCGGCGAGGATCGCGCGATCCAGGCCGCAGAGAAGGCGATCGCCAACCCGCTGCTGGACGAAATCAGCCTGCGCGGCGCCAAGGGTGTTCTGATCAACATCACCGGCGGTTATGATCTGACCCTGTTCGAACTGGACGAAGCCGCGAACCGGATCCGCGAAGAGGTCGATCCGGATGCCAACATCATCGTCGGTTCGACGCTCGATACCGAGATGGAGGGCGCGATGCGTGTCTCTGTGGTCGCCACAGGCATTGACGCGAGCGAGTCGGTGCATGACATTCCCGTGCCGCGCCGCACGATGGCGGCCCCGTTGCAGTCGGCCGAAAAGGTCGAGGAGAAGGTCGCCCCCGTCGCCGCGAGGATCGAAGAGGATCTGGTGGCCCGCGAAGAGCGCACAGAGACGGCGCCCGAACCGCAACCCGAGCCGAGCCTGTTTCGGGACATCGAACCTCAGGTCGAAGTCGCCGCCTCGCACCGGGCCGAACCGCGCCGCGCCGCGCCAAGGGCCGATATCGAGGACGATCTGCCGCCACCCGCCTATCAACCCCGGGTCGCAGAGTTCCAGCCGCAAGGCGACGATTATTCTGAACCCCCGGCACAAGACGAGTTCGTGGCACCCCGCGCGCCGTCGTCTGCCGGTACCCCGTCGCCACAGGCAATGGCCCGCCTGCAAGCGGCAGTGCAGAAGGTGCCCGCACATCAGACGCGCCCTGGCATGGCAACGCACCAGCCGCAGGATCGGCCGCGCTTCGGCATCAACTCTCTGATCAACCGGATGACCGGTCATCAGGGCGAGACTTCGCAGGACCGCAGTGCCGCGATGACCCGCCAGCAGCCGCAGATGCGCGCGGTTCAGGCCGAGCCCGAGCCGAACCCGGAAGAGGAAAAGATCGAGATTCCCGCCTTTCTGAGGCGCCAGGCCAACTGACGACGCGTCACAAATTAATCAGGAAGGGCCAGCATCGTCTGGCCCTTTTCGTTTGAAATCAAAGCGTTGAAACTTGATTCTTCAGCTTTCGGCGGGATTTCGCGCATATGATTCCGTGATGTTTCAGAGCGTTGCAAAGATTGAGTTGAGCTATCGACACCCGCTGGTTAGGTCGTTGCAGTCGGCGGAGTGGGGGCACCGCCATAGAAGAACAGTTTGGGGTAATTCGTGCAGACGACCATCAAATCTCCTGTTTCGTTTATGGGTGCGGGGCTCCACTCGGGCACCCCCGTCCGGATGACGATTCACCCCGCCTCTGCGGAATATGGCATCTGGTTCCGCCGTACTGATATTTCCGTGGGCGATGCGCTGATCCCGGCGAAGTGGGACTCGGTCGTGCAGTCTCCGCTTTGCACGAAGCTGCGGAATGCCGCCGGCGCCGAAATTTCGACCGTCGAGCATGTCATGGCGGCCTTGGCTGGCTGCGGTGTGCAGAACGCTCTGATCGAAGTGGATGGGCCGGAAGTACCGATCCTTGACGGAAGCGCGGCCCCGTTCGTTGACGGCATCCTGGCGCGTGGCGTGCGTCGTCTGGCGTTGTCGGTCTGGGCAATCGAGATCCTGCGTCCGATCACTGTGAGTGCGGGCGAAGCGACGGCGACTCTCTCGCCCTCTGACATCTTCGAGATCGAATTCGAGATCGAGTTCGACGAAGCTGCGATAGGGCATCAGTCGAAGACCCTGAACATGGCAAATGGGGCCTTTGTGCGCGAGCTTTGCGACAGCCGGACATTCTGCCGCCAGAGCGATGTCGAAGCAATGCGCGCCAACGGGTTGGCGCTGGGGGGGACGCTTGCGAATGCCGTCGTCGTCGACGGCGCAAACGTTCTGTCGCCCGGCGGGCTGCGCCACGCCGACGAGGCGGTGCGCCACAAGATGCTGGACGCGCTTGGCGATCTGGCGCTGGCCGGTGCGCCGATCTTAGGTCGATATACGGGGAACCGCGCGGGTCACGCCCTGACCAACAAGCTGTTGCGCGCGCTTTTCGCTCAGCCCGATGCATACCGGACGGTGGTCTGCGATGATCACACCGCACTCCGGCTTCCGGGTGTTGGCGTTCGCCAGGCGGATATTCCCGCCGTCGCCTGATCCCCGCGTCTAAACCCTTTCAAAGTCGTTTTGCACCGGTTTTTTCTGTGCTAGGACCACTGTAGAGAAGGCGAGCGGGTCATGCTTCGCAGGGGTTAGGTATTGGGTAGGCATCTGATGGCAAAAGCCGGGTCAATCAACAGGTTGGGTTTGTCGATCGTGGCGCTGGCCATGGTCGCATCCTGCGCTGGCGACGGCGGGCAGCGGGTGCCGTTGGATAATTTCTCTGCCGAAGAGATCTACCAACGTGGCGAGTACGAGCTGGCCAACAGACAGCCCGACGACGCGGCTTACTACTTTGGCGAGATCGAACGGCTTTATCCCTATTCCGAACTGGCAAAGCGCGCGCTGATCATGCAGGCGTTTTCCTATCACAAGGATCGCGACTATCCCAACAGCCGCGCCAGTGCGCAGCGCTATCTGGATTTCTTCCCTTCTGGCGAGGATGCGGCCTATGCCCAGTACCTTCTGGCGCTGTCCTATTATGACCAGATCGACGATGTCGGTCGCGATCAGGGATTGACGTTCCAGGCCTTGCAGGCGCTTCGTGCAGTCATCGAGAATTATCCCGACAGCGAATATGCGACTTCGGCGATCCTGAAATTCGATCTGGCCTTCGACCATCTGGCGGCGAAGGAAATGGAGATCGGACGTTATTACCTGAAGAAGGGCCACTATACCGCTGCGATCAACCGGTTCCGCGTGGTGGTCGAACAGTTCCAGACCACCAGCCACACCCCCGAGGCGCTGCACCGGCTGGTGGAAAGCTACCTGTCGCTGGGTCTGGTTGACGAAGCGCAGACCGCCGGCGCCATTCTTGGCCACAATTTCCGGTCAAGCGAGTATTACGAGGACAGCTATGCGCTGTTGACCGGTCAGGGGCTGAAGCCCGAGGCCCGCGGCGACAGCTGGCTGGCTGGCATCTACCGGCAGGTCATTCGCGGCGAATGGCTCTGATCCAGGGCAGGGAGCGCGGGGACCATGCTTAGGGGTCTCGACATCCGGGACATGCTGATCATCGAACGGCTGGAACTGGAATTTCAGCCCGGACTCAATGTGTTGACCGGTGAGACCGGCGCTGGGAAAAGCATCCTTCTTGATTCTCTGGGCTTCGTTCTGGGCTGGCGCGGGCGGGCAGAACTGGTGCGTCAAGGCGCCGAGCAGGGCGAGGTTGTCGCGGTCTTCGATCTGCAGCCGGGCCATCCTGCTCAGGCGGTGCTTGCGGAGGCCGGGCTGCCGGTGGCCGAGGATCTGATCCTGCGGCGGGTGAATTCGGCGGATGGCCGCAAGACGGCTTGGGTCAATGATCGCCGGGTCAGCGGCGAGGTGCTGCGGCAACTCTCGGATACACTGGTGGAACTGCACGGCCAGCACGATGATCGCGGCCTGCTGAACCCACGCGGACACAGGATCCTGCTGGATGATTTCGGTCAACTGACCGGCGATGTCGAGGTGGTTCGCAAGGCATGGCGCAGCCTTGGCGCAGCCGGGAAGGCCCTGGGTCGTGCAGAGCGCGCGTTGGCCGAAGTGGCGAAAGAGGAAGAGTTCCTGCGTCATGCCGTGGCCGAACTGGACGCTCTCGATCCGCAACCCGGCGAGGAGGAAAGCCTCGATTCCCGGCGTCGGCTGATGCAGGCATCAGAGCGGATTGGCGAGGATATTTCAAAGGCTTCCGCGGCACTTGGAAGTGATGGCGCCGAGGGCATGTTGTCTGACGCGGTGCGCTGGCTGGAAGGGGTGGCGGAGAAGGCTCAGGGGCGGTTGGAAGACCCGTTGGCAGCATTGTCGCGGGCTCTGAACGAGCTTGGCACGGCGCAGATGGCGGTTGAGGACTGCATCAGCGACATGGCGTTCAATCCGTCAGAACTGGAACTGGTCGAGGACCGGCTGTTCGCGATCCGGGGATTGGCCAGAAAACACGGGGTGTTGGCCGACGATCTTGCAGCATTTGCCGAAGAGCTGCGCGGCAAACTGGCGGCGCTGGAGGGCGGCGAGGCAGATCTGAAGGCGCTGCGGGCCGAGGTCGAGAAGGCCAAGGTGGAGTATGACCGGCTGGCGGCTTCGCTCAGCGGGAAACGCAAGGCGGCGGCGGCGAATCTGGATCGCGCGATGGCGGCGGAACTGGCGCCGCTGAAGATGGAACGCGCAGTTTTCGCCACGGAAATCGGCGCGGCGGAACCGGGGCCGGAGGGTCAGGACGAGGTGGCCTTTACCGTCGCCACGAACCCAGGCGCGCCGTCGGGGCCGTTGAACAAGATCGCCTCTGGCGGAGAGTTGAGCCGGTTTCTGCTGGCGTTGAAGGTCTGCCTGACGAAAGAGGCCAGCGGGTTGACGATGATTTTCGACGAGATTGACCGCGGTGTGGGGGGCGCAACTGCGGATGCCGTGGGCCGGAGACTTGCGCAGCTGGCGGAAAATACTCAGGTGCTGGTGGTCACGCATTCGCCGCAAGTGGCTGCCCGCGGCCGCCATCATTGGCGAGTCGAAAAGGCGGTGGCGAAGGGAATGACGACATCGACAGTGACCTCGCTGGATGCCACCGCTCGGGTCGATGAGGTGGCCCGGATGCTGGCCGGGGATACCGTGACCGACGAGGCGCGCGGCGCTGCCAAGGCGCTGCTTGCGGGTTAGCTGTTTGATCCCGGCTTTGATGATCCGACTAGTTCCCTAGAATGGAGTGAGCGCTATGGGCCAGATTCTACACGTGAGCGCAACCACGACAGAGGCAGTCCGTCGAGCGTTGCAGCATCGTCAAGCGAGCCTGAGGGCGCTGGCCATGCGCTCTGGCTTCCTTCAGAAGACGGCCGCCAGGTGGAAGAAGCGGACATCGACGACCGATGTGCCGACGGGTCCGAAAGAGCCGAAGTCGACGTTGCTTACGATCGAGAAGACGACGAGCATTGTTGCTTTTCGCAGGCACACTCTGCTTGCGCAGTCGACGACTGCCGATAAGCGCTTCAGCCGAAGATGCCATATCTGACGCGGCTATCGCTCAATCGTTGCCTTCAGCGACACGGCGTCTCTCGCCTGCACCAGAGTTGGGCTGCCCCATACA
The DNA here is from genome assembly GCA_024637315.1 of Brevirhabdus sp. Taxonomy (GTDB): domain Bacteria; phylum Pseudomonadota; class Alphaproteobacteria; order Rhodobacterales; family Rhodobacteraceae; genus JAHEAO01. The sequence goes on from JAGXFH010000008.1 coordinate 36,085, forward strand.
AAGGCGCCGCTGAATTCCTCGGCGCCGCCTCCAGAAAATGAATACCGTTCCGCTCCCGGCCAAACTGACTCTGGACCCAATTCTGGAAACCGAGTTCGGAAGCAGGTCGGTGGAGTTGGACCATGCATTGGCGCAAAGTGCGAGTTCGCCGAGCTTTTATGCAACGGCTGGCGTTACTCCGATCCGCCGCAGGGCGGCATTGTTGTCCATCATCGCGATGGTGCTGGCCGGGCAAGTGCCTTGGAACGTACTTCGGACCAGGCTCTCGTCGTCGGGGCAGGACACGTCGGCGAAAAGCTGCCAGTCGCCGCCGAATTGCGGCTGCCACTCGAAGGGTCCGACCCTGACGGAGGCGCCCGGCGGTACATCGAATGGGACGACTGCACTCGCCGCATGGGCCAACGCTGACCAATCGTCGGACCAGTCGATACCTTCTGCCACTCGGCGCGCCGCGACCCGTGCAGTCACGTTCAAGGCAGGTGCCGATCCGCGATTCGACACGGTGACGAACACGAAGGTCGGTTGACCTTCCTTTGGGGTCTGACTGATGCTGCCGCCGTCATTGTTGCGCCGAATTATCAGACCCGGCGGCCCGGTGATTTCGTTCGCCGCATGCGCATATCCGCCGGCGCGTCCATCGTCGATGAAGATGTCGACCTCTGGGGGCGCTCCGGCAGATGCGACAGGCGCAGCGGCGCCCGGCGGCTGGAACAGCCCCTGCTGTTCGAACGACCAGCGCAGCACCTTCGCCAGCAGACCGGTGGCGATGGGGGGAACGGGCGGGGTAGAGAACATGTCCGCCTCGACCATCGCCAAGAACAGTTCTTCGGCATTCTGCGGCTGGGCCACCGGACTGAGCGCCGATATCGTTTCCAGCAGCAACCAGACCGTCCGCAGCGAGGCATTCTGTCGGGCCTGAACGTCGACCGACCCGCCGCCGACCGAACGGTACAGCCGGAACAAGGTCGAGGACAGGATCTGCTCGCGGTCATATCCGGCGCGATCACCCGAAAGGATATGCCCAACCGGCAGTGGGTCATCATTGATGCCACCCCAGGCGAATCCCGAAGCAGGTCCATGGTCGTGCCTCCGGGCGATGATTGTCCATGGAAATGTCCTACCGGTGTCAGGGGCTTGCGATTCGGGATCGAGAAGGATCGCCGCGATGGAATCTCCGGGGCTGTGCGCGAACCGGAAATTAGGCGAATCCAAATGATCCCATAGGATTGCATGCCCAAATTCATGCCAAGTCACGCGCTGTTCCACGGCCATCCCGATCAACGAATTGGGGGCGAGCAGCGCAAATCGGAACCCGTCGGAGCCATTGCTGGTAGCGTTGCCGGGGGCCTGGGCATTCACCGCATTCGCCTGTCCGCCAATGGTCGCACGATGATCGACCGTCACCGGAAAGGTCGTTCCATCGAAGAACTGCCGGACGTCATATCCAAGCCGCTCAACCAGACGGAAACACTGATCGCAGTGGAAATAGCCATTGATCGCCGCGAAATCGTCGGTCGGCACTGATGCTTCGAAACGTTGCCCGATTGGCACCGTAGGCGCTGCAAGGTTCGGCGGCGAGACATTTGCCACCCGGACGAAAGGCCCTGTTAGCCGATGGACCAATCCGTCGTTTTCAACACCTGGAAGTTCGACGATCTCTCGCAACTGATCAAGTATGCTGGCGGGCGCTGTGGGCGCGGTATCGGTACCGTTCTTGGTCAGCGGGTCGGCGATCAGCACTGTCCCGTCAACGCAACTGACCAGGGCTTCGATCCGCAGGACCGCGCCGGTGACGGGCTCGATGAAGGCTTGCCAATTCAGTGGTCCCCAGCCTTTGATCGTGCATCGAAACATGAACTCGCCCACGACATAGTGTCGTCCGTGAACGATGCCGTCGGGCACGTCGGGCGGGTTCAGCCGGGGACAGGCCTCAACCGAGGTTGAGTCGGGTTCTCCGACTGCATTGCCGCGTTCGTTCTTGTCGTAGCGATAGATCAGAAGTCGCCGGCGGGAAATTTCGACGTCGTAATCCACCCCCAGCAGGTCCGAAAGCAGCGCGGAGTCTACCTGCTCTGGCAAGAACGGCGCTTCAGGCGGCGGCGGCGTGATTTCTCCCATGTCCTGCTGGATCGTGCTGCTGGCCCCGACGACGGCCATCGGCGTTCCCCGCAAGCGGACGCTGACACCGGATTGCCAGACCGGCAGCCCCATCATCGTCTGAGAGTAAGAGATCGTTGCCTTGTTTGATGAGATCTTTTCCTCCGCCATGTTCAGGTGCTGGCCGTCATCGCCTTGGACCGAAGCATCCAACTCCATCGCGGTAGTGGCATCATCGGCCATTGACTCGTCGACGCCAAAACTGGGAAGCACCTCGCGTAGATAGGCCCTGGCCAGGGCGTGCGGTTCGAGAACCTCTCGATGGCCCGCGAGGGCGTCGACCGAGTCCGGCCCGTAATATGGTTTGGTCGGATGGCTGACTTGCGTTACCCGGCCTTCCGCATCTCGCGTGACAGCCATGTCCGAGCTGATTTCGAATGCCATATCCAACCTCCTGATCCTGAAGTTCGGCCTTGTGCCGATGCTCTCTTGATGCCGACGCCGACCGAGTGTCCGAGCGTCAAGAAATCATTGGTTGCAATGCATTTCCAATAGCACATTCTGGCCGCTCCAAGAAGCTGTAGGGATCTGCGAAAGCGCTTCCAAATTGACAAAAGCCGTTTCTGCTTCAATTTTCGCTCACGTCCTGCGCTGCAAAGGATCGGATCCGGACGATTGGCGGGGGATGAAAGCGCTTGCCTATGGCGGCCCTGGAGCGCTGGAATTTCGTGAAGAGCTGAATCTCGTGTAGGCAGCGGGTGAACTCTGATCCGAGTCGATGCGGTCGGCATCTGCGGCTTTGACGTGCATGCGTATCTGGGCCATGACAGCCGCCGTCCGGACCCTCTGATCCGGGCATGAGGCCGCCGGAGTGATAGTTGGCCGTGCGCGAAGGAGCTTTCGCTCAATATGTCGCTATGCCAGCGACCAATCTCGTTGCCGTCCCGAACCATGCTCCCCTTTACAGAGCGGCGCGTGTCGAACCGATGGCGGTCAGTTGGCCCGCGGCGCGACTGGGTCTTGCAGCGCAACACCCCAAAGCAGAGCGCAACGCCCTCGTGCTGGGCGGCGAGGCGATCGGACTGGGTGCGGCTCTGGCACTCAGCGCGATAGGTGTTCCCGAGATCGTCATCATCGAACCCAACGCGGAGCGGCGGAGCGTCCTGAAAGCGAAATGCGGTGAAAACGCTCTGGCTTCGACCAAAGGGCAATTCGCCCCGGTTGTCGATGCAGTTGGCACTGCCGCGACGTGCGCCTCGGCCTCTGGCTTGGCGCAGCCGGGCGTGATCCTGAATATTTGCCTGCCAGCGTCATCGGTACCTATACCCTTACGATCAAAGATTTTTCGGATGGCCGCAGAGACCGTTTTCGGCGGATACCTTGGCGACATGAACTGGTTCGAGCCCCACCCGCTTTGCAACGGCGCGCAGGCGTTCGCCGAGTTGCGCTTTGGGCGCGCAGCGGCTCCGAAGATCGTGCTGGACCCCTGGGCGCGAACAAGCGCGGTAGAACGACGCAAACACTGCCCGCGGTTGTCTTAGCATAGCATGCCGAGCCCAAGCGCCGCGCTATCCGGCTCGCTATAACGATTCGGAAAATAGTGAGACAGAAAGCATCGGAATTCATCTTCGAGCGCAGCGAGAGGCAGCGCAATTCCGATTCAACCTTTTCCTGAAATGCCTTAGCCGTCACCCAGTCCGACATTCGTATCCAGAAAATATCCATTGAAGATCGGCCCGCTAGCGGCACCGATGGTCCGGGCGTTTTCGCCGATGGAACCTTTCTCGATCGCCGGCCGGATAATTCCGCGTGTATCCAGTTCGTCCAGATGACGTTGGGCCGCCTGCACAATTATCTTCCGGACATCCGGAGGAAACGCGCCGTCGATGAATATGGCTTCAAAATCAACCACGGCGCAGGCGGACACACCGGCCTTGGCCAGTTCGCGCCCAACCTGCTCGGCCCAAGGCCCCACATATTCGGCGACTTCACTCCAATCTTGCGGTCGGTGCCAGAGCCGTTCGGGATCAATGCCCATGCTCGAAAGTTTCTCTTCAAGGATGAAGATCGACGCGGTATCGAGTAGCGCCTGGTCGGTGCCATCTGGTCCGACTGACCGTAATGGCCCGAACGCTCCGGCGTTTCCCCGGTGACCCTCATAGACCGAATGGTTGAGAACGATTCCTCCGCCAACAAAGGTGCCGACGAAGAAATAGGCGTAATCGCGATACTCCTTGCCGCGGCCAAATACATGTTCTGCACGGCAGGCTGCCGTGGCATCGTTCACGATCGACACCGGAAGATCGCTGAACTTCGCAATTTCCTTGACGATGTCGACTCTCTTCCAACTCTCGAAATCTTCTGCCGGAGCGCCAAGCAATTCGTGCCAGTTCCAGATTTCGTGCGGGGCGGCGATGCCGATCCCGACTATTCGTTCGACCGTGCGCGGTTCCAGCCCGGCGATAAGGGTATCCAAACCTTCCTTGAGAAATTGGAAGATTTCCCTTGGAGCCGGATAGCGGTACGTAAGGTTGACCTGTTTCAGCACGACCCCGGTGAAGTCCATCAGCAGCAGCGTTGCACTTCGTCGACCGATCTTTAGTCCGATCGAGAACACGCCGTCTGGGGCAAGCGCGACCGGCGTGTAAGGCTTGCCGACTTTTCCTCTGACCGGCTCGCCCTTTACGATCAGCCCGTCGTTTTCCAGTTTTCGCAGGATGACGGAAACCGTTTGCGGCGACAGCCCGGCCAGTTTTGCCAACTCGCTTCCGGGTTTGGCGTCGTACCTTTGGATCATCGAGAGGAGCAAGCGCTCGTTGAAATCGCGAACCCCGCGCTGGTTTACCCCACCGCTGAGTGACCGAACTTTCACCGTTCCATTTTCTTCGAGCATCAGCATTCTCCCAACCATAGAATGCAGGCTGTCATTACATAAATCAAGTTGAATTATTTATTGACACAAGCGGGAGAATCATTCAATTTTACTGACAACTCGGGAGCAGCGATGCTTGCCGGGGCCACGGGAGAAATATCTGAACAAATTGTTCCTCGGGAGGAAATCATGAAAAATCTACTAACTGGTACAGCGATTGCAGTGATGGCAATGTCCGGCGCCGCCTATGCCGGCAGCCACAGCGTTTCCGCTTGCCTGATCACGAAGACCGACACCAACCCGTTCTTCGTAAAGATGAAAGAAGGTGCGGAAGCCAAGGCAGCGGAACTGGGCGTCGAACTGAAATCCTTCGCGGGCAAAATCGATGGAGACCATGAGACGCAGGTTGCAGCTATCGAGACCTGCATTGCTGACGGCGCGAAGGGTATCCTTCTGACCGCATCCGACACTGCCTCGATCGTTTCCGCAGTCCAGCAGGCGCGGGATGCGGGCCTTTTGGTCATCGCACTCGACACGCCGCTGGATCCGGCTGATGCAGCAGATGCTACATTTGCAACCGACAACTTCCTGGCCGGTGAGCTGATCGGCAAATGGGCTGCCGCCAAGCTGGGCGACGAAGCCGCCAATGCAAAGATCGCGATGCTCGATCTGGCCGTCAGCCAGCCGACCGTCGGCGTTTTGCGCGATCAGGGCTTCTTGCAGGGCTTTGGCATCGAGCTTGGCGATCCGAACAAATGGGGCGACGAAACCGATCCGCGGATCGTTGGCCATGATGTGACCGCCGGCAATGAAGAGGGTGGTCGAAAGGCAATGGAGAACCTTCTGGCAACCGATCCGATGATCAACGTGGTCTACACGATCAACGAACCCGCCGCCGCAGGCGCTTACGAGGCGCTGAAAGCATTTGGCCGAGAGAATGACGTGCTTATCGTATCGGTCGATGGTGGCTGTCCCGGCGTTCAGAACGTCGCCGATGGCGTGATCGGTGCGACCTCGCAGCAGTATCCGCTGCTCATGGCGTCGCTTGGAATAGAGGCAATTGCGAAATGGTCCGCCGACGGTACCAAGCCAGAGCCGACACCCGGCAAGGACTTCTTTGACACCGGCGTTTCGCTGGTAACGGACGAGCCGGTGGATGGAGTGGAGTCGATCTCGGTCGCTGAAGGCACCGAACGCTGCTGGGGCTGACCTCTGCGACTGCCGCTCGGGGTTGATTTAAAACCTGCAAGACTCGAAGATCAAAAAAGGGGGCGCGCCCTTGCCCGCCCCCTTTCTCGTTCCTGAAGCCAGGACACCCGGAGGAATTCCATGTCAGACTCATCAAACTATGAAGCAGCGTCAGCGGGCGGCCCGCAAAGCGTCGCCGAATTTGGCGAAGGGCACAGGTCTTTTATCAGCCGGTTCCAGCATGCGCTTCACGTCACGCCATCATTGGTGCCGCTGATCGTACTGGTATTGTCGATCGTGATTTTTGGGTTGCTATTGGGTTCCAAGTTTTTCTCACCGTTCGCGCTGACACTGATCTTGCAACAGGTTGCGATCATCGGAATAGTCGGGGCCGCGCAATCCCTGGTCATCCTGACGGCTGGGATCGATCTTTCGGTCGGTGCGATCATGGTGATGAGTTCGGTCGTCATGGGACAGTTCACCTTCCGTTATGGTCTGCCGGTTGAACTTGCGATTATCTGTGGCCTCGCGGCTGGTACATTCTTCGGCTTTGTCAACGGCTGGCTGGTGGCGGTCATGAAGCTGCCGCCGTTCATCGTGACTCTGGGAACCTGGCAGATCATTCTGGCGTGGAATTTTCTCTATTCCGCCAACGAAACCATCCGAAGTCAGGATATTGCCGCCGAGGCTCCGCTGCTTCACCTCTTTGGTGAGAGGGTGACCATCGGGGGCGCGGTCTTCACCTTCGGCGTATTCTTCCTGATCGCCCTGGTTCTGCTTCTTGCCTATGTCCTGCGCCATACCGCCTGGGGGCGGCATGTCTATGCAGTCGGCGATGACCCGGATGCGGCCGAACTTTCGGGCGTCAATGTTCGCAGGACGCTGATCCAAGTCTACATGCTGTCCGGGCTGATCTGCGCTTTTGCGGGCTGGGCACTGATTGGCCGGATCGGATCGGTTTCGCCGACCTCGGGCCAGCTTTCCAACATCGAAAGCATTACGGCTGTTGTGATAGGGGGTATCTCGCTGTTCGGCGGGCGCGGCTCGATCCTGGGCATGTTCTTCGGTGCACTTATCGTCGGAGTGTTCACATTGGGCCTCAGGCTTCTGGGCGCCGACGCGCAATGGACCTTCCTGCTGATCGGCGCGCTCATCATTGGCGCCGTGGCGGTGGATCAATGGATTAGAAAGGTATCGGTCTGATGGAACCCATTCTCAAGGGACGCAACCTGGTCAAGCGCTACGGGCGTGTGACGGCACTGGACGACTGCGATTTCGAACTCTACCCCGGAGAGATTTTGGCGGTCATCGGCGACAACGGTGCCGGCAAATCCTCGCTGATCAAGGCGGTGTCGGGGGCCGTGATTCCGGATGGGGGCGAAGTCTTTCTGGATGGCAAGAAGGTTAACTTCACCTCGCCGATCGACGCCCGCAATGTCGGCATCGAGACGGTCTACCAGACCCTTGCAATGTCGCCCGCGCTGTCAATCGCCGACAACATGTTCATGGGGCGAGAGATTCGCAAACCAGGCTTCCGCGGCAAGTGGCTGCGGCAGCTGGACCGCTCGGCTATGGAGAGGATCGCGCGCGAAAAGCTGACGGAACTGGGGTTGATGACCATCCAGAACATCAATCAGGCGGTCGAAACACTTTCAGGTGGTCAGCGTCAAGGCGTTGCGGTCGCCCGCGCGGCGGCGTTCGGCTCCAAGGTCATAATTCTGGACGAACCGACAGCTGCGCTTGGCGTCAAGGAGTCCCGGCGGGTGCTGGAATTGATCCTCGACGTCAAATCGCGGGGTATTCCGATCATCCTGATCAGCCACAACATGCCGCATGTCTTCGAGGTGGCTGATCGGATTCATGTCCACAGATTGGGCAAGCGCCTCTGTGTCATCAATCCCAAAGACTACACGATGTCGGACGCCGTGGCGCTGATGACCGGCGCAAAGGAGCCACCGCAGGAACCCGTCGCCGCATAGAAATGCGCCGCCCCGCCGGCGACTTGCGGAACCGCAAATGGCGGTGGCTTCAGATTGGTGCGGCCACCGGACCACTTGCACACGGATATGATCCCGTCGGCGATCTTGTCGGTGGCGGCGATACCAATGATTGAACGATCACACTATATGGGTGCCGACCCTGAACCGGCCCGACCTCTGAAAATCCAACAAGGCAAGACACATGCCCGAAGACCAGTCCACCAAGATCGACGTCCATGCAATGCGCGCCAGCGTTCTGCATCACCTGACCTACGCCCTCGGCAAGGACGCGGATCATGCCTCGATCTATGATTGGCGCATGGCGCTATCGCTCTCGTTGAGGGATCTCGTTGTCGATCCGTGGTTCGCAAGCACCCGCAAGACCTACGAGCGAAAGGGCAAGCGAGTCTATTACCTGTCGATGGAGTATCTGATCGGCAGGCTGATCGAAGACGTCGCGGTGAACCTGGGTGTCAACGAGATTGCGGCCGAAGCCATGGCTTCGCTCGGACAGGACTATACGGCTGTCGTGATGAACGAGCCCGACGCGGCGCTTGGAAATGGCGGTTTGGGGCGTCTGGCGGCCTGCTTCATGGACAGCCTGTCGACCTTGAGCATTCCCGCCTATGGCTACGGGATACGTTACGAACACGGGCTTTTCGAACAGCATTTCGAAAATGGCCGGCAGGTCGAAACCGCGGAGACCTGGCTGGCGCAACGGCATACCTGGGAATTCGAGCGCCCGGAAGTGAGCTTCGTCGTCGGATTTGGCGGACGGGTCGCCGGAGAAGAGGACAGCGTTTCCTGGGTCCCCGGTGAAACCGTCATCACCTCGGCCTATGACACGCCGATTGTTGGATGGAAGGGGAAATGGGCCAACACGTTGCGGCTATGGGCAGCGAAGCCCACTCGGGTCTTTGACCTGGCGAGTTTCAATCGCGGTGAATACCTGGCAGCGACAGAGCCCGAAGCCTTGGCGCGCACGATCTCTCGGGTGCTCTATCCTGACGACACCACCGATACCGGCAAGGAATTGCGCCTGAAACAGGAGTATTTTTTTACCTCCGCCTCTATTCAGGACCTGCTGCGCCGGTTCCAGTCAGAGGGGCATGCGCTCGGCGATTTGGCGCAGCATGTCGCCATTCAGCTGAACGATACCCACCCGGCGATCGCCGGCCCGGAACTGGTCCGGCTACTGGCTGACGATCACGCGGTTCCGATCGACAGGGCGATCGAGATCGTGCGAGGCTGTCTGGCCTATACAAACCACACGCTGTTGCCTGAAGCCCTGGAGCGCTGGCCCGAAGATCTTTTCCGACGCATCCTGCCACGTCATCATCAGATCATCGTGTTGATCGAAAGGGATCACCTGACCAGGACCGGCGCGGATGTCCGAATCTTCCAGAATGGTTACGTAAACATGGGGGAACTGGCGTTCATCATGGCGCATCGGGTGAACGGCGTGTCGGCATTGCATACCGAGCTTGTGAAGGAAACCGTGTTCGCTGATCTGCACCAGGCCTATCCTGACCGCATCGTCAACCAGACCAACGGTATCACGCCGCGCCGCTGGCTGTATTCCTGCAACCCGCCGCTGCGTGATCTGATCGACCATACCATCGGGTTCGACTGGCCGGACGATCTGGAACGGTTGGGCCAGTTGGCGGATCATGCCGACGATGCGGGGTTCCGGGCCGCCTTTCGCGCCGCGAAGCGCCAGAACAAGGATCGCCTTGCCCAGTGGTTGCAGACCGAGAAGGGCACCAAGGTCGATCCATCGGCCATGTTCGACGTGCAGATCAAGCGCATTCACGAATACAAGCGCCAGCTGATGAACCTGCTGGAAACTGTGGCACTTTGGAATGAGATGCGGGACAATCCGTCCGGCAACTGGACCCCGCGCGTCAAGATCTTCGGTGGCAAGGCCGCGCCCGGCTATCTGGTGGCGAAAGAGATCATTCACCTGATCAATGATGTCGCCAGTACGATCAACGGCGATGCCAAGACCGGCGATATGTTGCAGGTCGTCTACCCGGAGAACTACAACGTCACGATGGCGGAATTGCTGATCCCGGCCGCCGATCTGTCGGAACAGATATCGACTGCCGGCAAAGAGGCATCGGGCACCGGAAACATGAAATTCGCACTGAACGGCGCGCCGACAATCGGAACGCTGGACGGTGCAAACGTGGAGATCAGACAGCATGTGGGGGCCGAGAATTTCTTCCTGTTCGGCCTAACGGCTGCAGAGGTCGTCGCCCGGCGCGGCGAAACGGACTTTGCCCGCGCCGCGATCGAGGCCAGCCCGCACCTGACCCGCGTCTTGGGGCAGATCGCCAGTGGTGTGTTCTCGCCAAACGACCCCAACCGCTACGCGTCGCTGGTGCAAAGCCTCTATGACCACGATTATTTCCTCGTGACCTGCGATTTTGATGCGTATTTTGAAACCCAGCGAGAGGTCGATTCCGCGTTCCGCGATGCCGATCACTGGACCCGCATGTCCATCTTCAATACGGCGCGGGTCGGTTGGTTTTCGTCGGATCGGACGATCGCGGGATATGCGAAAGACATCTGGAACACGGGTCCTGCTGACGGCCGCTGAACATCTGAGCACTGCAATGGAAAACCAATGTTGATCACATCAAAAGACGCGCAAGACATTGTCAACGGCGTGCATGGTGATCCGTTTGCCGTGTTGGGGATGCATCAGCGGGAGGGCAGGCTGATCGCCTGTGCCTTTCATCCGCATGCCGACCAGATTGCGATTGTCGACGCGACATCAGGTCGTAATGTCGCGTCTCTTGACCCCGTACCTGATGCACCGGGCCTGTTCTGCGGGCCGACAGGCCGCCGCAAGAAACGGTTCGACTATCGCCTGCGACTGCAGCGCGCCGACGCCAGCTGGACGAGCGATGACCCTTACCGGTTCGGACCGGTGCTGGGCGAACTGGACGAACATCTGATCGGAGAGGGCGCGCACCGGCGGCTATGGGAGGTTCTGGGCGCGCATCTCATGATCCATGAAGGGGTCGAGGGCACGCATTTCGCGGTCTGGGCCCCCAATGCCAGCCGCGTTTCGGTCGTCGGAAACTTCAACGGCTGGGACGGTCGCTGCAATCCGATGCGCCGAAGAGGTCAGACCGGGGTCTGGGAAATCTTCATCCCGGATATCGGCGAGGGCGAGGCCTACAAGTACGATCTTCTGGACCGGCACCGCCGGTTGCTGCCGCAAAAGGCCGATCCGCTGGGTTTCGGCGCCGAGCATCCACCAAGGACGGCTTCGGTCGTGCGCCGGTTGAACGGCCATGACTGGTCTGACAAAAGCTGGATGTCGCGGCGAGAAGGCTTGCAGCGGATCGACCAGCCAATCTCGATATACGAGGTGCATCTGGGTTCCTGGCGCCGGGTTCCCGAGGATGGCGGCCGGCCATTGTCTTACGCCGAGCATGCGCAACAACTGGTCTCTTATGCCAAGCGCATGGGCTTCACCCATATCGAGCTGATGCCGATCTCGGAATTTCCTTTTGACGGGTCATGGGGCTATCAGCCGGTCGGGCTGTTCGCGCCGACGATCCGGCATGGTACACTGGAAGACTTCCGCGCTTTCGTCGAGGCCTGCCACGATGCGGACCTTGGGCTGATCCTCGACTGGGTGCCCGGCCATTTTCCCGAAGATGCGCACGGGCTTGGAAATTTCGACGGCAGCGCGCTTTATGAACATGCCGACCGCCGTGAAGGGTTTCACCCGGACTGGAACACGCTGGTTTACAATTACGGCCGGCGGGAGGTGGCGAACTACCTGATCGCCAACGCGATCTACTGGCTGTGCGAACACCATATCGATGGGCTGCGCGTCGACGCCGTTGCCTCGATGCTCTACCGCGATTATTCCCGCAAGGATGGCGAATGGGTGCCGAACGTCCTGGGCGGGCGCGAGAACCTTGAAGCGATCGCATTTCTTCAGCGGATGAACGAAGCCGTCTATGCCGAAATGCCGGGCATCATGACGGTTGCCGAGGAATCGACCGCCTTTCCCGGCGTTTCGGCCCCGACCGATATCGGAGGGCTGGGCTTTGGGTTCAAATGGAACATGGGATGGATGAACGATACGCTGTCCTACATGGCCGCGGATCCGATCCATCGCAAATACCATCACCACAAGATGACCTTCGGACTGCACTACGCTTTCTCAGAGAATTTCGTCCTGCCGCTCAGCCACGACGAAGTGGTCCACGGCAAAGGCTCTATCCTGTCACGGATGCCGGGCAGTGATGCCCAGAAATTCGCCAATCTGCGTGCCTATTACGGCTTCATGTGGGGCCATCCCGGCAAGAAGCTGCTGTTTATGGGCAATGAACTCGCGCAAGGCACCGAATGGAACCATGACAGCAGCATCGACTGGCACTTGCTGGATCACGTCTGGCATCGCGGCGTGCAGACGCTGATCCGCGACCTGAACGCGCTCTATGCCGAAAGCCCCGCGCTTTACCAACTGGATTGCAAGTCCGAGGGGTTCGAATGGGTCGAGGAAACGGCGGGTGACGAAAGCATTCTGGCCTGGCTGCGGCACGGCAGCGGCGATGCCGCGCCGATGCTCGTCGTGTCGAACTTTACCCCGGTCGAGCGCCGCGACCGCCGCATAGGCGTGCCCGAGACCGGTCGTTGGATCGAACGATTGAACACCGATTCCGAACATTACGGTGGTCAGGGAGGAGGCAATCTTGGCGGTGTCACCAGCCAACAGGTCGCAGCTTCCGGCCGCGCGCATTCGATCAGCATCACACTGCCGCCCCTCTCTACACTTTTCTTTCAGCTTGACCGTTCCGAACGGTAATCTCGGACCAGCAACAAGGAAGCTGCCAATGGATCAGGAAACTCAAAGACTTGCACAGCAGACGATGGCCTTCGTTCTGGCCGGGGGGCGGGGCAGCCGGTTGCAGGAACTGACCGACAAGCGCGCCAAGCCCGCGGTCTATTTCGGCGGCAAGAGCAGGATCATCGACTTCGCGCTGTCCAACGCCGTCAATTCCGGCATCCGTCGCATCGGGGTCGCGACGCAGTACAAGGCCCACAGCCTGATCCGTCACCTCCAGCGCGGCTGGAGCTTCTTTCGCGCGGAACGCAACGAGTCGCTCGATATCTTGCCGGCGTCGCAGCGGCTGGATGAAGAGAACTGGTACCGCGGCACCGCCGATGCCGTCACCCAGAACATCGACATCATTGAAGGCTACAACCCGAAATACATCATCATCCTGGCGGGCGATCACATCTACAAGCAAGACTATTCGCTGATGATCAGGCAGCATGTTGAAACCGGGGCTGACGTCACGGTCGGCTGTATCGCCGTGCCACGGCAGGAAGCGACCGGTTTTGGCGTGATGAAGGTCGACAATAACGACCGCATCCTCGATTTCGTCGAAAAACCCGCCGATCCGCCCGCGATGCCCGGCCATCCCGATCAGGCACTGGCCAGCATGGGCATCTACGTCTTCGAAACCGCCTATCTGATCGAGCTTCTGCGCAAAGACGCCGACAACCCGAAGTCCAGCAACGATTTCGGCAAGGATCTGATCCCCGACATCGTCAGGAATGGCAAGGCGATGGCGCATCCGTTCAGCCGGTCCTGTGTCCGCAGCGGGCTGGAAAAGGAACCCTACTGGCGCGATGTCGGCACCGTGGATGCGTTCTGGCAGGCCAATGTCGACCTGACCGATTTCACGCCGGCGCTGGACCTTTATGACAATACCTGGCCGATCTGGACCTATTCCGAGCTGACGCCACCGGCCAAGTTCATCCATAATGAAGAAGGCCGCCGTGGGCTGGCGCTGTCTTCGATGGTTTCAGGCGGCTGTATCATCTCAGGCTCTCAGCTGAACCGCTGCCTGCTCTTCACCGGCGTGCGAACGCATTCGTTCTCGACCCTCGAAGGAGTCGTGTCCATGCCCTATGCCGAGATCGGCCGCAACGCCTACCTCAAGGATGTTGTGATCGACCGCGGGGTTGTCATTCCCGAGGGGCTGGAAGTGGGCAAGGATCCCGAACTTGACGCGCGGCGTTTCCGGCGGACCGAAAACGGCGTCTGCCTGATCACCCAGGCGATGATCGACAAACTGGCCGACTAGGATGAACGTGCTTTTCATAGCCTCGGAATGCGCGCCCTTCGTCAAGACCGGCGGCCTGGCTGATGTCATCGGCGCGGTCCCCAAGACGCTGGCGCGTCTTGGGGTTGCGGTGAAGGTCATGCTGCCTGCTTACCCCGCTCTGACGAAGCTGATCGACAGCGGCAAGTCGGTGGCGCAGTATGATGATCTGCATGGAGGCCCGGCCCGGCTGGACATGGCGCGCGCCGAAGGACTGGACCTGCTGTTGCTGGACGCACCGCATCTCTTCGATCGCCCCGGCAACATCTATCTGGATGCGGATGGAAGGGACTGGCCCGACAACCATCGGCGGTTCGGGGCGCTGGCACGGGTCGGGGCCGAGGTCACGCTGACGGGGGCGGATGGTTGGCAGCCAGATCTTGTTCACATCCACGACTGGCAGGCCGGGCTGGTGCCGGCTTATCTGCGGCAATCGGGAATGGCCGCGCCGCCGTGCATCCTGACCATCCACAACGTTGCCTTTCAAGGGCTGTTCCCGGCCGCGAGCTGCACGGAACTGGGTATCGACAAGGCCCTCTTCACGCCCGAGGGGGCCGAGTATTTCGGCCGCCTGGGGTTTCTCAAGGCGGGCATCGCGTTCTGCGACAAGGTCACCACTGTCAGCCCGACCTATGCAAGAGAACTCTTGCTGCCGGAATTCGGGCTTGGTCTTGAGGGGATATTGCAGGCCCGCCGAGCCGATCTGTCGGGCATCCTGAACGGCATTGATCTGGAAGTCTGGAACCCCGAGACCGATCCGGCGCTCGTCGCCCCTTATACGGCTCGGACGCTGAAGCGCAAACATGAGAACCGCGCCGAGTTGGAACGGCGCTTCGCGTTGAACGCCAACCCCGATGCGCCGCTTTTTTGCGTCATCAGCCGGTTGACCGCGCAAAAGGGGCTGGACCTGCTTCTGGAGGTTTTGCCGGGCCTGGTCGGGCGCGGCGCGCGGCTGGCGGTTCTGGGCTCTGGCGACAAGGGTTTCGAAGCGGCCTTTGTCGCGGCCGCACGTCGCTTTCCCGGTTCGGTCGGAGCGATCATCGGCTATGATGAACCGCTTTCGCATCTGATGCAGGGGGG
Source organism: Brevirhabdus sp. (assembly GCA_024637315.1). GTDB lineage: Bacteria > Pseudomonadota > Alphaproteobacteria > Rhodobacterales > Rhodobacteraceae > JAHEAO01. Next base: position 51,441 of record JAGXFH010000008.1, read on the forward strand.
CAGCGACGCAATCCTGATCCCGTCGCGGTTCGAACCTTGCGGACTGACCCAGCTATACGGCCTTCGCTACGGTACGCTGCCGGTGGTGGCGCATACCGGCGGGTTGGCCGATACTGTGATCGACGCCAACGATGCGGCGATGGTCGCGGGCTGCGCGACCGGTGTGCAATTCGCGCCGGTTACGGCGGCGGCGCTTGATCACGCGATCGGGCGGACCTGCGAGATATTCCGCCAGCCCTCGGTCTGGACCAAGATGATGCGCAACGCCATGGGCCAGCCGGTGGGTTGGGAAAGCTCGGCGCGATCCTATCTTGACCTCTATGACACCATGACATCGGGCGGGCAGGAATGAAACATCAAGGCGATTTGAAACTGAAACTGCTGTCGGGCAGCGCCAATCAGCTCGGCGCGCGTTTTGATGGCGAGGGCACGAATTTCGCGGTCTTTTCGGCCCATGCCCAACAGATCGACCTTTGTGTCTTTTCCGCCGATGGTAAAAACGAACTGGCCCGCTGTCCGTTGCCTGAACGCACGGGGCCAGTCTGGCACGGCTACGCGCCGGGGCTGATGCCGGACACGCCCTACGGGTTCCGGGCGCATGGCAGCTACGCCCCCGAACAGGGCCACCGGTTCAACCCCAACAAGCTTCTGATGGACCCCTATACCCGTGAGTTGCGCGGCGCCTGGAAAAACCACGCTTCGACGCTCGGCTATGACAGCGCCTCGTCGGGGCTGGATCTGTCCTTTGACCCCCGCGACAGCGCACCCTACGTCGCCAAATCCGTGGTCTCGGACCCCGCTCTGTTCTCGCATGTTGAGCCACGCGGCGATTGCGACTGGGCCGATGCGCTGATCTATGAAGCTCATGTCAAGGGGCTGACCCAACAGCATCCCGATGTCGCCGACGCCGTCCGCGGAACCTATGACGGGTTGGCATCGGATGCGATGCTGGATCATCTGCAATGGCTTGGCATCACCGCGATCGAGCTTTTGCCGGTGCATGCCTTCCTTGATGAGGGGTTTCTTCTGGATCGTGGCCTGCGAAATTACTGGGGTTACAACACGATCGGGTTCTTCGCCCCAGAGCCACGCTATTTCGGGCCAGCGGGTCTGGCAGGCTTTCGCAACATGGTCCGCCGCTTCCACGCTGTCGGGATCGAGGTGATCATCGATGTCGTCTATAATCACACCGCAGAGGGCGACCACCGCGGCCCGACCCTGTGCTATCGGGGGCTCGACAACGCATCCTACTACCGGCTGATCGCTGGACGGCCGCGCTATTACGTAAACGATACCGGTTGCGGCAATACCGTCAACGTCTCACACCCTTACGTCCTGCGCATGGTGATGGACAGCTTGCGGTTCTGGGTGCAGCAGATGGGCATTGACGGCTTTCGGTTTGATCTGGCCACCACGCTCGGTCGCGAGGATCACGGCTTCGACCCGCGCGGCGGTTTCTTCGATGCGCTGCGGCAAGACCCGGTTCTGGCAGAGGTCAAACTGATCGCGGAACCGTGGGATATCGGGCCGGGCGGCTACCGCTTGGGTGAGTTCCCGCACGAGTTCTCGGAATGGAACGATGGCTACCGCGACGCGATCCGGCGCTATTGGCGCGGTGACCCCCACAGCGCCCAGGATCTCAGCGCGCGGTTGCTGGGGTCGGCGGGAGAGTTCGACAAGCAGGGACGCCGCGCCTGGTCCTCGGTCAATCTTCTGACCGCGCATGACGGTTTCACACTCGCGGATGTCACGCGCTACGACCACCGTCATAACGAGGCGAATGGCGAAGGTGGCGCCGATGGCCACCACGCGAACTACAGCGACAATTGCGGGGTAGAGGGCGAAACCGACGATTCGGACATCCTGCGGCGCCGGGCAAGACGACAGCGCAACATGATGGCCACTTTGTTCCTGTCGCAAGGCACCCCGATGCTTCTGGCCGGCGACGAGGTTGCGAATTCGCAGAGCGGCAACAACAACGCCTATTGTCAGGACAATCCAATCGGTTGGGTCGACTGGGCCGAACCGGATCGGGCCTTGCTCGATTTCGTGGCCAGCCTCTCGGCGTTTCGCGCATCGCACCGGGCACTGCGCCAGACCCGGTTCCTGCACGGTGCCAAGCGGACGCAGGACGGGCTGCCAGATGTCGAATGGACCGACTTCAAGGGGGCAGCGCTTCAGTGGAAGTATCCCGGTCTGTCGAACCTCTGCCTGACGCTGCGGTGTTCGGCCGAGGCGGTGGCCCGGCACGGCGATGGCGACACCGTTTTCATCGTCTTCAACAGGGCCGAAGCCGAAGCAGAGGTCACGCTGCCCAAGACCCGCCCCGCCCAGCACTGGGTGCGTTGCATCGACACCGCGGCGGATGGTCACTTTCCCGCCTGCGAGATTGCTACCGACAGGATCCTGGTCGAGGGTCAATCGGTGGTCGCGCTGGCGCTGAAAGATGATGGGGTCGGCTTGTGAGCGTCACCGGCGCGCTGAACGATCTGGCGCGGTCCTACGGAATCGTCGCCGAATTCCATGATCTTTCCGGCGCATTGCGTCCGACATCGCCCGACACGGTCAAGGCGCTTCTGCGCGCCAATGGCGTGGAGGTCGACAATGACGCGATGATCCGGGATGCGTTGGCGGAGCGGCGTATGCAAGAGGCCCGCCGCTCATTGCCGCAAGATCTGATCATTGCGCGCGGCGAACCGACCTCTCTGGGCATCGCCGGCACCACCTCGTGGCAACTGACGCTGGAGAGCGAAACCGACATCGCGCTGGAAGGTGGCCACAGCGACATCCTGACCCTGCCGCCGCTTCCCGGCGGGCTTCACAGCTTGACGCTGACGCATGGCGGCGGTTCGGAAATCGTGACGCTGATCGCAGCACCCAAGGCGGCACCATCGATAGGCGAGAGCACCGGGCTTGATCGTCTGTGGGGCCTTAACGCAGCACTTTACGGCCTGCGTTCTGACCTCAATCTGGGGCTTGGAAATTTCGACGATCTCGCCCGACTTGCCGAAATCGCCGCCCGTAATGGGGCTAGTTTCATCGGGGTCAACCCGGTCCATGCCACCGGCTGGGCTGAAACCGCCACGATCAGCCCCTATTCGCCGTCGCATCGCGGCTATCTCAACACCGCGCATATCGCTGCGGACCGTATCCCCGGTCTGCAGGATGTTGCCGGCGCCCACGATCTGCTTCAACAGGCGGCGGCTGGCTTTGCAGCCGCCAAAGCTTCGGATACGGTCGATCATGAGGGCCATGCGGCAGCGTTTCGAACCCTGCTGCGCAGGGTCTTCGCGCTGTTCGAAACTGCCGCCGAACCGGTGGCGATGGCCGACTTTGCCAGTTTTTGCGCAGCGGGCGGCGAATCCTTGCGAACCTTCACCGAATACGAGGCCCTCAGCGAAGAGAACGGCCCAGACTGGCGGACCTGGCCTGCCGGTCCGGCGCAGCCGAAGCCGGGCAGGGCACACTTTCACGGCTGGCTGCAGTGGGTCGCGTCGATGCAGCTGGATATGGCACAGTCGCGTGCGCAAAAGGCGGGGATGCCGCTTGGCCTCTACCTTGATCTTGCCGTCGGGCCGAGGCGCGGCGGCGCGGAGACGTGGTGCGAGGGTGACAGCATAGCCAAAGGCGTCTCGCTTGGCGCACCGCCGGATCACCTGGGTCCTGCTGGGCAGAACTGGAACCTCGCCGCCTACGCGCCAGAGAAACAGCGTCAGACCCGCTACCGCGCGCTGCGCCGGATCTTGCGCGAGAACATGCGCCATGCCGGGCTGATGCGGATCGATCATGTGCTCGGCATGAACCGCAGCTATTGGATCCCCGATGACGGCAGTCCGGGCGGCTATGTCCGCCAGCCGGTCGAAAGCCTGCTGGCCGTCGTGGCGATCGAGGCAGAGCGTGCTGGTACCGTCATCGTCGGTGAGGATCTTGGACTGGTGCCGGACGGGTTTCGCGATACTCTGAACCGGCGCGGATTGTACAGTTATTCGGTTCTGCAATACGAAATGGACAACGATGGGCGTTTTCGCCGCCCCGGTGATCTGCGACCGCAGAGTCTGGCCTGTTTCGGGACCCATGACACGCCGACGATCCAGGGGTTCTGGAGCGGACGCGATATCGACTGGTGGCAGCATCTGGGCTGGATCGACGGCGATGTTGCAAGCGCGGCCCGAGAGCGGCGCGAACGAGAAAAGCGCGATCTGCTGTCGATCCCGGTGGACATGACGGCGCGATGCGGCACCGACCCGGTCACTCATGTGCACCGGCTCCTCGCCGCCTCACCGGTGGCCATGGTGTCGGTCCAGTTGGATGATGTGCTGGAAGTGGTCGAGGCGCAGAACCTGCCCGGTACAATCGACGAACACCCCAATTGGCGGCGCCGCTGCCCCCTGTCGTTGGGCGAGATCGGCGACGGGCAGGTGCTGTCCGGGGTTGGCCGGATCATGGCAGATGCCGGGCGCGCCAGGTCGCCCCGGGAACGAAGGAAGGACAGCGCATGAAGACCGAGATCGTCACCACCAAACCCATTGAGGGGCAGAAGCCGGGAACTTCCGGCCTGCGCAAGAAGACCCGCATGTTCATGGCTCCCGGCTATGTGGAAAACTTCGTGCAGGCGATCTTCAACGCGATCGGCGGCGCGGCTGGCAAGACCTTCGTCGTCGGCGGTGACGGCCGGTTTTTCAACGCCGCGGCAATCCAGACAATCCTGCGGATGGCCGCGGCCAATGGCGCGGTGCGGGTCATCGTCGGGCAGAACGGTCTCCTTTCGACCCCGGCGGCATCGCACCTGATCCGCCTGCATGGCACCGATGGCGGCATGATCCTGTCGGCCAGCCACAACCCCGGTGGCGTCGATCAGGATTTCGGCCTCAAGTTCAATACAGCCAATGGCGGACCAGCCCCTGAAAACGTGACCGAGGCGATATTTGCCCATACCCGCACTGTCGACAGCTATCGCATCCTGAAGTCCGGCGATCTTGACCTTTCGACTCCGGGCGCCCAATCGCTCGGCACGATGACCGTCGATGTCGTGGACCCGGTTCAGGATTATCAGGCGCTGATGGAAACGCTGTTCGACTTCGACAAGATCCGGAAGATGTTGGCCAACGGCTTCACCCTGCGTTTCGACGCGATGCATGCCGTCACCGGTCCCTATGCCAAGGCGGTACTGGAAGGCGCGCTCGGAGCACCCGACGGCACCGTGCTGAACGCCATCCCCTCCGAGGATTTCGGTGGTGGCCATCCGGACCCGAACCCGGTCTGGGCCAAGACGCTGATGGATCTGATGATGTCCGAGGCGGCGCCTGATTTCGGCGCCGCCTCGGACGGTGACGGGGACCGCAATATGATCGTCGGACGCGGCCTCTATATCACACCCTCCGACAGCCTTGCGGTTCTTGCGGCCAATGCGCATCTGGCCCCCGGTTATGCCGCTGGTCTGGCCGGGGTCGCGCGCTCTATGCCTACCAGCCGCGCAAGCGACCGAGTCGCCGAGCGGATCGGCATCCGTCACTATGAAACGCCCACCGGCTGGAAGTTCTTCGGCAATCTTCTTGACGCCGGGCTGGTCACCCTGTGCGGCGAGGAAAGCGCTGGAACCGGATCGGACCATGTGCGCGAAAAGGACGGACTCTGGGCTGTTCTGCTGTGGCTGAACATCCTGGCGGAACGAAAGGTCTCGGTCGCCGAGATCATGACCGATCACTGGAGGACTTATGGCCGTGACTACTATTCGCGCCATGATTACGAGGCGGTGCCGTCCGAGATTGCAGAACGGCTGATGGCCGATCTGCGGGCAAGATTGACGGATCTGGCCGGTCAGAGTTTTGCCGGCCAAACCGTCTCTGCCGCCGATGAGTTTTCATATACCGATCCGGTCGACGGAACAGTAAGCAGCAATCAGGGCATCCGAATCACGTTCGAGGGCGATGCGCGCTCCGTCTTGCGCCTGTCGGGAACCGGGACCGAAGGCACGACGCTGCGTGTGTATCTGGAACAATACGCTCCGCCATCGGCCGACCATAAAAGGCATACGCAGGAAGCGCTGATCGGGGTTCGCAACGCCGTCGCGGAAATCAGCGGAGTAGCGACCCTGACTGGCCGCACACAACCGGACGTCATGACTTGATGTATTCCACCATGACGTGGAACAATCAGCGTCGGGATAAGTTGACTGCAAGTAGCTTCAAAACACAAAACCGGAGGAGTCGATGCCAGATCGCAGCAAGTCGAATGAAGGCGGAATGGACAGCCGCGCGCTTCCGGGTGCGCAAGGCAAGGTGTCTCAGGCTGGTCGATCGGGTGGCCGGCTTCCGCGGGATATCGGAACCGAAGACGAGTTGAAGCGCGCGGTCGAACGCCCTGCCGGCAAGACACGCGTGACCAAATCTGACGAGCGGGAGGACAAGCAATGACCCTGCTGGCCGAGGGCACATGGGTGCTTGTCGCTGACAGCCAAAAGGCGCTGTTCCTGGAAAATCTCGGAGACGAAAAATTTCCGAACTTGCAGGTTCGCCGCAAGGAGACTCAAGAAAATCCACCGACTCGTGAACAGGGTGCGAACAGGCCGGGACGGTATAATGACGGCCCATCGGCGCATCGCTCTGCCGTCGATGATACGGACTGGCACGAACTGGCCAAGGAACGGTTTGCGGATGATCTGGCGGATATGCTTTATGAACGAGCCCACAAGGGGCTGTTCGAGCGCTTGGTCATCGTTGCGCCGCCGCAGGTTCTGGGTGATCTGAGGGCCGCGTGGCACAAGGAGGTAGCCGACAGAATCATCGCCGAAGTGCCGAAAAACCTGACCGGTCATCCGCTTGACGAGATCGAAAAGCAAGTCGCCGAGGCGATGGACGGGGCAAACTGATCAGTCGCCGGCCTCTGCCAAGGCTCCCTTCAGGATAAGTGCCGAGATTGCATCTTTCGCGGTTCGAGGGTGGTTGAGGCGCATCCGCTCGGTGCACGCCGCCGCGGTATCGTTGCGGCCCGCGGTAGCCCCTTTCCATAACAGCGCAGCCATCCGGCCGGGGGCTCCATTCGCCTCTTTCAGGATTGATAATGCGTGCAAGAGGTCCTGCTCCACCTTGGTAAAATCGGTGCCGAACGGGAAGGTGGAGATCGTGCCCTCGTCGGCGAAAGGTTGCAGCCAGGCCGTTAGCCTGCGCGGGGTATTGGCGCGATGGCGCTCGGGAACGGCGGCGCTTGCGGGCAATTTGCCCGCAGCTTTCGCCCGTTCCAGCAAGTCCTGTTGAAAGCGGCTGTCGGCAATCGAGATCATCGCAAGGATTGCTTCGGCATCCGATCGACCGCGCAAGTTGGCGATGCCGTATTCGGTGATGATGATGTCGCGCAGGTGACGGGGGATGGTTTCGTGCGGGTGGTCCCAGACAATGTTCGAGGTGACGCGGCCCTTGCTTGTGCGCGTAGAGGACAAGGTAATGATGGAATGCGCGCCTTCAAGTGCGAATGCCTGATCGACGAAGTTGAACTGGCCGCCGACGCCGCTGACGATCTGACCCGACCGCGTGACGTCCGACACGATGCCGCCAAGCGCCGTGGCCTTCATCGCGGCGTTGACGAAGCGGGCGTCGGTTCTGGCGGCGCGTTTGGCGGCTTCGTCACCGTAAAGCTGATTGGTAAAGGAAACCGGCATCATCGCGATCCGGGCGGACACACTGTCGGGCATCTCGCGCAGGCTGCGATAGAAGTCCCGGCAATCGAGGAAGAACCCGGCATGGATGGCCGCACCGTCAACCTCGCGTTTGACGATGTCCGCCAGCAGCAGTTCCAGAATGCCCTGCACCAGCATCTCTGTGACGGCGTAAAGGCCGGTGCAGAACGGCCCGGTTTCGGCAAATCTTTGCGATGCCGGAAATGGCGTGGTGGCCCAGATCTTCCGGATCGTCTCTGGCCTGCGATGGCGCAGCAGCAGTGCCGAGGCAACCGCATCGCTGATCGCGCCGATGCCGATCTGCAATGAGCCGCCATCCCGTACCAGCCGCGACGCATGCAGGCCGATCGCATGATCGCTGAGCGTGACGGGGCGTTTGGGGGCGGAAAACAATTCGAACTGTGTGTCGGGATCATCGAGCAGAAGATCCAGGTCCTGCTCTACAAGCTCTGCGGGTCCTGCCATGAAGGGCAGCTCTGGGTTGATCTCACCCGCCATCAGAAAGTCCTGGTCGCCGGCCCGCCGCGCGCGCAGCAGATCGACGGTGATGTCGGTATTGCAGGAAAGGCTGAAGCGGTCCTGCCGGCGGGCCAGCAACTGCGTGATAACGTTCGGATTGCGGTCCATGAGAAAGTTCAGCGCGTGTGTATAGTTGGCGGCGATGTAGCCTTGCTGCGCCGCGCCGTTTCCCAGCCAGTTCCCGGCCTGAAGGAAAAACTCGTGCACCGAGATGTTGTCGGGCAATGTGCCGTCGCGAAGCTGGCTTGCATAGTCGAGCGCCGTGTAGGCTCCGAAAAGGCGGTCCATCGCCGGGTTCAGAAACCGGGCCTGCAGGTCACTGACCGGAATGGGACGTTCCAGGGTCAGTGCCGTGAAGATCTCGAGCCGGATCGATCTGTCGTTGCAGGCCAGGGCGGTCAGGGCATTGACGATGGTATTGGCCTTGCCAAGCCCCAAAGGCAGCGCAAGCCTTATTTCGCCACCTGTATGGTCCACGATGCGGCGTGCAATCGCGTCCGCATCTGCAAGAATCGTTGGGCCGTTGGCCATCTCAGTGAAAATCCTGCCAGCCGGCATCGGGTCTGAAGCGGTCACCATGATCCTTGGCAAGGTCCAGAAGCCGGTGACGCACATCGTCGATGCCGCGGGTTCGCGCATAGTGCAGCGGGCCGCCCCGGAATGGTGCGAAGCCGGTGGCGAAGATCATCGCCGCGTCGATCTGATCGGCGGTCCCGGCAACGTCCTTGCGCAGGCATTCGACGCAGGCATTCAGCATCGGCAGGATCAGGCGGTCAGTGAGGTCGTCGTCGGGTTTCGCGGGAGCGCTGTCCTTCTGCGCGACGCCGTCTTTCCAGACATAGAGGCCCTTGCCGGATTTCTTGCCGGTCTCACCCTTTTCCTTGACCTGCTCGCGCAGCCAATCCGGGATATCGGGCATCGGAGTGTCCAGATTGGCCCGCAGGCTGTCCGCGACGTCGATACAGATGTCCAGCCCGACCTGATCGGCCAGTTCGACCGGCCCAACCGGCATGCCGAAACTTTCGGCTGCGCGGTCAATGGCCTCCTTCTGTTGGCCTTCCTCCAGCAACTGAATCGCTTCAAGAAGATAGGGCGTCAGTGCACGATTTACCAGGAAACCCGGATAGTCGGCGACCCGCGCCGGCAACCGGTCGATAGCGCCGCAGAACGCCATCAGCTGATCGGTCACAGTCTGGAACGTATCGGCGTGACTGACCACCTCGATCAACTGCATCTTGGCTACCGGGTTGAAGAAATGTAGTCCTGCGAAGCGCGACGGCCGCTTCAGCGTTCGGGCCAGATCGGCAAGCGACAATGAGGACGTGTTGGTCGCCAGTGTGGCGGTCGGTTTCATGCGCGGTTCGAGTTCAGCGTAGATCCTGGCCTTGACGTCGGCATCCTCGGGTCCAGCCTCGATGACCAGATCGGCCGTCGCGACACCGTATTGCGCAGGATCAGGGATTAGGCGGTCAAGCGAGTTGCGGGTCTGCAAGGCGTTCAAATGCTGGTCCTTGCAGATCCTGGCGGCGGATTTGACGGCTTTCCCCAGCGCTTCGGTATCCGGATCCGCCAGCGACACGGTCTTGCCCTTCATAGCGCACCAGGCGGCGATCTCGGCACCCATCGCGCCGGCGCCGACGACATGGACATGGCCGATCGAGTCCTCGCCCCGCCCGGCCTGCTTCAACTCTTGCTGCAAGAAAAACACGCGCACCAGGTTCTGTGAGGTTTCGCTGGCCAGCAGCTTGGCGAAGGAAGAGATTTCGCCGGCTTGCATCTGCTTGGCGTCGTCGCCGTGTGCCTCCCACAGATCGATCAGTGCATGAGGTGCGGGATAATGCTGTTGCGGGGCCGCTTCCTCGGTCTTCTGGCGCATCCGGCGGGCCGCGAAACTGCGTGCCGTGGAAAGCGCCATCGCCCGGGACGAAAGGCTGCTTCTTGTGGTCCCGATCTCGCCGTCAATCGCCGCGCGGATCGCCGCTTCGACATGCCGTTCCTCGGTGACGGCGTCGACGATGCCCAGACCTTCGGCCTTCGCTAGATGGGCGGTCTTGCCGGTCAGCATCAGCGTCATCGCCTCCAGCGGGTCGATCCGGGCGGGTAGCCGGAATGTGCCGCCCAAGCCGGGATGCAGGCCAAGCCTAACCTCGGGAAAGCCAAAACTCGCCCCCTCGACCGCGATGATCCGGTCGCAGGCCAGCGCCAGTTCGAACCCACCGCCAAGCGCGTGGCCGTGCACGACGCAGACGGTCGGGCAATCGAGCGCCTCCAACCGGTCCAGCACCGCATGTCCGCGTTCCAGAAGCGACCTTGCCACGTCCGGTTCTACCATGTCGCGGAACGCCGAAATGTCCGCGCCCGCCGCGAAACCGCCAGGTTTGGCCGAGCGAATGACGACGCCGTGCGGTGGGTCCGCCTCGATCTTGTCAAGCTGGGCATCCATCCCCTCCAGCACCTCGCGCGAGATCGTGTTGGTGCCGTTGCCAGGCACGTCCAGAACCATCCAGACGACATTCTGGGCATCGCGGGCATGCCGCCAGGGACCCTCTGCCGTGGCATCCCCGGCCGGGCCAAGCTCCAGCTTCACCTCACTCAGATGTTTCAGAACCGGGCCGGTCATATCAGAGCCTCCAGCAACATTGCGCCACCCTGCCCACCACCAATGCATTCGGTTGCGATTCCGCGCCTGACGCCGCGCCGCTTCATCGCATTCGCAAGGTGCAGCACGATGCGGTTGCCGCTGGTGCCAACCGGATGACCTAGCGAAATCGCGCCACCGTCGACATTCAGCCGGTCGCGTTCGATGCGGCCGAAGGCGGCGTCCAGACCCAGCAACTGGGTGGAAAAATCGTCATCCTCCCAAGCTGCCAGACAGGCCAGCACCTGCGCAGCGAAGGCTTCGTTCAATTCCCAAAGGTCGATATCCGCGCAGGAAAGGTTCTGGCGCCGGGTGATCGCAGTTGCGCACAGCACCGGGCCGAGTCCCATTATCGAGGGGTCGAGGGCGGCCCATTCGCTGTCGACAATCCGGGCCAGCGGCGACAGCCCGTGCTTTTCAACCGCGTCCTCTGACGCGAGGATGACCCAGGACGCACCGTCGGTGATCTGGCTGGCGTTCCCGGCTGTCACTTTTCCGTATGGTTTCTCGAAAACCGGGTCCAGCTTGGCCAAGTCGGCCATGTCACTGTCCGGGCGGACACCGTCATCGCGGTCGTAGAATTTGCCGTCGCGGTCGATGGCAGCGGTGATTTCACCGTCAAGCCAGCCTTCCTGTTGCGCCCGAGCAAGCCGATGATGACTCTCGACCGCATAGCTGTCCGCTTGTTCGCGGGTGATATTGAACCGATGCGCCAGAACCTCGGCGGTCTGGCCCATGTTCAGATCGGTGATCGGGTCGGTCAGGCCGCGCTCCAGCCCGATCACCGGTTTGAAGAAGTCCGGGCGTATGCCTGTCATGTGTGACGCAGTTGCAAGCGCGCCCTTCGACCGGGCAAGTCCGGCATACCATTCAACGGCGTCTTGGCGCAGCACCAGCGGCGCATGACTCAGCGCCTCGGCCCCACCGGCCAGGATCAGGTCGTGCGATCCGTCGCGGATATAGCGATAAGCAGTGTCGATCGACTGCATTCCGGAGCCGCAATTGATCTGTACGGTGAACGCGACCATCGCTTCGCCCAGCCCAAGGCGAAGTGCGGCGACGCGGGCGGGGTTCATCTCGTCCGCGATCACGTTCACGCAACCAAGGATCACCAGATCGAAGGCATCGCGCATGAAGGGCTGCCGCAGCAGTAGCGGGCGTCCGCATTGCACTGCCAGATCGACCGGCGTGAAGGGGCCAGGACCACCGCGCGCCTTTAGGAACGGCGTGCGCGCGCCATCGACAAGGTAGACCGTGCGACCCGTCATTCTGCGGCCTCCTTCGAGGTTGGTTTGCCGGCTCGAGGCTTGCGCTTGGCCGCGGGCTTCTTCGCTGCCCCTTGGACGTGCTTGATATCGGGGAAGTAGCGCGACAATTCCTTGGGCGAGAAGGCGTCGACTGCGATGACCGTCTGGACCGCCTTGGCCATCTCGTCCAGTTGCCGGTTTTCGGCCTCGGAGATCTTGCCGGCCGCGAACGCTTCCTGCTGTGTCAGATCGGCGTCTCGCAGTCGCTTGGCGAGCGGGGCTGCGTCGGTGACGGCGATGAATGCGGTGTTCAGCGCCTCGATGCCCCCGCGTGTGCAGTGCTCGAACAGGCCGTCGAACAGCCGGGCTCGGCTGGCGTTGGGTTCGGAAATCAGATCGGCGCAGTCGGCTGTCAACCTGTCACTCGGCCCGCGCGAGGCCCATTTTGGCAGCGTGACCGCACGCAGGAACCAGCCGGCCCAACGCGCCGGCATGTTGGCCAGCACCTCGTCAAGACTGCGCCCGATCTTGTCGAAAGCGCGGTCGGCCGCGAACCGGACCAATGGCAGATCCTCTCGGTGCCGCCCCTCGTTTTCCCACCGCTTGACGGTGGCGGACAGGATATAGAGTTCCGACAGGACATCGCCCAGCCGCGCAGAAATCATTTCTCGCCGCTTCAACCCGCCTCCCATCGTCAGAAACGCAAAGTCGGAAATCAGCGCGAAGGCCGCCGACCACCGCGACATCTTGCGGTAGATCCGGACAACCTCCCCTGCATCTGACGGAGCCGGGGCGAACAGGCCATGCGTCCAGGCCCGCCCCAAAGCGCGAAAGAGCGTGCGGGTCGTATGGCCGACATGGGCCCAGAAATGCCGGTCAAACTGTTGCAGAGACTGGTCCTGATCATCGTTCTCCAGCGCCTGCATTTCGTCCAGAATATGCGGATGCGCGCGGATCGAGCCCTGACCGAAGATGATCAGGCTGCGGGTCAGAATGTTCGCGCCCTCGACCGTGATGCCGATCGGCACGGCCCGATAAAGCGGCGAAAGGTAGTTGGCCGGACCGTCGATCACCGCCTTGCCGGAATGAATATCCATAGCATCGCCAAGTGCATCCCGCATCCGGTAGGTGGCGTTGGATTTCATGATGCCGGAAATGACCGCCAGTGCCCGGCCTTCATCAAGGCCGACGCAGGTCAGTTGCCGCGCGGCATCCAGCGCGTAGGTCCCCGAGGCCAGGCGTCCGAGCCCTTCCTGAACGCCGCCGAATTTGGCGATCGGGATGCCGAACTGCTCTCTGATCCGGGCATATGAACCAGACGTATATGCCGCCAGAGCCACGGCGGCGGCCGAGAGCGATGGCAACGAAATGCCCCGGCCTGCAGCCAGCGCACTCATCAGCATCATCCAGCCGCGCCCGGCATAGTCCGGTCCACCGATGATATGGTCGAGCGGGATAAACACGTCCTTGCCGGTGGTCGGGCCGTTCTGAAACATCTGGCCCGCCGGTATGTGACGGCGGCCAACCTCGACACCCTTCAGATCGGTCGGAACCAAAGCGCAGGTGATGCCCAGATTCTCGACATTGCCGAGCAAACCGTCCGGGTCCTTCATCCGGAACGCCAGCCCCAGCACGGTGCAGACCGACGAGAGCGTGATATAGCGTTTCGACCAGTTAAGGCGCAGCCCGATCACGTCATTGCCATTCCAGTTGCCTTTGCAGACCACTCCGGTATCAATCATCGCCGCCGCGTCGGATCCGGCTTCTTCGCTGGTCAGTCCGAAGGCCGGCAACTCGCGGCCATCGGCGAGGCGGGGCAACCAGTGTTGCTTCTGGTCCTCAGTGCCGAATTGCAGGATCAGTTCGCCGGGGCCGAGTGAGTTTGGCACCATCACCGTTACCGCAGCCACCAGTGAACGTGTCGAGATGAAGCGTACCACTTCGGAATGGGCCAGCGCCGAGAAGCCCAGACCGCCGAATTCTTCAGGGATGATCATCCCGAAGAAACCCTTGTCGCGCATGTACCGCCACGCCTCTTCCGGCAGATCCGCAGTCAGGTTGTTGATCGGCCAATCGTCCGTCATCCCGCAAAGCTCGCGGGCCGGGCCATCAAGGAACGCCTGTTCCTTCTCGGTCAGTCGCGGTGCCGCGACCTTGCGCAGTTTCTGCCAATCGGGATTGCCCGAGAAAAGTTCGGCTTCCCACCAGACCTCACCGGCATTCAACGCTTCGGCCTCGGTTTCCGATAATGACGGAAGGGCGCCTTGTGCCCATCGGTGAATCGGTTTGGTGATATGGTCGCGGCGAAATTCGCGCAATGTCATGTTGTTTCTCCCTTTATCGCAACGCCGGACCCGGCGGGAATGTTCCCCGAAGGCCCGTTGCGGGAAAAGCTGGCTGATCAGTGGCGCGGCCGATTCACCACGGTTGAAAAGGTAGGCGCGATCGCGGCTGAAAATGGGCCCACTGTTCGCTGTTAATTACCAATCGACGGATAGCCACTCGATTTATTCCTGCATTTGCCGCGACCTTGCCTGAAAAGACAGGTGTGCACAATGCAACCGAAGGGCTAAAGTAAATCCCATAATGAGTGGTGGAGTTGTAGCGAATTTGGCAAAAAGTACATATTTCGTGCGGTATTGTTTCCAGAACTCGCGCCTGTGGTTCCTTCCGATCGGAAGGTGCCGCGGGCGCAAATTTGGTTTTTGGCCATACGCAGGTTCTATGACGGATTATTGCGGCTGACAGCGTAGTCAGTCTTCAAGTCCATCAGTTCCGGCTCGACTTCCCGGTAAATATGTTCTACCTTTGTTCTCAATTCGAGAGGAGTTGAGACCTTGGGACATTCCGTTCACCCGACTGTGCCGCCAACCCCGAGACAAGTGACCTATGCCCGCCAGATCGCGAGCAAGATTCATGCCGTCATTCCCTTTGAAAGCGCCAATGACCGGCGCGCGCTTTCGGACTGGATCAGCCGCCACCAGGCGCTGCCGAACCGCAAAAGCCGGGCCGGGGCAGAGGCCACGTCAAAACAGGTGGCCTTCGCCGAACGTCTGGCACGCCGCAAGCGGTTGGCTGTGCCCGATGAGTGCTTTCGCGATGCCGGCCTGATGTCGCGCTGGATCGACAGCAATTCTCGATAGGGTCAGGTCTGAAGGGTGGATAGGATACCCGCCGGACGCTATCCCAGACTGCGCAACAGCTCCAGCGAGGGTTCGCCCGTCGCGGGCAGGCCACGAGTTGACTGGTAGGCGCTGATGGCTTTGCGGGTGTTGGGACCGATCACTCCGTCGGTGCCATCCGTGTCGAAGCCTCTGGCGGTCAGACGTTGCTGCAATGCAATGCGGTCGGACTTGGTCAAGCCGCTGGAGTCGGGCGGAAAGCTCGCGCGCAGCGGCCCGGCCCCGCCGATACGATCGGCCAGATGACCGACTCCGATGGCATAGGCATCAGAGTTGTTGTACCGCTTGAGCGCGTGGAAATTGCTCGTCACCACGAATTGCGGCCCACCGGGTTGAGGCTGGATCACGCTTCCGGTCTGCGCGTCTGGTCCTGCCTCTGCGCCCCATCTCACTGCCCGCGTCCAGCCGTTGCGCTGAAGATAGGCGGCGGTCGAGGCCAATGCGTCGCTCGGGTCATCTGACCAGATGTCGCGGCGCCCGTCGCCGGTGAAATCAACCGCAAAGGCCTGATAAGACGTAGGAATGAACTGCGTATGACCCATCGCGCCAGCCCAACTGCCGGTCATCCGCTCTGCCGTGATATCGCCGTTTTGCAGAATCTTTAGAGCCGCGATCAGTTGCTTCTCGAAGAACGCGCCACGCCGGCCGTCATAGGCAAGTGTCGAGGTGGCAGAGATCACCGATACGTCGCCGCGGCGCTCACCGTAGAAACTTTCCAGCCCCCAGATCGCCGCGACGATCCGGGCGTCGACGCCGTACCTGTTCTCGACCTCGCCAAGTGTGGCCCGGTGCCGGGCGAAGGCCGCGCGGCCCTTGGCGACGCGTTCGTCGGAGGCGGCGATGGACAGGTAATCCTCGAGGCTGCGTTTGAACTCGGTCTGGTTGCGGTCGCGCGTCACGACACCAGGCAGGAAGCCCGCACCTCTAAACCCGGCCGCGAGCGTCGACTCGGACAGACCTTGGGCGCCGGCGCGCGCGCTAAAGGCGGCGACCCATGCATCGTAGCCCGCATTTGGAACTGGCCGAAGATCCGCAGCCCCAACCGCGCCACCGCGCCGTTCAACCGCGATCGGGGCAGGATTGGTGCATGAGGCAAGCCCGCAGGCCGCGATGCCGAACCCGAACTGTCGCCTTGTGATGCTCATATCCATGCCTGCGCCTTGTTTCTTGTTGGCGGCTATCCTAGCGGATCAGGCCCGGGGTGAAAACCACTCTGGATTGCGCCACATGCTGTCGATGACCGAGGCTTACTTGTCCCGCCCGCCGATCACGCCGCCCGGACCTGAACCATCTGTCCGATCTTTTTCAGGATATCGCGCAAGGCATCGAAATCCTCGTGCCGGACCCGAATCCAGCCATTCGCCAGGTAACCGGCCTCGACAATCTGCGTTGGTTTGCCGGGCGATGGGAAGTGCTGGCCGACAACCAGATTGCCGTGCTTTCTGAAAATCTCATCGGTTCCCGAATAATCTGAAATGTGCCCTTCCCGATCCAGACCCAAAGGCAATGATGCCGCCCCGCATGCGCCCCAGCTTTGCGCAGCACCTCCTTCATCGCCATCTTGTCCTGACAAAGATAGGTCGTCCCTGCCGATATGCGGGGGGTGCCAGTGCGCTCGCGCACATGTACGGCCGGAACGTGTGCTTCGATCGCGGCCAGCGCGCAGACGACTTGGCGGTGGTCGTTCGGGAACGCCAACTCGATGAAGATGATGTTCATACTGTGTGCGTCAGGGAACCATTTCGTTCAGGTATTGCGGCAGCATTTCGCGCCAGGTGGGCCAGTCATGGTGATGGTCGTGGCTCCAGAGGTCGACGCGATTAGGGATGCCTTTGGCGCCGAGTATTTCGGCCATGGACCACGACTCGGCGGGGTTTTCGTAGCGGCCCTGGCCGCAGGGCATCACGATCACGCGCTGGCGAAGCTGATCGACCATCGCACCGTCACCAAGGCCGGGAAGAAACAAGAGGGGTGCCGAGAAATAATAGTCCTGCGTTCCGGCGAACCCCATCAGGCGTTCCAGATCATAGGTCCCGCTCATCCCGACTGCGCCGCTGAACAGCCACGGATAGCGGCACACGACCGCCACCGCGTTGAACGCACCGATCGAGGCACCAGCCGCCACGACCTCGATCCCGGCATCGGCGCAGTCGGCCCTGATTGCAGGCACGGCCTCGTAGGCGACATAGTCGTGGAACCGGTTCAAGAGCGCGCAACGATACTCAACCGTTCCAGCCTTGTCGGCCAGTGCCTTGCCGGCGACGCTGTCGCAGGTGTAGACCTTGATCCGCCCGGCCTCGATCAGCGGCCAGATCGCCCCGATCAGATGCATCCGCTCGGCTTCCTCGGCATCGCCGCCGGCGGTCGGGAACAGCAGCACCGGCTTGCCCCAATGGCCCCAGCGGATCAGGCTAATCTCCTGCTTCAGCCGGTCCGAATACCACCTAGAAACCGTCTTGGTCACCCTGCTGCCCTTCTTGCGCGCGCCAAAGCTGGACACGATCCCAGAACAACTCGGTGAATTCGTTGACTTCATGCGGCGGGAACAGCGAGGCGACCTTTTGGTGAATCGCGTCGCGCATCACCGACGAGCCAAAGAAATCATAGGCCAGTTCATCGAGATGCCCCAGTTGTTTGCGGCAGAAGGTGCGAAACTTTTCGGTCTCGAACCGCTTGTGCGCGATCTTGGCATATTCCGACAGCTTTTCGCGCGGTGGGATGTCCTTGTCGGCGATCTTGTAGAACGGCGCCCAGTCCATGTTCTTGCGCATCGGGCGGTCGGTCGCGGCACAGAAGATCGACCAGCGCAGGTTCGCCTTGATCAGCCACGGGAAATGGTAGTGCAGCGAGGTCACCTGGCTGTCCGGGCAGGCATTGGCGAAGTCGATCGGATGCCAGATGCCATCGCGGCGAAGCGACTCGCAGGAATTGAAGTCCCATCCGAAGAAGGCGTTGATCGTCATCGTCATGTCTTCCAGCACGGCCTGATCCTCGGCGGGCAGAAAGTCGATGTCCATGCGGTAGCGGTCATGCAGTGGTGCGCCGGGATCATAGTTGACCTTGCGCATCTGCGGCCCAAGGCCAACGCAGCGCACGAACCAGTCATGCGGTAGCACCGCAGCCTGCAGGTTCATCACTTCGGTCCCGCTGGCGTCATAGGCCTTGTGCAGTCCCTCGACGTTGTCGATCTTGGTCACACCCTTCCAGCCGCCGCCGTGATAGGGTTTCATGAAGAAGGGATAGCCGATCTTGTCGCCGATCTCGTCAAGCGAGAACATCTTGGCGTAGTTCCTGAGTGTCGCCTCCAGATCGTCGGAAGGATCATAGGTTTTGGGCGGCAGCATCCAGGTCTCGGGTACGGGAAGGCCCAGCCGGATCATTGCCGCATAGCTGGTGTGCTTCTCGTTCGATTGCAGAGACCAGGGATTGTTGTAGACGTATAGGTCATTGATCAGGATGGCCTTCTTGATCCATTCCCGGCTGATCGAATACCAATGCGTCAGGCGGTCGATGACCACGTCGTACTTTACCGGCTGGTGAAGGCTGTAGGGTTCGATCGTGACCCGTTCGCAGTTGAAATCAAGCGTCTTGCCAAGCTGCTTCATGCCATCCAGTTGCAGCCTCTCGAAAAGACTTTCGTAGCAGATCGGCCAGCAGATATCCGCGCCCAGAGACAACCCGATATTGACTGTTCGGTCGGCCATTGTCGTCCTCCGCTGCGGCGCTGCCCGGTGGGAAGGCCATCGATGCTATTCACGGTCCGCGCGCAAGACCCACATCAGCCCGTCGCGCAACTGATCTCGCCAGTTGTGCCAGTGATGACCATCCCACGCACTTTGGAACAGAACATCTACGCCGTGACCTTGCAAGAAACTTGCAAGCGCGCGGTTCTCGTCGGCCAGCCCTTCCAATTCCCCGGTCGAGATGAACGCCCGCGTGTCCGGCAGACGGGGCGCGCGCTGAAACGCCCGAACCAGTCGTGCGATCCGACGGAATACCGGGTTCCTGCGCTGTTCCAACTTCGACTGGTCGAGGATGAAAGAGCCCGACTTCAACACCAACCCACCAAAAACGCCGGGATAGCGGAACGCGGTCGCCAGCGACACCACGGCGCCCAGGCTCGCGCCCAGCAAGACGCGATCCTGCGCGAGTCCTGATACGTTGTAGGCAGCCGTGATCGCGGGCAGCAACTCGTTAACCAGATAGCGGGCATGCCGCCGCCCCTTGGGATACTCGCCCATTCGGTCGCCGGTCTGCACAAGTGCCGCGATTGCGGGAGGTATGTCGCCCGCCTCGATCAGGTTGTCCAATGAGGCCGTCAGATCGGCATATGCCATGAAGTCGTTGCCATCATGGACAACAACCAGCGGGTAGACCTTGTCCTGTGAATACCCGGCAGGCAGATACATCCGCTCGGTGCGGGTGTGGCCGAAGGTCGGACTTTCGATGTCGATGGGGACGACCGTGCCTGCCGGAGCGCCGCGCGGTTCGCTCCAGTGGGGGCGCTCGTAGCCATTGGTGCGGCAGACCGAGTTCTCGCCGAACGGATCATCGGCGCGGGCCGGGTTCAGTGGATCAAGTATCAGGTCTTCATGATGGCGATGAACGATGTTCAGCTTGTACTCGAACCGTCCGCGATCCTCGACCGGTATCCGAAGCACCCAAAGCTCGGTTCCCGGAAGTTTCTCGAAGGCGTCGCGGTCCGCGCCACCGTGGATCCAGCGCAGCAACTCCACCCGTTCGGCTGCGCCCAACCAGACGAAGGTTGCCGCGCCCGGTTCGATCAACGGAAATTCGTGCGTGCCCACGAACCGGGCCACGTCCTGCTGTGACGGCGCGCCACCCTCCAGGAGCGCGCAGAAAGCTGGATGGAGCGCTGCAGGTTCGAACCTGGCGGTCCCTTCTGGCGTTGTATCCGGTGATTGCGTGGTCACGATATCGTTCGCTGCCTGATTGGATCCGCCAGCGGCTGGAGGCTATGCGTTTCTGAACGCCTAGATCTAGTCACACCCGCTGGCAACTACAACATCGCAAGATCAAACAGCGCCGCCACGACAGAGGATGGGTGATTCCCCGTCGAGACAAGAAAATCCCTCGGCAGCATCGGCTTCAGATCGCGTCCGCGACCTTTGGCCCAAGGTGATGACGATTTCTTGGACCCGCAGGATTGCCGGATCCTCTTTACAAATCCCCAACCGATGGACGAGCAGATTACCGGAAGCGCAATGTGACCTGAAAATCAGAGCAGCTCAGTGATTTTAGACAGTGCACCTCGCCTCACCGCGTGGTTGGGCTGCTCTTGCACTGCATGTTATTGCGCGATCCTTGCTTTCGCGCTGACGCATGGTTGCAACGCTGAAGGAGGGTTCAATAGACACCTTCGCAGGAGCCAAAAGATGCATGAAGATATGGCATTTAGCTATGACTCAGCCTAAGGTAGTTGCATTCAACTGGCGCGCGAGGTCGGATTGCGGTATAATTCAAAGGGCGAGTGAGGGCAGATGCTCGGTCTTGCACCGGGCTGGCCAACAGTGCATCCAGGGCAAATTTCGCAAAATGTTGACGGAACTTTTTGCGACTCTGGCTTGTTACAATCCATCATGGAAGAAGGTGCACATGAAGATACTGGCCGTCGATGATGACGACTTCATTCTCGAACTGATTCCGATGATCTCGGCGAAAGCCGGTTATCCGGACGTAATGGTCGTGCAGTCCGCTCAACTGGCGCTGGATGCGCTGGAAAGCGCGCAGGACGCGTTCGAATGCTTCCTGTTCGACATTCAGATGCCAGGAATGGACGGAATCGAATTGTGTGAACGTGTTCGCGCAATTCCGGCCTACCG
>JAGXFH010000066.1 GCA_024637315.1 Brevirhabdus sp.
ATTAGGGATCTCGTTCGCGGATTTCCATCAGGGCCAGCAGACATAAGAGCTGCACAAAACAGGCCGGACATATGAAAGCAACCGATCAAACGCAAAAAAGAAAGCTATTGCCAATGCGGGGCGTCCACATATGAATCACAAATCAGCATGTATGGGAATCCTCTCGATTCAGATTATCTGGACGACGCTCTAGGCGCCCACGACAGCGGCGGCGACAAGATAGAAGATCAGCGCGCCGCCAAGGGCAAGACCCATCGGGAAATCGGATCTTGTCCACGACATCCAGTCTGGCGTCTTGGCACGAAACGCATCAGAGCGCTTGAATGCCCGGTGTGTGACGACAGCCGCAAGAACCACCGCGGCGAACAGGAACAGGAACATCCGCAGATCACCAAGCGCCACGAATGGCGCCATCGCGGCAGCGAACTTCGCGTCGCCGGCGCCGACGCCGCCGATCATGTTCATCAGAAAGCCGATGACCAGCACGACAACAAGGTGCAACCAGCGCCAGGCATAGTCCTCGAACGGCAGGGCGATCAGGCCGATCACCAGAAAAACGATCGTCAGCGCAACGACGGCCTTGTTGGGGATCTTCATGAATTTCATGTCGTTCCACGCCACCCAGATCGAGATCGGCAGCGCGAAAGGAAGAAACCACAAAGCCGCGTAGCTGGTCAGCGCCATCGTCAGTTGACGACCTTCTGATCGAGCGCGCGCAGGCTGCGTTCGGCGGATTCGAAATATTGCGGATGGGTGTCGACTGCCTGTTGCAGCAGACCGCGCCCAATTGTCACGTCACCCTGCTTGATCGCGGCCAGCGCCATCGTGTGCAGCAGCTGCGCCCGTTCCACCTGCGTCATCGAGACGATGGGCAGGTCGTAATTGCGCTGCGCGCCGCGGGCCAAAACGATGTTGTTCTTGGCGGTGAACATGTTGGGCTCATACCGCAGCGCCTCGTGGAACAGCTTTTCGGCCTCGCTGTAATTGCCGCGGGTCAGCTTGGAATAGCCCCAGTTGTTCAGAACGCTGGACGGCTTGGTGGTCAGGCCGACGGCGGTTTCGTAAAAGCTGTCGGACTTGGACCATTCCTTGTTGCTGTCGGCGATCATCGCCTCCAAGCGGTAGCGTTTGAAGGTTTCGTAGGTTGGTGGCACCTTGTCCAGCTCAGCCTCGGCCTGATCCCATTTGCTTGTCCGGATCAACGCATCGGCAAATTCCACACGGTCGCCGCTGGTGGCTTCGGGATGCTCGTTGACCGTAGCCCAGACGGTCACCGCCTCGGTCGGTTTCTGGGCCCGGATCAGCGACTTGGCCAGTCCACGCAGCACGTCGATCCGGTCGGGATTGTCGGCTGCGGTGCGCTTGAAGTAGTTGACGGCCTCATTGGGATCGGCCGCAGCCAGCATCACGTCGTTGAGGTTGCTTTCGTCGATTACATTCACGCCTTTCAGCGCGCGCTCGACATCCGCGTCGGCGTTCTTTTCACATGCCGAAAGGGCGATCACGCTGCCAAGGCACAGCGATACGAAAATGGTGTGGCGCATTTGCCTGCGTCCTCTGCTGCTCGGACGTTCGCTGTTTTTGTTATTGAGTCGACAGGAGGAGGTATTCACCTTGCCCCCGCCGCATAAGTGCGAACGTGCTATTATCTTCTTCATCATAACTTGACGCATCGAGTTTTGCGATAGCCAAGCGCAAATTGTCACGAATTTCGGCACTTTCGCCACTGTCCAGCGCGAAGGCGGTGCGGAAAACACGCTCGGCCTCGCCGAACTTGCCCTGTTCCATCAGCACAACCCCCAGATTGTTCCAGGCCGGAACGAAAGTTTCGTCTTCGGCCAGGGCGCGGCGCAGCAGCTTTTCTGCTTGCCCGAGCCGCCCCAGCTTGAGGTTGGCAGAGCCGAGCGCCGAAAGCACATCGACGTTGATGCCGCGTTCGGCACCGGCCCGCAGGTAGGCCCGAAGCGCAAGCTCATGTTCTCCGGCCTGCATCAGCCGGTGGCCGACGATCAGCCCGTCAACCGCATCCTCGCCGCTTTTCACACCCGAGGGCGCAAACGGGCTGCCCGGATTGGAACGAAGGCCGCTTGCGCGGTCGCAAGCGGCCAGCAGCCCTAAGGCCAAGCCCAAACCCAACAGTTTTTTCATCACATCAGAAGTTCGCTGCACTCAATGTTTTTGCGATCTCGTAGATCGATGGCCCGATCAGAATAATCAGAAGCGGCGGCACGGTCAGCATCATTGTGGCGAGAGTCATCTTGGTCGGCAAGGTGTTTGCCTTCTCTTCGGCCCGCATCACGCGTTTGTCACGCATTTCCGCGGCATAGACCCGCAAAGCCTCGGCCACGGATGTACCGAAAGTGGCCGACTGGATCAACACGGTGACAAAGCTGGACACGTCCGCGACGCCTGCGCGTTCGGACATGTCGCGCAGTACCGAGACGCGGTCCTTGCCGGCCTTCATCTCGTGCGCGACCATCTCGTATTCGTCGGCAAGTGCGGGGAAGCCGGCGCGGATCTCCTTCGAGACCCGGATGATCGACTGGTCCATGGACTGGCCCGCCTCGACGCAAACCAGCATCATGTCGAGCGAATCCGGGAAACCGTTGACGATCTGTTCCTGACGTTCCTGCAGGCGCTTGGTGATCCAGTATTTCGGCAGGTAGTAACCGACAAGGCCAGGACCGAGAATTGTCAGCAGGATCATGTTGGTGGACGGATCACCGGTCGCTGTCTGAAACAGTGCCGCGGCGATGCCGATCAGCAGCAGCGTGCTGCCAAGTGCGAACTGGATGAAATAGAAGGTCCGAACCGCATTCTTCGAGCGATATCCGGCTTGCACGAGCTTGAGCTTGATCGCCGAAAACTCCTCGGCATCCTGCGGTTCGAGAAAGTTGGAGTATTTTTCCAGCTTGTCCTTCTTGGACGAAGAGCGGAGCATCTTCGACTTGTCAGTCGGCAGGGTTGCCGAACGCGCCTGATCCTTCAGCTTGTCCAGTGGATCGACGTTTTTCTTCAGCAGGATCGGCAGCGTCAGCAGGATCAGGAACATGCCCAGAATGCCAACCGCCAGAAGCGGGCCGAAGGGGCCAAGCTGCTCTGTCAGGACTGTCTTGATAGACTCGATCATCCGTACGGCCCCCTAGACCTTGATGTTCACAAGCGTCCGCATGACGAAGATGTTAACCACCAGAAAGGCAGCTACGACCAGGCATGCCGGAATGAAATAGGCGGTTGTTTTCACATCGTCATAGTAGTTTGGCTGGATCACGTTGATGCCGACCAGTGCTGCGATCGGAAAGATCGACAGGAACATGCCGGACCATTTTGCCTCGGCGGTGATCGCCTTGACACGGCGGAACAGCTTGAAACGCGAGCGGATCACCTTTGAAAGACCGTCGAGGATCTCGGCCAGGTTGCCGCCCGATTGCTGCTGGATCGTCACCGCGACGGCAAGGAAGCGCAAATCCTGCATATCCAGCCGCTCTGCCATGGATTTGAGCGCCTCTCCGACATCGCGGCCATACGCAGCCTCGTCCGAGATAACGCCCATTTCAGAGGCCAGCGGGTCGGGGACCTCTTTCGACACGATGGTCAATGCAGAAGAGAACGGGTGGCCGACGCGCAGACTGCGGACCATCAGCTCTACGGCATCGGGCAGTTGTTCCTCGATCATCGCAAGCCGCTTCTTGGCCTTGTTGTTGACCCAGACAAAAACGCCGCCAATACCCATCATTGCCGCAATCACGATCCGGATCGGAAGGCTTGCGCCGGTGCCAAAGGTCAGACCGATAAAGGCCACAACGCCCAGCACCACCATGATGACGATAAGTTGCGTCGGCGTGAAGGCGATGTTTGCCTTTTGCGCTCGCGCGGCCAGGATCGAATAGAGCGGGATACCGCGGGCCTTCATGTGCTGGCCCATCTCCTTGCGGAGCTGCTCCAGAACCTGTTCGCGTCCAACGCCTTTTTCCAGCATCTCCAGACGCCGGTTGACGCGGTTGTTCAGGCTGATCGACTTGCCGAAAACCGTCAGGTAAATGCCCTCAACAAGCACCAGAACTGCGATGAAGATCAAGCCGTAGATAAGTGGTTCTGCGCTGATGACCATGGCGGATCAGTTCCCGTTGAAAGGTTCAAAGATGGTCGAAGGCAGGTCATAACCCCACATCCGGAAGCGCTCCGAGAAGTTCGAGCGCACGCCGGTGGCGGTGAAGTGACCGATGATCTTGTTCTCTGGCGTGAGGCCGACGCGCTGATAGCGGAACACTTCCTGCATCGAGATCACGTCGCCTTCCATGCCCGTCACCTCGGTGATCGAGGTCATCCGGCGCGAACCGTCCTGCAGGCGGCTGGCCTGCACGATCAGGTTCACAGCAGAAGCGATCTGCGCGCGGACCGCCTTGATCGGCATCTCGATGCCGGCCATCGCGATCATGTTTTCCAGTCGGCTGACACCGTCGCGGGCGCTGTTGGCGTGGATCGTGGTCATCGAACCATCATGGCCGGTGTTCATGGCCTGCAGCATGTCGATGACTTCCTCGCCCCGTGTTTCCCCCACGATGATCCGGTCCGGACGCATCCGCAGCGCGTTCTTCAGACAGTCGCGCTGCGAAACGGCACCTTTGCCCTCGACGTTGGGCGGCCGGCTTTCCATCCGGCCAACATGGGTCTGTTGCAGTTGAAGTTCAGCCGTATCCTCGATCGTCAGGATGCGCTCGGCATCGTCGATGAACGACGACAGCGCGTTCAGCGTGGTCGTTTTGCCCGAACCGGTACCGCCCGAAACGATGATGTTCAGACGTGTGGCGACGGCGGCCTGAAGGTAGGCGGCCATCTCCTCGGTGAAGGCGCCGAACTTGACGAGGTCGTCAATTGCCAGCTTTTCCTTCTTGAACTTTCGAATCGAGACCAGCGAGCCGTCGACAGCGATCGGCGGCACCATCGCGTTGAAACGAGAGCCGTCGGCAAGACGGGCGTCGACATAGGGGTTGGATTCGTCGACCCGGCGCCCGACGGCGGATACGATCTTGTCGATGATCCGCAGAAGGTGGCGTTCATCCTTGAAGGTGACATCGGTCAGTTGCAGCTTACCGGCCCGTTCGACGAAGATCTGTTGCGGGCCGTTGACCAGGATATCGTTGACGCTGTCGTCTTTCAGCAAGGTTTCAAGCGGGCCAAGGCCGGTGACCTCGTCGAACAGGTCCTGATTGAGCGTCGCGCGTTCTTCGCGGTTCAGCACGATCGCCATGTCTTCCAGCGCTTCGCCCGCAATCGCCGAGATCTCGGCCCGCAGATCGTTTTCGGTCGCGGTTTCCAGCGCGCTCAGGTTGAGGTTGTCCAGCAAGCGCTTGTGCAGTTCGCCCTTGATCTCACCCAGCCGCTCCTTGCGCTTCTTTTCCTTGTCCATCGGTACGACCTGCGCCGACACCTTTGAGGGTTTGCGCGTTACGCCAGAGCTTCTGGACGTGGTGGCAGTATCGGTAGCGGGCGCCGGTTTGGGCACTTCTACCAGTTGCGGTTTGGATTGATCGGGTTTCTTGTAACGAGAAAACATTCAGGACCTTCCCCCGGGGATCAGGCGCCCTCGGCGACCGACAGGTTGAGTTCGTGGACAGATGCCGCCAGCTTGGCGATTTCTTTGCGCAGCGGGTTCTTCACGGCTGCCTCGGATAGCGGAATGCCTTGATCGCAGGCATCGTGCACCGCCTTGCCGCCGTCGGGCATCAGAACCTCGATCTTGATATCCAGGCTCTCGGCCAGCCGCTTGACCCGGCTTTTGCCGGAGAGGTCGGTGAATTTCGGCGACCGATTCAGAACGTAACGCAGCTTCTCGAACGGCAGTTCTTCGGATTTCAGCGCGCGGATCATCCGCAGCGCGTTCTGCGCCGAACGCATGTCGAGTTCCAGCGGTGCAAAATAGACATGCGCTGCATTCAGAACCGTTTCAGTCCACTGCACGACGGTCGACGGCATGTCGATCACCACATAGTCGAAATTGGTGCGCGCTGCTTCCAGTATGCGTTCGACATCCTGCGAACTGATGATGTCGAGCGGCAGCATCTCGGCCGGGGCGGTCAGCACCTGCATCCGCTCGTTGAAGGTCAGAAGCGCCTGCATGAAGCTGTCATTGTCCATCGTGGACGTGTCGGACAGCAATTCGTAAACCGATTCGCGGCGCGGGAGGTCAAGAAAGGTCGCCACGGAACCACCCTGCAGATCGAGATCGATCAGGCAGACTCGGGTTGGATTTTTCTTGTCGATATTGGCAAGCTCCCAGGCCAAGTTCACGGCAAAGGTCGACGAGCCGACGCCGCCGGCCAGGCCATGCACCGCCAGAACAACCGCGTCGCGATCGCCGGTCGCCTTGATCTTGGTCGCGTTGGCATCTTGGGCGGGCGCGGCGTGTTGTGGTTCGGGCGCACGCAGACGCTCGATCGCGTCATGCAGGGCCCCTTCGGGAAGCGGGTAGGGCACGAATTCCTCGGCCCCCGTCTTCAACAACTGGTGCAGCGCGATCGGGCTAACTTCTTCTGCGATAACAATGACCTTCACGCCATTGGCGTTGGCGGTCTTGATGATGTCGGCGATCATCGCGATCTTGTCTTCATCTTCGTCGTTCATCGCTATGGCGACGAATTCCAGATCGGCAGCGTCCGGTTGGCCAAAGAAAACCCGTGCGTCTTCGAACGACAGGTCGCCCCAGCTTTCACCAAGCTCTGCTTCCATATCCTCGATCAGAAGATCGAAATTCTGGACATCCCGAGAGATCGTGCAAGCGACGATCGGTGCGGGTTCTGGCTGCAATGCTACGCTACTGGTCATTGCCTTACGTCCTTCCTGTTCCACTCATACCGGACACCTCTGCTTCGCAATCGGGTCTGGACCGGGGTCGAATGTGCGACTCGCATTGCCGCACATCTAACCTTTCAAGTGAAATTGAACTGGAAACTGGGCAACATTGGGGCCAAAAAGCCGTAACAGTTCGGTTTTTTGCGACGGTGGGTCGACTTCAGGTTGATTGTCAACCGCCGCCAGGAGTTGCCAGCTCGGATTGACCGGTCAACTGACGCTCGGTCGCGCTGCGCACGTATTCGCGGAAAATCACCGCCGCATACTTACCGTGCAACAATGTCGGATGGTTTCTGACAAAGCCGGAAACTTCGGTCACGGTACGCCGGTTGCGGCGCTCGCGGTCGCTTGTCGCGATCAGCGGCTGCGTCTCACCGAACGAGACGACGGCTTCCAGACGCGAGCGGCTGATGCCCTGCGTGCTGAGGAATGCGACCACGGCTTGTGCGCGGCGCAGA
This sequence comes from Brevirhabdus sp., assembly GCA_024637315.1. Taxonomy (GTDB): domain Bacteria; phylum Pseudomonadota; class Alphaproteobacteria; order Rhodobacterales; family Rhodobacteraceae; genus JAHEAO01. The sequence goes on from JAGXFH010000066.1 coordinate 7,311, forward strand.
CCCAGACGCTTGTTATAGGTATCTGAACCGACGAGGTCGGTATGACCGAAGACCTTGAACCGGACTTCCGGAAACTGCCGGATCCAGTCTGCCTGTTTCATGAGTACCGCGCGCGCCTCGCCGTCGATAACGACGCTGTCGAAAGCGAAGTTGATCATCGTCGGCACATCGCCCGCGAACCGCTGGTTCAGGTCGACCACGTAGTTGCTGTCGCCGTTCTGGACCAGGGTGTTGTTCATTGTCGGATTGCCGAACCGGCCCTCGTCGATCTGCGAACCGGCTTCCCGGGTCCAGCTCTGAAACAACCGGGTGTCGCCGCAGGCCGTCAGTGTCAGGATGCTTGCCACTGCCAGTATGGTTTTCTTGTGCCCCAGCATGTCGATCACTCCATCACATAGCCATAGGACCCGCCAAAGTCCTGTTTCGCCACTTCCCCGGCGGCACCGGTTGTCGGACGATTGCCCGCGGCGGTCTTGCCAAAGAGGAACAGTTCGGATTCCGTCGGCGGACGGATGCGGTCAGTAGGTAGTGACAGGGCCTCGCCGCGTGTCGGCGTCACCAGATGTGGCGTGACGATGATCACCAGTTCGGACTGCGACCGCTGATAGTCGGCGCTGCGGAACAGAGCACCCAGGATCGGGATATCGCCCAGCCATGGAACCTGTCCGGAAAGATCTTGGAAATCGTCCTGCAGCAGGCCGGCAATTGCAAAACTCTCGCCGTCGCGCATCTCGACCGTGGTCGAGGTTTCGCGTCGCCGGAACGCGTTGACTGCAAAGCCGCCATTCTGGATCGAGATACTGTCATCCAGGCCCGAAACGGCTGTCGTCAGCTGCAAGTTGATGACATCGCCATCGACAACGCGCGGGGTGAAGTTCAATTCGACCCCGAATGGCTTGTAGTCGATCGCGATACCGCCGTCGTCGTCGACGACCGGGATCGGATACTCGCCACCGGCCAGAAACTTGGCCTCCTGGCCTGACAGAGCGGTCAGGTTCGGTTCCGAAAGCGTCCGGACAAGGCCTTTGGATTCAAGGGCTTCCAGCATGATGCCCAACTCGACACCGCCAATACTGGCACCGATCGCCAAGCCGCCATTCGCGTTGGTATTCGGCCGCAGCACGGACGTGATGGTGCCGATGCCGGCAGCATCGACGCCAGAGACCGCAAGCCCGCCGGTGCCGCCGCCGGAAACCACCGCAGCGTCCGAGCCGAACGAGTCGATCGTGATGCCACCGTTCAGCGCCTTGCTGACCGACCGCGCCATTTCCGCGAACCGCACCTTCAGCATCACCTGCTGGGTGCCGCCGACCATCATCAGGTTCGAGACCCGATCCGGCGCGTAGCGGTTGGCCAGATCCAGTGCGCGGTCAAGTTTGGTGATCGAGGAGACGACGCCGGAAAGGACAATCCCGTCATTCGCGGTGCGCACTTCGATCGGTTCGCCGGGCAGGATCTGCCGCAGGCGTTCCTTGAATTCCGCAATATCGGGGGTGACATGCACCTCGACATTGGTGATCAGGCGACCATCGGGACCCAGAAGGGTCAGCGTCGTGCGACCCGGTGCCTTGCCCAACACGTATATCGTGCGGTCCGACAGTGTAGAGATGTCGGCGATGCCCGGATTCGCGATCGAAAGCTCTGCGAAGGGCTGGTCGGCTTCGACCACCACCGCGCGGTTCATCGGAACACTCAGCGCGCTCGACGCCTCACCGTTCATGATCCGCAGTGTCTCCGCCGTGCCGGTCGGCGCGGTGGTAACTGTCAGAGTAAAGCCCAGAAGAGCTGCTTTTAAGAATCTGTCGATTTTCATGTGACCTGCCTCTCCGATCACGCCTCGTTTCGGGTCATTTAAGTGCCCGACTTTCGTGGAAGATGCGGGAAAACCGCTTTTATTGCAAGAATCAATCGTTTGGGCTGCGGCGTTTATGTGGATAAGTGGCAACACATAACCATATGAGCCAAAAAAAGCGGCCCGCAATCAACATATTGCAGACCGCTATCCGATTGCGGGCGATGTTTGGATGCCTATTCGGTGCAGGCGATCGGCGTTTCGATGATTTCTGCGCCCTTGCGGGTGCGCACCGTACAAACCTGTTGGCGCGCGACATTGACGACCTTGCGCTCTTCCCGGCCAAGCAGGATGCGGGCGTCAACCTCAACGCTGTCGATCTCCACGGTATCCTCTGCGCCAACCAGTGAAAGCGCAAGGCGACCGGTCGCCTGGGCCTGTGCCAGACCGGCAACCTGCAGCGGCGTCGCCTCTACCGTGACGGTGCGGGCGATTGTCGGATTATTGCGATCCTCATCGGCGATCTGGTCCACGGCCATGATCTTGACGTTGGTTTCGATCAATTTCGTCAGATCGGAACCGCCAGTGTCGCCATTCGGATTGTAGTTCTGGCCGGTCCAGTAGACGTCGACCTTGTCGCCGGGGCGCAGGAAGCCCGAAACACCCGAGGCGACATCCACCTTGATCGCGAAAGCCCGCATACCCTTGGCCAGACGCGACGACACGCCGGCATCCTCGCCCGGCGCGGTCACCTTGATCGCCATCAGGGCCTCGTCCTTTTCCATGGCGCGAACGACGGTGCGCAGATCTTGTTCTGCCTCGCCCTTCGGGAACAACGCTTCCTTCTTCTGGAAGGCACCGCCCGGGATCGCGTTTTCCGGCCATTTAACCACCCGCACATCTTCGGGGCGCAATCTTTCGCCGTAGCGCAGCGGGCGGTTGGCGACGTAGACATCCACCGTTGGCACAATCAGCGCACGGGCCGCACGTTCGGTGGCCAACTCCGACTGGTAGGCGTTAATATAGTCCTTGGCCATGAAGACGGCAAAGCCCGCCAATCCCATACCCAAAATCAGAACCAAACCGAAAACCAGACGCATGATCTGCCCTTTCAAACCCGGACACCAATCAAGATCCTATGATCCGCCGGTGCCCAATTCCATCATCAACGACAACTCTACAAGCGAATTGGGGCAGAAGAATGAACAAATGTGGTTTCTTCCTGGAATTGCCCACGCACCCGCAACGATTGTCGTTTGGCCAACGGCCTAGTAGCTGCTGACGTCCTGTTCGTCGAGATAGGCGCCGAGGCCAGCCGAGTGATCCAGTGCGCCACGCGAGACGCTGCCAATTACCGCGATACCCAGGCCGACGATGGCTGCGGTCAAGACGACCCAGTCAACTGTCACTGCGCCATTCTCTTCCTTGGCGAATTGAGCAAGATGTGCTTGCATGTCACTTTCTCCAGTTCCGTTGTGACCTTGCCCCGGAAGGTCGTATGTGCCGTCAGGCTGCTTACAGTGCGATACTCTATGCCGAATCGGGCGAAATCATGAAATTAACAAACCGATTTGTGAACATGAGGTTCTTCAATCGGAAACAATCTGGGTTTCGAGCCATTTGGAAACACGAAAGACCGCGCCGTATATGACGCGGCCCTTCATGGCTCGTCGCCGAGATCAGTAGGTAGAAACTTCCATCGCGGTCAGGTTCGAGCTGATCTTGTTGGCCAGGCCGGTGGTGCCGCCGGACACGGAAGCCAGCACGGCGATGCCGAGGCCGACGATGGCAGCGGTCAGCACGACCCAGTCGACAGTTACCGCGCCGTCTTCGTCGCGC
>JAGXFH010000067.1 GCA_024637315.1 Brevirhabdus sp.
ATGCAGATCGGCCAGCAGGTCGCGGGTGGCGCAGGCCCTTGGGGCACCCGGCCCCAAGGGACAGCCCCCCAAGGCATGGCACCCGCCAGCGCCGCACCGCCGCCGCCGCCGGTCGAACATGTCTGGCATGTCGCGAAGGACGGCAAGACCGAAGGCCCCTATTCCCGCGCAACGCTTGGCCGGATGGCCGCCGATGGCAGCCTGACCCGAGAGACCCATGTCTGGACGCAAGGCCAGGACGGCTGGAAACGCGCCGAAGAGGTGACCGAACTGGCGCAGCTCTTCACCGTGCTGCCCCCGCCGCCGCCGGGGTCGTAGGGCGCGGGCATGGCCGCCGAGGAACACCGTTTTCCCTGCGACACCTGCGGCGCGGACATGCGGTTCGCCCCCGGCGAGGGCCGGCTGGTCTGCGATCATTGCGGCAACACCGCGCCGCTGGAACGCGCGGGCTTCGCGCCTGCCCCGATCCGCGAGCTGGATTTCCAGTCGGCCCTGTCGGGGATGCCGGAACAGGAGATCGAGGAGAAGCGGGTTTCCTCCTGCCCCAATTGCGGCGCCGAGATCGAGTTCGATCCCGACATTCACGCCATCGAATGCCCGTTCTGCGCCACGCCCGTGGTCATCGGCACCGGAACGCAGCGCTATATCAAGCCGCGCGGAATCTTGCCATTCGGGCTGACCGAGGCGCAGGCGCGCGAGGCGATGACCAACTGGCTGGGATCGCTCTGGTTCGCGCCGAACGGGTTGCAGGACTATGCCTGCAAGGGGCGGAAGCTCGACGGCATCCATGTGCCCTACTGGACCTATGATGCCGATACCAAGAGCAGCTACCGGGGCGAGCACGGCACGGTCTACTACGAAACCCGCACCGTCACCCGCAACGGCAAGCGCGAACAGGTTCGGGTGCAGAAGGTGCGCTGGCGCCCGGCCTCGGGCCGGGTGGCGCGCTGGTTCGACGACGTGCTGGTGCTGGCCTCGAAAAGCCTGCCGAAGCGGTTCACCGATGCTCTGGAACCCTGGGACCTGGCAGCACTGGAACCCTACCGGCCGGAATATCTGGCCGGCTTCCGGGCCGAGGGCTACACCGTGACGCTGGAAGACGGCTGGATCGAGGCGCGGGGCAAGATCGACCGGGTGATCGAGCGCGACGTCAAGTTCGACATCGGCGGCGACCGGCAGCGGATCCATGACATCCAGACGGCGGTTTCCGACGTCACCTTCAAGCATGTCCTGCTGCCGGTCTGGATGGCGGCCTACAGGTATCGCGGCCGGACCTTCCGCTTCGTCGTCAACGGCCGCACCGGCCGGGTTCAGGGCGAGCGGCCCTGGTCGGCCTGGAAGATCGCCATCGCCGTGGTTCTTGGCGCCATCCTGGCGGCGGCGGTGGGCTACGGGATCGCGTTGCAGGACCAGGGCTAGAACGGGAGGCCGGGACGATGTGCAATCTTTACACCAATACCACCGCGGTCGAGGCGATGCGGCAGCTGTTCAAGGTCTTGCCGAAATTCGACCGGCTGGGCAATGCCCCGCCACTGACCGCGATCTGGCCGAAATACGACGCCCCGGTGGTCCGGCTGACGCCCGAGGGCGAGCGCGAGTTGGTGATGATGCACTGGGGCTTCCTGACCCGGAAGCTGTCGAAGAAGACCGGCAAGCCGATCTCTCCGGCGGCCTGGAACAATGCCCGCGCCGACAAGGTGCAAACGGCGTCGCTGTGGCGCGACAGCTTTGTCAACCGCCGCTGCCTGGTGCCGGCGTCGAGCTTTCGCGAGGCCAGGGGCAGAAGTCCGGCGACGGATTTCTGGTTCGCGCTGAAGGGCGACGACCCGCGCCCGCCCTTCGCCTTCGCCGGCCTGTGGCGGCATGAGCAGCCGGAACTGAAGGATCCGGTGGGCAATATCGACACCCACACGATCATCACCACCGCCGCCAACGAGATCGTCCGCCCGGTGCATCCCGACCGGATGCCGGTGATCCTGCACCCCGACGACCACGAGACCTATCTGTCGGGCAGCGCCGACGAGGCGGCTGCGCTGCTCAGGCCGTTTCCGGCCGAGGACATGCAGATCGTGCGGCAGGGTATCGGCATCCTCGAGGACGCGCCCTGATCCGGCCCGGCCGCCTCTGGCCGCCGGGCCGTTCTGCAATCAGCCCTTGCTGATCTGCACCTTCTTGCTGCCGGTGCCTTTCTCCGGCGCGAGTTTCGGCACCGTGACGGTCAGAACGCCATCCTTGAGATCGGCGCTGACCGCGTTCTCGTCGGCATCGGCGGGCAGGCGGAAGGTGCGCGAGAACGAACCATACTGGCGCTCGGAGAAGTACCAGGTGTCGCCTTTCTCCTCGCGGCTCGATTTCTTTTCGCCCTTGACGGTGACCATGCCGTTTTCGACCGTCAGATCGATATCCTTCTCTGCGACGCCGGGCAGTTCAACCGCGATGCGGTAGGTTTCACCGTTCACCGATGCCTCGGATGCCGGTGCCAGCCAATCGGCGACGCGGGCGCCGAAATTGCGGAAAGGGTCGAACATTTGCGGCCAATGACCGCTCGAAACCGATTTTTCAACCATTGGGGCCTCCATTCAGTGGGTTCACGACAATTCCATCTTCTCACCGGCCACGGCCTCCCGCCTTGATGCGCGTCAAACCTTGCCCGGCCTCACATCGCCCGATATGGGATTGAGCAGATGAATTCGAAAGGGCTGTCGGATGATCCTGAGTTGCGGCGAGGCGCTGATCGACATGTTGCCGCGCAAGACCACGCGCGACGAGGACGCTTTCGTGCCCTATCCCGGTGGCGCGGTGTTCAACACCGCGATCGCCCTGGGGCGACTCGGCGCACCGGCGGGGTTCCTGTCGGGGCTCTCATCCGACCTCTTCGGCGAGATGCTGCGCGGCTCGCTGAGGACAAGCGGGGTGAGTTGCGATTTGGCGGTGGTGTCGGACCGGCCGACCACGCTGGCCTTCGTGCGGCTGGTCGACGGCCAGGCGAGCTATGCGTTCTACGATGAGAACACCGCCGGGCGGATGCTGGCGCCGGACGATCTGCCGGACCTGCCCGAGGAGGTCGAGGCGCTGTTCTTTGGCGGCATCAGTCTGGTCGTCGATCCGTCGGGGGCCGCCTACGAGAAGCTTCTGGCGCGCGAGGCGGCGGATCGGGTGATCATGATCGACCCGAACGTGCGGCCCGGTTTCATCACCGACGAGGAGGCCTATCGCGCCCGGATCGACCGGATGATCGGCCGCTCGGATCTGGTCAAGCTGTCCGACGAGGATCTGCGCTGGCTATATGGCAAGGGATCGCTGGAGGATCTGGCGGGCGAGGTCCTGGGGCGCGGGGCGACGGCGGTCTTCGTGACCGAGGGGGCCAAGGGCGCCTCGGCCTACACAGCCGGGGACGCGGTGCGGGTTGCCGCGCGAAAGGTCGAGGTCGTCGATACCGTGGGTGCCGGCGACACCTTCAACGCAGGCGTTCTGGCAACACTTCACCATGCCGGTGTGCTCGACAAGCCAGGCGTGGCCAGGCTGGAGGCCGGGGTATTGCGGGCGGCGCTGGAACTGGGCGTAGCCGCGGCGGCGGTCACCGTATCGCGGGCGGGGGCGAACCCGCCCTGGGCCAGCGAGGTCTGAGCCGGGATGCGCGCGCTGGTGCAACGGGTGACCGAGGCTTCGGTCTCGGTCGAGGACAAGGTGATCGGGCGGATCGGGCCGGGTCTGGTGGTGCTGGTCTGCGCGATGCAGGGCGATACCGAGGCCGAGGCGGCCGGGCTGGCGGCGAAGATCTCCAAGCTGCGGATCTTCAGGGACGGCGACGGGCGGATGAACCGGTCCCTGGTGGATGCGGGCGGCGCGGCGCTGGTGGTCAGCCAGTTCACGCTGGCCGCCGACACTTCGCGCGGCAACCGGCCGGGATTTTCAGCCGCGGCGGCGCCGGAACCGGGACAGGCGCTTTATCAGGCCTTCGCGCGCGATCTGGCGGCACTGGGCGTGGCGGTCGAGACTGGCGAGTTCGGCGCCGAGATGGCGGTGGCCCTGATCAATGACGGGCCGGTGACGATCTGGCTGGACACCGCGGGCTGAGGCGTGCGCCGCAGGGGCTTTCCGCCCCTCTTCGCCTGCGGCGAATTCACCCCGAGGATATTTTCCGACAAATGATGCCAAGGGGGGAGGTCAAGAGTGCCCGAAGCCCGCCGGGAAGCAGGTCGAAGCAGCTGCCCGAGCGCGAGCCTGCCGGTACCGATCCGACCGATGCGGACCGGCACCCCGTGCGGGACTTGCCCGGCCTTATGGGCCAGTGGATCCAGTTCCCATGATCCGCGGGTTTTCGCAGCGGTTTGGCGATTGCCCGACCCAATCGAACCTGTCAGAGCTTGGCGTCATGGATGTCGATCTGGTGATCTTTGATTGCGACGGCGTGCTGATCGACAGCGAGTTGATCAGCGCCCGGATGCTGATCGCGACGCTGCGGGATTTCGGCGTGACGGTCGACATGCCCTATGTCGCGCGGCATTTCCTCGGGCGCAGCTATCCGACGGTGCTCGGTCAGATCCGCAAGGAATTCGGCGTCGCGCTGCCGGTCGATTTCGAGGACGAGTACCGCGAGCGCCTGTTGGCCGCGTTCCGCAAGGATCTGCGGGCGATGCCGGGTGTGGCCAAGGTGCTGGACCGGTTGGCGGTGCCCTCCTGCATAGCCACCAGCAGCAGCCCCAAGCGGGTCACACGGTCGTTGTCGCTGGTCGGCCTGCAGGACCGGTTCGGCACATCGGTCTTTACCGCCTCGCAAGTTCAGCACGGCAAGCCGGCGCCGGACCTTTTCCTGTTCGCCGCCGCGCGGATGGGTGCCGAGCCGGGTCGCACGCTGGTGATCGAGGACAGCCTGAACGGCATCCGCGCCGCCCGCGCGGCGGGTATGACGGTCTGGCGATTCACCGGCGGCAGCCATATCGCCGAAGCCGACCGGAGCGGGCCTGCATCGGACGGGGCGGCGTTTTCATTTGCGGATTTCGGCGAATTCTTTCACCATGCGCCGGCACTCGCGAAACCGGAATGAACCTTGGCCGAAACCTCTGACCCCACCGTCAACGTCGATGACGAAGCCGCCCGCGCGGGCTGGCTTTACTACAGTGGCGGGCTGACGCAGGACCAGATCGCGGCCGAACTGGGCGTGTCGCGCCAGCGGGCCCAGCGGCTGGTCGCCAAGGCGATGTCTGACGGTCTGATCCGGGTACGGATCGAGCATCCGATCACCGAATGCCTGGAACTGGAGCGGGCGCTGTGCCGGCGCTTCGGGCTTGCGTTCTGCCGCGTTGCGCCAAGCCTCTCGGAAGGCATCGACCCGGTCCGTGCCATTGCCCCCGTCGCCGCCGCCGAGATGGAGAAGATCTTTGCCCGGCGTGATCCGAAGGTCATCGCGCTGGGCACAGGGCGGACCCTGCGCGCGGTGGTCGACGAGGTGCGGCCGATGGATTGCCCGCATCACAAGGTGGTGTCGCTGCTGGGGAACGTGGCGCCGGACGGGTCGGCCTCTTTCTACGAGGTGATCATGCGGATCGCCGACAAGACCCGCGCACCGCATTACCCGATGGCGATGCCGGTCGTCGCCAAGGATGCCGCCGACCGGGCGCATTACCACGCCCTGCCCCATGTCCGGAACACCCGCGATCTGGCGCAGCAGGCCGACTTCACCATCGTCGGGATCGGCCAGATGACCGACGATGCCCCGCTTGTCGTCGACGGCTTCCTGTCGGTGGAAGAGTTGCGCGCGATGACCGATGCGGGCGCCGTGGGCGAGATGGTCGGCTGGGCCTTCGACGCCGAGGGGCGCTATCTGGAAACCGGCGTGAACAAGGTCGTCACCGGCGTGCAGGTGCCGCAGAACGACACCCCGGTCATCTGCATCGCCGCCGGGCCCAGCAAGCGCAAGCCCCTGCTGGGCGCCCTGGCCGGCAAGCTGATCACCGGGCTTGTCACCGACGAGATCACAGCGAGATTCCTTCTGAAACAGACCGCTTAGGCGGAAACCCCCGCAAAGTTGCAAAAACTGTTTGACTCGAATCATGACTCTTGATGAGTATTTGCCCACGACTTGAATAAATGCTCATTCATGAGCTTGGGAGGAAACAATGACTTCACGTGTTCGCGCGCTCTTTGGCGCGTGCGCCATCGCCGCGCTATCGACGCCGGCCATCGCCGAAAACATCGTTATCGCCACCGTCAACAACGGCGACATGATCCGGATGCAGAAGCTGACGGATGATTTCACCGCCAAGAACCCCGACATCACCGTGGAATGGGTGACGCTGGAAGAAAACGTTCTGCGCCAGCGCGTCACCACCGATGTGGCCACCAAGGGCGGTCAGTATGACGTGATGACGATCGGCACCTATGAGGTTCCGATCTGGGGCAAGCAGGGCTGGCTGGTCAGCCTGAACGATCTGCCCGCCGAATGGGATGCCGATGACATCCTGCCGGCGATCCGCGGCGGCCTGACCGTGGATGGCGAGCTTTACGCGGCACCCTTCTACGGCGAATCCTCGATGGTCATGTATCGCACCGACCTGATGGAAACGGCCGGGATGAAAATGCCCGAGGCCCCGACCTGGGACGACATCAAGAAAGCTGCCGAGGCGATGACCGACAAGGACAACGAGGTCTATGGCATCTGTCTGCGCGGCAAGGCCGGCTGGGGCGAGAACATGGCGTTCCTGACCGCGATGGCCAACAGCTACGGCGCGCGCTGGTTCGATGAGAACTGGGTGCCGCAATTCGACAGCGAAGCCTGGAAGACGGCGCTGGACGACTATCTGGAACTGATGAACAACTACGGTCCTCCGGGGGCCTCGAACAACGGTTTCAACGAAAACCTGGCCCTGTTCCAGACCGGCAAATGCGGGATGTGGATCGACGCGACGGTTGCGGCCTCTTTCGTGACCAACCCGACGGATTCGCAGGTCGCCGACAGTGTCGGTTTCGCCCTCGCGCCGGATAACGGCCTGGGCAAGCGCGGCAACTGGCTCTGGGCATGGTCGCTGGCGATTCCGGCCGGCACTGAAAAAGAGGACGCGGCCAAGAAGTTCATCGCCTGGGCCACATCCAAGGAATATCTGGCGCTGGTCGCTGAAAACGAAGGCTGGGCCAACGTTCCTCCGGGCACGCGGACCTCGCTTTACGAGAACCCGGAATATGCCAAGGTGCCGTTCGCCAAGATGACGCTGGACAGCATCAATTCCGCCGATCCGACCAATCCGACGGTCGATCCGGTGCCCTATACCGGCGTGCAGTTCGTCGCGATCCCTGAATTCCAGGGCCTGGCGACGGCCACCGGCCAGCAGTTCTCGGCAGCACTCGCGGGCAACATCAGCGCCGAAGAAGCGCTGGCCAATGCCCAGGATCTTGCGACCCGAGAGATGACCAAGGCCGGCTACATCAAATAAGCCCCTCCCGAAGCTTGGGGGTCGCCGTTCCGGCGGCGGCCCCGCCTTCCCCCGCCCCTTTCGCACCGTCGAGGTTCCAAGATGGTCACTGCCCATTCCCGCACCGCCGCCCGGCTGATGATCTCGCCCGCTGTCGTGCTCTTGCTGGGCTGGATGATCATCCCGCTGTCGATGACGATCTACTTCTCGTTCCTGCGCTACAATCTTCTGAGCCCCGGCATGGAAGAGTGGGCGGGACTGACGAATTACCGCTACTTCCTGACCGATCCGGCCTTCTTCGCCGCGCTCACCAACACGCTGCTGCTGGTCGGCGGCGTGCTGCTGATCACGGTTGTCGGCGGCACCGCGCTGGCGGTGCTGCTGGATCAGCCGATGTGGGGCCAGGGCATTGTCCGGATTCTGGTGATCGCGCCGTTTTTCGTGATGCCGACCGTTTCGGCGCTGGTCTGGAAGAACATGTTCATGAACCCGGTGAACGGCCTGTTCGCCCATGCGTTCAAGGCTGTCGGGCTGCAACCCTTCGATTTTCTTTCCCACGCGCCCTTGATGTCGATCATTCTGATCGTCAGCTGGCAATGGCTGCCCTTCGCCACGCTGATCCTGCTGACCGCGATGCAGTCGCTGGACCAGGAACAGCAGGAGGCCGCCGAAATGGACGGCGCGGGCGTTCTGAGCCGGTTCATCTACCTGACCATCCCGCACCTGACCCGCGCGATCACCGTGGTCATCCTGATCCAGACGATCTTCCTGTTGTCGGTCTTTGCCGAAATCCTGGTGACCACGAATGGCGGACCCGGCACCGCCTCGACCAACCTGACCTACCTCGTCTACGCCCAGTCGCTGCTGCAATTCGACGTTGGCGGTGGATCGGCGGGCGGCATCGTCGCGGTCATCCTGGCCAACATCGTTGCGATCTTCCTGATGCGGATGATCGGCAAGAACCTGGACACCTGACATGGCACGCGCAATCAGCACCCGCCGCAAGGCAACATTTACCCTGGTGGCCTGGGCCATCGGTATCGCGATCTTCTTTCCGATCCTGTGGACCTTCCTGACCAGCTTCAAGACCGAGGCCGAGGCCATCGCGTCGCCGCCGTCATTTCTGGGCTTTGCCTGGACCACCGAGAATTACAGCGTGGTTATGGAACGCTCGAACTATTCACGGCATTTCTGGAACTCGGTGGTGATCTCGGTGGGATCGACCGTGATCGGCCTGCTGATCGCCATTCCCGCCGCCTGGTCGATGGCCTTCGTGCCCGGCAGGCGCACCAAGGATGTGCTGCTGTGGATGCTGTCGACCAAGATGCTGCCGCCGGTGGGCGTGTTGATCCCGATCTACCTGATCTTCCGTGATACCGGACTGCTCGACACCCGCACCGGCCTGGTGATCGTGCTGACGCTGATCAACCTGCCGATCATCGTCTGGATGCTCTATACCTATTTCAAGGAAATCCCCGGCGAGATCCTGGAAGCCGCGCGGATGGACGGCGCATCCCTCTACAACGAGATCATCTATGTGCTGACGCCGATGGCGGTGCCGGGGATTGCGTCGACGCTGCTGCTGAATGTCATTCTGGCCTGGAACGAGGCGTTCTGGACGCTGAACCTGACAGCCGCCAAGGCCGCGCCGCTGACCGCCTTCATCGCCAGCTATTCCAGCCCCGAAGGCCTGTTCTACGCCAAGCTTTCGGCCGCCTCTACCATGGCGATCGCGCCGATCATCGTGCTGGGCTGGTTCAGCCAGAAACAACTCGTCCGGGGCCTGACCTTCGGCGCCGTGAAGTAGGAGACGACGAAAATGGGCACCATCACGCTTGCGCAAGTGACCAAGAGTTTCGGTGATGTCGAGGTCATCCCGCCGCTGGACCTGGAGATCAACGATGGCGAGTTCGTCGTCTTCGTCGGCCCCTCGGGCTGCGGCAAGTCCACGTTGCTGCGGCTGATCGCGGGGCTGGAGGATGTGACATCGGGGCTGATCCGGATCGACGGCACGGATGCGACCGCCCTGCCCCCGGCACGGCGCAGCCTCGCGATGGTGTTCCAGTCCTATGCGCTTTACCCGCATATGTCGGTGCGCAAGAACATCGGCTTTCCGCTGAAGATGGCGGGCATGAACGCCGCCGAGGCCGACAAGCGGATCAATGCCGCGGCCAAGGTGCTGAACCTGACCGACTACCTCGACCGCCGGCCGGGCCAGCTTTCGGGTGGACAGCGGCAGCGGGTCGCCATCGGACGGGCGATCGTGCGCGAACCGTCGGCGTTTCTCTTCGACGAGCCGTTGTCGAACCTCGATGCGGCCTTGCGGGTCAACATGCGGCTGGAAATCTCGGAACTGCACCAGACGCTGAAGACCACGATGGTCTACGTCACCCACGATCAGGTCGAGGCGATGACCATGGCCGACAAGATCGTCGTTCTGCACGCCGGTGTGATCGAGCAGGTCGGCAGCCCGCTGGAGCTTTACAACAAGCCGCGCAACAAGTTCGTCGCGGGGTTCATCGGCAGCCCGAAGATGAATTTCCTGCAAGGCGCGCCGGCGGCCGAACACAATGCCCACTCGATCGGCATCCGGCCCGAGCACCTGACGCTGTCGGTCGATGACGGCGCCTGGCCCGGCACGGTGGGCGTGGCCGAGCATCTGGGATCGGACACGTTCCTGCATGTCGATTCCGGCGCGCATGGCATCCTCAATATCCGCACCTCCGGCGAGGTCGATCTGCACCACGGCGACAAGGTGTTCCTGACGCCCGACCCTGCCAGGCTGCACCGGTTCGACGCCTCGGGTCTGACGCTATAATGGCAAAACGCACCAGCATGCGGCTTTCCGCGGCCAGCCTGGCCGACCTTCGACCGACCGTGGCTGTACCGTCCTATGACCGGGCGGCCGTGACGCCGGGCATCCTGCATGTCGGGGTCGGCAATTTCCACCGGGCGCATCAGGCGGTCTATGCCAATGACCTCTTGAACGCCGGTCACGATCCGGACTGGGGCATTCGCGGGGCGGGCGTTCGCCCCGCCGACGCCGCGATGCGCGACAGGCTGGCCGCGCAGGACTGGCTGAGTTCGGTCGTCGAGATTGATGCGGGCGGGCTTTCGGCCTCGGTCATCGGGGCGATGGTCGACTTCCTGCCGGTCGCCGCCGGTCATCGCCCGATCATCGCGGCGATTGCCGATCCGGCCACGCGGATCGTGTCGCTGACCGTGACCGAAGGCGGCTACTACGTCGATTCGGCGACCGGCGTCTTTGACGTGGCGCACCCCGATATCGCGCAGGATGCGCTGACCCCCGACTCGCCGCTGACGGTGTTCGGCGCGATTGTCGCGGGCCTGGCCCGGCGCCGCGCGGCGAAGGCGCCGATCACGGTGATGTCGTGCGACAACCTGCCGGGCAACGGCGATGTGACACGCAATGCGGTGCTGGGCCTGGCGCGGGCGACCGATGCAGATCTGGCGGCCTGGATCGCTGACAACGTGACCTTCCCCAATGGCATGGTCGACCGTATCACCCCCGCCACCTCCGAGAGTCAGATCCGGATGCTGCGCGACGAATTCGGCATCGAGGATGCGGCGCCGGTATTCTGCGAGCCGTTCCGGCAGTGGGTGCTGGAAGACGCCTTCGCCGCCGGCCGGCCCGACTGGGACGCGGCGGGCGTCACGCTGACGTCGAATGTGCACGATTACGAAGCGATGAAGATCCGGGTGCTGAATGGCGGCCATGCGATCATCGCCTATGCCGGCGGTCTTGCCGGGATCGAGTTCGTCCACGACGCGATGCAGCACCCGGTGATCGAGGCGTTCCTGCGCAAGACCGAGGCGCGGGATGTCCTGCCCGATGTCAAGCCGGTCGGCGACCTGTCTCCGGCGGGGTATCTGGATCTGACGGTAGAGCGGTTCCGCAATCCCGGCGTGGCCGACACGATCACCCGGCTCTGCTTCGACGGATCGAACCGGCAACCGAAATTCATCCTGCCCTCGGTCCGCGACGCCCTGGCCAGGGGGCACGATCCGCAGGGGCTGGCGCTGGTTTCGGCGCTCTGGTGCCGCTACTGTCTGGGCCGCACCGATGCCGGCGCCCCGATCGGGCCGAACGATCCGAACTGGGACGCGCTGAAAGCCGCCGCCCGGCGGGCCGAAAGCGATCCGCTGGCCTGGCTCGATCAGGCCGAGATCTACGGTGACCTGCGGCATTCCAGGCGGTTCTGCGACGGGTTCGCGGCAGCGCATCGCGGCATCGCCGAAAGCGGCGCGATCGGCGCGTTGGAACATTATCTTCAGGACTAAGCCGGCCTGCTCCTCCGGGGCCGGCCCATTGCAGACGCGCACAAGTCCAGTCACTTTTCCCTGCAAGCGCGCCCTGCAACCTTTTCTTGACTTGAAGAACGAAGGTTTCCAACATGCGCGCCGGGGGGGGTGCGACCGTTATCTTCAAAAGAATTTACACGAAAGCGTCACACGAATCGACGATTCCGGAGGCGCGCATGATCAACAGGGAGGTCTTGATGACCAGAATATCGAAAACACTCACGCTGAGTGGATTGGCCCTTGGGCTGTTGTCCACCGTGGCTTATGCCAACTGCCCGGCGGCCACCGTGAACGACATGATGGGGGTTGCCGAAGGGGCATACCCGCACCAATACGAATTGGCGGAATTCCAGACG
The DNA here is from genome assembly GCA_024637315.1 of Brevirhabdus sp. Taxonomy (GTDB): domain Bacteria; phylum Pseudomonadota; class Alphaproteobacteria; order Rhodobacterales; family Rhodobacteraceae; genus JAHEAO01. The sequence continues at coordinate 12,089 of JAGXFH010000067.1, forward strand.
CTTGCCGACTGCACGCTTGAATTCGCCGAAAACCCGGCGATTGCCGATCTCAATGCGATGATTCGCGGCAATCCCGATCTGCCGCCGCTGGCCGAACGCCTGCCGGAAGAGCCGCTGGTCATCGCGCCCTACGACTCGATCGGCAGCTATGGCGGCACGCTCGACGCGCTGTCGAACGCCAATGAGGCCGGCACCTCGGACTTCCTGTCGATCCGCCATGTCAACCTGGTGCGCTACTCGGACGATCTGCAGACCATCGTTCCGAATATCGCCAAAAGCTGGTCGTGGAACGACGACTATACCGAGCTGACGTTCAACCTGCGCCGGGGCCACAAATGGTCCGACGGCCAGCCCTTCACTGCCGAGGATGTGAAGTTCTGGTACGACAATCTGGCGCTCGATCCGAAGATCAACGAAAAGCCGAAGGACTACGTGACCGTCGCGGGCGAACCGATGCAGGTCGAGGTTGTCGATCCGCAAACCGTGGTCTTCAAGCTGCCCGCGCCCAAGCCGGGCTTGCTGGCGCACTTCGCGACGCATTACGGCCAGGGCTTCCAGCCCAAGCATTTCCTTGGCCAGTTCCACCCCGAGATCAACCCCGATGCCGATGCGCTGGCGCAGGGCATGGGGTTTGCCGATGGCTATGACGCGATCATGGCCTATTACGGCAATTCGGACTGGACCGATACCGGTACGCCGATGCTGAACTCTCCGGACCGGCTGAGCGATCTGCCCGCAGATGCGATGCCGACGCTGGAAAGCCATTTCGTGATCCGTGAAACCACCGAAGGGCGGCATTTCGTGGCCAATCCCTACTTTCATATGGTGGACACGGCCGGCAACCAGCTGCCCTACATCAACGAGATGGACGAGTTGTTCGCCAACGACCAGGAGGTGCGCCTGCTCAAGCTGGTGAACGGCGAGGCCGACTACAAGTCCCAGTCGTTGCAGCTTTCCGACGCGCCGCTGCTGCTGGAGAACCAGGAGAAGGGCGACTACACGATCCAGTTGAAGCCGAAGATCGCCATGCATACGGCGTCGTTCAACGTCACCCATGAAGACGAGGCCAAGCGCGCCGTCTTCGGCGATCTGCGGTTCCGCAAGGCGATGTCGATCGCGATCAACCGGGACGACCTGAACCAGGTCGCCTATTTCGGAGAGGGCCAGATCCAGCAATATACCGGCTTCTCGCCGGCGCCGGAATTCGTCGACCCGCAATGGCTGACCTACGCCACCGAATACGATCCCGACGGCGCCAAGGCGCTGCTGGACGAAATCGGCCTCGTCGATGCCGATGGCGACGGGTTCCGCGATCTGCCCAATGGCGACCCGCTGGTGCTGAACCTGCAATTCGCCACGCAGGGCATCGCCGGTCAGGTGGTCGAGCTTTTCGGCCAGTACTGGTCCGAGGTCGGGATCAATTCGGCGGTCAAGGAAGTGACGCCGGATGAGTACCGCTCGGCGCAATCGTCGAACCAGCTCGATGTCGGGTTGTGGGAAAAGGGCCAGCCGGTCGGCATCATCCTTGGCAACAACGAGCTGTGGGTGGCCCCGTTCGAGAACTACTTCGGCCACCGCTCTGCCTTGCTCTGGGCCGAGTGGATGGAATCGGGTGGCACCAACGGCGTCGAACCGCCCGACTACGTCAAGCAGCTGGCCGAGGACATCAACGCGTTCCAGTCCACGCCGTCGGGTACCGACGAATTCAAGGCGATCGGCGCGCGGCTGGTCGAGAACATGACCTCGAACCTGCTGTTCATCGGCACCGCGCTGACGCCCGATCCGATCTACCACCGGAACGCGCTGAAGAACGTGCCAGAGTTCAAGACGGCGTCCTATGAATACTACCGGACCTACCCCTATCGTGGGCCGCAATGGTATCTGGAGGAATAGGGATCGACCCTAGTTCGATCACGGCCGGGCGCGCCGCTTTCGCGCCCGGCCGTTTCCCTGCCATGACGCCTCAGCGAGACATTCACCGATGAGTCAGTTCATCCAGTTCGTGATGACCCGTGCCTTTCTGGCGCTTGTCACGCTGCTGACCGTCTCGCTGATCGTCTTCACGCTGATGGAGCTGGTGCCCGGCACCTGCGCGGAACGCTACCTCGCCTTCAAGAACACCCAGGGCTCGCAGATCACCATTGCCGATATCGCCGCAGAAGAGCGGCGGCTGGGCCTTGACCGGCCGTTCATCGAGCGCTGGGGCAAGTGGGTCGGCAACGTGTTTTTCCGCGGCGAGTTCGGCGACAGCTGCATCCTGCGGCTCGACATCAACCAGCTTCTGGCGGACAAGTTCTGGATCTCGCTCGGCATCTGCATGGCAGCGCTGATCCTGTCATACATGATCGCGGTTCCGGTCGGGATCGTCGCGGCCAGTTCCAACAACGCCGTGGCCAACAATTCGCTGCGCTTTGTCAGCTATCTCGGCCTTGCCCTGCCGAACTTCCTGCTGGCCCTGATCATCATGCTGTTCTCGACGGTGTTTTTCGGCGATTCCCTGACCGGCCTCTTTTCGAAGGAATACCGCGATGCGGCGTGGAGCTGGGCCAAGTTCGGCGACTTCCTGTCGCGCGCCTGGCTGCCGATCTTCATCCTCGGCTGGTCGGCGACGGCGTTTGCGCTGCAAACCGTGCGGGCGCTGATGCTCGATGAAATCGGCAAACTCTATGTCACCGCCGCCGCGGCGCGGGGGGTCACCGGATCGCGGCTCTTGTGGCGCTACCCGGCGCGGCATGCGCTGGGGCCGGTGATCAACTCTCTGGGGTTCGACCTCAACCGCATCTTCAACGAATTGCCGATCGTGGCGCTGATCCTTACGCTGACCGAGGCGGGGGCGCTGCTGTTTGAATCGCTCGCCCGGTCGAACGACCAGCAGCTTGCCGGGGCGATCATCTTTCTGCTGACCGCCAGCATCGTGCTTTTGAACTTCGTGACGGACATCATGCTGGCGCTTCTCGATCCCAGGGTGCGGCGCGGAATGATGGGATAGGACATGATACTCAGACGCAAGACCATCAGCGGTGTCGACCAGCGGGCCAAGGAGGCCTATTTCACCGCCTCGCAGGGCGAGCTGATCTGGTCGCGCTTCAAGGGCAACCGGACGGCGATGATCGCGGCCTATGCGCTGGTCCTGCTGATCCTGATGGGCCTGTTCGCGCCGTTCCTGTCGCCCTACAACCCGACCATCGCGGGCCGCGACAGGGATTACGAGAACGGCGCGCCGCAAATCCCGAAATTCTGGGACGAGAACGGCTTTTCCGCCCGCCCGTTCATCTACGCGACAGAGCGCGAGCGCTCGATCGCGACAAATTTCCGCTGGGTGGTGAAAGAGAACCGCGACGAGCGGCTGTATGTCCGGTTCTTCGTTCGCGACTGGAGCTACAAGCTGTTTCACATCGACTGGGATCTGCCGGGGCGTATCTTCGACATCGACTTCGCGCTGATCCGCTCGGACCTGCACCTGTTTGGCGTCGAGGGCGGCAAGATGCACCTCTTCGGCACCGATGCCAGCGGCAAGGACATCTTCGGCCGCACCCTGCACGCGATCTGGACCTCGCTTGCGGTCGGAACGCTGGGGGTGCTGATCTCCTTCGTTCTGGCGCTGATCATCGGCGGGGTCGCGGGCTATTTCGGCGGCTGGATCGACTCGGTCCTGCAGATGATCACCGATGCGGTGCGCACCGTGCCCTCGATCCCGCTGTTCATGGCGCTGGCCGCCTTCATGCCCGATCACTGGAATTCCGAGACAAGGTTCTTCTTCATCTCGATCATCCTCGGCGTGATCGGCTGGCCGACGCTTGCGCGACGCATACGAACCCACCTGCTGACCGAACGAACCCAGGAATACGTGCTGGCGGCAGAGCTGTCGGGCGCCTCTTCCTCGCATATCATCCGCCGGCACCTGCTGCCCAGCTTCACCAGCTATATCATCGTCGATCTGATGATCTCGTTTCCCTACATGGTGCGCTCTGAAACGGCGCTTTCGTTCATCGGTCTCGGCCTGAAGGACCCGGTCAACTCTCTTGGCGCGCTGATGCAGAACGTGTCCAAGGCCGATGTCCTGCTGAACTACCAGTGGTACTTCATCCCGGTGATCTTCTTCGTTGCGCTGGTGCTCGCCTTCGTCTTTGTCGGCGACGGGCTGCGCGATGCGGCGGACCCCTATTCGGGGACCAAGAAATGACCACGCCGCTGATCTCCGTCAAGGACCTGACGATCCGGTTTCGCACCGATGAAGGCCTGATCACCGCGGTCGAGGATGTGTCCTTCGACATCCTGCCCGGTCAGGTGATGGGGCTGGTCGGTGAAAGCGGCTCGGGCAAGTCGGTGACGGCGAAGGCGCTGATGCAGCTGAATGCCGGCAACACGCGCTACGACCCGGCCTCGAAGATCCTCCTCGATCGCCCCGAGCGCGAGCCGCTCGATGTGCTGTCGCTGAAGCGCGACCGCGATCTGCGGGTGGTCAGGGGCGGCGCGATCTCGATGATCTTCCAGGAACCGATGGCGTCCTTCGCCCCGGCGATCACCGTCGGCGAGCAGATGGTCGAGCAGTTGCTGATCCATACCGCGATGTCCAGGGTCCAGGCCAAGGCGCTGTCGATCGAGATGCTTGACCGCGTCGGCATTCCCGATGCCGGGCGGCGGTTCGGGCAGTATGCGTTCGAATTCTCCGGCGGCATGCGACAGCGGGCGATGATCGCTATGGCGCTGTCCACCAAGCCGCGGCTGCTGATCGCCGATGAACCGACCACCGCACTGGATGTCACGATCCAGGCGCAGGTGATCGACCTGATGAAGGATCTGGTCAGCGACTTCGGAATGGCGATCCTGTTCATCACCCACGACCTCGGCGTGATCGCGCAGACCGCCGACAAGGTCGCGGTGATGTATCTTGGCCGGATCGTCGAGAAGGGAACGGTGCGGCAGGTGATCAAGACGCCGTTGCATCCCTATACTCAGGGCCTGCTGAACGCGCTGCCGAAGATCAACGACCTCGAGGCGGAGCTGACCCCGGTGCCGGGCGATATCCCCTCGCCGCTCGATCGCCCGCCCGGCTGCGTCTTCAACACCCGCTGCCCGGTCGCCATCGCGGGCGTCTGCACCACCCAGGTGCCGCGCTATTCCGAGGGCGAAGGTGGTCGCAAGGTCGCCTGCCATCTGGTCGAGCGGCACCAGGCCGAAGCGGTGGCGACATGACCGATCCTGTCATCACCGCCACCAATCTGACCGTGCGCTACACGATCGGCCACGGCCTGTTGACCAAGAAGGCGTATCTGAACGCGGTCGATGACGTTTCGCTGTCGATCGACAAGGGCAGCTTCTTCGGCCTTGTCGGCGAAAGCGGCTCTGGCAAGACCACGCTCGGCCGCGCCCTGCTGCGCGCCGCGCCGATCACCGCCGGAGAGGTGATCTACCGCGATGACGAGGTGCGCTACGACCTGCGCGCGCTCTCCAAGCAGCAGATGAAGGATTACCGCAAGCGCGCGCAGCTGATCTTTCAGGATCCCTATGCCGCGCTGTCGCCGCGGATGACCGTGCGCGACATCATCGCCGAACCGCTGGAGGTGATGGGCCTGACCCGCACCCGCGAGGAAACCGATGCGCGGGTGCGGGAAATCGCCGCCAAGTGCCGGCTGAACCTTGAACATCTGCGGCGCTTCCCGCACGCCTTTTCCGGCGGTCAGCGGCAGCGCATCTCGATCGCCCGCGCGCTGGTCTCGGGGCCGCGCTTCGTCGTCGCCGATGAAAGCGTCGCCGCGCTCGACGTGTCGATCCAGGCCGATGTGCTGAACCTTCTGAAAGCCATCCAGCGCGATATGGGGATCTCGTTTCTGTTCATCAGCCATGATCTGTCGGTGGTGGCGCATGTCTGCGACCATGTCGCGGTGATGTATCTGGGCCAGCTTGTCGAAACCGCGCCGACGCGGGCGCTGTTCGCCCGCCCGCGCCACCCCTATACCAGCGCGCTGCTTTCGGCGATCCCCTCGCTCGACCCCGACGACGCGGGCAATGCGCAAAAGCTGGAAGGCGAGATCCCCTCGCCGGCCGATCCGCCGCCCGGCTGCAAGTTCAACAGCCGCTGCCCGTTCGCCCGCGAACGCTGCCGGCTGGAAGCGCCGGCGCTGCGCGAACTGGCCCCCGATCATTTCGGCGCCTGTCATTTCTCCGAGGAATTCGATTTCAGCCGCGGCGGCGCAACCGGTTCGGCCAAGGGATTGCAGCAAGCGTGACCCTGGGCATGCCGCGCGGCAACATCCTGTTCGTGACTGTCGACCAGCTGGCCGCCGAAGTGCTGGACGGACCGCTGGCCGCGCATGTCGCGACGCCGAACTTCGACCGGCTGGCAGCGACCGGCGCGACGTTCGCGAACCATTTCACCGTCACCGTGCCCTGCGGCCCGGCCCGCGCCAGCCTGCTGACCGGGCTTTACGCGATGAACCACCGCGCGATCCGCAACGGCACGCCGCTGGCCCGCCATCACGCCACCATCGCCACCGAGGCGCGGCGGGCGGGCTACGAGCCGCTGTTGTTCGGCTACTCGGACATCGCGCCCGACCCGACCGGCATGGACCCCGAAGACCCTGACCTGCGCGTTTATGAAGGCGTCGCGCCGGGGTTTCGCGAACTGGTCGAGATGCGGCTGGAATACGGGCTGGAATGGCCCGCCCACCTGCGGGCGAAGGGCTATGCGGTCGAGCCTGGCGAAACGCTGTTCCGCCCGGTTCCGACCTCGGGCGCCGATCCGCGCCCGTCCGATCCGGCGCTCTACCGCGCCGAGGACAGCGACACCGCCTATCTGACCGACCGCACGCTTGCAGCGCTCGACATCCGTCGCGACCGCCCGTGGTTCGCGCATCTCACCTATATCAGGCCGCATCCGCCGCTGGTCGCGCCGTCGCCCTACAACGCGATGATCGCGCCAGACGGCCTGCCGGCCCCGAAGCTCCGCCGCCCCGATCACCCGTTCCTCGACGCCTGGTTCAGCGCGCCCAGCAATCGCGGCCTCTTCTGGGGCTTCGACGGCGACAGCGCGGCACTGAGCGACGCCCGGATCGCAGAGCTTCGCGCTGTCTATCTGGGCCTCGTCGCCGAGGTCGATCACCATCTGGGGCGGATCGTCGACTGGCTGGACGCAACCGGCCAGACCGACCGCACGCTGATCGTGCTGACCGCCGATCACGGCGAGATGCTGGGCGCCAAGCAGATGTGGGGCAAGGAAAGCGTCTTCGAACCCGCCTTCCGGGTGCCGCTGATGATCCGCGATCCTCGCGCCCCGGCGGCGGGGCGGCGGATCACCGCCTTGACCGAGTCGGTGGATATCGCGCCGACGATCCTCGACTGGATCGGGCTGACCCCGCCGGATGCGTTCGACGGACAGTCGCTGCTGCCCTTGTTGCAGGGCCCCGCGCCTGAAACCTGGCGCGACGCGGTGTTTCACGAAGCCGAGTTCGGCCACCCGACCGAGCCGACCAGGTTCCAGACCCATCTGGGCCTTTCGCATACCGAAACCGGGGTCAGCATCCTGCGCGAGGAGCGCTGGAAATACGTTCATTTCGGCGGCGGCATCGCGCCGATGCTGTTCGATTTGCAAACCGACCCGGACGAGACCCGCGATCTGGCCGCCGGGCCGGACCACGCCGCCGAGGTCTCTCGCCTCGCCCGCCGCCTGATCGACCGGATGACCGAACGCCGCGACCGGCGGCTGACGCAATACACGCTTGGCGACTGAAGCATCCGGTTCAAGCCGACCCGCTGCTTGCCATACGCAACCTGACGCCGTTCTGGACAAACATGACACAACCGCTAGGTTTTTTCCCGAGGGCTGCCGCAGCTTCGGGCCGCCCGGTGCAGACGATCCCGGCCAACGGGACCTTTCAGGGAGGAACGATTTGATGAGACTGTTCAACCGGATCGCCGCAGGTCTTGCGGTCATCGCGATCACCGCAACCGCCGCAGGGGCGGCAACGGTCGGCGGCTTCACCAGCTTCTTCGTGTTCGGCGACAGCCTCAGCGACAATGGCAACCTTTTCGCCGCCACCGGCGGCACATCGCCCGCCAGCCCGCCCTATTTCGACGGCCGCTTCTCGAATGGCCCGGTCTGGGCCGAGCATGTGGCCGGGGAGTTCACCGATGCCGGCCTTGCCACGGCGAATTTCGCCCATGGCGGCGCGCGGGCGATCCCGGATGCCGACCCGATACCCGACCTGCCGCTGCAGATCGGGATCTTCGCCACCTCGGTGCCGTCTGCCATCCTTGGCGACCGGCCGCTCGCCTCGCTCTGGTACGGCGCGAATGACCTGTTCGGCGCGATCGGCAACCAGTCGCTGCCCGACCTGCTGCAAACCGCCCGCGATGCCGCCAATGCGGTGACGCTTGGCGCGGCGGCGCTGGGGATCAACGATGTCCTGATGTTCAACCTGCCCGATCTGGGCCGGACCCCCGCCTACGCGCTGTTCGATCCGGCCAATGCCGGGGATGCCAGCGCGGCCACGGCGGAATTCAACAGGCAGCTGGGACTGGGTCAGGCGCTGTTGCGCGCCGGCGGGCTGCAGGTGAACGCGATCGACACCAATGCGCTGTTCAACCAGCTGCTGGATGATCCCGTCGGCTTTGGCCTCAGCGATGCGACGCTGCCCTGCATCATTCCCGGCGTGTCGGTCTGTTCGCCAGCCGAGGCGATGCAGTTGGCCTTCTTCGATCCGGTTCACCCGAATGCGACGATCCACGGTGTGATCGCGGATGCCGTCCTGGGCGACATCACGCCGGTGACGCTGCCGCTGCCCGCGCCGATGCTGGCGGCGGGCCTGTTGGCCCTGGCGCTTCTGCGCCGCCGCATGCCTGCCCGGACGGCGGGCGGGCTCCGGCCTATTCCTGAAGGGTCTCCAGATAGGCGACCAGATCGACGATCGGCTGGCTGGTCATGATCGGCTGACCCGCGGCGTCCGGCAGCGCCACGCCCTTGCCCTCGAAGAAGTCGCCATAGACCGGCATCGGCGAGCCATGCGCGACCAAGGGGTCGCGACCGTCGATCCGGGCGACGACGCGGAACGTCGGGAAGGTGCCGTCATTGCCGGCGGCCAGAAGCGTCAGGTTGGTCGGCTGCACGATCAGCGCCGGCGCAGTCGGGCCGTTGCCGGTGGCGTCCAGCCCGTGGCACGTGGCACAGTGGTCAAGGTAAACCTCGCGCCCCCCGACCGCATCCTGGGACAGGACGGCCGTGGGCACCAGGGCGGCAACAAGGATCAGCGGTTTGAGCATGGCATCCTCCGTTCGAGTTCAGGTCAATGCTAGCGGCGGCGGACCTCATCCACCTTGATCCGCATCAAGGGCGTTGCAGGCTTTCGATATAGGCGGTCAGTTCGACCAGGCGCACCGGCGTCGGCGTCAGCTTGCGCCCGCCCGTATCGATCAGCATGGTCTCGCCCATCAGGATCTCTCCGAATTCCGGCATCGTGCCGTGGCCGGCGCGCGAATAGCCGTCGATCGTACTCATCACCTCGACCTGCGGGAAGGTGCCGCCATTGCGCGCGGCGATGCGGCTCAGATCGGGCGGCGCGGGGGTCAACACGGCGGCGGCCGGGCCGTCGCCCTGGCCCGCGGCGCCGTGACAGGAGGCACAGTTATCGGCGAAGAATTTCGGCGCCGGCGGCGGCGCGGGTTCGACATTGCAGGCCGCGACGAGGCCAGACATGGCCGCAAGGATCAGGATTCTCTGCATCGATTGCCTCTCGCTTTTCCGTGGTGATCCGGGTCACCTTGGCCCTAGTCATGAACCGGAACGTTGTTCCACGTCAACTGTGTCGCGGCACCCGCCGCGACGCAAGCAGGAGAACAGAAGATGGAGCCTTCGACCGACACTTTGCGCTACGCCACGGTGATGCTGGCGGCGGGCTTCGGCATTCCGGTGCTGGCGGCGCTCAATGCCCAGCTGGGCACACGCCTGGGATCGCCCGCCGCGGCGGCGACCTGCCTTTTCGTCATCGCCTTCGCCTCAAGCGCTGCGCTGCTGCTGGTCACCGGCCCGGCGGCCCTGGCGGGGATCGCGGCGGCCCCGAAACACCTTCTTCTGGCCGGGTGCCTTGTCGCGTTCTACGTGCTTTCGATCACCTGGGTCGCGCCGAAGTTCGGCGTCGGCAATGCCGTCTTCTTCGTGCTGCTGGGTCAGCTGGTCAGCGCCGCCGCGATCGACCATTTCGGGCTGATGGGCGCCAGGGTATCGCCGGTCAGCCTGACGCGGGGCGCCGGCATCGTGCTGATGGCCCTTGGCGTGTTGCTGACCCAAAAGGCATGAAGCATGTTGGCAAAAGAGTGAATCGGCACTGCGCCGCCTCCCGCTGCGCTCGAACGCGGGTTCCGATGTCTTTCGTCTCGAATATTCCCCGAATCGCTGTCGGACGCGCCATCGGCGCAACGCTTGCGGCGGCATTCACGACAAACCTGCCCGCAAGCCTCGCAAAACGGGTGACGCGGCCCGGTTTTACGGGCAATAGAACCGCATGATGATCGTCATGGCCGGATCCCGATGACCCACTTCGCAGGCAAAGACCGGCATTTCCTGTTCCTGCAGGGTCCGCACGGTCCGTTTTTCAGGCGTCTGGCCACAATGCTGGGCAAGACCGGTGCCAAAGTCTGGCGGGTCGGCTTCAATGCCGGGGATCAGGCCTTCTGGACGGATCACGGCAGCTACCTGCCGTTCACCGACAGCCCTGATCGCTGGCCCGAATGTCTCGACCGGCTGCTGAGCGACAAATCCATCACCGATATCGTTGCATACGGCGATACCCGCCCGGTCCATGCGCAGGCCGTCGCGGCGGCGCGGGCGCGCGGTCTGACCGTGCATGTCTTCGAGGAAGGCTACCTGCGGCCCTACTGGGTGACCTATGAACGCGGCGGCTCGAACGGCCATTCGCGGCTGATGACGATGGATGTCGCCCATATGCAGCGCGTGCTCGCCCGGTCGGAAATGGACGCGCCCGAAATCCCGGCGCATTGGGGCGACATGCGCGAACACGTGTTCTACGGTGCGCTCTACCATGCCTCCGTGATCTTCGGAAATCGCCGCTACCGCCAGTTCCGCCCGCATCGCGCAATCCCGCCGGCGGGCGAGTTTCGGCTGTATCTCAAGCGTCTGGCGTTGATGCCCTGGCTCTGGCTCGACCGGATCATCGCCACCCAGAGGATCAAGCGCGGCGGCTTTCCCTACCATCTGGTGCTGCTGCAACTTGAACATGATGCAAGCTTCCGGCACCATTCGCCGTTCGCGTCGATGGCCGATTTCATCACCGCCGTGATCAAGGGCTTCGCCGAGGGCGCACCCAGCCACCATCACCTGGTCTTCAAGGCGCATCCGCTGGAAGATGGCCGCGTGCCGCTCAGACGGGTGATCCGCCAGCAGGCGGCGGCGCAGGGCGTTGCCGATAGGGTGCATTTCGTGCGCGGCGGCAAGCTGGAGCAGCTGCTCGACCACGCGCGGGGGGCGGTGACGGTGAATTCCACCGCCGCGCAGCAGGTCTTGTGGCGCGGCCTGCCGCTGCGGGCGTTCGGCGATGCGGTCTACGGCAAGCCGGAATTCGTTTCCGACCAGCCGCTCGCCGAATTCTTCGCCCGCCCGACCCGTCCCGACCCCGCCGCCTATCGCGATTACCGGCTGTTCCTGCTGGAAACCAGCCAGGTCGCGGGCGGCTTCTACTCGACGCGCGGCCGCCGCCAGCTGTTGCGGCAGATCGTCGACATGATGCTGTCGCCGGCCGATCCCTACGAGGCGCTGGAAACCGGAACAGCGGCACCACGGCAACAGTTCAACCTGATCAAATAGCGCAAGGGACAAGCTTTTCTGGCTTTTTTCTCAACAGAACGGTAGCTTGTGAAAAAAAGAAGACCGAGGCAGCGATCAGGTTGAGGAGACCAAGCAGTGAAAATCACGTTCAAGCGTGGGGCACGGATAGCCGTCCTGTTGGTGCTGGCCGGCACCCTGGCGGCCTGCGGGCTGCCACGCTCGGGGCCCAACAAGCGAGAAATCTTTGCAGGTTCGGTCCAGAAGAAAGGCGATGCCTTCATCGTCGAGGTCAATGACCATGTCACCCGCACCACCGCCGTGGTGCCGGCCTTCGGGTTCACACCAGCGTTCGTCAATGCCGGCCTTGTCGGCTCTGACACGATCCAGCCCGGCGACACGCTGGGGCTGACGATCTGGGAAAACGTCGATGATGGGCTGCTGGCCGGAACCGGCGAGGCGGCGACAATGCTGGAAGAGGTCCAGGTCGACGGCTCCGGCTTCATCTATGTCCCCTATGCCGGCCGCATCAAGGCCGCGGGCAACTCGCCCGAGGCGATCCGCCGGATCATCACCGACAAACTCGACGATCAGACCCCCGATCCGCAGGTGCTGGTGCGCCGCCTTGCCGGCGACGGCTCGACCGTGTCGGTCACCGGGGCCGTTGGCGGCCAGGGCATCTTCGCCATCGAGCGTCCGACCCGCACGATCTCGGCGATGCTGGCCCGCGCCGGCGGCGTCGCGATCGAACCCGAGATCGCCCAGGTCACGATCTTCCGCGGCGGGCATCAGGCCAAGGTCTGGTTCCAGGATCTCTACAAGAACCCCAGCTACGACATCGCGCTGCGCGGCGGCGACCGGATCCTGGTCGAGGCCGATACAAGATCGTTCACCGCGATGGGCGCCACCGGCGCGCAAAGCCGCGTGGTTTTCGACAAGCAGGCGCTCTCGGCACTGGAAGCCATCGCCGCGGTGGGCGGCCTCAATCCCAGCCAGGCCGATCCGACAGGCGTGTTCGTCTTCCGCAACGAACCGCAGGAAATCGCAAGTTCGGTTCTGGGCCGCACCGACCTGATCGGCGATCAGCGCATGGTCTACGTGCTGGACCTGACCGGCACCAACGGCGTCTTTCTGGCCCGCGATTTCGTGATCCGCGACGGCGATACCGTCTACGTGACCGAAGCGCCCTTCGTGCAATGGTCGAAAGTCCTTGGCGCAGCGCTTGGCAACCTGCAGTCCCTGAGCGCGGCGGACAGGCTGACCAACAGGTGACAGCGGCCCGCCACCCCGATCCAGACCCCTCAGCCGCCGGGCGCGAAAGCCCCCGGCGGCTTTTCGTTTACAATGGCGGTTTCCTCACCCAGGGCCGGATCCGGCGCATATTGTCGCTGGCGGGCTGGGATGTCAGCCTTGGCGCCCCCGGCCCCGAGGATTGGGTCGGCGTCTGGGGCAAAAGCCCGACTGCACCGCGCGGCGAAGCGGTCGCCGAAAAACGCGACGCGCCGATCTTGCGGGTCGAAGACAGCTTCCTGCGCTCGCTCGGTCCCGGCCGCGATGGCGAACCGCCGCTGGGGCTGAACCTCGACACCCGCGGCGTGCATTTCGACAGTTCGACACCGTCCGATCTGGAACACCTGCTGGCGACGCATCCGCTCGACGATACAGCGCTTCTCGACCGCGCCCGCGCCGCCATCGAACGGCTGCAGGCAGCACATCTGTCGAAATACTATGCCTTCGATCCCGACGACCCGGTGCCGGACGCACCCTATGTGCTGGTCATCGACCAGACCCGGGGCGACGCCTCGATCACCTTTGACGGCGCCAGCGAGGCGACGTTCCGGGAAATGCTGGTCTTTGCCCAGACAGAGCATCCGGGCACTCGCGTGGTGATAAAATCGCATCCCGAAACCCTGTCGGGCCACCGTCCCGGACATTTCGGACCGGCCGACGCCACCGGCACTATCGACTTTCTTGACCGTCCGGTCAGCCCGTGGCGGCTGTTCGAAGGCGCCACCGCGGTCTACGCCGTCTCGTCGCAGCTTGGCTTCGAGGCGATCTTCGCCGGCCACAAGCCCCGCATCTTCGGCCAGCCCTTCTATGCGGGATGGGGGCTGACGCAGGATGAATATCCGGTCGCCCGGCGCGAGCGGCACCTGTCGAAAGCGCAGCTTTTCGCCGCCGCGATGATCCTTTACCCGACCTGGTACGATCCCTGCCGCGACCGGCTTTGCGAGCTTGAAACCGTCATCGACATCGCCGGCGCCGAGGCGCGGGCCTGGCGCGAGGATCGCCACGGCTATGTCGCCCTTGGCATGAAGCCGTGGAAACGCCGGCATCTGCAGGCGTTCTTCGGCAGGCCGTCTGGCCTGACCCATGCCCGGTCGCTGGCCACCGCTCAGCGTCGCGCCGACAGGACCGGCGCGCGGCTGATGCACTGGGCCAGCACCGCGCCCGCCGATCTGCCGCAGGGTACGATCCGAATCGAGGATGGCTTCCTGCGCTCTCGCGGGCTTGGCGCGGATCTGGTGCCGCCGGTCTCGCTCGTCGCCGACGATCTGGGCATCTACTACGATCCGACCCGTGAAAGCCGCCTGGAGCGGCTGATCGCGGCCTCGGTCGATCTGCACAAGTCCGAACTGCGCCGCGCCGAGCGTCTGATCCGGTCGCTGACCGATCTTGGCCTGTCGAAATACAATCTCGGCCAGCCCGGCCAACCCGGCCTGCCCGACGGCCACCGCATCCTCGTGCCGGGCCAGGTCGAGGATGACGCCTCGATCCGGCTCGGCTGCGACGAGGTTGCGGGCAATCTCGATCTGCTGCGCCGGGTCCGCGCCGAAAACCCCGACGCGGTGCTGATCTACAAGCCGCATCCGGATGTCGAGGCGGGCCTGCGCCCCGGCAAGCTGACGACCGAGGCGGCGCTGAGCCACGCCGACATCATCGCCAGCCGCACCGATCCCGCGGCGCTGATCGACGCCGCCGACGAGGTCTGGACGATGACCTCGCTGCTCGGCTTCGAGGCGCTCTTGCGCGGCAAGCCGGTCACCACCCTCGGCGCGCCGTTCTATGCCGGCTGGGGGCTGACCCGCGACCTATGCAAGATCCCCGCCCGCCGGCAGGCACGGCCATCCCTGCCCGGCCTCGTCCATGCCACGCTGATCGGTTATCCGCGCTACCTCGATCCGGTCAGCGGGCGCCCCTGTCCGGTCGAACTTGCGGCAGAGCGACTGGCGCGCGGCGATCTGCCCGCGACCGGCAGCATGCACCGCCTGCTGGCCAGGCTGCAGGGAAGTTTCGCCGGCCTCGCCCCGCTCTGGCGCCGGCGCAGGGTGCGCTGAACTGCGTTCAGCTTTCCCGCTCTGTCCGTTTGTCCTGCCGGATGGATTGCGCATTGCGCGAAACCCCGTCGCCCCCCGTTCGCGGCATGCTCTGGCGCTGGCCCGGCCTGGTCAATCCGCCGGCCATTCGGCCACTCCACCGGGAACTGCCCCGAACCGGCCGCCTCGCGCCAGATCTGGTGTCCACCCCCACCGCGCGGCACAAGGAAACGGTTAACAAATCGCTAACGCCTACGCCCCAACTAATTGTTATAAAAGGATTTTCGAAAGTGTCCACATGTGGACACCACGGGCCCTACTGCTCGTCCCGCCGCCAGCGATGCATCACATCGCCGCCAATCGCGCGGACCTCGGCCAGAGCGAACCGCGGGATCGCCGCCAGCCGGTCCTGCCCCATCGCGCCCAGCATCGGCCGCCCTTCAGCGCCAACCGCCAGTCCGGCAGAGTAGCAGATCACCTCATCGACCAGCCCGACGCCCAGCAGCGATGCCGCCAGCGCCCCGCCGCCCTCGCAGAAGACCCGCGTCAGGCCGCGCGCGGCCAAGGCCGCCAGCACCGAACCGGGATCAAGCTGCCGGTTCCTTCCGATCTCGCACGGGATCAACTCGGCGCCCAGCCCGGTCCACGCCTCGGCCAGCGCCGGTTCGACACCCACGCCGTGACACAGCCAGACCGGCACCTGCCGCGCCGTCCGCGCCAGCGCGCCGTCCAGCGGCAGGTCCAGCCCCCGGGTCAGCACGATCCGCACCGGCTGATGCGCCACGCCCAGCCCGCGCACCGTCAGCGCCGGGTCATCCGCCCGCACCGTGCCGCCGCCGACCATCACCGCATCATGCGACGCGCGCAGCGCATGCACATGCCTTCGTGCCTCGGGTCCGGTGATCCATTGGCTTTCGCCGCCGGCAGTGGCGATCCGGCCGTCGAGGCTGGCGGCCAGTTTCAGCGTGACTGACGGCCGCCCCTCGCGGATCCGGCAGAAAAAGCCGGCATTGGCAGCCTCAGCCTCGGTCCGCATCACCGCCTCGGCGACGTCTATGCCGGCCGCGCGCAGCATCGCCGCGCCCTGACCGTCGACCCGCGGGTCCGGATCCCGGGCACCGATGACAACCCGCGCCACGCCCGACGCGACCAGGGCGGCGGCGCAAGGCGGCGTCTGCCCCTGATGAGCACATGGTTCCAGCGTCACATAAACCGTCGCGCCGCGCGCCGCGCGGCCTGCCTGCGCCAGCGCCCCGATTTCGGCATGCGGCCGCCCGCCGGGTTGTGTCCAGCCGCGCCCGACGACCCTGCCGTCTTTCACGATCACGCAGCCCACTGCCGGATTCGGCCAGACGCGACCCAGCCCCCGCCGCCCCAGCGAGAGGGCCAAGGCCATGAACCGCTTGTCGGTCCCGCTCACTCTTCGGCTTGGTCAGTCGGGCGCAATTCGCTGACGAACTTGTCGAAATCATCCGCCGCCTGGAAGTTCTTGTAGACGCTCGCGAACCGCACATAGGCAACCGTGTCGATCCGGGCCAGCGTCTCCATCACGATCTCGCCGATCACCTTCGAGGAGATATCCGTTTCGCCCAGCGATTCCAGCCGCCGCACGATGCCGGAGATCATCTGATCCATCCGGTCATGTTCCACAGGCCGTTTCTGCAGCGCGATGCGGATCGAGCGTTCCAGCTTGTCGCGGTCGAAATCCTCGCGCCGGCCGTTCGACTTGATCACCACCAAATCCCGCAGCTGCACCCGTTCATAAGTGGTGAAGCGGCCGCCGCAGGCTGGACAGAAGCGCCGCCGCCGGATCGCGACATGATCTTCGGCGGGCCGGGAATCCTTGACCTGAGTATCGACATTTCCGCAAAACGGACAGCGCATGGGCGTTTACCTCGGTGCTTTCGTTGCCTTATCCACAGCGACTATAGGCGACCCTCTAGGCTTTGGGTAGGGGGTGATTGCCCCCACAATATCCTGAATTGTCCTGTCGCTGGAACCGTCTGCCGACGTTCAGCGTTAATCCCCTACGTCAAATTAACATTGCAAGGAGCAGATATGTCAGTTGCCCGCGTTACAGAAATCTCATCCACCTCGCCGGAAAGCTTCGACGATGCCGTCCGAAAGGGCATCGCTCGTGCTTCGAAGACGCTGCGCGGCATTCAAAGCGCGTGGGTCAAGGAAAGCACCGTAAAGGTCGAGAATGACAAGGTCGTGCATTTTCGCGTCAACATGATGGTCACCTTCGTGCTTGATGACGAAGGCTAGACTTCAGCCGAGATGCGCCGCGACCTCTCGCCGATGCGGGCGGTCGCGGTGCTCGAACAGATAGATCCCCTGCCACTGCCCCAAGGCGGGCCGCCCGCCGATTACCGGGATCGACACGCTGACCGGCAGAAGCGCAGCCTTGATGTGCGCCGGCATGTCGTCGGAGCCTTCGTAAGTATGCGAGAGATAGGCCATGTCCGGATCTGTGCTGGGCGGTACCAACCGGTGAAAGAACGCCCTCAGATCGGTCTGGACCTCCGGATCGGCGTTCTCCTGGATCAAGAGCGAGCAGGAAGTGTGCCGTACGAAGAGCGTTAGCAACCCGTCGACCTGCCGCCCTACAGTCCAGCGCGTGACTCTGTCGGTGAACTTGTAAAGTCCCGGCCCGGCGGTTCTGATCTCGAAGGTTCTGGTCGGCACTCAGTCAGGCTCGAACTGGCCACTTCCCTCGCAAAAGGCGTAGGCCATGCCGATGGTCAGGCCGCCGCGTTGCGCCCCGATGACAAGCAACCCTGTCGAACTGGCCGAGTCGTCCGACCGCAGCGAGAAGTCGATCCCCTCGCCCGCGCGGCGCGGCGGCTCGGACACCCGGTAGATCCTTTGGGCCGTCGGCAGCCGCAATGCATTGCGGGCATAGTCGCCCGCAGCGCACCAGAAATCGACCGGGCTGAACAGGCCGCGATAGGGCACGGTGAATTGCTCGGGCCCGTCCGCCCGCACGATCAGCCCGTTCTGGGCCAGATAGGCGGCGGCAGGGGTGGCAGTGCAGATTGCAAGGATAAGGGCCAGGGCCAGACGCATCGAGGTACTCCTTTATTAACTTCAAACTATACCACGCCAACGCGAACTCAAGCCCATCACCGGCGAGTGTGCGACATGGCGCGCACGGCCCGCGCACACGGAAATTTTACCGAGTTCCGAGCCCGGCATGTTAAGTTTCGCACGATCGGGTACGGGATCCCACTCGTCCCTTCTTCAATCCAAAGCCAGGGAGAGCCGCATGAACCGCATGACAGCCAAGGATTTCGATCAAGGACTACTGGAACTCTACGACTTCTACGTCCACGGCAAGATCACCAAACGCGAGTTTCTGGACCGTGCCGGCAAATATGCCGTCGGCGGGCTGACCGCGATGACGATTCTGCAGATGCTCAGCCCGAACTACGCGTTGGCGCATCAGGTCGAATTCACCGATCCCGACATCAAGCCGGAATACATCACCTACCCCTCGCCAAACGGCCATGGCGAGGTGCACGGCTACATGGTAACTCCGACCGCCGCCACCGCACCGGTCGGTGGGGTCGTCGTGGTGCACGAGAACCGCGGTCTCAATCCTTATATCGAGGATGTCGCACGCCGCGTCGCCAAGGCCGGGTTTTTGGCCCTTGCACCTGACGGGCTGACCTCGGTTGGCGGCTATCCGGGCAACGACGAGGAAGGCCGGGAGCTTCAGCAACAGGTCGACGGCACCAAGCTGATGAACGATTTCTTCGCCGCCGTCGAGTATCTGATGGGCCACGCGGCAGTGAACGGAAAGGTCGGCATCGTCGGATTCTGCTATGGTGGCGGCGTCTGCAACGCCGCTGCCGTCGCCTATCCCGAACTGGCCGCCTCGGTGCCGTTCTACGGCCGCCAGGCCGCCGCCGAGGATGTGCCGAAGATCCAGGCCCCGCTGCTGCTGCACTATGCCGGGCTCGATGAACGCATCAACGAAGGCTGGCCAGCCTACGAAGCGGCGCTGAAGGAGCATGGCAAGACTTACGAGGCGCATATCTATGAGGGCGTGAACCACGGGTTTCACAACGACTCGACGCCGCGTTATGATGAAGCCGCAGCGACGCTCGCCTGGGATCGGACGATCGGGTGGTTCAACAGGTATCTTGGTTAATGCCATTCGGGTGCGGCGCCTCGGCGCCCCATTGCGCGGAACCCCGAACGCAGACGTCATGGGATATTCGAGCCGGTGGTGTGGCGTCGGGCCGCCCGAGGTTCTGGCCTTGGCTTATCAAGGAGCGGATCAGGGAACTGCCTGGAAAACCGCGAAAATTGACACATGCGGTGATCTGCCGGTGATCTGCGCGGGCGCACCAACGGGGACGCAGCAAGCGCGACCGCTCGCTAGGTCTTGATGTCCGGGCTCGTTTGGTCGGATTTCGCAGCCAGCCCTTCGTACAGCCTCGTGCCGGAATAGACGCAGGATCGTGCAACATGTTTGTGATGCCGCGCGGCGTCATGATGGATTTTTTGGGCCTTGACGAGCGTGTTTCCATCAAACTCCGCAACAAAACCCTGGGTTTCTCCATCGCGATCGCCGTAGCCCACCACCAGGTGCGTGCTCCCCATCTTCACCAGGTTATTGTCGCGATAGATCGTCAATGTCACATGCTCGGGCTGAAAACCCTCATCGCCGAGCCAGGCGTTCAACGGCAGCAGTTCGTCCGCTGTCATCCGCGCTGACTGATCTTGCTCGGGTGAATCGCCCATGAACCACTTCTCCGCTCGACGAGATTTCCGCTTTTCCTGCCCTACTGATCCAGGAAACTGCGCAGCTTCCTTGACCGGCTCGGATGCTTCAGCTTGCGCAGCGCCTTTGCCTCGATCTGCCGGATCCGTTCGCGGGTCACGCTGAACTGCTGGCCGACCTCTTCAAGCGTGTGGTCGGTGTTCATGCCGATGCCGAAGCGCATCCGCAGGACCCGTTCCTCGCGTGGCGTGAGCGAGGCCAGAACCCGAGTCGTGGTCTCTTTCAGGTTCTCCTGAATCGCTGAATCAAGCGGCAGGATCGCGTTCTTGTCCTCGATGAAATCGCCAAGCTGACTGTCTTCCTCGTCACCGATCGGGGTTTCCAGCGAAATCGGTTCCTTGGCGATCTTCATCACCTTGCGGACCTTTTCCAGCGGCATCTGCAGCTTTTCGGCCAGTTCTTCCGGCGTCGGTTCGCGGCCGATCTCGTGCAGCATCTGGCGTCCGGTGCGCACCAGCTTGTTGATTGTCTCGATCATGTGGACCGGGATGCGGATCGTGCGCGCCTGATCGGCGATGCTGCGCGTGATCGCCTGGCGGATCCACCAGGTCGCGTAGGTGCTGAACTTGTATCCGCGGCGATATTCAAACTTGTCGACGGCCTTCATCAGGCCGATATTGCCTTCCTGAATAAGATCAAGGAATTGCAGGCCGCGGTTGGTGTATTTCTTGGCGATGGAAATGACCAGCCGAAGGTTGGCTTCAACCATTTCCTTCTTCGCCTGACGGGCTTCCTTCTCGCCCTTCTGTACCTGATTGACGATGCGGCGGTATTCGCCGATGTCGACGCCGACATACTGCCCAACCTGTGCCATCTCGGCGCGCAACTCGGCCACCTTGTCCGAGAACCGCTCGATAAAGCCCTGCCAGGCGCGGCCTTCTTTTTCGGCCATCCGCTCCAGCCAGGTGGGGTCGAGTTCGTAGCCGCGATAGGCATCAATGAATTCACGGCGGTTGATCCGCGCCTGATCGGCCAGTTTCACCATGTTCGAATCGATCGACATGATCCGTCGGTTGATCCCGTAAAGCTGGTCGATCAGCGCCTCGATCCGGGCATTGTGCAGGTGCAGTTCGTTGACCAGTTCCACGACTTCGGACCGCAGTTTCTGGTACTTCGCCTCGGCCTTGTCCGAGAACGAGCCGTCCTCGTTCAGCGCCGCCGACATCCGCAGATCCTGCATTTCGGAAAGCTGGACGTAATCGCGGGCGATCACGTCGAGCATTTCCAGAACCCGCGGCTTGAGCGCGGCTTCCATCGCGGCGAGCGACATATTGGCCTGCTCGTCTTCGTCCTCGTCATCATCGGTGGCAATCGGATTGCCATCGGCATCCAGTTCGGGTTCGTCGGATTTCTCTTCCGACTTGGTCTCGCTATCGGCGCCGCCAACCACCGGCTCGACTTCGTCATCCTCGCCGCGTCCGAACGTGGCTTCCAGATCAATGACGTCACGCAACAGGATGTCTTCGTTCAGAAGTTCGTCGCGCCAGATGGTGATTGCCTGAAACGTCAGCGGGCTTTCGCAAAGGCCCGCGATCATTGTGTTGCGGCCAGCCTCGATGCGCTTGGCGATGGCGATCTCGCCCTCGCGGCTGAGCAGTTCGACCGAGCCCATCTCGCGCAGATACATCCGGACGGGATCGTCGGTCCGGTCGAGCTTCTCGGTCTCGGTCGCGGCGACGGCGACTTCCCTTGAGGTCGACGCCTCGACGAGGTCGGTGGCGCCCTTCGCATCTTCCTCTTCGGCCTCGTCGTCCTCGATCACGTTGACGCCCATCTCCGAGAGCATCGACATCACGTCCTCGATCTGTTCCGAGGAAACCTGATCCGGCGGCAGCACGTTGTTAAGTTGGTCGTAGGTGATGTAGCCCCGCTCGCGCGCCTCGGCGATCATCTTCTTGATCGCCGCTTGGCTTACATCCATCGAGCCATCATCGTCCTGATCCTGCGACTTTTGATCGTCGTTGTCTTTGGCAGCCATCCGGCACTCCTTTGCAGGGCGAGGTGATTCGCGATTCGTCCGCCCGAATCAATAAACCCGAATCAGTGATTCGGACACCCGTCTACCCGGTTTTCTTTAAGACCTGGTTTACCAAGGTCACTCCTTCGAGCGCCGCGCGCCTTTCGCGAAATTGATCTGATCCAGAAGCTGGTTCAGCGCGGTGCGCTCCTCTCGGCTGATCCGGGCGCCGTTCGCGCCGGTCTCGTATTGTGTCTTGTCCTCCGTCTGACTGCGCTCTGCCCGGTTACGGGCTTCCGCAGCCTGCGTCAGACGCCATGTAATGCCTTCGTCGGCGATGTCACCCATTTCCTGCATCGCATCCAGAATTTCCCGTTCCACGCCGCGCCGGGCGGCCAGCTTGGCCAGTTCCTGGGCGACGCACATCGCTGCAACCTCGGTCTTGCCCGGATTGCGGATCGCCGGTGAGATTTGCACATGGCTCAGGGACATCAACTTTTCAAGAGTTTCGGCACCGGCATCGGCTTTGATTGACGCATGAGGATCGTCCGCTTCGGCATGGCGCAGGATGGCGGCACGCAGGGTGCGATGCTCGGCCGATGTCAGGTCCAGCGCTTCCAGGGCGCTTTCGAATTGGGTGATTATGCCGGGATTCACGATCAGCGCCGCCAGAATGACGGCTTCGCGCAAATGCTCTTCGGCGCCACTGGCGGTCGCGGCGGCAAGATAAGAGGATTTGGTGCTGGGCATGGGGTGCGCAGTCAGGGCCCTGCCGGCCCGGAACGCCGCGCGCGGTTGCCCCGAGGGGCTGTTGCCCGTCCGAAAGAGCTGCCAGCGCAGTTGCTTGATCGCTTCGCCGTAATGATTGCGAATCGAGGGATCGGCGATCTTTTGCAATGCCGCGCGCAGGGTCTTGTCGAGTGCTGCCTTCCGCTCGGGGCTGTCAAACACCTTGCCTTCGGTTTCCCTGCGCCACAAAAGCTGGACCATCGGCAACGCCTGATCGACCAGCTTCTGCATCGCCGCTGATCCTTGGGCGCGGACCAGATCGTCGGGGTCCTGCCCTTCAGGCATGATCGCGAAGCGAAGGCTTTGCCCGGCCTCCAACATCGGCAGCGCCAGATCGATGACCCGCATCGCCGCGCGCAAACCCGCCGTGTCGCCATCGAGCGCGATGACCGGTTCGGGGTGGATCCGCCACATCAGCCGCAACTGATCCTCGGTGATCGCGGTTCCCAGCGGCGCCACCGTCGCGCCGAAGCCGGCGTCGACCAGCGCGATCACATCCATGTAGCCCTCGGCCACGATCAACGGCTGGCCCTTGCCGGCGGCCTCTCGCGCGGGGCCGTGGTTGTAAAGGCTGCGTCCCTTGTCGAAAAGCTCGGTCTCCGGCGAGTTCAGATATTTCGCCCTTGCATCCGCCGCCATCGACCGTCCGCCAAGCGCGATGCAGCGCCCGCGCGGATTGCGGATCGGAAAGACGATGCGGCCGCGAAACCGGTCATAAGGCACGCCGCCGTCGTCGGGCCTGGCGGCAAGGCCGGCATCAATGATCAGTTCGGGTGCCACCCCCTTGCCGGTCAGATGCGACCAGAGCACCTGCCGGCTGTCGGGAGCGAAGCCGATATCGAACCTTGCCTGCGTCGCGTCCGACAATCCCCGCCGGGCCAGGTAATCGCGCGCATCGGATGCGGCGCCGGTCTTGAGTTGCAGCCGGTAGAATTGCACCGCCTGTTCCATCACATCGGCAAGTTCGGTCCGGTGGTCGGCCTTCTCCTGCGCTTTGGGATCGCGGGCCGGCACCTGCATCCCGGCTTCGCGGGCAAGGATATCGATGGCCTCCATGAAGCCCACGTTCTCGGTCTCTCGGACGAAGGAAATCGCGTCACCCTTGGCGTGACAGCCGAAGCAGTAATAGAAACCCTGCCGATCATCGACATGGAACGACGCGGTCTTTTCCTGATGGAATGGGCATGGCGCCCACATGTCGCCCTTGCCCTGATTGGATTTTCGCTGGTCCCACATGACCTTGCGCCCGACAACCTGCGAGAGGCTGGTTCGGGTGCGCAATTCGTCAAGAAAACCGGGAGGCAGACTCATGCCCTCAATATCGGTGCTGAACCGGAAAGTGTCTAGCGGGCTTGCGCCGCCACGCTCTTCATTGCTGTGGATAGTTCATGCACGGCGGTGTTCGCCATCGAGCGGAATACCATGATGTCGAAGGCGGTCGCACCGATACGCGTGATCGAGCAGGACATGTGGAACAGCATCGTCCGCGCCGTGTGCCCGCGCTTGAAAGTGGCCGCGCGCAGATCGACGGGCACCAGCCGCGCCAGAACATCCTCTGCCGTTGCCCCCTCCAGTCGCAGCACGGCCCAGGCATCGGACTGGTCGGTCATCGCGGCGCCAGCAATCGCCTTGGGCATCGGGCCGACCAGGAACGCCTGCCCTCGGCCGGTCCAGATCAGCCTGCTGCCCTCTTTCCCGGTCGCCCGGTTTGGCGCCGGAAAGACCATGCCATGCGCTTTTTTCAGCGCGTCAGAGACGGATTTCTCTTTTCCCTTGGCTGGCGCGATCGAGGTGATCGCCTCTGGTGTCACCTCAGTCAGGCTGCAATCGCCAGCGGCAATCGGCAGCAATCCCTCGCAGGGTTTTTTCGCAATCAGCTTAGCCACGAAGCCGTCCTCCCTCGGGATCGACGCTGACCGGATCAGTCACCTCGCAGATGACATCCAGCCCGCGCAGATGATCGACCATGCGGATGGTTTCGCCATGCCGCGCGCGACCGTTCTTGAGGAAACCAAGCCCCAGGAAATGCCCCAGCGTCGGCGAATAGCCAACGGATGTGACGTAGCCCTGATCGTTGACGCGCACCGCTTCGGCATCGGCGTTGAACAGGTGTGCCCCCGCTGTCAGTTGCTTGACCACGCCGACAGGGCGCAGACCGACCAGTTGTTCGCGCTCCGGTCCGGTCAGGCCGGGGCGTGCGGCCATGGTCTGACCGATGCAATCCTTCTTGGCCGACACCATGCGGGCAAAGCCGATATCGAATGCGGTGGTGCGGCCGTGGATTTCGGCATGCGTGATATGGCCCTTCTCGATCCTGAGCACGTTCAGCGCCTCCATGCCGTAAGCTCCTCCACCCATCGCCTCGGCATGGGTGACAAGAAGCCGGAACAGGCTGTCGCCGTAGCGCGCCGGAACCGCGACCTCGTAGGCATGTTCGCCTGAAAACGAGATGCGGAAAAGACGCCCCCGGGTGCCCATCACGCCGACCTCGCCGCAGGCCATGAACGCAAAGCCCTGATCATCGATCGGCGCATCCAGCACCGCGTTCAACACCTCACGCGACCGCGGCCCGGCAACGGCGAATTGCGCCCATTGCTCGGTGACCGAGATCATCTGCAGATCCCAATCGGGCCGAAGGCATTGATGGACGAATTCAAGATGCTTCATGACAGCTCCGGCCGCCGCGGTGGTGGTGGTCATGACGTAGTGGTTCTGACCGAGGCGCGCGGTCGTGCCGTCATCCATGACATGGCCGTCCTCGCGCAACATCAGCCCGTAGCGCACACGCCCTTCCTTGAGAGTAGAGAACGTGTTTATATAAACGAAATCAAGGAACTCCGCGGCGTTCCTGCCCTGGATATCGATCTTGCCGAGGGTCGAGACATCGCAGATACCGACCGCGGTGCGAACCATGTTGACCTCGCGGTCGCAGGATTGCCGCCAGGTGGTTTCACCGGGCCGCGGAAAGTAGGAGGGGCGGAACCACAGCCCCGCCTCGATCATCGGGGCGGCACGTTCGACGGAGACCGCGTGCGAGGTGGTGAAGCGTTCCGGCGCGAAGCCGTGGCCATGGGCGCCCGCCCCCATCGCGGCGATGGAAACCGGCGTATAGGGAGGGCGGAACGTGGTGGTGCCGGTTTCCGCGATCGAGCGGCCGGTGGCATCGGCAAGCACCGCCAGCGCGGAGACGTTCGAGTTCTTGCCCTGGTCGGTCGCCATGCCTTGGGTCGTGTAGCGCTTCATATGCTCGACCGAACGGAAGTTTTCCTGCGCTGCCAGCTTGACGTCCTTGACCGTCACATCGTTTTGAAAATCGAGCCATGCGCGGCCCTTGCCCGGCACCGTCCAATGCGGAGTCAGCACATAGGCGCTGTCATCGGACGTCGGGATTGGCACCTCGGGGACTTTCAGGCCGAGATCATCCAGAGCGAGCTTCGCCCGGTAAAATCCTGATTTCAAAGCGCCTTTCGTCGAAAACGTGCCAAGCGCCGCGCCTGCCGCATCCAGCCCGGGTGCGGCACCGGGTTGCGGCACGAAGGCCGCGATGCTGTCGTTCCAGGTCGGGCGGCCATTCATGTGGCAGGTCAGGTGCAGCGACGGGTTCCAGCCGCCCGAGACGGCCAGACAGTCGGCGTCGATGCGCTGCGTCGCGCCCTGATGGCGGATGGTAATCTGACTGAGGCCGAGACGACCGCCAGTATTGACGACCTCGGCCCCGGTGAAGACCGGAAAATCGCCCGAGGCTTGCGCGTCGGGTCGGGTATCGATCAGGGCCGCGACCTCGACCCCTGCCTCTGCAAGGTCACGGGCAGTGCGGTGGGCGTCGTCGTTGTTGCAAAAGACCGCGACGCGCTGACCCGTCGCCACCCCCCAGTGATTGAGATAGGCACGCACGGCGCCTGCCGTCATGATGCCGGGGCGGTCGTTGTTGCGGAACGCGATCGGGCGTTCCAACGCGCCAGAGCAAAGCAGCGCCCGCTTTGCCACGATCCGCCAGAAGGTTTCCAATGGTGCGTCGCCAGAGGTGGCGCGGTGCAATCCGACCCGCTCCAACGCGCCATAGGTCCCTTGATCGTAGACGCCGGTCACCGTGGTGCGGGTTATGATCCGGACATTCGGCAGGGTCGAGAGTTCGGCGGCCACCTCTGCCACCCAGTCCGTCCCGGACATTCCGCCAACTTCCTCGACTTCGGCGCGCAACCTGCCACCCAGCCAGGGATTTTCGTCGGCCAGGATCACATCTGCTCCGGCCCGGCCCGCTGTCAGCGCCGCGATCAGACCGGCAGGACCAGCGCCGATGACCAGAAGATCGCAAAAGCCGTAGGCCTTGTCGTAGCGGCCGGTATCGTGCTGGCCTGACAGCGCGCCCAGCCCGGCGGCATGGCGGATGATCGGCTCGTAGAGCTTTTCCCAGAACGACTTGGGCCACATGAAGGTCTTGTAGTAGAACCCCGCCGAAAGGAATGGCGACAGCAGGTCGTTTACCCCCATCACATCGGTTCTGAGGGACGGCCAGTTGTTCTGGCTGTGCGCCTCTAGCCCGTCGAAGACCTCTTGCATCGTGGCGCGGACGTTCGGCGTCCGGGCGGCGCCCCTTCCGGTCGTTACCAGCGCATTCGGCTCTTCGGACCCTGCCGTCAGGATACCGCGCGGACGGTGGTACTTGAAACTGCGTCCGACCAGTTGGACATCGTTGGCCAGAAGCGCCGAGGCCAGCGTGTCGCTTTCGAAACCGGAATAGCTTTGCCCGTCGAAGCTGAACTTGACCGGGTTGGTCAGCGCCGCGATGCCCTTGCCCTTGATCCTCATCGCGCGGCCCCTTTCACGTCGGCGGCCAGTTCGCATTTCAGCACCGCATGGGTCACGGTATTGCGGGTCACTACAAGCCAGGCCGAGCAGCCGCTTTCATGATGCCAAAGGTCACGGCTCTCGCCGGCCGGGTTTTCGCGCAGATGCACGTAGTCGTCCCAGGCCGCCTCACCTGCGTCCGGCGCGGGCCGGTCCAGCGCCACGGCAGCACCGCGATAGCTGAATTCCCGAATGTCGCGTTCCCCGCAAAGGGGGCAGGTCAATCTCATTTCATCCCCCTAATGCAGGTTGTGCTGACTGCCGGTGCCTTCTTCGTCCATCAGTCCGCGCCCGGTGCGGAACCGGTCCAGCCGATAGCGGGCGGCCGCTTCGTGGTGATTTCCGGTCGCCATCAGATGCGCGAACGAGTAGCCGGACCCCGGAACCGCCTTGAAGCCTCCATAGCACCAGCCGCAATCGATGAAGAGTCCGTCGGTATCGGTCTTGTCGATGATCGGCGAGCCGTCCGGCGTCATGTCCATGATCCCACCCCAACTGCGCAGCACGCGGGCCTTGCCGATCATCGGCATCAAGGTCATTGCGGCCTCCATAACGTGTTCCTTCATCGGCAGATTGCCGCGCTGCGCGTAAGACGCGTAGAAATCCAGATCGCCGCCGAAGACAAGGCCGCCCTTGTCGGACTGGCTGATATAGAAGTGCCCCATGCCGAAGCTGACGACATGGTCGATGCAGGGCTTCAGCCCCTCGGTGACGAAAGCCTGAAGCACATGGCTCTCGATCGGCAGACGCATACCGGCCATCGCCGCGACCTGCCCCGACCGACCGGCGACCACGATGCCGACTTTTTTCGCCCGGATCGCGCCGCGGGTCGTCTGCACACCGCGCACCTTGCCGTTCTCGATGTCGATGCCCGTCACTTCGCAGTTCTGGATCAGATCGACGCCGCGCTGGTCAGCGCCACGCGCATAGCCCCAGGCGACCGCGTCGTGCCGGGCGGTACCGCCGCGGGGGTGCAGCAGCCCGCCATAGATCGGAAATCGGATGTTCTCGTAATCGAGATAGGGCAGATGCCTGCGCACCCCGTCCCGGTCCAGTAACACCGCATCGTCACCCTGATTGATCATTGCATTGCCACGCCGGGCGAAGGCATCCCGCTGGCCGTCGGAGTGGAACAGGTTGATGAGGCCCCGCTGCGAGTGCATGACGTTGTAGTTCAGATCCTGCTCCAGCCCCTCCCAGAGCTTCAGCGAGTGGCTGTAGAATTCCGAGTTTCCCGGCAAGAAGTAATTGGCGCGTACGATCGTAGTATTGCGGCCGACATTGCCGCCGCCAATGTAGCCCTTTTCCAGCACGGCGATGTTGGTCATGCCGTGGTTCTTGGCCAGATAGTAAGCCGTGGACAGCCCGTGCCCGCCGCCACCGATAATCACCGCATCATATTCGGATTTCGGTTCCGGATCGCGCCAATGCGGTTTCCAGCCCCGGTTGCCGCTCAGGCCTTCCGTCAATATCTTGAATGCCGAATAGTGCATGGACCGTTCTCCTCGGGGCGCGGCTACAAAACCAAGTCCCGAGAGATACTTCAATGGGTCACGGGGTTTTCCGCGTCCGGACCCGACATCGGTTGGCCTGTCTGCGACGCACCTACAGACCCTTGGCGCGGTAGCTGGCCGCTACCCGACCGATCGCAACAAGATAGGCGGCGACCCGCAGGTCGTGGACATCGTCGCGGCCATGCCAGACCTCGCGCATCGACTGGTAGGCCGTCCGCATCGTGTCGTCGAGGCCGGAGCGGACCAGTTCCAACTCTCCGGCACCCTTCATGTATTTCTCCTTGAAGCCCTTTGACAGTTCCCAGCCCAGTTCCTTGTCGGCCGACAGTCGTTCCAGTTCCTGGATCAGCAGGACATGAGCGGCTTCTTCCGACCGGCGCTGCATCCGACCGAAGCGAATATGCGAAAGATTCTTGACCCATTCGAAGTACGAAACGGTCACACCGCCGGCATTGGCGTACATGTCCGGAATGATCACCGTTCCCTTCTCGCGCAGGATCTCGTCGGCGCCAGCCGTGATCGGACCGTTCGCGGCCTCGACGATCAGCGGCGCCTTGACCTCGGCCGCATTCGACATGTTGATGACACCCTCAAGCGCTGCCGGGATCAGAATGTCGCATTCCATCTCCAGCACCTTGCCGCCGTCCTTGATGTACTTACCGTCGGCAAAGCCCGAAACCCCGCCGTGGGAACTGATCCAGCGGTGGACCGCCTCGACATCCAGGCCCTTCTCATGCACCAGTGCGCCATCGCGCTCGATGATACCGGTGATCAGGCAGCCATCGTCCTCGGACAGGAACTTGGCGGCGTGATACCCCACATTGCCAAGACCCTGCACGACGATGCGCTTGCCTTCCAGACCACCTGACAACTTGGCAGCGGCAACATCCTCGGGGTGGCGAAAAAATTCCTGCAGGGCATACTCAACGCCGCGCCCGGTCGCCTCGACCCGGCCCGCGATGCCACCTGCATTCAGCGGTTTGCCGGTGACGCAAGCCCGAGAATTGATGTCGGTCGTGTTCATCCGGGCGTATTGGTCCGCGATCCACGCCATCTCGCGCTCGCCGGTTCCCATGTCGGGGGCAGGAACGTTCTGCGAGGGATGGATCAGGTCGCGCTTGGCCAACTCGTAGGCGAAGCGGCGCGTGATCAGTTCCAGTTCGTGCTCGTCATACTGCCGGGGGTCGATGCAGAGCCCGCCTTTCGACCCGCCGAACGGCGTCTCGACCAGGGCGCATTTGTACGTCATCAGCGCCGCAAGCGCCTCGACCTCGTCCTGGTTGACCCCCAGCGAGTAGCGGATGCCGCCCTTGACCGGCTCCATATGCTCGGAATGAACGGACCGGTATCCGGTAAAGGTCTGAATCTGCCCCCGCAAACGCACGCCGAACCGGACGGTATAAGTCGCGTTGCAAACCCTGATCTTCTCTTCCAGACCCGGCGGCAGATCCATCAATGCCACGGCCCGGTTGAACATCAGGTCTACTGACTGGCGGAAACTTGGTTCTGCTGTGGTTGTTGACATCGGATACTCCGGTTGCTTGCGCATGACGGCTGGTGCCGTGCCTCAGTTAGACCCCAGACTCACTTAACAGACAACCAATATCCGGACCTGGCCCTTGACGGCACGACGACAAATGCCTTGCTGGGGGTGTTGTTCCGAATCGGGCAACAATCACGGGAAGTCCCGAAAATTGCCTTTGAAACAGGCCTGAAATTCGCGATTTTCTTCGCACTTCGCCCAATTCTTGCCACAAGTCCAAGCATAAATGTCAGAGGCGCAAAATATCTGCCGTTTGCGTCAGGGGGCACCTCCGAGGTGGTGCTAGGAAAGGTTGCAGCATGAGATTGCATGTTGACGATGGTTTGGGAATTTCAGTGTGTGCTGCCGCATCACGTAAGGCGCGCAAAAGCCTTTTGCGACGGTTCAAGCGTGAGGAAGACGGCTCGATCCTGATCTTCTCGCTTTTCCTCTTGATCATGATGCTGATGATCTCGGGCATGGCCGTTGACCTGATGCGAGTCGAAACCGAACGGTCTCGACTGCAAAGCACGCTTGACCGCGCGGTTCTTGCCGGCGCCAGTCTGGAACAGACGCTCGACTCGAAAGAGGTCGTGCTGGACTATTTCGAGAAGGCCGGCCTGGGCGCCTACATCAAGGCCGACGACGTGATCGTGACACCCGGCGACAATTCCAAGACGGTCTACGCCAAGGCCTTCATGAGCATGGACACCTACTTCATGAAGCTCCTCGGGATCAACAGCCTGGCTGCCCCGGCCGCCGGCCAAGCCGAGGAAAGCCTGTCGAACATCGAGATTTCGCTGGTGCTCGACATCTCCGGTTCGATGAACTGGTATTCTTCAAGCAGCGGCGATCGCAAGATAGACGATCTGATCGATGCCGCTCAGTATTTCGCTTATCTGATGCAATGCAACCCGGACGACTCTTCGGGAACCGAAGTCTGCACCGTCGATCCTGACACGGTGTCGATTTCGGTAATCCCCTATTCCGAGCAGGTCGTGGTCGGCGAAACGCTGTTGCAGCAATTCAACGTCACGAATGAACACACTTATTCCAGCTGTGTGGACTTCAACGCGTCCGACTTTAATTCAACGTCGATTTCGCTTGCGGCAACGTTGAATCGCTCGGGCGATATAGACCCGTGGCGGAACTACAGGAACAGCACGAGCACTGATGCCGCCAGGGACGACGATCGGACCTGCAAGCCCTATTCCGACAGAAAGATCATCCCGTTCGGGAACTCCTACTCGGCTCTGCAGACGGCGATCGGAAACCTGACCGCCGGTGGCAATACCTCGATCGACCTGGGCATGAAATGGGGTGTCGCGATGCTCGATCCGGCTTTCAGGCCGGTGGTGCAGAACCTGTCCTCCGGCGCTTCGCCGATGATCACGCCGGCATTCGAAGAACGCCCCTATGCCTTCAACGCCCGCAGCATGCAGAAGGTTGTGGTGCTGATGACGGACGGCGAAAACACCACGCAGCACATGCTGAAACCGGAATTCCGCAGTGGGATGTCGCCGATCTGGAAACATCCGACCCAAGACTATACGTCGGCCTACGACGAGAACAAGAGCGGGTGGTACAAGTACTGGTGGCAGCGCGACAATTCTTGGCACAGTGAACCGGATGGCGGCTCGAATGCCACCCAGTTGAGCTATCCGGAATTCTGGAACCTCTACAACGTCGATTTCTACGAAGAGGAGTACTGGTTCCTTCCGGATCCGATGTATGAATGGGGCTATACCACCAAGAACGCACGGCTGGATGCGATTTGCGATGCGGCGAAGGCGCCCGGCGTGAATATCGAGATCTTCACGATCGGGTTCGAGACCAGCAGCGCTTCCTCGGCGATCATGCAGGACTGCGCCAGCTCGGATTCGCATCACTTCGATGTCGACGGCCTGGATATCTCGAACGCGTTCACCTCGATCGCCCGCGAGATTCATCAGCTGAGGCTGACGAATTGATCCGGCTTCCCTCACTTCCCCGCCGCCTGCAGCGCAGGTGGCGGCGCGAGGACGGCAACGCGACGATTGAATTCGTGCTGCTGTTCCCCGCCTTCATGACCCTGTTCCTGGTTGTGTTCGAAACCGGCCTGCTGCTGACCCGCGGCGTCATGCTGGATCGTGGCGTCGATGTCGCAATGCGGGAATTGCGGCTGGGCACACTGGATCCGATGACCCATGACGGGCTGAAGGATGAGATTTGCGAGCAATCGGTGATCATACCCGATTGCAACAACGCAGTCCTGGTCGAATTGCGACCGATCTCGAAGACCACATGGGAACCGCTGACCCATTCCGCGACCTGTGTCGACCGTACCGAAGAGGTGCAACCGGTGCTTGATTTCGTAACCGGTGCCAGCAACGAGATGATGCTGGTGCGGGTCTGCGCCGTTTTCGATCCGTTCTTTCCGACGACCGGCCTTGCCGCGTCGATCAAGCTGGATAATTCCGGGGCTTACGCGTTAGTCACCACGTCAGCCTATGTCAACGAACCTTGAGGATATGAAAATGCTCGGACTTATCCTGGAACGCTGCAGAAAGTTCAGATCCGGACAGCGCGGAAGCATGTCTGTCGAAGCAGTCTTCGCTTTCCCGATGCTGCTCTGGGCGGCCACCGGCACGTATACGTTCTTCGACGCCTACAAGGCGCAGAACGCGACCTACCGCGCCAATTACACGATCAGTGACATGCTGTCTCGGGAAACCCAGGCCGTGGATGCCAATTACATGACTGGCCTGTACAAGGTCTACCGGTTCATGACACTGGCCGATGCAGAAGATTCGTGGATCCGCGTCAGCCAGCTTCAATGTGCGAGCAACTGCACCGACGAAGCGACGCGGGTTCTCAGCTTCGACTGGTCGCACGGAGTGAACGGCGCGCGGAACCTGACAGATGTCGACTTCGACTTCTATCAGGACAAGATCCCGCTTCTGGCGCAAAGTGACCGTCTCGTCCTGATCGAAACCTCGCTGAACTACAAGCCGCCTTTCGCAAAATCCCTGATCTCGTTCCCCGAGCGGAATCTGGTCAGCCATGTCGTGACCCGGCCGCGCTTCGCGCCGCAGATCATCTGGGATCCGAATTATGATCCAAGCGACGGCGGCGGGCACGAGGACGGCTCTGAGGATGACACCTAGTCCGGCTCCGGCTCTCGCAGCCGATAGGCGATCATGTCGGACATGAACTTGGCCTGAGAGGCTGGCGTCACCCCCCCTACCCCGATCCGGCGACCGGTTCGCCACCAAAGCCCCGGCGCCCAAACCCGGGGCTTTCGGCTTTTCAGGTGGATCAAGAAGCCGTTTGACGGCTTGAAGGCAAAGGCGCCACGCTCGATCGACTGGATTTCGTCCAGCCGGCAAAGCTCGCGCCCGGCGGAATCCGTGATCCGGCCATCGGAAAATTCGATCGTCAGCGCCGTCGCCCGACGAACCTGATCGGCGAGGTACAGCACCAATCCGCCCGTCACCAGCAAGAAGGCCTGCCAGATCAGCGCGCCGGGCGGCCGCACCATTGCCAGGTAGATCAGCAGCCCGCCAAGCGTCAGCAGAATGCCGATGGCCAATGCGCGTCTAAACGGTGACGGCGATATCCGCGCAACCATGTCGTCCATCCGGTATTCTCCCTTGGCGACCCGCGCGATGCCGGTCAGGCCCCGGCGGCGCGGCGGACCATATCACAATAGATCCGTTCCACCCGGTCGCGCGACAGGCGTCCGCCCTCTCGATACCAGGTGTTCACGCCGGTGAGCATCGCGATTATCGCCATGGTTGCAAGCCTGATATCGGGCGCGCGAAACTCCTCGGCGGTATGACCATCCGACAGGATCGATTCCAGTTCAGCCTCATAGGCTCGTCGCAGGCTTTCGATCACGGCGAAATTCTCGGGCTCCAGGTTGCGCAGTTCCATATAGGCGATGAACACCTCTTCGGGGCGGTCAAGGTGGAACCGGATGTGGAACCGGCTGAACACCTCGAGACGGTCCTGCGGGGTTTCGCCCTTGGGTTCGGCGGCCCAGGCCGAATGCAGTTCTTCGAGGTGCGTTTTCATCAGGTTGAACAGCAGCGTCTGCTTGTCTGGCGTATAAAGATAAAGCGCACCGGCCTGCACCCCGACTTCTGCCGCGATCTGGCGCATCGACACTGCGGCGTAGCCATACCGCGCAAACAGCCTTTGCGCGGCCTCCCGGACCAGCGGCCCGGTGATGTCGGAATGTGACCCTGTCTTGCGCGCCATGCATGTTGCATATCTGAACAGGCGTTCATTTCAAAGGGTTTGCTTGCCCGTCCCCCTGATCAGGACGTATGAACGAACCCAGTTCACCCGAGGTGCCGATGCCGCGTTTCCGTTTATCTCTGTGTCTGGCGCTGCTGGCGGCCTGCGAACAGTTCCCGCAGCTTGATGAAGCGATCTCGGACCGGGCCCGGCAATCGGGCTATCCCGATCTTGCGCCGGTCGACCAGTTGCTGGCGCGGGCAGACGACTCCGCCAGACAGGATCAGGCGGCCGAAATCGAGGCTTTGCGGATCCGTGCCCGGTTGCTTCAGGCGCGGGCCCAGTTGCTGCGCAGGACCGACATCATCGACAGCGACTCGCAGGACCGCATGAAGGCCGGCTTCGAGCGGCTGACGCAATGATGCGGGCCGGCGTTGCAGTCCACCGGTTTAGCCGATAACAGGTTGCGGAATTTTCCGAACGGAGACGCCGACATGCCAGATCCATTACGCTTGGGAATTGCCGGTCTGGGTACGGTTGGAACTGGCGTCGTCAAGATCGTCCAGCGGCAGGCGAAGTTACTGCAAGCCCGGACCGGTCGACCCGTGGTGATCTCTGCCATCTCGGCCCGCTCGCGTGACAAGGATCGCGGAATCCGGCTTGACGCCTATGCGTGGGAGGATGACCCCGTCATGCTGGCCAGGCGCGACGATATCGACGTCTTCGTCGAACTCATGGGCGGCGCGGATGGCCCCGCCAAGGCCGCGACCGAAGCCGCAATAGCTGCCGGCAAGGACGTTGTCACCGCCAACAAGGCAATGCTTGCCCATCATGGTCATGCGCTCGCACTGGCCGCCGAAAAGGCTGGCCGCGTCATCCGGTTCGAGGCCGCGGTGGCGGGTGGCATCCCGGTCGTCAAGGCCCTGACGGAAGGGCTGGCGGGTAACGAGATCAGCCGCGTCATGGGCGTGATGAACGGCACCTGCAATTTCATCCTGACGAAGATGCAGCATGACGGCCTGACCTACGAGGAAGTCTTCGACGAGGCCGCCAGGCTCGGCTATCTCGAATCCGACCCGACGCTTGATGTCGGAGGCATTGATGCCGGCCACAAGCTGGCGCTTCTGGCCGCGATCGCCTTCGGCACGGAAGTGGCCTTCGACAAGATGGAGCTTGAAGGCATCGAGCGGATCACCATCGAAGATATCGAACTGGCCGCCGATATGGGCTTTCGCATCAAGCTTCTGGGCGTTGCGCAGATGACCGGCCGCGGTCTCGAGCAGCGCATGTCGCCCTGCCTTGTCCCCGACAACAGCCCGCTTGGGCAGCTGGAAAACGCAACCAACATGGTCGTGCTCGAAGGCGATGCCGTCGGTCAGATCGTGCTGCGCGGCGCCGGCGCCGGCGAAGGCCCGACGGCCAGCGCAGTGATGGCCGATGTGATGGATATCGCCCGCGGCATCCGGCTGGCGACTTTCGGCCAGCCCGCCTCTGGGCTGGCCAAGGCCAAATCCGCAAAGGCCAGCATTCCCGCGCCCTACTACCTGCGTATCAAGCTGCAGGACAAGCCCGGCGCGCTGGCCAAGATCGCATCTGTTCTGGGCGATGCGGGGATTTCCATCGACCGGATGCGGCAATACGGCCATACCGACCCCACCGCCCCGGTTCTGATCGTCACCCACAAGACCAGCCGCGCCGCACTTGAGACCGCAATCGCCGGGATGGCCGGCACCTCGGTGCTGGTCGGAGAACCGTTCGCAATACGGATCGAGGTGGTCTGAACACTTGTGCCACCGCGCCACGCCGGGCTAGGTGTTGGAAAAGCGATTTCAGTTCAGGATCAGATGATGACCAATTCCGTAGAATTTTACGATCGGATGCTGTCACTCGGCCTTGCCCGGGTGTCAGAGGCTGCCGCGATGGCATCCGCCCGCCTGGTCGGGCGCGGCGATGAAAAGGCCGCCGACCAGGCCGCGGTGAACGCCATGAGAGAACAATTGAATATGCTTGATATTCAAGGTGTTGTTGTCATCGGTGAAGGTGAACGGGATGAGGCGCCGATGCTCTACATCGGCGAGGAGGTCGGCACCGGCAACGGCCCGGCCGTGGATATCGCACTGGACCCGTTGGAAGGCACGACCTTGACCGCCAAGGACATGCCGAACGCGCTGACCGTCATCGCGATGGCGCCGCGGCAGACGCTGCTGCATGCACCCGATGTCTATATGGACAAGCTCGCGATCGGCCCTGGATATCCCAAGGATGTCATCTCTCTGGAAATGGCCCCGGCCGAACGGGTAAAGCGGCTTGCCAAGGCGCGCGGGTGCGAAGATCGCGATATCACCGTTTGTATCCTGGAACGCCCGCGACACGAGGATCTGATTGCCGAAGTGCGCTCTACCGGAGCGGCGATCCGGCTGATCACCGATGGCGACGTGGCCGGCGTGATCCACTGCGCCGAGGCCGAACGCACTGGGATCGACATGTATATGGGCTCGGGCGGCGCACCCGAAGGCGTTCTGGCAGCCGCCGCGCTGAAATGCATGGGGGGGCAGATGTGGGGACGGCTTCTGTTTCGCAACGGCGACGAGAAGGCCCGCGCAGCCAAGGCCGGGATCGAGGATCTCGACCGCATCTATGCCCGCGACGACATGGTAACGCAGGACGTGATCTTCGCCGCCACCGGCGTCACCGACGGCTCGATCCTGTCGGGGATCAAGCGCGAACCCGGCTATCTGGAAACCGAAACGATCCTGATGCGGTCCAAGACCGGCTCGGTCCGCAGGATGATCTACCGCAACCCGCGATAGCGACTGCATGACAGCCAAGGTCGCCTATCTCGGTGTGGAAACATCGCTGACCGGACGGCGCTGGATTGGTCCGGGCGCCGAGGAAGATCGGTTGGCCGAGGCAATGCAGCAAGCGACCGCCCTGCCGGGTCCGGTCTGCCGGACATTGGTGCGCCAGGGCGTGCTTGCCAACGAGGCCGAGCGTTACCTCTCTCCCGCGCTGCGCGACCTGCTGCCCGATCCACTGTCTCTGCGGGATATGGGCGCAGCCGCCGAGCGGTTCCTGGCGGCGCTTGCCGCTGGGGAAAAGATCGCGGTTTTCGCCGACTATGACGTCGATGGTGGTGCCTCCGCCGCCTTGATCCTGACTTGGCTGCGCGAGATGGGGCATGCCGCGACCCTCTATGTTCCCGACCGGATCGACGAGGGCTACGGCCCGAACGATCAGGCAATGGCAGAGTTGGCATCGCATCACGGTCTGATCATCTGCGTCGATTGCGGAACACTCTCGCATGGTCCCGTCGCGGCGGCGGAAGGCGCGGACGTGATCATCCTCGATCACCATCTCGGCGGCGAGACGCTGCCTCCGGCACTGGCCGTGGTCAATCCGAACCGGCAGGACGAAGACGGTGCCCTGGGCGATCTCTGCGCCGCCGGCGTCGTGTTCCTGTTTCTTGTCGAGGCGAACCGGCAATTGCGTGCCGCCGACAAGAGCGGCCCCGACCTGATGGGGTTTCTCGATCTGGTGGCGCTGGCGACCGTCGCCGATGTCGCCCCGCTGCGCGGCGTGAACCGCGCCTTCGTGCGGCAGGGCCTCAAGGTGATGGCGATGCGGCGGCGCCCTGGCCTTGTGGCGCTGTCGGATGTGGCGCGGCTCGATACCGCGCCGGCACCCTACCATCTCGGCTTCGTCCTGGGCCCCCGCGTCAATGCCGGCGGCAGGATCGGCAAGGCCGATCTCGGCGCGCGGCTGCTGTCGTGCACCGACCCGTCAGAGGCCGCGTCGATCGCCGAGCGCCTGGACCAGCTGAACACCGAACGGCGAGAGATCGAGTCTGCCGTCCGCGAGGCCGCGCTGGCGCAGGCCGAAGCACGCGGACTTGACGCGCCGCTGGTCTGGGCGGCAGGCGAAGGCTGGCATCCGGGCGTCGTCGGCATCGTCGCCTCGCGACTGAAAGAGGCAACCAACCGACCCGCCATCGTGATCGGGCTGGACGGGCCCGAGGGCAAGGGGTCTGGCCGCTCGGTCTCCGGCATCGATCTTGGCGCGGCGATCCAGCGGCTGGCGGCCGAGGGGTTGCTGATCAAGGGCGGCGGCCACCGGATGGCGGCGGGCCTGACCGTGGCGACCGAGCAGTTGGAACCCGCGATGACGCGCCTTGCAGAGCTTCTGGCCAAACAGGGCGCGAGCGATCTGGGACCAAAGGACCTCGCCCTGGACGGCATTCTGATGCCCCAGGCCGCGACCGTCGAACTGGTCGACCAGATCGAAGCCGCCGGGCCGTTCGGCGCTGGCGCGCCCGCGCCGCGCTTCGTCTTTCCCGATCAGATCATCCGCTTCGCCAAGCGGGTCGGCGATGCGCATCTCAAGATCAGCTTCAGCGATGGAACCGGACCGACAATCGACGCGATTGCCTTTGGCGCCTTCGACAGTCCGCTTGGCCCTGCCCTCGACACTCATGGCGGCAAACGGTTTCACCTTGCCGGTCGGTTGGAAATGAACATCTGGGGCGGTCGCAAACGTGTGCAACTGCGATTGGAAGACGCCGCCGCGGCAGCGTGAAATTCCGCGTCAAAGTACGAAAATATTCGCTTGCCCTTGGCCCCGGCTTTGCCTAGATACGGCGCACATCACGCCGTGGCCCGTTCGTCTATCGGTTAGGACGCCAGGTTTTCAACCTGGAAAGAGGGGTTCGATTCCCCTACGGGCTGCCACTCACCCCGCCATTTTCGAGACTTTCTGCATGAGCACGGTATTGTCGCGTGTTATCCGCGGCTTGCCTACTGAAGTGGTAGTGTGAGACCGAAAGCTCCGCGCAGAAACAGCGCAAAATCGCGAAGCGTCTCTGTTCGCGGTTTTCGTATTTCCAGTTTGGGGACGGATCTCGTCAGGCCGTGAGGAAGAGCGTCTGCTGCGCGGCCCAGTCAGCCGGGATCTCGTGCTTGAGACACCAGTCTGCGGTCAGGAAAGATGGCTGTCGCCCCTCGATGATTTGCCTGACGGCGTCCGGCCCGAGGAAGGCGAACTCGATGATCTGCTGGATGCGCTTGACCGAGAGGGCGTTCTTTTCTGCGATCGTCTGGACGCTTTGTCCTTTGG